>NZ_LMIH01000001.1:0-128 GCF_001428645.1 Acidovorax sp. Root217
AGCTTGCCGATGCTGTCTGAGCGGAGTTCGAAGAACGCAGCGAGTTCATCGGCACCACCCCAGGACCGAGCATCGCAGGTTGCCCCCATCGCCCGACAGGGCGATGGGGGACGCAGACTGGGGGCCGC
>NZ_LMIH01000001.1:227-30665 GCF_001428645.1 Acidovorax sp. Root217
CCCGCCCTCAACGCAGGCATGCAGCACCCATCCCACCAGAACCGCAGAACCGCTTGGCGCCGGCCCTGACCTGCAGGTCATGCACACAGCCATAGGCCATTGCAATCAAACGCCGCCTGCAGGATGCACGCAAGGCGGCGCGTCAATCACTGCTGCCGCCCGTTACCGCCTTCACACCAGCAGCCCCCACATCCACCGTAGCCCCAACCACCTTGGCCCCCACCTTCACCGTGGTGGCCGCCACGCTCACCGCCGCATCAGCCACAGCCACCACGGCGCAGCCTGTGCAGCACAGTGCCAAGACGGCAGATACCAGTGCGCGGCCTGTGCGAAATGCCATGTCGCTGGCCATCACGCCTGCGGCACGAACAGGGCCGGGTCCACCATGGCGCGGTTGAGCATCACACCCCAGTGCAGGTGCGGCCCGGTCACGCGGCCGGTGGCGCCCACGGCGCCCAGGCGCTGGCCGGCGGCCAGCACGTCGCCCACTTTGACGTCGACGGCGCTCAGGTGGCAGACCATGGAGAGCAGGCCCCGGCCATGGTCCAGCCACACGGTGCCGCCGTTGAAGAAATACTCACCCGTGTCGATCACGCGCGCTGGCAGGGGCGAGAGGATCGGCGTGCCCGTGGGCGCGGCGATGTCCATCCCGCTGTGCGGATTGCGCGCCTGGCCGTTGAACACCCGGCGCAGCCCGAACGAGCTGGAGCGGCGCCCCGGCACCGGCACGCGCATGCGCAGCGAATCCAGGGCCACGCCTGCGGGCTGCTCGGTGAAGGTGGCCATCACCAGGGCCTGGTGGTCGCGCTCGCGCTCGTAGCGTGCCTGGTCCTCGGACGACAGGTCCACCGTGCGCGGCGATACGGTGAGGTGCTGCTCCTTGTACTTCTTGGGCGACACGGTATAGGCCACCTGCCGGGGCGCACCGCCGCCGGCCGGCTGCACGGTGATGTGCGCAGGGCCCGGTGTGGCGGCCAGCGGTATGCCGACGATGGCCGTCCATTCGATGGCATCGCCCAGCACCAGCACCGGCACATCGCCCGCATGCGCTGCCGGCCGCTTGGCCGCTGGGCCGAGCGACAGGCGGGCCACGCCGCCCGGTACCTGCAGCGGCTGCGGCCACAGCGTGGGGGCGGGCGGTGCCTTGGCGTGCAGCGCGGGCGCATGCAGGGCCAGCAGGCCGCTGGCTGCGCCCAGCAACGCGGTGCGGCGGTTCATGGAAGAGGTCTCGGCAGGGAGGATGGCGTTGCGGATGGAATGGGGCACGGAAGTTCGGACCTTGGGCAAATCGATGGCGGGTAGACGGCGAAGCAGGCCGCCATTGTGCCGGGCCTTTGAAACGAAGTCGGCCTACATCGGCCCGCCAGGCCCCCACCCACAATCGCGCCATGAAAAAAACAGGTCGCACCCTGCGCATCGTCTTGCTCACCTTCGTGGCCACGGCCGCGCTGGTGCTCTTTGCCCTGAACTTCACGGCCGGCGAGAAAAAGGTGCAGCACCAGATACCGCGCCTGTACACCAGCGCCAGCCCGCAGTTCGAGCGTGCCATGGGCAGCCTGCTGGGCCCGGGCATCCTCCCCGGCAATGAGGTCAAGGAGCTGATCAACGGCGACCAGATCTTTCCGCCCATGCTCGCGGCCATCCGCTCGGCGCAAAAGAGCGTGACCTTCGAGACCTACATCTACTGGTCCGGCGACATCGGCAAGCAGTTTGCCGACGCGCTGGCCGAGCGCGCCCGCGCGGGTGTGGCGGTGCATGTGCTGCTCGACTGGGTGGGCAGCGCCAAGATGGAGGAGAGCTACCTGGCCGAGATGAAGGAGGCCGGCGTGCTCGTCGAAAAATTCCACAAGCCGCACTGGTACAACCTGGCGCGCCTGAACAACCGCACCCACCGCAAGCTGCTGGTGGTGGACGGGCAGGTCGGCTTCACCGGCGGCGTGGGCATCGCCCCGGAGTGGACCGGCAATGGCCAGGACCCCGACCACTGGCGCGATTCGCACTACCAGGTGCGCGGGCCCGCCGTGGCGCAGATGCAGGCCACGTTTCTGGACAACTGGCTCAAGGTCACGGGCAAGGTGGTGCACGGGGATGCGTACTTTCCGGCGATTGCACCCATCGCCTCGGGTGGCACCCAGCGCGCCCAGATGTTCTCGAGTTCGCCGTCGAGCGGCAGCGAGAGCATGCAGCTGATGTACCACATGGCCGTCACCGCGGCCGAGCGCAGCCTGGACCTGTCGGTGGCGTACTTCGTGCCCGACGACCTCACGCGCCAGCTCATGCTCGATGCCTTGAAGCGCGGCGTGCGTGTGCGCCTCATCACGCCCGGGCCGCACACCGACACCGAGACCGTCAAGGCCGCGTCGCGCGCCACCTGGGGCCCGCTGCTGGAGGCCGGGGCCGAGATCTACGAGTACCAGCCCAGCATGTACCACTGCAAGGTCATGATCGTGGACCAGCGCATGGTGTCGGTCGGCTCCACCAATTTCGACAACCGCTCGTTTCGCCTCAACGACGAGGCCAACCTCAATGTCTACGACGCTGCGTTCGCCGAGCGCCAGACGCGCGTGTTCGAGGAGGACCTGGCAAAGTCACGGCGCGTGACCTACGAGGAGTGGCTGAAGCGCCCGCTCAAGGAAAGGCTGGCCGAGCGGTTGGCGGCGTTGCTGGAGTCGCAGCTGTAGGCATCTTCGCCCAGGTCATGACATTTCATTCACAGCTGGTTACTTTCTCGGGGTGGCTGTAGGCGTGCAGGGCGTTACGCTTTCCTACAATCCCGCCGTCAAACAATAGGGAAGAGGGATTTTCATGGCGCAGCGGCGAAGCATTCTGGCGGGACTATCTGGCTGGCTCGGGGCTCTGATGGCGGGTGTTCCCGGTATGGCCGCTTCTGCGGCGGATGGTGCTACTGCAGGCAGGGCTGGCATTCACCCCTGGATCGAAGTGGGCGACAGCGTGGCGGCCGACGTGATCGTCGATGGCAAGGTGGTTGCGCAACTCGACCACAAGGCCACGCATCCGGGGCTCAAGAAGCCGCCCGCGTTGGTGTTCGCGCTGCCTGCGGGCCTCAAGCGCGTGCGTCTCAAGGGCACTGTCACCATCGGCGGCAAGGCCTCAGCGTTCGACAAGAGTTGGAAGGTGCGCGACATGGCGGCTTTCTCGGCCCCGCTGTACGACCAGGGCAAGCCCTGGATCGAGCGCATCCGTGGCCTGGCCAAGAAGCTGGAAGACAGCATCTCCATCGAGCCCGGCGACGGCGGTGCCAAGAAGAAGCCTGCCAAGGCCGCCTTCGCGGACCTGGAGAAAGCCATGGGCGTGCCGCTGCCCCCGTTGGTGAAGGTACTGGGCGACTGGCAGATCCAGATCGGTGACTCCAACTTCCTGCCGGCCGCCCAGATGGGCAAGGTCACCGATTTGCTGCTGGGCGATTGGGGCTACAAGCGCACCGGTGCGGATGGGCTCGACAAGATCCTTTCGCCCGCAGTGCGCGCCCGCTACGACCGCAGCCTGGCCGTGTTCGTCGAGGTGGGGGATGGGCTGGGCGCCCTGGCGTGGGACCCGGCGGGCGCCACGCCCGGCGAGCCGCCCAGCACCTGGGGCGACAAGGGCAATCCCGGTGCCCGGCCCGGCACGCCCAATGAAGGCGTGTGGTACTGGCTGCACCAGGATCACATCGCCAAGCCCGAGCTGCTGCTCGATGACGACTACCGCCCCAAGACCACCGAGGCCGCGCTGACCCATGTGCTCCAGCGCTTTGCGCTATCGGATCTGGACTCGCCCGAGGCCGACGACGAACTCGTGGTGGACACCGCCAACCCGCGCGCCAACCTGCTGCAGCTGCATTTCGACGGGCCGCGCAAGCCGCGCCTGTGGCTGCGCAGCTACGACTACCACTACAGCCTGTATTGAATTGCCATGCCGCCGCAGCGCGACCTCCATCGAGCGGAGGCAGCGCGCGGCGCCACGGAGTACATCAATGCGTGACGAACTCGTAGGTCACGGCTTCGCTGTCCACCATGTCGAGCACTTCGTGCAGCGCGTCGTCATCCTCGGGGCTGCTCCACAGCTCTTCGGGGTCGGTGGCGAACAGGGGCTCGATGGCGATGTCCATGAAGCGGCCATCCGGCAGGCTCAGCACGGGCGTGCCTTCGGAGGTTTCGACCAGCGACCAGTCCTCGGGGACGGACATTTCGACTTCGATGGTGACTTTGAGTTTTTTGGTCATGGTGTGTTCTCTGTTGGTGAATGCGGGCAGGGTAACCGCATTCGGCCCGGCGTGCGGTGACGGGGGTTGGATGGGTCGACTGCGGGCAGGCATTCCCCTGCGCAATATGGGGCTTGGACCTCTGGGGGCTGCCCCTTAGAATTTTCGACCTACAAGAGGGGAAGTTCGTTGGATCTCACACAAACGGCCGCAGACGCCGCACAGCAGCCGCACGCGCGCACGGCGCAGGCCATCATCCACAATGTCGAAAAAGTCCTGCAGGGCAAGCACCAGCAGGTGGAGCTGGCGCTCGCCGCCATCGTGGCCGGTGGGCACCTGCTGATCGAGGACGTGCCCGGCCTGGGCAAGACCATGCTGGCGCGCGCGCTGGCGGTGTCGGTGGGGCTGTCGTTCAAGCGCATCCAGTTCACGGCCGACCTCATGCCATCCGACATCGTGGGCGGGCCGGTCTACAACCCCAAGGATGGCTCGTTCACCCTGCGCCCCGGCCCGGTGTTCGCCAACATCGTGCTGGCCGACGAGATCAACCGCGCCAACCCGCGCGCCCAGTCGGCCCTGCTCGAATGCATGGAAGAGGGGCAGATCACGCTGGACGGGCAGACCCTGCCGCTGCCGGCCCCGTTCGCCGTGCTGGCCACGCAGAACCCCATCGACATGGCGGGCACCTACCCGCTGCCCGAGGCGCAGCTCGACCGGTTTTTGATCCGCCTGTCGCTGGGCTACCCTGATGCGGCGACCGAGGCGGGGCTGATCCAGAGCCAGCAGTACGCGCACCCCATCAGCCGGCTGCAGCCGGTGTGCGGGGCTGGCGATTTCGAGCGGCTGGTGGCGGCGGCGCACGAGGTGTCCATCACCCCCGAGGTGGCGCAGTTCATTGCGGCCATTGTGGGGTCCACGCGCAAACACGTCGACATCCGCTTCGGCGCCAGCCCACGCGGCACGCTGGGCCTGGCGCGCATGGCGCGCGCGCTCAGCTGCATCCGCGGGCGCAGCTACGTGGACCCGGCCGTGGTGCGCGAGGTGGCCGCGCCGGTGCTGGCACACCGCATCATCGAGCAGGGGCAGGGCGCCCAGGCCAAGGATGCGGCCGACATCGTCCAGGCGATCCTGATGCTCCAGCGCACGCCGGTCTGAGCCCCGGCATGGAACGCCTGCTCACCCGCTCGCGCGTGCTCATCGCGTTCTGCGGCACGCTGCTGCTGGCCGCGCTCAACCGCCGCGACCCCATGGTCTACGGCATGTTTTTGTTCCTCACCACCCTCACGGTGCTGGGCTTCGTACTGCCCTGGCTGTCGCTGCGCGGCATGTCCGTTCGCTTGAAGAACGACGGCGTGGCAGAGGTGCAGGAGGGTGCTGCCTGCGACCTGGGCCTGGTGGTGGAGCGCAGCGTGCGCTGGCCCGCCTTCATGGTCGATGTGGAGACCGAATGGGAATGGGCCGGCCACCGCATGGTGCTGCGCCAGACCGTGCCGGTCATCCGCAAGGGCGCCGCCCCGGTGCTCGGGCGTCTGGCGCGCTTTTCTTGCCGGGGCCACTACCGGCTGGTGGCGGTGCGGCTGGCCAGCGGCTTTCCGCTGGGGCTGCTGCAGGCGCGGCGCAGCATGCCGCAGCAGCACACGGGCATTGCCGTGCACGTGCTGCCCCTCCCCCAGGCCGTGCACTGGCCACTGCCGTGGAGCGTGTCGCCCGACGCCTCGGGCACCCTGGCCACGCGCCACACGGGCCAGTCGTTCGAGCTGGGCCTGCTGCGTGAATACCAGCAGGGTGAATCAGTGGGCCGGGTCAGCTGGCGCGCATCGGCCCGCGTGGGCGAACTGGTGATTCAGCATTTCCAGCAGATGGGCGCGCTGGCCCTGCGCCTTGTGGTGCATGCACCCGGGGCGCCTGCCCTGGGCGACCCGCGCAGTGCGGGCGAGCAGGCCATCCGCCTGGCGGCCGGCGTGTGCGATGCGGCGCTGGCCCAGGGCGCCAAGGTCGTGCACTACCCGGCGGCCGATGGCGAGGCCAAGGACAGGCCCCCCGTGCAGGATGCAGCGCTGCTGCGCCAGGCCCTGGCCTCGGCCCTGCCCAGCAGCCCCGAACAACTGCGCCAGGCCTGTGCCCGCGTGGCCGCCGACGCCCGCGCGGGCGAGCAGATCGCCCTGGTCGTGCCGGGTGACCTGGCCGTGGCAGATATGCAGGCAGCGCTGGCTGAACTCGCGCGCCTGCCATGCACGGTGGTGGCCTGCATTGCCCTGGGGCCCAAAGGCGCCCTCACGCACCGGGCCAACGCGGAGCAGTTGCGTGCGGTGGCAGCGCAGGCCGGCGTGGCCACGGTGCTGCAGGAGGCGCCATGAAACAGCCGGCACCCCACGCCACCGCCGCCCGCAAGGCGCGCAAAGTGCCCCCGCAAGAGCCGCCATCCCCACCGCTGCGCAGCAGCGGCACCATCGTTTTTGCCGGCCTGTGCTACCTGTTTACCGGCTTTGCGTTCTCGTACGTGGACCGTGGCCGCATGGCCTTTGGCGTGTTCTGTGCGCTGTGGCTGGCGTGGGCGGTGCTGGGCTTCGGCGCGGGCGTGCTCAACCGGCGTGGTGGCGAAGGCGCGGGCCGCGGGCTGTGGCGGGGCATGGCCCTGGTGGGTGTCGTGCTCGCGCTGCTCCCGGGCTTTCTGCTGTACCCGTTTGCCCGCTGGGTCTGCCTGGTGCTGATGGTCGTCATGGGCGCGCGTGCCGCCCAATTGCGTACGCGGCGCGACCTGTACTTCACGATGACGGTGGTCTTCACCGTCTGCTTTCTGACCACCACGCACTATGCCGCCGACTGGAGCCTGTGGTTCTACCTGGGCCCTGCGTGGCTGTTCGGCGCGCTGGCGCTGGCCTGGCTGCATGCCGAAGGCGTGGACCTCTCGCGCTGGACCCAGTTGTCCATGACCACGGGCTTTGTCGCCGTGTCGTGCGTGATTGCGGCCTGCCTGTTCCTGTTCGTGCCGCGGCCTCCGGTGCTGGGCTTTGGCTTTCTGCCCGGTGGCGACGTGCCGGGCCTGTACGAGCCGCCTTTCGGCAACCAGGCCGACGGCCGCGGTGAGCAACGCGCCGGGGGGCCGGGCGGTAGCGCGGGCAACGGCAGTGCGGGCAACCAGGGTGGTGGTTGGGGCGGCGCTGCGCGCCCTGGCCAGTCGCGGCCCCGGCCTGGCCCGCCGCCTTCGCCGTGGGACCGCATGCTCGACGGCATGCGCGATGCCGGCCGCGACCCGTTTGCACCGCAGTGGCAGCGCGGCACCATCAACGGCGCGCTTGACGCAGCCCAGGCGCTGCGCAACTGGTTGCGCGGCAGTGGGCCGTCTGCCTCGTCACCCGGGGGCTCTGGTGGCACGGGGGAGCCGGGTGACCCGCAGGCCGCGCCGCCATCGGGTGGTGAAGCCGGTGTAGGCAACCCGCTGGTGCTGCTGGCCATGGCGCTGGCGGCCTGGCTGCTGTGGCGCTACCGCTACCGCTGGGCGCCCCGCCTGGCACTAGCCGTGGCATGGGGCCTGTCGCGCTGGTTTCCCGAGCGGTCGATGCAGGTGTCGGCACGCGCCCTGACCTGGTGCTTGCGTGCCCGCCGCCACCTGCCGCTGCCCGGCCAGTCCGTGCGCGAACACTGGTCGTCTGCACCCGGCCTGGCACCGCTGGCCCACCAGTGGACGCAGCGTGCTCTGGAAACCTACTGCGCCACGCGCTTCGGCGGCGTGCCTGCCACGCGAGCGCGCGCCCTGCGCCTGCGGGAGGACGTGCTGGGCGCGGCCGAGGTCATGAACGGGGCAATGCCCGAGCTCAGCCGCTGACGGACTCGTTGACGGACTTGCACCGCGCGCGGTGCCGGCCGGCAGGCGGGCACGAACTCTGCATGCAGTGCCTGCTGCTGTATCCTTTTGTTGCGAACCGCCCGCGCAGACGGTGGCGGTAGCACACAGCCGTACCCTCTACCTTCCCCTTTCGGAGTGCCCTGAAATGATCGCCAAGAAACTACTTGCCGTGGCCGTGACCGCCGTGGTCGCCACCTTTGCCCTGAGCCACACCGCCCAGGCCGGCCCGCGCCTGGACAAGATCATGGAAACCAAGGTGCTGCGCGTAGGCACCCCAGGCGACTACCGCCCGTTTGCCATCAAGACCGACGCAGGTCTTTCTGGCCACGACATCGACGTGATCGAAGCCATGGCCAAGGAACTGGGCGTGAAGATCGAGTACGTGCAGACCTCCTGGCCCAAGCTCATGGCCGACCTGCAATCCGACCAGTTTGACATCGCCGTGGGCGGCATCACGCGCAACGTGGCGCGCATCCGTTTGATCGAAATGCTGCCGGGCTACGCGCCCTTCGGCAAGGTGGCCCTGGTGCGCTCGGCCGACAAGGCCAAGTACACCACCGTGGACGACCTCAACAAGCCCACTGTGCGCGTGATCAAGAACCCCGGCGGCACCAACGAAACCTTCGTGCTGCAGAACCTCAAGACCGCACAGGTGAGCACGCACGATAAGAACGCCGAGATCCCCGCGCTCATCGCCGAAGGCAAGGGCGACGTGATGATCACCGAGACCTATGAAGCCCTGGTCTACAGCAAGGCCGACCCGCGCCTCTTCGCCGCCTTCATCGACGCACCGCTCACGCCCAAGAGCTACCTGGGCTTCATGCTGCCCAAGGACGATGCGGACTACACCCGCGTGATGAACTTCGTCTGGGGCCAGATCGACAGCCGGGGCATCCTGAAAGGTGCCTCGGACAAGTGGCTGAAGTAGTAAGCCGCTGATTCACCGGGCTCGCTAAAGCCCGGTGTGCCGTGCCATCAGGCCTGGGCAATCACCTGGGCGCGATAGCTCTCGCTGCCCTCGGCCCAGCCCAGCAGGCGGTCGATGTTGGGGTGTTTGCCCGGAAAGGCCTTGGCATCGGCCACATGCTCGCCATACCACTCCAACCCCAGCCGCGCCGCTGCCGGCGTGATGCTGCCGCCATACAGCGCAGCCAGCGCGGCATACACCACCAGCGAACCGGTCTGGCCGGGCTTGTTCTCGATGGTGGCAAGCACCTCGCCATCGGCGCCCAGCAATTGCAGGGCGGCGAGGTGGGAGGCGGAGGGGAGTTGCTGGAGGCGTGCGGCGAAGTTCATGAGGATAGACAAAGATCGAGGCGAGCATGGCCCGCCTGCGCTTGGTTGGAAAAGACCGCCGATCTTAAAACCCCCGCGCCTTCCTCAGTGCTTGGTTGGTGCCTTCATGGAGTCGTCCACCGGCGTCTCGGTGTGCATCACGCACTGCCAGCGCCCTTCGGCCTGGATCCAGGTGGAGCTGTCGTGCATCACCTGTTCGATGCTCTTTGCCTTATCGCCGCGCGGCGCCACGCCCTGCTTCACGCGGTAGGTCAGGATGCCCATCGCTTCGGTCGGGAACACCACCTGCATGTCGCTGAACTCAAAGGCGGTGACCACCATCGGGCCTTCCTTGGCCATCTTGCCGTACATGGCGCGGTCGAATTGGAGCGCACCGTGGCTGCTGACCATCATGGCGGGCTCGGCCAGCAGCTCGGTGGCGGCACCGACGTTCTCGTCGACCATGGCTTGCCAGAATCGGGTTTCCAGATCGATGAGCGTCTGGCGAGGTGCGGTTGTCGTAGGCATAGGGACCTCCGTTGTTTCATTAACAAGGGGCCATGGTGCCGCTGGCGTGGTCAGGCCGGTATCGGCTGAGTGCGAAGCGTGGGGTAGGGAAGGGCTGACAGTGGGCACTCCGCCATCACGCGGGGGCCTTTTGCGGGGCTTGGCGCAGGCTGACGTACTCCTCTGGGCTGACGTGCTGCACCTTGCCCTCCACAGTGATCACCATATGGGTGTTTGCCTTGCGCGCGTCTTCTGCTGCACGCAGGCCTGCCCTGGCAAGCGCCGCCAATGCAGCCTGGGCCAGGTCATCGGTTGGGGCGAGACTGTCGACAGTCGGTGTGCTCATGGATTGGTTCCTTGGTCCAGCAACGAAGGCTGGCGGTGCTGGTTGTCATAAAGAAACCAGGCACCGACGATGGGCTGGTAGGTGTGGGTCAGATGGAACAACCCCGCATCAAACCGCCGCTTCACGACCTCGTCAGGGATGTTATGCCCGCCCTGCGACACCCGCAAGCGCACCCGCTCGATGGCCATGTCCGCACTGGGCAGTTGAAGGAAAATGAGGATCACCCGGTAGCCCAGATTGCGCCAATGTCGGATCTTGGTGGCATAGATGCGGCCGGACAGGGTGGTTTCCAGCGCAAAGCTGCGCCGGTGGGTCACATGGTCGTCGATTTCCGCCAGCATGATGCGCCCCGCCTTGAGGGCGGCTGCCTCAGGTGCAAAGGGCGACAGGCCCGCCGCGATCAGGTCCGCATTGACAAATGCAGGGCATCGAGCCTCCATCGGCAGGAACTCGCGCGCGAACGTCGTTTTGCCCGCGCCATTGGGCCCGGCAATGATGATGGCACGGGGCCGTGCTTCGGTGGTGGAGTGGTCGGTCACAGATGGATTGTGCCTCCGTGGCGTCAAGACCATGGTGCCTCAAAAGCACAAAGGCGCCCATGGCGCCTTTGTCTAGGTGAAGCTTATTTCCCCCACGAATCCTTCAACCCCACCGCCAGATTGAACACCGGCTTGCCCGGCTCGTGGTCCAGCCGGTCGGCAACGAAGTAGCCGTGGCGTTCAAACTGGAACTTGTCGTCCGGCATCGCGTTGGCCAGCGAGGGTTCCACGATGGCGGTCACCGTCTTCAGGCTGCTCGGGTTCAGGCCTTCGATGAAGTCCTTGCCACCCGCGTCGGGCTGGGCTTCGAGGAACAGGCGGTCGTACATGCGCACTTCGGCATTCACGCCGTCGGCCACGCCCACCCAGGTGATGGCGGCCTTGACCTTGACGCTGTCGGCGCCGGGGGTACCGCTCTTGGTGTCTGGCACCACGGTGGCCAGCACTTCGGTGATCTTGCCGTCGGCATCCTTGGCGCAGCCGGTGCACTCGATGACGTAGCCGCCCTTGAGGCGCACTTTGTTGCCGGGGAACAGGCGCTTGTAGCCCTTGGGGGGCACTTCTTCAAAATCTTCGCGCTCGATCCACACCTCTTTGCCGATGGTGAAGTGGCGCTCGGGGCTTTCCACGCCTTCGGGCGGGTGGGGCAGCGAGGGCAGGGTGCAGGGCTCCAGGTGGCCTGCGCCCATGACCTCGTCCCAGTTGGTGAGCACCAGCTTGACGGGGTTGAGCACGGCCATGCCGCGGAAGGCCTTGAGCTCCAGGTCTTCGCGCAGGCAGCCTTCCAGGGTGCTGTAGTCGATCCAGCTGTCGCTCTTGGTCACGCCGATGCGATCGGCAAACACCTGCAGCGATTCGGGCGTGTAGCCGCGCCGGCGCAGGCCAACGATGGTGGGCATGCGCGGGTCGTCCCAGCCGCTCACCTTATGGTCGTACACCAGCTGGGCGAGCTTGCGCTTGCTGGTGATCACGTAGGTGAGGTTCAGGCGCGAGAACTCGTACTGGCGCGGGGGCGGGTTGCCCAGCAGACCACCTTCGGTGAGGCGCTCCAGCAGCCAGTCGTAAAACGGGCGCTGGTCTTCGAACTCCAGCGTGCACAGGCTGTGGGTGATCTGCTCCAGCGCATCCTCTATGGGGTGGGCATAGGTGTACATCGGGTAGATGCACCAGGTATCGCCGGTGTTGTGGTGCGTTGCGCGGCGGATGCGGTAGATCGCCGGGTCGCGCATGTTGATGTTGGGGCTGGCCATGTCGATCTTGGCGCGCAGCACCATGGACCCGTCTTCGTG
Organism: Acidovorax sp. Root217; assembly: GCF_001428645.1. Classification (NCBI taxonomy): domain Bacteria; kingdom Pseudomonadati; phylum Pseudomonadota; class Betaproteobacteria; order Burkholderiales; family Comamonadaceae; genus Acidovorax; species Acidovorax sp. Root217. The sequence goes on from NZ_LMIH01000001.1 coordinate 12,232, forward strand.
CTCGCCATCGCGCATTTCGCGAAAGCGCTTCAGGTTTTCGGCCGGCGTGCGGGCGCGGAAGGGGCTGTCGACGCCCGGTTTGCCGAAGTCGCCGCGGTTGGCGCGCATCTGCTCCACGGTCTGCTCGTCCACGTAGGCGTGGCCGGCCTCGATCAGGATTTCGGCGGCGCGGTACATGAAGCCGAAGTAGTCGCTGGCCTGGTAGGGCGCGGCGTTGGGGCTGCCGTTCCAGTCAAAGCCCAGCCATTTGACGGCATCGATGATGCTGTTGACGTACTCGGTGTCTTCTTTTTCGGGGTTGGTGTCGTCAAAGCGCAGGTGGCACACGCCGCCGTAGTCGCGCGCCAGGCCAAAATTGATACAAATGCTCTTGGCGTGGCCAATGTGCAGGTAGCCATTGGGTTCGGGCGGGAAGCGCGTGCGGATCTTGGCCGGGTCGGGCTGGCCCTTGGCGTGGTGTGCAGCATCGCCCGGCGTGCCACCCCATTGGCGGCTGGCATAGGTGCCCTTGTCGAGGTCGCTCTCGATGATCTGGCGCAGGAAGTTGCTCGTCTTGGCGGTCTCAGGGGCCGCTTCGGGGGCTGCGGCAGGGGTGTTGGCTGGGGTGGACGTGGTCATGGGGCCATTTTATGGGCAGGCCGGGCCGCTTGCTGCGGTGCAGCGCGGCCAGGGGCGCCAGGGGGCTGGCTGCACGCTGCAGCCTGGGCCCTCTGTGCCCGATTTGTAACTCCACGGGTCCCCCAAAAATGGTCTGTGGGCGCCTGCAACAGCCTGCCGGCCCCTACGCTGAAACGTTTTGGTGTGAACTATTGCGCAGGAGTGCGCACTCACGTGTACGTAAAGAAACAATAAAGATGGTGTTTCGTGCCATCCTTTCGGACATCTGGTGCGTTGAGTACCAGTGAGGCGAATCCCAACCAAGGGTGCCGCCTCCACTACCAGGAGATTTACATGACGAAAACCCGTTCTATCCAGTCCATGGCCGCCGCCGCTGGTGTGGCCCTGGCGCTCTTTGCAGCCGCCGGCTCCGCCCAGGCCCGCAGCGATGTCAACTGGTCGATAGGCCTGAGTTCGCCAGGTGTGGTGGTGGGCGTGGGCAACGGCTACCCGGTGTATTCCGCACCCGTGTACTCGGCCCCAGCGCCCGTGTACTACGCACCGCGCCCGGTGTACCAGGCTGCGCCCCCCGTTTACTATGCGCCCCCAGCGCCTGTGTACTATGCGCCGCCCCCACCCCCGGCCTACTACTACCGCGGCGGTGGCTACGGCCATCACCACCACGGCCACGGCGGTCGTGGTCGCTGGGACCGCTGATCCCGGCTTGACGAGGCCCTGAAAGGGCTTCGCCCGGACCCGGCGCTGCCACCCTGTGTGGTACGCCTGGGTGCTTGGGGCGGCGGTGGCGGGCACCGCATAATCCCGCGTTGGCAGGAAGAGTTTTTGGCGCTTCCACCACGGCTTGCCTGGCATATGGTCGGCAAGCCCATCCCAACGCCCGGAGAGCTGCTGCACCATGTCGTCTGCCCAGAAGAAAACCGTCTTTGTCCTGAATGGCCCCAACCTGAACCTGCTGGGCACGCGCGAACCCGCCGTGTACGGCGCGCACACCCTGGCCGATGTGGAGCAGATGTGCGTTGAGGCCTGTGAGCGCCACGGTTTTGCGCTGCGTTTTCACCAGAGCAACCATGAAGGCGCGCTGGTGGACTGGATCCACGAGGCCGGCCGCCTGCACGCTGCTGGCGAGCTGGCCGGCGTGGTGCTCAATGCCGGTGCCTACACGCACACCAGCGTGGCCCTGCACGATGCCACCAAGGGCACGGCCATCACGTTGATCGAGCTGCACATCAGCAATGTGCACGCCCGCGAAGCCTTCCGCCACCACTCCTACATCGCCGCAGCGGCCAAGGCCGTGATGTGCGGCTTTGGCGTGCGCGGCTATGCGCTGGCCATCGACGGCCTGGCGGGCATGTGATGACCGCTGGGGACGACGAGGACCAGGCGACCCCCGCAGCCGCTGCGCGCGAGGTCGCCCGCCTGCCTTCCCCCGAGATCGACCGCCTGCGGGCGCTGGCCCGGCGCCACACCACGCCCTGCGGCAGTGGTGACATGGTGTGGCACAGCTGGGGCGAGGCCCAAGGTGATGTACCGCCGCTGGTGCTGCTGCACGGCGGCAGCGGCAGTTGGACGCACTGGGTGCGCAACATCGAGCCCCTGGTGGTCGCTGGCCGCCAGATCTGGATACCCGACCTGCCGGGCTTTGGCGATTCGGCCACCCCGCCCGAGGGCGGCGATGCCGATGCCCTGGTCGAGCCCATGGCCGAGGGCCTGCGCGCGCTGTTTGGCCCCCGGCCGGTGGACCTGGTCGGTTTTTCGTTTGGCGGGCTTACCGCAGGGCTCGCGCTGGCGGCCCACCCCGAACTGGCGCGCCAACTGGTGGTGGTGGGTGCCCCCGCCATGGGCGTGGTGGCCGAACGGCCTGTGCGCCTGAAAGGCTGGCGCCACCTGCCGCCCGCTGAGCAGCTCGACATGCACCGCTACAACCTGGCCGTGCTGATGCTGCGCGATGCAGCCCTGGTCGAAGGCCTGGCGCTCGAAGTGCATGTGGGCAATGTGGTGCGCGACCGCATGACGCGCCGCCGCCTGGCGCGCACCGACATCCTGGCCCGCTCGCTGCCGCAGGTGACCTGCCCGGTGCACGTGATCTACGGCGAAGCCGACGCGCTGTACCAGGGCTTCATGGCCGAGCTGGAGGCTGCATATGCCGCCGCCGTGCCGGATTTTCGGGGCATGGCCCTGGTGGCCGATGCCGGGCACTGGGTGCAGTTCGAGCGGCCCGAGGTTTTCTTGCAGGCCCTGCTGGCAGCGCTGGCGGATGGCGCAGCGGGTAGAAGGGGCTGACATGGCAGACACTCCGCTCGATCCCAAGCCATTGGCGCCTGCCGTAGCAGCTGCCTTGCCCGAGGCAGCGCCACGCCCACCCCGCCCGCCGCAGGAGGCCCCTCGCGTCAACGGCCAAGTCGCCGTGCTGCAGGTCGACGAGCGCGAGGTCGAGATCACCGCCATGCGCGCCCAGGGCGCGGGCGGGCAGAACGTCAACAAGGTATCGAGCGCCGTGCACCTGCGCTTTCCCATCGCCGCGTCGTCCCTGTCCGAAGGCGTGAAGGAGCGCCTGCTGGCCCTGCGCGATTCGCGCATCACGCAAGACGGCGTGGTCGTCATCAAGGCCCAGCAGTACCGCAGCCAGGAGCAGAACCGCAGCGATGCGATCGAGCGGCTGAACGCCCTGGTCAACACCGTGGCTGCGCCGCCGCGGGTGCGGCGGGCGACCAAGCCGACATATGGGTCGAAGCAGCGGCGGCTGGAGGGGAAGAGTCAGCGGAGTGAGACGAAGGCGTTACGGGGGCGGGTGGTGGATTGAGCGGGTCTACGTGTCTTGGAGGTGCGTGCTTCAAGGGGCTTGATTGACCTTAAAAATGCAACAATCAGTTTGACTCCAGGGGCTTGGTTGCGATCACTGCAAGTTCTACAGTACCTCTCAGACGCTAGAGAAAGTACGCCCACAATGTCCGCAACCACCCAAGCCCTTTCCTCAACCCAGGTCCCCGCCCTGTTCGTATCGCACGGCGCGCCAATGTTCGCCATCGATGCCGGCACCACCGGCCCTGCGCTCACGCAGTGGGGGCAGGGGCTGCGGGCGCAGTTTCCCGGGCTGCGCGGTGTGGTGATCATGTCGCCGCACTGGATGGCGCGCAGCCCGCAGGTGATGACGGGGCCGCAGCCGGCCACCTGGCATGACTTTGGCGGTTTTCCGCAGGCGCTGTACCAACTGCAGTACCCGGCCCCGGGCTCGCCCGCGCTGGCGCAGGAGGTGCTGGGCTTGCTGCAGGCGGCCGGCGTGGCCGCGCGGGGCGATGCCGCGCGGCCCTTCGACCATGGCGCCTGGGTGCCGCTGATGCATTTGTTCCCCGACGCCGACCTGCCGGTGGTGCAGGTGGCCCTGCCGGCGGGCGCAGGCCCTGCCGAGGTGTTTGCGCTGGGTGCGGCGCTGCGCGGGCTGCGCAGCCAGGGCGTGCTGGTGGTGGGTTCGGGCAGCATGACGCACAACCTGTCCGAGTTCTTTGGCGGCGTGCGCGAGCCCGCGCCCTATGTGCTGGAGTTCAGCCGCTGGATCGAGGATGCGCTGGCCCGCGGTGACATGCAGGCGCTGCTCGACTACCGCAGCCAGGCGCCGCATGCGGCGCGCGCTCACCCGACGGAAGACCACTTCCTGCCCATTTTTTTCGCGCTGGGTGCGGCCGGCGATGACCTGCAGGCGCAGTACCTGAGCCGCGAGGTGATGTACAGCATGTTGTCGATGGACGCATTTGCCTTGCAACCTGCTGCACACTGAGCGGCGAACAAACCTCTTCTGCTGGCACCCTTTCAACATCAAGATTCATGACTACACCTCAACTGCCGCTGACCTACCTGCACCGCCCCGCCGCCGCCGGCACCACCGAGCCCTGGCTGCTGGTGCTGATGCACGGCGTGGGCAGCAATGAGCAGGACCTGTTCGGCCTGGCGCCGCATGTGCCCGGGCGCTTCCATGTGCTGAGCCTGCGCGCGCCGTTCCGCATGGGGCCGGGGGCCAACGCCTGGTTCGAGTTTTCGGTGGCGCCCAATGGCGACCGCACCATCAACGAGCCGCAGGAGCTGCAAAGCCGCGCGCTGGTGGCGCAGGCGGTGGAGGCCGCTGCATCGCAACTGGGTGTGCCGGCCAGCCGCGTGGTGGTGGGCGGGTTCAGCCAGGGCGGCATCATGTCGCTGTCGCTGCTGCTCACCCAGCCCGCGCTGCTGCAGGCCGCGATGGTGTGGCACAGCCGGCTGTTGCCCCAGGTGCTGCCAGCCGCCGCGCCGGCCGCTGCGCTGCAGGGCAAGCAGCTGTGGGTGAGCCATGGCACGCAGGACAACGTGATCCCGTTGGTGCAGGCCCATGCCATCCGCGAGCATTTCGCGCAGCTGCCCGTCACCCTGAGCTACCGCGAGTTCCCGGGCATGCACGAGATCCGCCCGGCCGAGCTGGCCGCTACGGTGGACTGGTTGCAGTCCTTGTAGGAATCTCCCGCGTCTGGGCACGCTGTTGCTTGCGTGCAGCGTGCCCATGACGAAAACAGGGCGTTACGTCTTGCCGGAACCTAAAGGGTTTCCAATGGTCAGGCCATGATCATCCGGGCCGCTGCGTTGGCCGCACCCCGGCCCATGACGCAAGGACCCCTGCATGCCCGATCCAGTGCTCGACCCCGACCGCGATTTCTCCGAACTGCGCAGCGACCACCGTCCGGCTCCGCCGCGCAGCACGGGCGGGGCGACCGGCTGGGTGGCGGGCGCGCTGGTGGTGGCCCTGGTGGGTGCGGGCTACGCATGGTGGCAATGGCAGGCCAAGAACAACGCGGTGGCCGAGCCGCCTGCCGCCGCGGCGCCGCCCGAGGCCGCTCCATCCGCACCCGTGGCTGCTGCATCGGAGCCCACGGGCCCGCAGAACCTCATCGACCCGCTGGCCCCGGCCGATGCCGCTCAACTGCCTGAACTGGCCGAGTCCGATGCCGCAGTGGCCCAGGCGCTGACCGAACTGCTGGGGCAGCCCTCGGTGGGTTCGTTCTTGCAGCTCGACGGCTTTGTGCGCCGCGTGGTGGCCACAGTGGACAACCTGCCGCGCGCCCAGGCGCCCTCGCGCATGTGGCCGGTGCAGCTGGCGCCGCGCCGCTTCAGCGTGGAGGGTGTGCCCGGCACCCACGGCCAACTGGCCATTGCGGGCGGCAATGCCGGGCGCTACAGCGCCTTCGTGGCCTTTGCCGAGGCGATCCCCGTTGACCAGGCCGTTGCCTTGTACGCGCGGCTGTACCCGCTGTTCCAGCAGGCGTATGAAGAGCTGGGCTATCCCAACAAATACTTCAACGACCGCTTGGTGGCCGTGCTCGACCACCTGCTCAAGACGCCCGAGCCCACCGGCCCGTTGCTGGTGGAACTGACCGAGGTGAAGGGCGAAGTGACCTCCACCCGGCCCTGGGTGCGCTACGAGTTCGTGGACCCGCAGCTGCAGGCGCTGTCGAGCGGGCAGAAGATGCTGGTGCGCATGGGGCCGGAGAACGAAAAGCGCCTGAAGGCCCGCCTGGCCGAGTTCCGCAAGCGCGTGGCCACGGGGGTGGGGCCCAAGGCTGCGGGCAAGGGGCAGGTGCCTGCGGCGAAACCACCGGCGCGCAAGCCGGCACAGTGAAAGCGCGCAGCGGCCGCGTGCGGTGGCCACAGCGACAATGGCCAGTACCGAGTCTGTGTGGACTCCGTTGGGGCCCATGGACGTTGAGATTCTCGACTATCACTGACGGGAGATCACCATGGCGAAGAACGGCATGCGCCCGATCCATCCGGGCGAAATTTTGAAAGAAGAGTACCTGGTACCACTGGGTCTCAGCGCCAATGCGGTGGCGAAGGCACTCAACGTGCCGCCCTCCCGGGTCGGAGACATCGTGCTGGAAAGGCGCGGCATCACCGTGGACACGGCCTTGCGGCTCGCACAGTTTTTCGGGGGCGATGCGCAGTCGTGGCTGAACCTGCAGCAGGCCTATGAACCCAAGGTCGCGGAAAAGACCCTTTTGAAGGAAATCAGGAAGGAAGTCCGGCCTCATTCCATCGGGGGCGACAGCCGGCTTGCCCTTGCCTGAGGGGTCGAAGGACAAGCCGCGCAAAAAGGGTGGAGTGGCAGGCCAGCCCCGCTGCGTGCACCGGACGTGATGTACCAACGAACCAACCGCCGTTGATATATCTCGCCGAACTTCGTGCTCATCTCAACGACTGACCTATGGAAGGTCTGCACAGTGCGATGAACGACAACGTAGCAAGCTGATTTTAGCCAAGACAGGCTACCGGGGCTCAGATCCACAGGTCCTGGCCGTCGTTCGGCCCGCAACGGGCTTTGATTTGCGGGCAATCTCGGCGCATTTGAGAGGCCATTCCAAGCAACAAATACGGTCGGCATGTTGATCGCAATATAGCTACGGGCTTGATTTGCTTTAATGAGTAATTTTGGAATAATATCTTCCAATTCAGCCAACCCCGTACTTCCATCCAAAGCCGTAGACGTTATGCCAAAGATTGCAATCGATGGGTTCACTGTGTCTAGGGACATGGACAGCGTCTCGCGCCCTGTTGTGGCACTGAGTGCCACGTCGGTAACAAAGGACTGGGAAAATGCCAAGCACCAGCACCGCAAGGCGCAGCTAATCTATTCAGCGCGCGGCATCCTCAACTGTGAAATTGAAGATGGTGTCTGGATTGTGCCGCCGCAGTGCGCCATATGGATTCCGGGCGACTTGCCCCACTCGGCGCGGGGGGCTGGTGAAACCGAATGCTATTGTTTGTTCGTAGAGCCCGACGCCGCACCAGATCTGCCGACAACGTGCTGCACCATTTCGGTAACTCCATTGCTCCGCGAGTTGCTACTGAAGGTGGCCGGATTTCCTGAGTTATACGCCTCGGGGGGTCGAGAAGACCGGCTGATTGCCGCGTTGCTCGATGAATTGGTGGCGGCGCCGGTAGAGCACTTGCATCTACCCATGCCGCGCGATCTCCGATTGCGCCGCCTCGCGCAAATGATGCTGGATGACCCGACGGACAAGACCTCGAAGGCCGATTGGGCAACTCGTATTGGCATGAGCGAGCGAAGCATGAGCCGTCTTCTGCTGCATGAGCTTGGGATGAGCTACGGGCGCTGGCGTCGACAGCTGCATGTGATCCTTGCACTTCAACTTTTGACCAAGGGCCAGAGCGTACAAGCGGTGGCGTTCGAGCTGGGCTATGAAAACGCCAGTGGGTTCGTCACCATGTTCCGCAAAGCAGTAGGCAAGCCTCCAGCACGATACCTCTCGGATCGCGCGAGCGGCGCACAGCTTGCTACCGTGCCCGGGATCATTCTTCCCGACGAAACCTTCGCCTGACTCCATCAGACTGTATTGGCTTGGGATTGTCTGCTGCGTCCAGCCCGTCAGCCATGCCTTCCGCGCAGCTACTTCCATTGCAAACGTTGTTTGGGGATGGTGAAAAACGACTCCTTTGGACAGTGTCCTCCCTTTCCTCAAAGCGCGCAGAGGCTGGCGTGGCCCCCATTGGTTGCAGCATGTTCGCTGCCACAGGTGCGCCAGGGCACGCTCATGACAATCAGTTCGCTGGAAGCGGTAACGATTGGCCTAATTGAACAACAATCTGGCTTGGTTTCGCAATCTATTCTCTCAGTGCTGCGGTCAAATGACGCATCTAAATACAAATGAGTATTGTTTATGCCGTCCGTCGCAACTACAGGCAAGTCTCTTCAGCCATTTGGTAATCGCGCTAAGCCCTATGACTACCTTCGTCAGGGTGGGCCGTTAAGGGGAAACATCAGGAATATGTCCTGCGCCGTGCTCGGCTCGGCGGTGGCTTTTCTCATGAGCGCGCAGGAGGCGTTCGCCGCCCTGCCAGAGCAAATCCAAAACAACGCATCGGGGTCGTCTCAAGAGGAAATACCGTTGCCGGATGTCACCGTAACGGGCCGCATGGATACGGCGACCACCGAGGGTACCGGCTCCTACACCACGGGCCAGACGACGACGGCGACGAATTTGCCACTGTCGCTTGAAGAAACACCGCAATCGGTCACGGTGGTGACGCGCCAGCGCATGGATGACCAGCAATTGAATTCGGCGCAGGGCGTGTTGGAAAACACCACAGGTGTCGCGTCGTACCAGTCCGACAGCGAACGGACGAGCTTCTACTCACGCGGTTTTTTGATCAATAACGTTCAGTATGACGGCATACCTACCGTCGTCGGCAACATTGTCAATGGGAGTGGTATCGGTTCTATCGACACCGCGTTCTATGACCGTGTCGAGGTAGTGCGAGGCGGCTCCGGGTTGCTGACCGGCACCGGCAATCCCTCGGCAGCCGTCAACCTCGTGCGCAAAAGACCGACCCGTGACTTCTCGGCGTCCGCTTCGCTCGGTGCAGGAAGCTGGGATACCCGCCGGGGAATGGCTGACGTATCGACTCCATTGACAGAGGACGGCCGCATTCGCGCGCGCATGGTGGGGACGTACCAAGACGGGCACTCTTACATCGACGGCTATAAGCCGAAGAGGAAAGCGTTGTATGGGATCGTCCAGGCTGACCTGACATCAAACACGAAGGTGAGCGTGGGCTATGACTACCAGGACATCACGCCGCAGGGCTCGACCTGGGGAGGTTTGCCGCTATGGTTCAGCGACGGCACGCAGGCGGACTATTCACGCGCCAAGAACTACGCGCAGGATTGGAGCCATTGGGACACTACACTCAAGACAGCCTTCGCCGAGATCGCGCACCGCTTCGATAACGGCTGGAACTTACGGGCCGCCGCTAACAAGTACAGCACCGATTTCGATGCCGAACTACTTGGTCTAGCTGGCCGACCCGATCGTGCCACAGGGCTCGGCTCCAATCCCAACGGAGCCTATCCGGTAGCGCTGGCGTCTGAAGGCCGCAGCCGTCAAAACACCATCGACGTGATGGCGAGCGGCCCCTTTGAACTGCTGGGCCGCCAACATGACTTGGTGGTGGGGGCAACGAGTTCGCGCCGCACGGCTAGCCAAGAAGATATATCGCCTTTCTTTGCTGGCTTTGCGCCGGTCAATGTCTATGGCCTGAGCCCTGCCTTTCCCCGCCCTAATTTCGATGCTATAGCTTCGATACCGACCCGCACACAAATCAAGCAGAGCGGTGTCTATAGTGCAGCCCGAATTTCGCTGTCTGAACCTCTGAAACTCATCGCTGGCGGTCGCTTCAGCAGCTACGAAATCGACGACAACGTCAGAGGCATGTCGTTGCACTACAAAAAGAGTAGTGAGTTCACCCCCTATGCGGGCTTTGTCTACAACATTGACAAGACCTATTCGGCCTATGTCAGCTATACGAGGATATTCAATCCGCAAGCCGACTATCGGGACAGCAATGGCAATGTGCTCACGCCATCCAAAGGAAAAACCAAGGAAATCGGCCTCAAAGGCTCTTACCTGGACGGGCGGCTGAATGGGTCGGTAGCCTTGTTCCAGACCGAGCTGGACAACGCGGCCCAACTTGTCGCTGGAGCCTACACGCCAAGTGGCGCCCAAGCCTACGCAAGCGTGAATGGGACGAAGTCGCGCGGGATCGAACTGGACTTGCAGGGCGAACTGGTGCGCGGCTGGAACATCTACGCAGGTATCGCCAGCTTCACTGCGCAAGATGGCCATGGCGCCCGCTTGAGTTCGCAAATACCGCGCACCACGGCCCAATTTTTCACGACTTACCAGTTGCCCGGAGAGTTGAACAAGTTGACGCTGGGCGGAGGCGTCAAGTGGCAGAGCCGCTTCTATCGAGCGGCCAACAAAGGCACCAGTTCCTTGGGCGGAGAACAAAGTTCATATGCGTTGGTGTCGCTTGTGGCGCGGTACGCCTTCACAAAGAAGACCAACGTGGCCGTCAACCTTAACAACGTATTTGACAAGAAGTACGCACTGCAGAAGGGCGATTTTGACACCGTGAGTTATGGCGCGCCGCGCAACTTGATGGTGACGCTGAACTATAAATATTGATTTTATGGCTAACGAACGCTTTATCCATTGAAATTTGCAGACACACCTCATTAATTATCGAAAAAGCTTTTATGCCCCTTAAATCCCAATTACGCCCCGCACGAGAAATGGTCATGGATGGACAAAACAAGGTCGCCTTGTTCTGGTTGACCACAGCCGCTGGTGTCGTGCTCTTTGTCACCTTTCAGTTGTTCTTCTACGTAAACGACTTCGTTAGAGCGCAGGGAGCGACGCCTGCGATCACGTTTGAGCCAGAAATACTCTGGATGTTTTCCGCGTTCTATGGTTGTTGGATCATCACGGTGCTCGTCGCACTGATTGGAACCCGTAAGGCACAGTGGATTTCACTGGCCCTCGGCAGCCTGCTTGTAGTTCTGAATACCCTCGGGGGGATCGCCGACGGGCTACGCGACGGTTGGCACATTGCCTTTTCGGCAGTGTTCTTCATTACTTTACCCGGCATTTTCGCCATTTTGGCTACTTGGCGTTGCATCAAAATTAAAGGAAACCACCATGGTGATGAATAGTTCCGCCTTCCCTTTGGTCTGGATGAATCTTACGCAAGAACCTGGACATGACCACCAGAAGGACTTCGACGAATTTGAGGCCAATCTGCGACGCGGAGAGCCCTTCGTTCTCTTAACCGATACCGTACCAACTGTTGAAGACCATGAGCACTTGCCGCAAGAAAAGAAGCGCACTTCGCTCTGGATGAAGAAGCACAAGGTTGAGTTAAGAAGACTGGTTCTGGGAATGATCCTGGTCGAACCCAACACAGCTAAACGTTTAGCCTATAAGGCATTTGCGGCCGTCTTTGCCAAGTTCTGGGGCTACCCTTTACTTCTTGCTGAGTCACGTGAGCAAGCAGTGGAAATGGCCAAGCAACTACTTCCAAGAGATGCAAGGCCATCCCTCTGAGCGAAATAATGCGAGGCCGTTTGCTATTCGTCAAGGCTTAACTGGTGACGCCTCTATAAACAATCAACGGATTGGCTGGGATGCCCAACGCGCACGATCGTTTTGCCGAGGTTGCTGCCCAGCAGCACTCGGCGTAGCGCGCGCCGCCTTGGATCAGGCTGCTACCGCAGGCCGAGGGCCGTGGCGCAGGGTGAGCAAGGTGCCCAGCGTCAGCGCTGCCAGCGCAAAGGCCGGTGCGCCCAGGGCGCCCACATGGTCCACCATCAGGCCGCCGAAGATGGCGCCGCTGGCGATGGCGATCTGGAAGGCCGCCACCAGCAGCCCGCCCGCGCCCTCGGCCTGGTCGGGCGCGGCACGCACGATCCAGGTCTGAAAGCCCACGGGGAAGGCGCCGAAGGCAAAGCCCCACAGCGTGACGGCGATGGCCGTGATGGCGGCCGACTGGCCGGCCACCAGCAAGGTGGCGGCCAGCACGGCGATGACGGCGCCGCCGGCGACGATGGCCTGGCGCTCGCTGCGCCCGGCGATCCAGCCGCCCACGAAGTTGCCGAAGAAGCCTCCCACCCCATAGCCCAGCAGCACGGCGGTGATGGTGGCCACCGACATGTGCGTGACCTGCTCCATCAGCGGGCGGATGTAGGTGAAGCCTGCGAAGTGGCCCGAGATCACCAGCAGCACCGCCAGCAGCGCCACGCGCACCGGTGGGCGGCGCAGCAGCTCGCCCAGCACCTTGAGGTTGGGGTTGTCGCGCGGGGGCAGGGCAGGCAGGGCCACCAGTTGCACGGCCAGCGTGATCAGGCTGATGCCGCCGGCTGCGATGAAGGCGCTGCGCCAGCCCCACAGGTCGCCCATCCAGGCGCCGATGGGCGCCGCGCACACGGTGGCCACCGATACCCCGGTGAGGATGAACGACATGGCCCGTGCGAACAGCGATGCCGGCACCAGCCGCATGGCCAGCGCCGCCGACATGGACCAGAAGCCCCCCAGCGCCACGCCCAGCAGCACCCGCGCCGCCAGCAGCGTGGCCATGCTGCCGGCCAGGGCCGACATCACGTTGGACAGCACCAGCAGCAGCGTGAAGGCGATCATGACAATCCGGCGGTCGATGCGGCGCGTGAGCAGCGGCAGCGACGGCGCGGCCACGGCGGCCACCAGCGCCGTCACGGTGACGGCTTGGCCTGCGGCGCCATCGCTCACGCGCAGGTCGCTGGCCATGGCGGTGAGCAGGCTGGCGGGCAAAAACTCGGCCGTGACCAGGCCGAAGACACCCAGGGCCATGGACGCCACGGCGGCCCAGCGTGCCTCGGTGGGCTCGGGGGCGGAAAGGGGGGCGGGCGTGGCCTCGGCAGCGACGGCACCGGTGGGCGCATCAAGGCAGGCGGAGCAGGAGGGAGAGGAGGACACGGGAAAGGCCTTCGGGTGGATGGAAAGCCATGGTAGGGATAAGATGGCGGCGTTTCCATGCCGTAAAAGCCGAAATGCTTGACTTTTTATCCAAGCCCTTCAATCAGGTGCCGCAGCAGCCTTTTGCCGACCCGCCGGACCTGCTGACCCAGATCCTGCTCGGCCTGCGTCTGGACGGCGTGGAGTATGGCCGCTGCGTGCTGCACCCGCCGTGGGCCATTGCCTTCCCTGCGCAACGCTCGGCGCGCTTTCACTTCGTGGGCCATGGCGGGGCCTGGCTGCGCACGCCCGCGACCGACTGGCAGCGCCTGAACCCGGGCGACGCGGTGCTGCTGCCGCATGGCAGCTTTCATGTGCTGGCCAGTTCGCCCGACGTGCCGCCGGTGGACATCGATTCGCTGGCGCGCAAGGCCGTGTCCGAGAACATCTACCTGGTGGACGGGCGCGATGCCAACAACGCGCACCTGGGCGCCGCCGTGGCACCACCCCCGCCGCAGGCGCCCGACGTGATGTTCTGCGGCGCGCTGCGCTTCAACCTCGACCCGCTGCACCCACTGATGGCCATGATGCCCGAGGTGATGATGGCCGGCGACCTGGCGCGGCGCGACACCACCGTGCCGGTGCTGCTCGACGCCATGGAGCGTGAGGTGGAGCAGGACCGCATGGGCGCCTGCGCCATCCTGGCGCGCCTGGCCGATGCGCTGGCCGCGAGCATCATCCGCGCCTGGGTGGAATGCAGCTGCAACAACCCCACGGGCTGGATCGCCGCCGTGCGCTGCCCGCGCATCGGCAAGGTGATCGCCGCCATCCACGCCGACCCCGAGCGCGACTGGAATGTGCCGCTGCTGGCCGACCTGATGGGCGCCTCGCGCTCGAGCTTTTCCGAATCGTTCACGCGCACCATGGGCGAGAGCCCCGCGCGCTATGTGGCCAAGGTCAAGATGTCGCAGGCGCGCAGCTGGATCGCACGCGACGGCATGCGTGTGGCGGTGGCGGCCAACCGCCTGGGCTACGAGTCCGAGGCCTCGTTCAGCCGGGCGTACAAGCGCATCATCGGGCACCCGCCGAGCACGGCGCGGGCGCAATGATGGAGGCTGCGGGGGCTATGCCTTGGGCAATGGCAGCGGCAGCGGCAGCGCCGTCTTGTAGCGCACCTGCTTGAGTGCAAAGCTCGAGCGGATCTTTTCCACGCCCGGTATGGGCGCCAGCCGCTCCAGAATGAAGCGCTCCAGCGCGCCGATGTCGGGCACGGCCACGCGGATCAGGTAGTCACTGTCGCCGCTCATGAGGTAGCACTCCATCACCTCGTCGTGCTCGGCGATGCGCTGCTCGAAGTCGCCCAGCGCTTCCTTGCTCTGCGTCTTCAGGCTGATGCTGATGAACACATTGAGCCCCAAGCCCAGCGCCGCCGCGCTGGCCAGCGCCACGTAGCGGCTGATGACGCCCGCGGACTCCAGCGCCTTCACGCGCGCCAGGCAGGGCGAGGGCGACAGGTGGACGCGCCGCGCCAGCTCCACGTTGGACAGGGAGCCGTCGGCCTGCAGCTCGGCCAGAATGCGCAAATCCAGGGTATCCAGCTTCATGTGCCGGAGTTTAGGCGTTCTGCCGCACGAAGTGCTGTGATGGAGCCATCCACGGGCCAAAACGGCATCCCATGTGGCGCCGTAGTGGCTACAGTTGCTGCATGAACGCCCCCACCGCCCACCACCATCTGATGCAGCCCTTGGCCACCGATACCGACCCGCAGGAGACCGCCGAATGGCGCGATGCCTTCCTGGCCCTGGTAGCGACCGAGGGGCCCGAGCGCGCGCGCTTCATGCTGCAGGAGATGGTGCGCCTGGCGCGTGCAGGCCGGGTGGGCTGGCAGCCCGACCTGAACACGCCGTATGTGAACACCGTGGCCGTGCAGGACCAGCCTGTCTTCCCCGGCGACCTGGCCATCGAGGAGCGCGTGGCCTCCATCGTGCGCTGGAACGCGCTGGCCATGGTGGTGCGTGCCAACCAGGCCTATGGCGAGCTGGGTGGGCACATCGCCAGCTACGCCAGCGCGGCGGATCTGTTCGAGAGCGGGTTCAACCATTTCTTCCGGGCCCGTGAAGGTGTGGGTGAGGGGCAGCACCGGGGCGACCTGGTGTTCTTTCAGCCGCACAGCGCGCCCGGTGTGTATGCGCGGGCGTTCATGGAAGGCCGCCTGTCCGAGCAGGACCTGATGCACTACCGCCAGGAGCTGACGGCGCCGGGCGCAGGCGCGCAGGGCCTGTCGAGCTACCCGCACCCGTGGCTGATGCCGGATTTCTGGCAGTTCCCCACCGGGTCGATGGGCATCGGGCCCATCAGCAGCATCTACCACGCGCGCTTCATGCGCTACCTCACGCACCGCAATTTGCTCGACTGCTCGGCGCGCAAGGTGTGGGGTGTGTTCGGCGACGGCGAGATGGACGAGCCCGAGAGCATGAGCGCGCTGACCCTGGCCGCGCGCGAGGGGCTCGACAACCTGGTGTGGGTGGTCAACTGCAACCTGCAGCGGCTGGACGGCCCGGTGCGCGGCAACGGCCGCATCATCGACGAGCTGGAGCGCCTGTTCGCCGGCGCGGGCTGGAACGTGGTCAAGCTCGTGTGGGGCAGCGATTGGGACGGCTTGTTCGCCCGCGACCTGACGGGCGCGCTGGTGCGCACGCTTGAAGGCACGGTGGACGGCCAGATGCAGACCTTTGCGGCCAAGGACGGCCGCTTCAACCGCGACAACTTCTTCGGCCAGAATCCCGAGCTCGCGGCCCTGGCCCAGGGCATGACGGACGAGCAGATCGACTGCCTGAAGCGCGGCGGACACGACCTGGTGAAGATCCACGCCGCGTATGCCGCGGCCGCGCGCCACCAGGGCCAGCCCACGGTGATCCTGGCGCACACCAAGAAGGGCTACGGCATGGGCACGGCCGGCCAGGGCAAGATGACCACGCACAGCCAGAAGAAGCTCGACGAGACCGACCTCATCGAGTTCCGCAACCGCTTCAACCTGCCGCTTACCGATGAGCAGGCCACCAGCCTGGCCTTCTTCAAGCCCGCCGAAGACAGCCCCGAAATGCGCTACCTGCGCAGCCACCGGCAGAACCTGGGCGGCTACCTGCCGCGCCGCGAGACGGCGTGTGAGGCGCTGCCCGTGCCTGCCATCGCCAGCTATGCGCAGTTTGCGCTGCAGGCGGACGGCAAGGAGATGAGCACCACCATGGCCTTCGTGCGCATGCTGGGCAGTTTGCTCAAGGACGCCACGCTGGGCCCGCGCATTGTGCCCATCGTGGCCGACGAGGCGCGCACCTTCGGCATGGCCAATCTGTTCAAGCAGGTCGGCATCTACAGCAGCGTGGGCCAGCGCTATGCGCCGGAGGACATCGGCTCGGTGCTGAGCTACCGCGAGGCGCTCGACGGCCAGATTCTGGAGGAAGGCATCAGCGAGGCCGGCGCCATCGCCAGCTGGACGGCGGCGGCCACCAGCTACAGCGTGCACGGGCTGGCCATGCTGCCGTTCTACATCTACTACTCGATGTTCGGCTTTCAGCGCGTGGGCGATGCCATCTGGGCTGCGGCCGACCAGCGCGCGCGCGGCTTCTTGCTGGGTGCCACCTCGGGCCGCACCACCTTGGGCGGCGAGGGCCTGCAGCACCAGGACGGCAGCAGCCACCTGGTGGCGGCCACCATCCCCAACTGCAAGGCCTACGACCCGGCCTACGCGGGCGAGATGGCCGTGATCGTCGACGCCGGCATGCGCGAGATGGTGACCGAGCAGCGCGACGTTTTCTACTACGTCACGCTGATGAACGAGAACTACGCCCAGCCCGACCTGCCCGCCGATGCGGCCGAGGGCGTGCTGCGCGGCTGCTATGTATTCAAGCGCTTCGGTGCCGAAGGCCCTGCGGCCAACGCACGCCACGTGACGCTGATGGGCTCCGGCGCCATCCTCACCGAGGTGGTCAAGGCCGCGCAGCAACTGGCCGCCGAGGGCATTGCAGCCACCGTGGTCAGCGTAACCAGCTGGAGCGAATTGGCGCGCGATGGCGTGGCGTGCGAGCAGCGCGCCATCGCGGGAGAAACAGATAAGCCGGGTACCCCCTGGCTTGCAGCACAGCTGGCCGCCACAAGCGGACCGGTGATTGCTGCAACCGACTATGTGCGCGCCGTGCCCGAGACGGTGCGCGCCTTCGTGCCCGAGGGGCGCAAGTACCTGACCCTGGGGACCGATGGGTTCGGGCGCAGCGACACGCGGGCGGCGCTGCGGGAGTTCTTCGGGGTGGATGCGGCCGCCGTGGTGCGGGCTGCCAGGTTTGCGTTGGGGGCCACGGCAGCCCGGTGAGCATGCAAGGCGCAAGCCTTGCCTTGGGTGACCGCATTGAGTGCGGCAAGCGTGGTGCGCTACGCTTGCCGCCCTTGTGTTTTGTTTTGCCGTTTTTTGCCCATGACCCAGCCCTTTGCCACGGTGGCCCTGACTGCCGAGAACATCGCCTGCTGTGCGGACCTGTACCGGGGCGTGTTCAATGCGCCGCCCTGGAACGATGGATGGGAGCATGCCGCTGTGGTGGAGCGGCTCGCGGCATTCATGGCCTTCCCGGCTGCGCGCGCAATGGCGTTGCTGGTCGAGGAGGTGCCGGTTGCGATGGTGCTGGGCTGGAAGGAGCGGTGGGTGAATGGGTGGACGTTTCACATCAAGGAGATGTGCGTGGCGGGGCATCTGCAGCGGCAAGGGGCTGGTTCGGTGCTGATGCGTGCGTTCGAGGACGTGCTGCGAGGCGAGGGCGTTGTGAGTTTGAATTTGCAGACGCTGGAGAGCGCGCCGGCATTTGGGTTTTATGAGGGCTTGGGCTATCGCAAGGGTCAGGTGGTGATGTTGGGGAAGAGGCTGTAGTTGCCCAAGCCATCGGCAAACGGCCGGTGGGGCGCAGTCGGGGAACCCCCAGTGCCGGCGGGGTAGAAGCCTTCTTACAATGTGTTGCAGCAACCGCTGGAGGGCGCCATGGCACACGTCACCTGGGACCACAACCAACCTACCACCTGGATAGCGACGGTCAGCGGGCAAGCCGTCTGCTCCGTCAAGCGCAAGGACATTGGTGGGTGGACAGCGGGCTGGACGGATGAGCGCTTGTGGCCGGCGCCGGCCCATCTGCCCAAGGCTCTGCCGCAGCCCACGCGGTTTTTCAGCAGCCTGGAATAAGCGAAGGTGGCGGTGGAGCAGGCGCTGTCGACCTGAGCGCTGTTCCTTGTGTGGGTGCTTCGGTGTCGTTGCGGTGCTAGCGCGCCACAGCCCTGCCTGAAACCCCCAGTGCAGGCGTCGGCTGGTCGCCTGTAGCTACTGTGTGCCTGGATTGTGGGCGGGAGCCGGGGTGTGCGCCCGGCGGCGCACCTACCTTCTTTTGCTTCGCCAAAAGAAGGTAGGCCAAGAAAAGGCGACCCCGCTGCCCGTGTCCCCCTCGCCGGTGGCGAGGGGGCAGCCTGCGATGCTCGGTCCTG
>NZ_LMIH01000001.1:30805-30980 GCF_001428645.1 Acidovorax sp. Root217
TCGGGCCATTGCTTCGCTCGGCCTGGGCAGAGTGATCGCGCCCAAGCCGTCGGCAGCGCGCAGCGCGCGCGTCCCCGACCCCAGGCGCAGCTGCGCAGCAGCAGCCGTGTGTACCCCGCTCCCCACCCCTGCTGGCTGCGCCGAGAAGCGCAGGGGCTGGGGTGGGTGCGTGTGC
>NZ_LMIH01000001.1:31058-93617 GCF_001428645.1 Acidovorax sp. Root217
AACCAAGGCAAGCAGCAACCATGACAAACAGTGCCATGAGAGGCCAACATCACCACCCCCCAAAACGACTCCACTCCCCCACCACAACCCCACCCTCCACCGCCCGATACTCCCCATACTGCGCCCCCGTGGCACACGCATGGTTCGGCAATATCCGCAACTGCCTCCCCACCGGAAACCGCCGCGCAATATCGCCCACGTCCGGCGACCCGGATCCACCGGCCAGCGACAAAATCCCATGCTCCTGGTTCGCACCACTGAGCACATAGCCGTCGAGCACCGTCCCATCCACATCGCACACCTGCCCATAGCCATAGTCGTGCGACTGCTTTTGCGTACCCCGGTCGCGGCTCATGGCCATCCAGCCGGCGTCGACGATGGCCCAGCCCTTGTCCACCTGGTGGCCGATCACGGTGGTCAGCACGCTCAGGGCGATGTCGTCGGTGCTGCACACGCCCACGTTGTGCATCACCAGGTCGAACAACACATACACGCCCGCGCGCACCTCGGTCACGCCCGTGAGGTCGCGCGCCGACAGCGCCGTGGGCGTGGAGCCCACGCTCACCACGGCGCAGGGCAGTCCCGCCGCGCGCAGGCGCTCGGCGGCGTGCACGCAGCCAGCGCGCTCCTGCTCGGCCAGGGCCGTGAGGGCCTCGGGGGTGTTCAGGTCGTAGCTGCCGCCCGCGTGCGTCAGGACGCCGGCCAGGCGCATGCCGCCCGCGTGCAGGGCGCGGCCCACGTCGAGCAGTGCGGCCTCGTCGGGGCGGATGCCCGAGCGGTGGCCGTCGGTGTCCACTTCGATCAGCACTTCGAACACCTCGCCGTGCTCGCGGCCGAAGTCCACGATGGCCTGGGCGGCGGCGATGTTGTCGGTGATGATCTTCAGGTCGCAGCCCTGGCGGCGCAGCGCCAGCACCTGGGGCAGCTTGTGCGGCACAGTGCCCACGGCGTAGAGGATGTCGGTGATGCCGTGGGCAAAAAACTGCGCTGCCTCCTTGAGGGTGGAGACCGTGATGCCCTGCGCGCCGGCGGCGATCTGCGCATCCGTCACGGCCGGGCACTTGGCCGTCTTGGCGTGCGGGCGAAAGCGCACACCCAGCGCGTTCATGCGCTGCTGCATGCGCGCGATGTTGCGCTGCATGCGTGGCAGCTCGATCAGCGCGGCGGGGGTGTCGATCTGCGCCAGGGGAGTCCTGGGGTGGTTGGCTGTTGCTTCTTGCATGGCGGGGGCTCCTTTTCGCTCGCGGGATCAGCCGGCGAGCAGGCTGCAGAAACGCTCCATGTCGACGTTGCCGCCGCTGATCAGCACGCCCACCTTCTTGCCCTTGAGCTCGGCGGCGCGTGCACGCGCCGCCGCAAAGCCCAGGCAGCCCGTGGGCTCCACCACCAGCTTCATGCGCGTGGCGAAGAAGCGCATGGCGTCCACCAGCTGCGCATCGCTCACGGTGAGGATGTCGTCCACGTCGCGGCGGATGATGGGGAAGGTGATCTGCCCCAGGTGCTGCGTCTGCGCGCCATCGGCAATGGTCTGGGGCGTGTCGATGTGCACGATGGAGCCGCTGCGAAACGACTGCTGCCCGTCGTTGCCCGCCTCGGGCTCCACGCCGTAGAGCTTGCAGCGGGGCGACAGCGCGCGCGTGGACAGGGCCGAGCCCGAGAGCAAACCGCCGCCGCCCAGGCAGACGAAGAAGGCGTCGAGCTCGCCCACTTCTTCGAACAACTCCTTGGCCGCCGTGCCCTGGCCGGCCAGCACGTCGGCATGGTCGTACGGCGGGATCATGGTCAGGCCATCGCGCTCGGCCAGGTCGCGGGTGATCTGCTCGCGGTCCTGCGTGTAGCGGTCGTAGAACACCACGTTGGCGCCGTAGCCCTGCGTGGCCGCAATCTTGGCGGCGGGGGCGTCCTGCGGCATGACGATGGTGGCCGGCATGCCCAGCTCGCGCGCGGCCAGGGCGATGCCCTGCGCGTGGTTGCCCGACGAGAACGCGATCACCCCGGCCTTGCGCTGCGTGGCGTCGAACCGGGCCAGCGCGTTGTACGCACCGCGGAACTTGAACGCGCCCATGCGCTGCAGGTTCTCGCACTTGAAGAACACCTGGGCGCCCAGTTCTTCGTCGAGGATGCGCGAGGTGAGCACCGGCGTGCGGTGCGCAACGCCCGCGATGCGGCCGGCGGCGGCCACGACGTCGTCGTAGGTGGGAAGGCGGTTGGCGATGGGGGTGGTAGTGGTCATGGCAACGATGGATGGTGGTTGAAAGCGGGATGGGAACGGAATGAAGAGGACAGGGCCGGTGTCACCACGGCCAGTCAATCTCAGTGCTCAGGCCCTGCGCGAGCGCCTGGGTGTGCAGCATGCGAGCGACGGTCAGGTCCTGCAGGGCCAGGCCCGTCATGTCGAACACGGTGATGTCCTGCGCGCCGCGCGCCACCTGCACCTGGCCGGTGAGCACATCGCCCAGTTCGCCGCAGGGCAGGCCGGGCGGTGCCCATTGCGCCTCGCCAATCTGGCGCGCCTGTGTGGCGTCGTCCACGAACACGCGGGCGCGCTGCAGCAGGCCTACGGGCAGCTCGCGCTTGCCTTGGGTGTCGGTGCCCACGGCGTTGATGTGGGTGCCCGGCTGCACGGCGGCTGCGTCGAACAGCGCGCCACCGCCCGGCGTGGCGGTGACGACCACATCGCTGGCGGCCACAGCTTCATTCGCATCGGTGGCCAGGGCGATGTCGCAGCGGTCGGCAAAAGCCGCCTCGAAGCCCTCGTTGCGCCGCCCATCGTGCGCCACATAGCGCACCCGCCGCAGTGCGGGCAGCACCTGCAGCGCAAAGCGCAGTTGCACGCGCGCCTGCACGCCGGTGCCAAAGAGGCACAGCTGTTCGCTGTCCGCGCGCGCCAGGTGCTGCAGCCCTAGCGCGCCGGCCGCGCCCGTGCGCTCGGTGGTGATGGCATTGCCGTCCAGCAGGCACAGCGGGCGGCCCGTGGCCGGGTCGATCAGCATGACGGTGGCCTGGTGCGGCTCGCCACCCTGCGCGCGGTTGGCGGGCCAGAAGCCTGCGGCCTTGAAGCCCAGCAGCCCTTGGGCGGGCACGTCGCCCGACTTGATACCGAACACCCCGCCCGTGGGTAATGCCTCGCGCACCACGGGGAACACCCGGCCCGCGCGCTGGCTGTGCAGGGTGAAGGCCTCGTGCACGGCGCGCAGCACGTCCTGCGGCTGCAGCAGGGCGCCGACCTGGTGCGTGTCGAGCAGCAGCAGTTGCGCCCGCGCACGGGGGGCCGGTGCGGTGGTGGCGCTGTTCATGCTGTCAGCTCACCACGTGCGTCGCCGTACACCGTGGCACGCGATACGCCCAGGTGCTGCGCCACCACCTCCATCGCGCGGCGCACCTCCAGGCTGCCCGACTCCCTGAGCTCGCGCAGCAGCGCGCGCCGCTCGGCTGCCTTGAGTGCGCGTGGCGCGGTGGACAGGCGCGCTGCGAACTGGTCGATGCGCAGGCGGATGGCATCGGCGCCCGCCGGGTCGAGCGACTCGGTGAGCCCCGTGTCCCCGTCGATGGCGGTGAACTGCCCCACCACGCTCTGCAGGCTGCGAAACAGCGTGAGGTCCACGTTCAGGCACAGCGCGGCGATGTACTCGCCCGACGAATCCTTGATGCCCACCGAGGTGCTCTTGGCCTGGCGCCCATCGGAAAACTGGTTGGCGTAGTTGGCGATGACCTGCGGGTAGTCGGGGTCGGCGATGCGCGCCAGGCCCAGCTCGGTCGTCGGCTCACCGACCGAGCGGCCCGAGAGGTTGTTGTGGATCGCCAGGATGGACTGGCCCGGGTCCAGCAGGTCGTGCACCACCACTTCGCAGAACGGCGCAAAGGTGGCAGCGAGGCCCTGGGCCACCTGCTCGATCTGGGAGAGCAGGGCCTTTTGTTCGGGGGTGCGGTGCGGGGCAGAGGAGGGAGTGCGTTTTGCCATTTGGATAATTTATCCAAAAATGGATAAATTGTCAAAAATCAGACGACCAACGGGCATGGGATGCCTGCCGCTCGGCCTGGTGGACTACCATGACGGCGTGAAAACCTCCGAAGCACTGCCCCAGTTCCGGGCCCACCAGGGCGATGCCGGCGTCAACCCCGAGCTGGGCCTGCGCAGCACCCATCTGGGCAGCGGCATCCACTACAGCCCGCTGGGGGACTGCTACAGCACCACCGGCCCGCGCCCGGGCTACCGGTGCCGGCTCTGATGGTGCAGCCCGTTCACAAAAGCCATGCCGCTCTGCGGTGGCCCTGCCGCGTGGGCCTGTTGCTGGTGGCCGCCATGCTGTGCGCGGGCTGCGCTGCACCGCGCGGGCCCATGGTGCCGCTGGGCCAGGGCAGCTTTGCCCAGTACCGCACCGAAACGCAGGATTGGATGGCGCAGCACCGTGCCTTCCAGAGTGACGAGCACGACAGCGAACTGGCGCGCAACGCGCCCATGGAGTGGCGGCCCGCGCAGCCCGCGCGCAAGGGCGTGGTGCTGTTCCACGGCCTGGGCGATTCGCCCTGGTCGTTTGCCGACATCGGGCAGGCGCTGGCGGGCCAGGGCTTTCTGGTGCGCACGGCGCTGCTGCCCGGCCACGGCACGCGCCCGGCCGACCTGATCGGCGTGGACCTGAACGACTGGCGCCGCCTGGTGGCCGAGCAGGCGGCCCTGCTGGCGCAGGAGGTTCCAGAGGTCTACCTGGGCGGCTTTTCCACCGGTGCCAACCTGGCGCTGGAGTACGCGCTGGACCACCCCGAGGTCGCGGGCCTGGTGCTCTTTTCACCGGCCCTCAAGTCGGGCGTGCCGCTGGACTGGATCGTGCCCTGGGTGGCACGCGTACGCACCTGGCTGCGCCAGCCCGACTCCGCGCAGCCCCAGCAGACCCCCCTGCGCTACCTCAACGTGCCCACCAATGGCTTTGCGCAGTACTACCGCAGTGCTGCCGCCGTGCGCGAGAAGATCGCGCGCCAGCCCTATGCCCGGCCGGCCCTGCTGGTGCTGGCGCAGCACGACTCGGTGGTGGATGTGGAGCATGTGCTCGGCACCTTCGAGACCCGCTTCACCCACCCCGCCAGCCGCCTCATCTGGTATGGCGAACTGCCTGCGGGTCGTGATGCCGCCATGCCGGGGCGCGAAAGCTCCGGGCAGCGCACGCGTGTGCTGGTACGCACCGACAAGCTGCCCGAGCAGCGCATCAGCCAGTTCTCGCACATGGGTGTGCTGTTTTCGCCGGCCAACCCGCTCTACGGCACCGAAGGCACCCAGCGCATGTGCTGGAACGGGCAGGACGCCGCCGACCAGGCCCGCTGCATGGCGGGCGAGCCGGTGTGGTATTCGGACTGGGGCTACCGCGAGAGTGCCAAGGTGCATGCACGGCTGACCTTCAACCCCTACTTTGACTGGCAGGCCGAAGTCATGCGCGAAGTGCTGGCCGCCCAGTGAGCTCGCGGAGCATCAAGAGGCTTGCCGCGGCCAACGGCTGGGCCGCTGTTGGCGCACAGGCCCGGTCGCTGCAAATGCGCCGATTTGGTTTTACAGTGGGTACCCTGCCCAGGTTGCTTGATCCCGGGCGCCCCCAACCCATGCCCAAACCCCATCACAACGTCTACGTCGTGGAACTCTCCATGGCGGTGCTCAGCGAACGCAAGTTCCGCAGGTGCAACCCGAACTACATCGAGGGCAAGCCCTGCGTGTACGTGGGCATGACCGGGCTGGACCCGGATGTGCGCTTCGACAAGCACAAGGCGGGCATCCAGGCCAACCGCTTCGTGCAGCAGTACGGGCTGCGCCTGCTGCCCGATCTGTACGAGGGCTTCAACCCCATGAGCTACCAGGACGCGGTGGACCGCGAGATCGAAGTCGGCATCGACCTGCGCTCGGCCGGGTTCGGGGTGTGGCAGGCGTGATGCGAGTCAGTGCGCCACCACGGGCCTTTTGAAAAACGCATCCAGCACCGGGACCAGGCCAGAGAACTCCACAGCGAAGCGCGCGCGGTTGACGAAGTACGCCTCGCAGGCCACGGCGAAGAATTCGGAGGGCGAGGTGGCGCCGTAGGCATCGAGCCAGGGCATCTCGGCGCCGAAGCGCTCGGCCTTGATCACCGCCTCGCGAAAGTCCGCGTACGCGGGCTCCCAGGCATTCCACCAGGCCTCGTACGCACCGCGGCCGGTGCGGGCGCCCATGAAGCCTGCGGGCAGGGGCGGGCAGCCGTTGGGCTCGCCGCTGCCGCGCATGTCGAGCTTGTGCACGAACTCATGCACCACCACGTTGGTGCCGCGCTCGGTGTTCTCGCGGCCGTTGGAGGCGTGCTCCCAGCTGAGCATGATGGGGCCGCGGTCCATGGCCTCGCCCAGCAGAACCTGCTCGTGTTCGTGCACCACGCCGGCCTCGTCCACGGTCTGCCGTTTGGCCACGGCCTCGCCGGGGTGCAGCACGATGCCGACGAAATCGTCGTACCACGCGAGGGCCTTGGCCGGGTCGCCCCAGTGCAGCAGGGGCAGGCAGGCCTGTGCTGCGATGTCGATGGCCATGGCGTCGGTCACCTCCATGCCGTGCGCGCCGTGAAAGCGCTTGTGGTGCAAAAAGAGGGCGCTCAGCGCGCGCAGCTTGGACTGGTCGTGCAGCGACAAGGCGGCAAGGAAGGGATAGCGCTGCAGCGTCTGCAGCCACAGCGTGGCCGAGATGTCGGGCACGGGGGCCACGGTGGTGCGCACGCGGCGCCAGAGCCGGTTCAGGATGGGGGGCATGGTGTCAGAGCATGCCAACAAAAGCATGCGCATGGAATCAAGACCCCTCTTACTTTGGGCCGAGGGTGACGCGTTCCAAGCCCGCGTTCGACAAACGCAGTGTTTCCAGCCGGGGGGGCAATGCCGCTGCGTCCCAGTCGCTGAGCACCACGCGGGTGAGCCCTGGCGCAAGCGTGTGCTGCGCAGGGCGGTGGGTGTGGCCGTGGACCAGGGTGCTGGCGCCTGCCGCCTGCAGCCAGTCGATGGTGGCAGGGCCGTCCAGATCGGCATAGGTGGTGCCCGATTGCTTCTTGGCCTCGCTTTCCTGGCGGATGCCGCGCGCCTGGGCGCGGCGCGTGGCCAGGGGCTGGGCCAGAAAGGCCTGCTGCCAGGCACTGCTGCGCGCCTGCACGCGAAAGCGCTGGTAGTCCACGTCGGCGAGGCACAGCAGATCGCCGTGGCTCAGCACGATGCGCTGCTCGCCGAAGACCAGCACGGTGGGGTCCGCCAGGCCGACCATGCCCGTGCGCTGCAGAAAGGCCGGGCCGGCCAGGAAGTCGCGGTTGCCGTGCATGAAGTACAGCGGCAGGCGCTGTGACGCGGCGGACAGCGCAGCGCAGCCCTCGGCCTCGAAGCTGCCGGGCTCGTCCATGGCATCGTCGCCCACCCACACCTCGAACAGGTCACCCAGGATGAACAGGGCGTCGACCGGAGTGGTCTGCAGGTAGTGCCGGAACGCGGCCACGGTGGCGGGCTCGCTGGCCTGCAGGTGCAGGTCCGAAATGAAATCGACCGTGCGCCAGTGCGAGGGAGCGGTGAGCTCCTCGAACCGGGGCACGGTCGTGGTCACGGGGGTGACGGCGAAAGCGCTGGTTTACAGGGCGACCGCTTTTTCGATGATCACGTCGTCTTTCGGCACGTCATCATGGAAGCCCTTGCGGCCCGTCTTCACGGCCTTGATCTTGTCCACCACGTCGGCACCACCGACCACCTTGCCGAACACGGCATAGCCCCAGCCCTGGGCCGAGGGGGCGGTGTGGTTCAGAAAGCCGTTGTCGGCCACGTTGATGAAGAACTGGGCAGTGGCAGAGTGCGGGTCGCTCGTGCGGGCCATGGCCACGGTGTAGTTGGCGTTCTTCAGGCCGTTGTTGGCTTCGTTCTGGATCGGAGCGTCGCTGGGCTTTTGCGCCATGCCGGGTTCGAAACCGCCGCCTTGCACCATGAAGCCGGGGATCACGCGGTGGAAGATGGTGTTGTTGTAGTGGCCCTTGTTCACGTAGGCCAGGAAGTTCTCGGCCGACTTGGGGGCCTTTTCAGCGTCGAGTTCGAGGGTGATGACACCGTAGCCGGTGATGTGCAGTTCGACTTGGGGGTTGCTCATGGCAATGCTTCCTTCTGAATGGGTAAAAAAGGGGATTACTTCACGACCGTGGCGGACGTGATGACGATGGGGGTGGTGGGCACGTCGCCGCGCCCGGTGGGCACGGCCTTGATCTTGTCGACCACGTCGGCGCCGCTGATCACCTTGCCGAACACGGCGTAGCCATGGCCGTCAGGGCTGGGGGCGTTCAGGCTGTCGTTGTTCTTCACGTTGATGAAGAACTGGGCGGTGGCCGACTCCGGGTTGGAGGTGCGTGCCATGGCCACGGTGTAGGTGTCGTTCTTGAGGCCGTTCTTGGCCTCCAGCGGGATCGGCGGCCGGGTGGACTTTTGCTGCATGTCGGGCGTGAAACCGCCGCCCTGGATCATGAAGTTGTTGATCACGCGGTGGAAGATGGTGCCGTCGTAGTGCTTGGCGTTCACGTAGGCCAGAAAGTTCTCCACCGTCTTGGGGGCCTTGGCGGGGTCGAGTTGCAGCACGATGTCGCCCACGGAGGTGGTGAGCTTGACCTTGGGCGCATCCTGCGCGTGGGCGGGGGTTGCCAGGCCGACCAGGGCCGACAGTGCGATGCCGGCCAGCGACAGGGCCGCGTTTCTCTTGGAAATCATCCAATCACTCCTTCAAAGAATATTTGCCATTGCTGGCCCTTGCGCTTCCAGTACTGGCGCTTGACGGGGCCGGTGCGTGCGCCTTCGGCGACTTCGCCGAACGTTACCACCATGGTGTCGGCGGCGTCTGTCCAGCGCAGGTAAGACTTGTCCTTGAGCTGTATTTCACGGCCCTTCAAGGCGCGCGACTCGGCCTGCAGCACCGTGGTCCACTCGGACAGGGGCTTTTGCCGGTAGCTCTGGAAATCGGGGGCGTAAAAACCCGTCAGCCGCGCCATGTCGCCCTGCGACTTGGCGGTGCGCCAGGCGTTGAGCACGGCCTCGAAGGCATTGCGCTCGGCCTGCACGCTGTGTGCGGCCACCCATTGCAGCTGGCGGGCAATCACCACGGGGGTGGAGCGGGGCTCCACCTGGCGCAGGATGCGCTCCAGGTCGGGGTTGGCCAGCACCACGCAGCCATCGGTGGCCAGGGGGGCGCGCGCGAACTGGTCGGGCGGTGTGCCGTGCAGCCAGATGCCGCTGCCGGTCTTGCCCCGGCTCTGGTCCAGCGGATTGGGGTAGTTGATGGGCAGGGCGCCGGCGCCGTAGAAGTCCTTGAGCGTGACCGGGTCCAGGCGGCTGGTGATGAAGTACACGCCCAGGGGGGTGCGCTGGTCGCCCTCGACCAGCTTCTCGATGCCCAGCTTGCCCACCGAGGCGTAGTAGTCGGCCACCAGCTGCAGGCCCTTGGGTGTGTTCTCGAAGAGGTACAGGCGCGAGCGCGATGCGTCGATGGCGATCGCGTGGCGCGAGCGGCTGGACAGCTCCAGGAACTGTGCGGGTATGCGGTCGGCGCCCGGGCGGTTCTTGTGCGCCTGCACGCGCTGCAGCGACTCGGTGCGCAGCTCGTCGAGCATGCCGCCGGCTTCGGGGGCACGCGCGGCATCGGCCTCGGGCACGTCGCCGAGCTTGCGCACGGGGCGCACGCGGGCGTTGAGCAGGTCACCGAGCGCCAGTTGCGCGAGCTGGAAGTTGGGGTAGTCGCGTGCCAGGCTTTCGGCGCGGGCCAGGGCCTCGCGGCCACGGCCCTGGCCGGTGAGCTGGTAGACCTCCATCAACCGCGCCTCGGCCTGGCCGTCACGCAGGTTCTCGGGGGCTTTGGCCGGTTTGGCGGCGCCGGCACCGCGCATGCGGTTTTGCGGATTCTGGGCGAAGGCGGGCGCTGCCTGCGCAGCGGCAGCCAGCAACAGCACAACGGCCGCCGTGCGGCGGCCCCAGCGGGGCGAATCCACCATCATGTCCGTCAGTCGGTCAGCGGCTGGTTCGAAGCTGCTCGCCAGCCCACAGGGTGGGCGCCGTCGCCATGTCGTGCACCACCATCAGCCGCCGGTGGCTTCCCGCACGATGGCCCAGCGGCCGCCGTTCTGCACCAGGTCCAGCGTCTTGCGGCTGGTCACGTTGAGCGCATCGGCGCTGTAGGCCTGGCGAAAGCGCGCCGTGGCCTTGTTGCCGCTCACGCTCACGGTGATGTCGGAGACCTGCACCGCGATCTTGGATTTGCCCACGATGCGCGCTTCGCGCTCTTTCTCCCAGGCGGCGCGGGTCTGGCGGCCTGGCGGGTCGAAGTCCTTGTCGTAGGCGCCCAGGTAGGCCTTCATGTCCTTTGCGGCCCAGGCGGCGGCCCAGGCCTGCACGGCGGCGGTGACTTCCTGGGTGGATGCGGGCGCAGCAGCTGCCGCGGCAGGAGCGGGTGCCGCTGCAGCGGGTGCCGGGGCAGGAGCGGGTGTTGGAGCAGGTGCCACTGGAGCAGGCGCCGGTGCGGCGGGCGCAGCGGCTGCGGCTGGGGCAGGGCGCTGCGTGGCGACCACGGCAGGTGCGGGTGAGAGTGAAGGTGAGGGGGCTGCAGCGGCAGGGCGGGCCTTGCCCGACGGGTCGGCCGAGAACAGCTCGCGGATCAGCGCCAGCTTGGGCTTGACCGAGTTGGCGTTGGTCGCGTCGAGCTGCAGGGCCTTGTTGTAGGCCTGGCTGGCCAGCTTGGCGTAGATGTCGCCCAGGTTCTCGTGCGCGGTGGCGTAGCTGGGGTTGGTGCGGATGGCCATTTCCAGCGCGGTGCGGGCCTTGTCCAGCTGGTTCTGGTTGGCGTAGAGCACGGCCAGGTTGTTGTAGGGCTCGGGCAGCTCGGGGTACTCTTCGGTCAGCTTGGTGAAGGTGGCAATGGCCTCGGTGGGCTTGCCCGAGTCGGACTGGGCCACGCCGCGCAGAAAGCGCAGTTGCGGGTCGCGCGGGCTGGTGGCCAGGCGCTGGTCGGCCTTGGTCAGGGCTTCGCCCGCCTTGCCGGCCTTGAGCAACTGCGTGATGTCGGCGTAGTCGTCGGCCGCATGTGCCAGGGTGGTGCCCACCAATGCCGTCAGGGCCAGCAGGCGCAAAATTCGGGGGAGGGTGCGGCGGACTGGTTGCTTCATGAGGGTATGGAAGGTGATGGACAGCGTCGAACCCTGGCGGGGCTTATACTGCGGCGGATTGTAGCTGAGGGGGTGGTCATGACGGTGCGCTGTTGCCGCTGGTGATTTCGATGGGCGTTCGCTGACGAACGCGCCCCCCGAGGGGCCTGTTCCCGCTGCTGCCGGGTGAACGGGCTTCACCCACACCCCCTTTCGGTTTCCCCCTGACTGACATCCCATGAGTTTGCGCATCTACAACACGCTTTCGCGTGAGTTGGAGAACTTTTCCCCGCTCGAATCTGGCCACGTGCGCATGTACGTGTGCGGCATGACGATTTATGACCTGTGCCACATCGGTCACGCCCGCATGATGATGGCGTTCGACGTGGTGCAGCGCTGGCTCAAGGCCAGCGACCTGCGCGTGACCTACGTGCGCAACATCACCGACATCGACGACAAGATCATCCGGCGGGCGCTGGAGCGCGGCATCACCATCCGAGCCCTCACGGACGAGATGATCGCCGCCATGCACGCCGACATCGCGGCCCTGGGCATCGAGCCGCCCTCGATCGAGCCGCGCGCCACCGAATACGTGCCGCAGATGCTCTCGCTCATCGGCGCCCTGGAAGGCAAGGGCCTGGCCTACCGCGCCAGCAATGGCGACGTGAACTACTCGGTGCGCAAGTTCGACGGCTACGGCAAGCTCTCGGGCAAGTCCATCGACGAGCTGCGCGCCGGCGAGCGCGTGGCCGTGCTCGACGGCAAGGAAGACCCACTCGATTTCGTATTGTGGAAGGCCTCCAAGCCTGAAGAGCCGCCCGAGGCCAAGTGGGACAGCGCATTCGGCTCGGGCCGCCCCGGCTGGCACATCGAGTGCTCGGCCATGTGCGGCGCCACGCTGGGCGAGACCTTCGACATCCACGGCGGCGGTATGGACCTGCAGTTCCCGCACCACGAGAACGAGATCGCCCAGAGCGAAGGCGCCAACGGCAAGCCGCTGGCGAAGTTCTGGGTGCACAACGGTTTTGTGCGCGTGGACAACGAGAAGATGAGCAAGTCGCTCGGCAACTTCTTCACCATCCGCGAGGTGCTGGCGAAGTACGACGCCGAGACGGTGCGCTTTTTCATCGTGCGTGCCCACTACCGCAGCGCCCTGAACTACAGCGACGCCCACCTGGACGACGCGCGCCAGGCCCTCAAACGCCTGTACACCGCGCTCAGCCTGGTGGCCCCGGCCCCCGTGGCCGCCATCGACTGGGCCGCGCCCCACGCTGCGCGCTTCAAGGCGGCCATGGACGAAGACTTCGGCACGCCCGAGGCCATGGCCGTGCTGTTCGACCTGGCAGGCGAGGTGAACAAGACCCGCTCGGCCGAGCTGGCCGGGCTGCTCAAGGCGCTGGGCGCTTGCCTGGGCATTCTGCAGGGCGAACCAGAGGCCTTCCTGAAGGCCGGTGCCGGGCTGGACGAAGCCGCCATCGGCGAGCAGATCGCTGCCCGCGCCGCCGCCAAGGCCGCCAAGAATTTCGCCGAAGCCGACCGCATCCGCCAGGCGCTGCTGGCCCAGGGCATCGTGCTCAAGGATTCCGTCGCTGGCACCACCTGGGAAGCCGCCCAGTGACCCGCATGCCCCCGATAGAACAACGCATGAACGAAGAGAACAAGAACAACCCCCATGGCAGCGGCAAGAAAAATGGCTAAAGAGGAACTGTTGGTACCTGCCGCGATTGCTGCGGCCGCGCCGGCCGTGGCCGTTTCCACGCCCGCCTACTGGGCCGAGGCCTGCAAGCACCTGATGAAGAAGGACCGGGTGATGAAGCGCCTGATCCCGCAGTTCGGCGACGCCGCGCTGCAGACCCAGGGCGATGCCTTCACCACGCTGGCGCGCTCCATCGTGGGCCAGCAGATCTCGGTGAAGGCCGCGCAGACCGTGTGGGAGCGCTTTGCCCAGCTGCCGCGCAGCATGAAGCCGGCCAGCGTGCTCAAGCTCAAGGTGGACGACATGCGCGCGGCCGGCCTGTCGGCCCGCAAGGTCGACTACCTGGTCGACCTGGCCCTGCACTTCGACGGCGGCAAGCTGCACGTGAAGGACTGGGCCTCGATGGACGACGAAGCCATCATTGCCGAGCTGGTGGCCATCCGCGGCATTGGCCGCTGGACGGCCGAGATGTTCCTCATCTTCTACCTGATGCGCCCCAATGTCTTGCCCCTGGACGACGTGGGGTTGATCGGCGGCATCAGCCACAACTACTTCTCGGGCGAAACCGTGAGCCGCAGCGAAGCCCGCGAAGTCGCCGAGGCCTGGAAGCCATGGGCCAGCGTGGCGACTTGGTATATTTGGCGATCCATGGATCCGCAGCCCGTCGTGTCGTACTGACGGCCCGCTCCAGGGCCCATTTCTTTACAGGCGTCAAACCCAACTCGTAACGCGTCGGTTACAGTGCGTGCCTCATTCATGGCACGCGCCCCCGGCGCGACCCAAGGAGAACAACGTTGGCGAAAAAGACCTTTCTGGATTTCGAGCAGCCGATTGCCGAACTCGAAACCAAAATCGAAGAACTGCGCTACGTGCAGACCGAGAGCGCCGTCGATATCTCGGAAGAGATCGACCAGCTGAGCAAGAAGAGCCAGCAGCTCACCAAGGACATCTACGCCGAGCTGTCGCCCTGGCAGATCACCAAGATCGCCCGCCACCCCGAGCGCCCCTACACGCTCGACTACGTGCGCGACATCTTCACCGACTTCGTGGAACTGCACGGTGACCGCCACTATGCGGACGACCTGTCCATCGTGGGCGGCCTGGCACGCTTCAACGGCCATGCCTGCATGGTGCTGGGCCACCAGAAGGGGCGCGACACCAAGGAGCGCGCGATGCGCAACTTCGGCATGAGCAAGCCCGAGGGCTACCGCAAGGCCCTGCGCCTGATGAAGACGGCCGAGAAGTTCAAGCTGCCAGTGTTCACCTTCGTCGACACGCCTGGTGCCTACCCAGGCATCGACGCCGAGGAGCGCGGCCAGTCCGAAGCCATCGGCCGCAACATCTTCGAGATGGCGCAACTCGAAGTGCCCATCATCACCACCATCATCGGCGAAGGCGGCTCCGGCGGCGCGCTGGCGATCAGCGTGGCCGACCAGGTGGTGATGCTGCAATACGCCATCTACTCCGTGATCAGCCCCGAGGGCTGCGCCTCCATCCTCTGGAAGACCAGCGAAAAGGCCCAGGAAGCGGCCGACGCCCTGGGCATCACCGCCCACCGCCTGAAGGCCCTGGGCCTGGTGGACAAGATCGTGAGCGAGCCCGTGGGCGGTGGCCACCGCGACCACAAGCAGATGGCCGCCTTTTTGAAGCGCGCCCTGGGCGATGCCTTCCGCCAGGTGGCGGACCTCAAGACCAAGGACCTGCTGGACCGCCGCTACGAGCGCCTGCAGAGCTACGGCCGTTTCAGCGATACCAAGTCAGAGCGCTGAGCCTCTGCCTCCAACCCCACAACAACGGCCCTTCACGGGCCGTTGTTGTTTTTTGTGCCGGCGGGAAGGCGCGGGCGCCAACCCTCTGGCGCCCCAACGGTAACCGGATGTAGCATGGTGGATCGCCTGCTGGGTGGTGGGTGGATCGAAGGGGCACCATGTCGTTCCTGAAGACTCTCAAGGGCCAGATCCTCCTGGTCTCCATTGCCTGCCTGGTGGCGGGGCTCTTGGCCCTCACGGTGGCCAACTACCTCACGGCGCGATCCCAGGCGCAGGCCTCGCTGGCCGAGGAGAGCCTTGCCACCGCGCAGAGCCACGCCGAAACCATTGCCGAGTGGGCGCGCGCCAAAAGCGGCATCATCGTCGCGTCGGTGCAGTCCTTCGCCGAGGCCGAGCCCGCCAAATCCCTGGCCATGCTGCGCGATGCAGGCCAGTTCAGCACCGCGTACTTCGGCTATGCGGATAAAAAATACGTGTTCTCCGAAGCGCGCAGCCTGCCCCCCGACTACGACCCCACAGCGCGGCCCTGGTATCAACAGGCCGCCAAGGCTGGCGCGCCAGTGGTCACGCCACCGTATATCTCCGCGTCGGACCAGAAGCTGGTGGTGACCTTCGCCGCGCCCGTGGGCAGCGGCGCGGCGCTGAAAGGCGTGGCCGCAGGCGATGTTTACATGGAGTCGGTGGTGGCCAATGTCGCCTCGATCCGGCCCACGCCGCAAAGCTTCGGCTTCCTGGCTGCGTCGGATGGCAAGATCATTGCCCACCCCGACGTGGCGCTCACGCTCAAGCCAGTGACGGACCTTTCCAAGGATCTGAGCGCCGAGAAGTTGCTGCAGGTCGCCAAGGACAAGGGCGTGCTGCGTTCGGAGATTGGCGGACGCAGCCGGCTGTTGAGTGTGGCGCCTGTGGCTGGCACACCCTGGATGCTGGTGGTGGCGCAGGATGAGAGCGAGGCCATGGCGCCGATCCGCACCATGCTGGGCACCTCCATCGGCACGGGCATCGTGGTGCTGCTGGTGGCCCTGGTGGTGCTGGCGGGCATCCTGTCGCGGCGGCTGCGCCAGCTGACGCTGGTGCGCGATGCCATGCACGAGATCGGGGCGGGCGACGGCGACCTGTCGCGCCGCATCGACGCGCAGGGCGAGGACGAGCTGGCGCAGATCGCGGCCAGCTTCAACAGCTTTGCCGGCAAGCTCTCGGGCGTGCTGGCGCAGATACGCGACGCCAGCAACTCGGTGCGTGTGGCCGCCGAAGAGATCGCCACCGGCAACCACGACCTGAGCGGGCGCACCGAACTCACCGCGTCCAGCCTGGAAGAAACCTCGGCCTCCATGCAGCAGCTGACCGAAACCGTGCGCCACAACGCCGAGGCCGCGCGCCAGGCCAATCTGCTGGTGGGCCAGGCCTCCAGCGTGGCCCGGCATGGCGGCTCGGTGGTGGGCAACGTGGTGAGCACCATGGACGAGATCAACGCCGCGTCGCGCAAGATCAGCGACATCATCGGCACCATCGACGGCATAGCCTTCCAAACCAATATCCTGGCCCTGAATGCCGCGGTGGAGGCCGCCCGTGCCGGTGAGCAGGGCCGGGGCTTTGCCGTGGTGGCCAGCGAGGTGCGCAGCCTGGCGCAGCGCAGCGCCGAGGCGGCCAAGGAGATCAAGCAGCTCATCAGCGCCTCGGTGGAGCAGGTGGCCACCGGCTCGCGGCTGGTGCACGATGCCGGCGCCACCATGACAGACATCGTCAACTCGGTGCAGCGCGTGACCGACATCATGGCCGAGATCACCGCCTCCACCAACGAGCAGAGCACCAGCATCAACGAGGTGGGCCAGGCCGTCTCGCACCTGGACCAGATGACGCAGCAGAACGCCGCCCTGGTGGAGCAGAGCGCGGCGGCGGCGCAAAGCCTCAAGGACCAGTCGGTGCGCCTGTCGGAGGTGGTGGGCACCTTCCGCTTGTCGGCCGATGGGGGCGCGCACGCGGCGCCCCGGCTTGGCGCGCCGCACGGCTGAGGCGCCAGCGCGCGCACCGATAATCGGCAGCCATGCGTTGCCGCCCCGTCCCTTTGCTCCATTGCGCCTGCCCCTTTGCAGGCCGCGCGGGTGAGGGCGCGGCATGACCATCCCATGACCCAGACCTTCGACGCCGCCATGGCGGCCTTTGCGCCCGTGCTGCCGCTGGCCGTGGGCCTGAGCGGCGGGGCGGATTCGACGGCCTTGCTTCTGGCCTGCGCGCGGCGCTGGCCGGGGCAGGTGCGGGCCATCCACGTGCACCACGGCCTGCAGGCCGCCGCCGATGGCTTCGAGCAGCATTGCGTGGACTTGTGCGCGCGCCTTGCCGTGCCCCTGGCCGTGCAGTACATCGACGCCCGGCCACAGCCGGGCCAGAGCCCCGAAGACGCCGCGCGCCAGGGCCGCTACGCGGCGCTGGAGGCAGCGCTGCAAGCCCCGGCGATGGCGGGCGCTGCAGCGGTCGCCCTGGCCCAGCATGCCGATGACCAGGTGGAGACACTGCTGCTGGCCCTCTCGCGCGGGGCCGGGGTGGCGGGCCTGGCGTCCATGCCCGCCCGGTGGGATCGCGCGGGCCTGCCCTGGCACCGCCCGCTGCTGCGCGTGCCGGGCCAGGCCGTGCGCGACTGGCTGCAGGCACAGGGGCAGGCGTGGGTGGA
Source organism: Acidovorax sp. Root217 (assembly GCF_001428645.1). Classification (NCBI taxonomy): domain Bacteria; kingdom Pseudomonadati; phylum Pseudomonadota; class Betaproteobacteria; order Burkholderiales; family Comamonadaceae; genus Acidovorax; species Acidovorax sp. Root217. Next base: position 48,333 of record NZ_LMIH01000001.1, read on the forward strand.
AGACCCCACCAACGCCGACCCGCACTACACCCGCAACCGCATCCGCGCGCAGATCCTGCCCGTGCTCGAAGCCGCATTCCCTGCGTTCCGCGACACGTTTGCGCGGTCTGCCGACAATGCCGCGCAGGCCAGTGCGCTGCTCGACGAGGTCGCCCAGGCCGACCTGGCCGTGGTGGGTGTACCGCCGCAACTGGCCGCGCTGCAGGCCCTCCCCCGTGCCCGCCAGGCCAATGTGCTGCGCCACTGGCTGCGCAGCGCGCACCGCACCACGCCCAGTGCCGCGCAGCTGGCCGAGTTGCTCGGCCAGGTGGCTGCCTGCACTACGCGGGGCCACCGCATCCACCTCAAGGTGGGTGCGGGCTTCGTCGTGCGCTCGGGCACCGGGCTCGATTGGTACAATCCCCAGGTTTTGGTCCCTGGGGACTGATCCGTGTCGTCCTGATGAAACCAGCGTGGTTTCGGCAGGAAACCACGGGCCGGTCCCTGCTTTCCCATCTGCACGAAAAACAGCGGCGCGCCAAAACAGTGTCCAACCGGCGCCGTGGCAAGTGTTTCGTCACCCCAGAAATCCAATGGCATTGATCGTTCACAAATACGGCGGCACGTCGATGGGCTCCCCCGAGCGCATCCGCAACGTCGCCAAGCGCGTGGCCAAGTGGGCCCGCGCAGGCCACCAACTGGTGGTCGTGCCCAGCGCCATGAGTGGCGAAACCAATCGCTTGCTCGCCCTGGCCAAGGAGCTTGCGCCCGCACGCGCCACCGAGGCGTACAACCGCGAGCTGGACATGCTGGCCTCCACCGGCGAGCAGGCATCGTCCGCGTTGCTGGCGATTGCGCTGCAGGCCGAAGGCATGGGCTCCGTGAGCTATGCCGGCTGGCAGGTGCCCATCCGCACCGACAGCAGCTACACCAAGGCGCGCATCGAGTCCATCGACGACCAGCGCGTGCGCGCTGACCTGGCCAATGGCAAGGTGGTCATCGTCACGGGTTTCCAGGGCATCGACGACGACGGCAACATCACCACGCTCGGCCGTGGGGGCTCTGACACTTCCGCCGTGGCCGTGGCCGCCGCGATGAAGGCCGCCGAATGCCTGATCTACACCGACGTGGACGGCGTGTACACCACCGACCCCCGCGTCGTGCCCGAAGCGCGCCGCCTGCACACCGTCAGCTTCGAAGAGATGCTGGAGATGGCCAGCCTGGGCAGCAAGGTCCTGCAGATCCGCTCGGTGGAGTTTGCAGGCAAGTACAAGGTGCCCATGCGCGTGCTGTCGAGCTTCACGCCCTGGGACATCGACATCAACGAAGAAGCCAAGTCCGGCACGCTGATCACTTTTGAGGAAGACGAAAAAATGGAACAAGCCGTTGTATCCGGCATCGCATTCAACCGCGACGAGGCCAAGATCTCCGTGCTGGGCGTGCCCGACAAGCCAGGCATCGCCTACCAGATCCTGGGCGCCGTGGCCGATGCCAACATCGAAGTCGACGTGATCATCCAGAACCTGAGCAAGGACGGCAAGACCGACTTCAGCTTCACCGTGAACCGCGGCGACTTCGCGCGCACCATCGAGCTGCTCAAGGAAAAGGTCGTGCCCGAGCTGGGCGCGCAGGAAGTCGTGGGCGACGCCAAGATCTGCAAGGTAAGCATCGTCGGCATCGGCATGCGCAGCCACGTCGGCGTGGCCAGCAAGATGTTCCGCGTGCTGAGCGAAGAGGGCATCAACATCCAGATGATCTCCACCTCGGAAATCAAGACCTCGGTCGTGATCGACGAAAAATACGTCGAGCTGGCCGTGCGCGCGCTGCACAAGGCTTTCGAGCTGGACCAGCCGGTTGCCTGATCGACCCATCAGCCCCCAACTCGGCTGAAGTGCCCCAAAAATGGGGCATAATAGCTGGATTGGAAACGTGACCGAGTGGCCGAAGGTGCTCCCCTGCTAAGGGAGTATGGGGTGTAGAGCCTCATCGAGGGTTCGAATCCCTCCGTTTCCGCCAAGATAAAGCCCTGCAAGTCCTTGATTTGCGGGGCTTTTTTCTTTGCTGCGCTCGGGGCTCCCCTGCGTCACACCAATTGCACACCAATATCTGGTTCGGCGGGCCCTGCAATCGAGGCGTTTACGGCCGCCAGGTTCGCCCCCCGGTCGGCGCTCGGGATCCACTTCGCGTAGTCGCGCATCATCACCTGCACGCTGTGCCCGTGCTGCATGGCCACCCACATCGGGTTTGCCCCGGCCATCAGTGCCAGGGTCACGCTGGTGTCGCGGCACTCCTTGGGGGCTCGGTAGCGCACGCCCACGGCGCGCAGCGTGGTGCGCCACACCCGGCCCTGCGACTGCTCATCCTGGTACGCCTCGCCGGTGTTCGGGTTCTGGAACACCTCGGCGCCCCGGATGGCCGTCCTGGCCCGCTGGCGCTGGATCACGGCGGCGGCCCGCGTGTTGAGCTCCACGGTGCGTTCCACGTTGGTTTTGGTGCGCTCCTTGTCCTGGGTCATAACCCGGGTGCGCCACACCAGCACCGTGCGCTGGCGCAGGTCCACGTCGTCCCACCGCAGCGCGATCTGTTCGGATGCCCGCAGGCCAGCGAAGAAGCTGAACTCGAAATAGTCGGCCACCTCGGCGCCGTAGCGCTTCGCCAGCTCGCGCAGGATCAGGTCCACCTCATCGGGCGCGAAGGGGTCAGGCTTGGCCTTCTGCGTCTTCTGGTTGGCGATGCCCTCGGTCGGGTCCTGCACGCGGCTGGGGGGCTTGCAGATGAGTTCGAACACCCCCCGCAGCGGGATTAGGATGTTGTTCTGCGTCTTGCGGCCCAGCCCTCGCAGCTGCTTGCCCGTCTTCAGGTCCAGGCGCGGTATGGCCAGCTCCGCTAGGTGCTCCAGCACCATCTCGTGCGTGATGCGCTCGGGCCGCAGGTGGCCGAACGCCGGCAGCCAATAGGCTTTCATGTGCCGCTTGTAGATCAGGTGCGTGGAGTGCTCCAGCGTGCGGGCTGACAGCCTTTCCCAGACCGTGGCCCAGGCCGCGAAGTCGCGCGCCTCGGTGTCGCTGTCGGGCTGGTGGGCCTGTGCGTTGCGATAGTCCGGGAAGTGATCGGCGAACCGGAAAGTCCCGCGCTTGATCTCGTCCACCACCTGGGCGCGCACGCGCGCGGCGTGCTTGAGGTTTGCGGCGTTGGGGCGCAGGTCCAGCGAGGGCGCAACCAGCTTGCCCTGCCACACGAAGCGCACCTCTATGCGGTTGCCACTGGCCCTAACACCTCCGGATGTTGCTTTGCGACCCATCGGTTAAATCCCTCCATGTCAATAAATCGGTTGTTGTCGGGGGCCAGGATCCACTCCCGCCCCTCGATCCAGACGCCGCGCGCGATCTTCGTTTCCACGGCGCTGACCGTGTAGCCGGTGTCCTCGCAGAACTTGGCGATGCGAACAAATCGGGCTGCCATTACGGTGGTCCTCCTGCTGGTTGGTGGTGCGTGCCCTCAGAGGGCGGCACCAGGCCCTCTAGGCGCCTATGTACGTCGCTGCACTTCATATCTTTGACTCCGGCAGGTGTTCGTATAGAGTGAACCGTCTTCCTTCCCGGGGTCAGCCAATGAGTTTCATCACAACCGAACATCGCCTGCGATGCGATGAGCACAGCACCTGCTGGGTCACATTGGCTCGTCAAGAAAAGTGGTCTGTGGTGTCGGTCGAACTTCCCGATGGGAAGGTTCACAACGTGACGCCCTTTGCGTCCTTTGAATCCGAAGACGAGGCCCTTTCGCATGCGAGAACTTGGGTCTGCAGCTTTAGCGGCAAGACGTATTGCTAGTTCTTGTTGGCTATTCCAAGTCGCTCGGCGCATACTGGCCAAGTCACTGCTCCGGAGATCGCCATGACACACGACGAAGGCAGGATCGAGTTTGCAGAGAAGCTGGCCCATTTCAGGAGTGAGCACGGGCTTGGAGCGTGCTGGCGAAACAGCTTGCTTCTTCAAATGGACCCGGAGATCAATTCCACCTGCGCAGCTGTTTGGATCGATTTCGATACGAATTACTGGACTGGCTACACCGGCCGGGCTGCGTTTGTTCGCGGCATCGCTTGGAGCAACATGCTTGAGCGGCTTTATCGCCAGAGCGACGCCCTGCATCTGCTTGGGCGTGGCGAGTCGTTTAGCTTTAATGCCGGGTTCGGCGCTCCGGGCGCGGGAAAGGTCCCAGCCTGAAGGCAGGCCAGGGGCGATCTCGATTCGGTCAGCCATGGCGCACCTCCCCTTCGGCGGCGCTGATGTGCTCCTGTGCAGCGTGCAGCAGCGTCAGGCCCGCGTCGGCCAGCACATCCTCGTTGTCCTTGGTGACCAGCTCGAGCACTGCCTCGGCCTGGGAGAGCAGGGCGCCGGCCGCGCTGAGCGCGCTCCAGTCCACGGGCTTGCCCAGTTGAATGCAGTCCTTGGCCAGATCGGTGATCCGTGCGGCGGCCCAGAGCGCGCTGCCCAGCGTGGGGCTCGTGCCGTCCTCGGCGGCTGCTCGAATGACTGCCTCGGCCTCGCCCAGACGGATATACGCCAATTCAGCGCTGTTGTAGTCGAGGCCCGGCGGTGATGGGGCAAGCACCCGTGCCGCTACGACGGGCGCCTCGGACGCGGCCGCGCGGGCCTTCCGTGGTGCTGCGGTGGTGCTCATGCCTTACCCTCCGCAGCCCGGCGCGCCGCTGCGGCCTCGCGGCCCTTGCGCATGTTCTCCACCTGCTCGAGCTTCGTCTTTGCTCGATTTCGCTTGACGCACTCCTGCAGGTGGACGTTCTGGTCAATTCGATTCTGGAGCCACTTTGGATTGAGATTGTCCGCGCCGATCTTCACCAGCACCTCAATGATCTCCAGGAACTCAACGGTGACGTTCGCGACTGAAGGGGCGTTGAAGTTCAAGTAGCTCTGCCCTGCTTCCATTTTGCGCACGGCTTCGAGGATCATCATTCGGATATTTGGATGGTGAACCTTGTGGTTCTTGAACCCTTGAACGATGGCCTGCACCATGCGCCCAGCGTGCGCAGCGCCTTCCCAGGCCTCCATGGGCGCCACGTCAAAATACACCTTGCGATCCACTCGTTTCGTGGAGCCCGCTTCGCGGCGCACCGTGAACGAGAAGAACATGTCGCTCAGCTCTCTGCGCTCGCCGTCGGGCATGGTGATGGTCCGGGCCAGGCGGTCCACTTTCGCGCGCCGCGCCATCACCGTGTCGATGTGCTCCTGCAAAGCCTTCCGCTCGCTTGGGATCAGGTACTTGCTAAGCCCATCACACAGCGTGCCGTTGATCAGGACGGCGTAGCGTTCGAGCATCGCGAACAGGTCGGCCCCAGCGTACGGGTGAATGGCGCAGGTTTCGGGATCAATGTGAACCTGGATTTCCTCGGGGGGCCTGCCGTCGAGGAACTTGCTGCGGGCGCCCACAAGGCGCGCGATCTCCTTGCCCGTGTCGTGGTGGGCATAGCCGAGCGTGGTGGGCTGGATGTACTTGAAGCCGGCCTCTTCGGCGCGCTCGCTCACGTTGCCGTTGAACTTCTGTCCCGAGGGGCGAAGCGTGAGCACGATCAGGCTGGGGCTCTGCTCGGGCGCAGTGGCCTCGGTTGGATCGCCCGCTGGGCCCTCCACGCGGCGCATGGGCGGGACTGGGGGGCGGGCAGGGGCTCCCTTCATTGGCCTCGTTCCGGCCGTGGTTGCGCGCGAAGGCGCATCTGCGATAGAGTTCGCCATGGTTGAAAGTCCTTCCAGGTTTTTGATCTAGAGGCCCCGGAGCAGGTGAGATTGCTCCGGGGCTTCGCTTTTGGTGGGGCCTACTTTGCCCCGGTCGGGTGGTTTTCCTTCATTGATGCGCTTCACTGTTTTCACAACAGGGCGCCCTGGGGCTCTGGCGCGGGGGCTGGAGCCGGCGCGGCGCGCTTCGGCTTCTCGGCCGGCAGGTTGTCCCGCACCACGTCCACCACTGATTCCCACCAGTCGATCTGAATGCCGCCGTGGTCATTGGTGGCCCTGAAGTCGTGGGCCTCGCCGTACTTGCTCCCGGCCTCGGTGAGGACGTAGCCGCTCTCTGCCTGGCGCTGCAAGCCCAGGGCAATCAAAACCTTGTTCACAGCCTGCGAACTGACCTTCGCCCGGCCCGTCTGCTCTGCGACGCGGGCGCCGATCTCCGTGGGGTTCAGGTGGACCATATGCTCCAGCGCCACGGGCGGGAGCGCGCGGCGGAACTCGCTGAAGTCGATTCCGGTGTGCTCCTGGAAGGCTTTCAGCTTCGCTGCTGCGACCATGCCGAGGCGCACGCCAGGCACTGCCTTCAACGAATCGCCGACGAAGTTGATGATCTTCACCTGCTCCAGCGGAGTGCGGCCGCGCACGCGAGCGGGCTTCATCTTGGCGGGCGCTTCGAAGTAGCGCTCCTCCATCTCCTCGAAGACCTCCCAAGCCTTGTCGGTCGTGAGCATCTTGGCGTGTCGCGCCGCGCCCTTGTCGGTCCACAGAATCAGGTGGGGAGCACGCTCTGCCACTACACCGCTATCTGCGGGGTAGTGAGCCTTGAATGCCCGCAGCTCTTCACCCTCGATCTTGAAGAAGTGCTTGCCCTCTTCGAAGCGCTCAGCGTTGCGCTGCTGGTTGTCAGTCAGGTTGCGGTCGGCGCAGCCGTAGAACTGCGCCAGCTGCTGCGTGGTGCAGACCGTGCGGTCACGGTAAGCGATGCGGGTGGAGGGGATGCCCGCGATGGTCACGGCGTTGTTCACTGGGACTGTCCTTTCTGCTGGGTGGTGGTGGAGCGCTTGGCCTTGAAGGTCGAGCGCAGGCGGGCCAGGATCTCGCCGTTCAGCGAGCGGTCGTTTGCCTTCGCCTCGGCCTGCAACTGAGCTTTGAACTCAGGGGGCAACCGCACTGGCGTCGGGGGCAACTGTTGGTGTTCGGTAGTCATGGCGTTTTGTGATTCTGAAAGATTCTTTTGATTGAGTCAATTAGATTCTTTGAAAAAGGATCAAAAAGAATCGATGATCGGAGGATGGAACCAAAACAGCAACCGCCGTACCCTTTGCGAATGACTCCGGAGCTTCGCGCCCGATTGGAATCGGAGGCGGCGCTTACCCGGCGCAGCTTGAATGCCGAAATCACAGACCGCCTTGAGCGATCCATTGCAGGGGAAGGTCCCGGTGACCTCGGCTTGCAAGGCCTTGGAATTGCCCTCGCGCGAGCCGAACACCGCGCCGTGATGGCTGAGATGCTTGCTGAAAGCCAGCTCATGGCCGGCGCGCGGGTCTCCCTGGGGTTCCTTGAGGTACTTGGCGAACTGAAGCGCCGTGGCATCGAAATCGATGGGCCAACGGATGTGCTTGCCGAGTTGGTGCAAAAGGCTGAAACGCTCATGCGCGAAGCGGACGAGAACAGGGCTTCTGGCCACACGAACATGGTGATAGAGCGGTCGGCCAAAGCGAACAACGAGATGAGGGCTGCACTTGATGAACTGGTCGCGTCCACCGTGAGCAAAATGGAGGCCGAAGGTGAAGACCCAGCCCGCATTGCCGCATTCAAAGCCAGCCTCAAACCCGCTAAAAGGGCTACTCCCAGAGCCCCGCAAGAGGACCCGCCTCCGCTCTTCGGTGCCGTACCGGCCAGACGCAATCGCAAAACCTGACCTTGAGAAGAGCAAAACCGGCGAATCGCAGGTTTTGCGAGCAAGTCGTGAAAGCTGGTGTGGTTTTGGCATGCCGCAAGTCTGCCCACCACGCCCGGCGCAAAAGGGGTGCTTACCGCCCGCTACGGGCACTAAAGCCGCGTTTTTCATCAAACAGCCCTCCCTGTCAGGTACTCCATAGGGGTCCGTTCCTGAAAGTCGCCGAAGGCACCGTTGAATACCTCGTTCGCCGCATCGTGCGCGGCTTTGTCCATCTCCCTGTTCGTGCGCATCGCGTGCATGAGGGCCTGGGTGCAGCACCAGTTGAGGGGCTGGATTTCGATGTCCTCGCTGCCGGTGGCCGAGTTCTCCAGGGCCAGCACGGCAATCAGGTTGATGGTGGTATCGCCATACTCCTGAACCTCTGCTGAGCACCGATCCTTCGTGCCCACATTGAGCGCGTCGAACACTGCCGACCTGGGCGCCTTCTTGTCGAGTTCCCCGCACAGAGCGCTCAGATGCTGACCCAGCCAGACACCATCGAAGCGGATCTCCAGCAGGCGCTCATTGGCCAACGCGATCCCTTCGGCCGCGCGCTTCTCGATACGCTGGTTGCCTGGGTACTCTTTGAGCAGGTCTTGCCACCCCTTGCGGTTCGCCCGGTTGGCGTTGTGCAGGCGGGCATAGAGCCTGGCGAGGGCCCGCAGGCCCACCAGTTGTTTGATGAGCTGCGCCCCGGTTTCGGATCCAGTGATTTCGAATTTCACAGCGCTGCTCCCCGGCGGGCGCGCCACAGCAGGCCGGCGGCCCAGGTGATCGAGGTGATGGGGCTCGCGCCAGCGCGGCGACGCATATCGGCCAGGCGGCAGAAGGTGGTGATGGTCTTCATGCGGGGCTCCTTGTGCCCACCAGGCGGTGCACGAGAGCGCCATCCGGCCGCTGCCATTCGGCGGCGTGCATGTTCCTGGCGTCCTTGTTGTGCTCGCGGTGGGCCTTGAACGCAGGCACAAAGGCCAGGCACAGGTGCGCATCGCGGCGCAGCGTCAGGGCGGTGGCGCAGGCCACTCCGTGGGGCTGGGGCAGGGCATCAGCCGCAGCGGTGAAGAGGCGCGCCGCGTCAGCCCAGCGGCCCTGGGCGCGGGCCTGCCGGGCTTGGGCCAGGGTGTCGCTGTCGGTGGACAGCACGGTCGCGGTGTCCAAGACCTTGCGGGTCTTCTTGGGCGCGTGCCGACGGCGCTCTTCTTCATCGCCATCTACATGGCGGCGGTAGATCTCGGCGAGGGAGAGCGCGCTCATGCCGCTGCTTCCTTCGCTGCGGTGGCCAGTGCGCGGCCTTCGTCTGCCCCGGCGAAATAGGCGTCCCGCTCGGCGCTGCCGGCTGGGTGCAGCGCTGCGGGAAACGACACGCCTTCCAAGCGGTGGCGCAGCGTGTCGAGCACTCCGGCCCGGTAGGCCTCGCTGCGGGGCTCACGCCCGGCGAAGAAGGCGCGAGTGAACACCTCGGCAGCCGCTGGCACGGCCTTGGTGGTGTTGCCCGGCTGGGCAGTGGAAGCTGACATTGATCACTCCGTCTGGGCACCGCGAAATGCGGCGCGACGGAGTGATTATTTAGCCGAGGCTAAGTTAAGTCAATAGCCTGGGCTAATTTAATTTTTTGTAGGTCTAGAAAGCAGGAATCCGCCTCTAGGGCGGATTCAAGTCGATAGATCTTTGCTTAAAAGGTCACAGCAGTTGCAACACGGGCCGCTTCTCAGTGCTTTCGCTCGCGACCTCGATCACTAGCCCGTTCCCAGAAAGCAACACGCCGTCAACATTCGCGCGCACCTCCAGCTTTCCTGGCTCGGTAACAGGAAAGTTGGCAAATCCCACCACGAGCTGAATTGCGTGTCCAACGTACTCGGCGCTTTCCTTCTTGGCCTCAAAGCCTTCGTTGATGAACGGAGACGGGATGTCCATTGTGTTGATCACTTTTCCGTACAGCAATACTTCGAGGACCAAGCTTTTGGGGACTTCATCTCGCGGAAGAAAAAGGGTGGCCAAGATCGCCAACTTTACAATCGTTGTCGGGAGGGCCGGAGCTCTCAGACCGCCCTGAAACATGCCGACAATCGTTGCCTGTCCGCTCGTCTCTTGGCGGACCTCTTCGGCGTAGAGGCAGTGCAGGTAGCGGGATGTCGTCATGATTGAGGGGTTCTATTCGACACGTCGATTGCTGCGAGCAGTGTGGGAAAGTCCACACCTAAAGAAGTAGAAAGCTTCTGAAGTGTCGACTTCACCGGGTCACCTGGTCGCTTCTCGAGCCGAGCAAGGTTCGGTTGCTGTATCCCAATTTTTTCGGCGAGCTCAGCCTGGGAGAGGCCCGCGGCCATTCGAAGCGTAGCCAAACTGGCTTCGCCGTTGTTACGGCTAACAGTGAGTGACGCCAAACGGGCCCGACCTTGTCGAATTCCTTCAGCACGCAGGGGATTGCTCTGTATGCGCGCGGCCCGGGCAGACGCAGAAATGCCTCGCGTCGTGCTAGGCGACTCGAACCGACGATTTAGGGCAATGATCGTTGGGGTGATCTGCAGCCCCATGACGGCATTGCGAGAGACGCTAATGGGCAAAAATGTTGAGCCTGTCATAGCGATCACAGAGGTCTCTATAGTCTGCTGTAGATGTGTCATAGCATGTCTTCCTGGGCTGGACGGATAGGACTAGGTACTCGTTGACTGCACGGTCGTACGTCACAAAGACCCTAAACGGAATCTTGCTTCCGTCAAGGTCATAGAGTTTGAGCGAGTAGATAGATCGATTCGACTTCCGCGCCTCGCTGAAGAGCTTGAACTCGAATGCAGGCTGGTACATGAAGTGCCATTTGGGCACGTCGTCCAGGAGCGTCTGAAGGTAGTCCTCATCGTTGCCAAGCTCTTCGATCAAAGCATCAATAAGGCCAGCGACATCGGGGTGGGTTTCGTAGAGAGCTTCGAGATCCTCTTCGAACTCCTCGATCGTAGCCAAGCCCGCCATTATATATCTTTCATGATATCAGGACTAGGTGGCACTTTATCAAGAGCCTTCACCGACAAGTTCATTGCCCCTCCTGTTTCGAATAGTTCATTTCGGATTGTGGGCTTAAAGCTCAGCACCCTCCCACACACACCGGCCGATCACCTCAAAGTCGCTCAGATCCGTATAGAGCTTGGACTTCGGTCGGAACGCGGAGTTCTCGGCAGTCGCGAGGATACCGACACCTTCCACACGCTCCAACCTTTTTATGAGCAACTCGCCGTCATAGCGAAAGGCGAAGAAGTCACCATCTAGGTGCTCGTGGTCGCCGGCATTGACCAGCACCACCGACCGGTCGCGAATCTTGGGTTCGTTGCTGATCCCCTTGCTGTCCACCACCACCGCCTTCCCAGCCCTGATCCCGAGCTTGCGGAGGAAGTCCATGCGGAACACCAATGGGGGCTTGTCGTCGCTTTCATAGAAGATCTCACCGGCTCCGTTGGAAAACCTCACATCCGCCCGGCGCACCGCCACGAAGTCATCTTCCAGGGCCTTTACGACTATGGGCGCCCCCGCGTCCTTTAAACGGTTCGGGCGAGGTGCTTCTGCTGGGTACTTCGGCTCTTTGCCCTCGGCCAGCCAAGCTGGAGCCACGGCCAGTTTGTAGTGCGCGACCAGTTTTTCAGCGTTTTCGCGGCTGATCGTGGCCACTTTCTCGGCGTTGCCGAACCAGTTCGACACGCTCGCTGGCGTTACACCGCACACATTCGCGATCTCTGTCTTGAAGCCCCGAGCATGCGGCTCCGGGAACACTTCAGCCAAACGGTGTTGCAAAGTAGTCATTAGCTTAGCCTAACAAACCGGCTATTAGCCTGGGCTTGCGTTTAATTTTAGCTCAGGCTAAGATGTGTTCCCTATGAACGCACCAGCCACCCAAATCATTCAAGCGCTCGGCGGCCCTTCTGCTGTAGCGCGCTTGTTCGGCATCTCTGCTCCCAGTGTCACCAACTGGAAGAAAACCGGCATCCCCCGACCGCGAATGATGTTCTTGGAGCTTGCACGCCCCAAGGAACTTGAGGGCATCGACACCGTTGCTGCCACCTCGGTCGTGGAGCAGGCCGGCGCCAAGGAGCCGGCGCATGCCTGATCACACCCGCCGCTGCACGCGCCGCGCGCGGTGTGCCGCGATGCGCGTCGGATCTGGATGCACGGTGCGCATCCCGAACTGCACCCGGTACTCGCCCGCCACCCACCGAATTTCCATCAGCGACGTCTGCACGACGTGCCGGCGCGCGCCCGTGGTGGCGTCGATCTGGGCTGAAACGCTGCTGCGCGCCGAGGTGTGCAGCAGGCCGGGGTTTGGGGTGTTGTGTGTGTGCATGGGCTCGATCTTCGGACCCGCCCGTTCTTTCGTCCACGTCCAGAAAAAGGAATCACGGACATGACCGCAATTCTTGATGCACTGCGCCGCGGTGTCGACAACCTTCCGGGCGGGCGCGCTGTGGCTGCTCTGCGCATCGGCAAGAACGAAGAGGTGGCCCGCAAAGAGCTGTCCGGCGCCACTTCCCACAAGCTGGGCGCGCTGGATGCCCTGGCCATCGCCCGCCTGTGCGTGGAGGCCGGCTCCCCGCACTGCCACGACTATGCGGCCCTGGTGGCCCAGGAGTGCGGCGGCGAGTTCCGCCCATTGGACACCACGCCCGAGCTGAAGCTCAGCCCTATGCAGCGCGTGTCCACCCTGGCGCGCGAGGCTGGCGACGTCACCGGCACCTTCATTGAAGCACTGGCCGATGGGGTGATCAGCGACAACGAGCTGGCGTCCATCGAGCAGGAGATCGCCGAGGCCGAAGAAGCCCTGCGCAAGCTGCGCCAGGCCGCGCGCGCCGTCAACGCAGCGGGTAAGCCCAAGGCCGAGCACGTCGCCCTGCCGGTGCGCCAGATGCGCGACGAGCTGCCCGCGCCCTCCGTGGCCACTGTGCGCTTTCCCGACGGCGTGGAGATCCGCATGCCTGTGTCAGCCGTCTGATTTTCGCCAACGGCCCGGGTAGCTCCCGCACGCAGTTCCACCACCTGCTGGCCGTTGGCTCCTTTTCTGTGGTGCTTTCATTTGAGGTGGCAAATGCCTGATATCTCCCCCCAAACCGACGGCCCGATCTATGCAGACGACGAGGCCCCGCCAAGCTGGCAGGACCTGCGCGACGACGGCGCCGTGCTCATCGACACCCCGGACCAGAAGCTGGCTGTGTACGCGGGCGACCTCAGCGCCGTAGTGCTGGTCTCGCAAGAATTGGACGACCCCCTGCCGCGCTTCATTCCGATGGAGCACACCCTCATCCCCGAACTGGTGGCGAAGCTCACGAAGGTGCAGTCCGAGGCCGCTGCGATCTCTGCCGAGTGGGAGGCGAAATACGAGGCCGTGGAGAACGACCCGCACTGTTCCGCCGAAGCAGAAGCATTGGCAAAGGGCACCATGAGTAACTGGCTTGCTGGCGCCCACACGCCCTGTGATCCTGAAACCTTCATCGCCGTGCTCGAGGTGTGGCAGGAAGGCCGCGAGAAGCCCCTGGCGGGACCAGAGCCAGGGGCTCCAGGCGTGTATCTCATGGACATGCCAATGAACCGCAGCGCAATGGCTGCAGTGGCCTTCATGCGCGAGAAAGGCATCGCGAATTCCCAGGCCTACCTCTGGCGCTGCATGCACCTGGGCGACATCTTCAACGCCGTGCGCGAGCACGGTCTCAGCGACCTGGTGCGCGAGAACGAGGTGCACACAGCCCTGCTCAAGGCTGCGGCCGTGGCCAAGCTCAATGACATTTCGACCGATGGCGGCGGTTTCGACATGGACGACGTGGCCCGCCTTGCCCGCGAGTTCATGGCATCCGAGGACGCCGGCACCAAATGAGTCACGACCAGCCCACCGTCAACCCCTACCGCAAGGTCTCCACAGCGACCTGGTCGGACCGCAAGGTGCTGAACCTCACCCCCTTGCAACCATCAGGGCAGGCGCTGTTCCTGATGCTGATGGTCGGCCCGCAGTCCACCCACATTCCAGGCGTGCAGCCCGTCGGCCGGCTGGCCTTTGCCGAGATGCTGGGATGGGAGGTGGAAGCCTTCGACGAAGCCTTCTCGGAAGCCTACCGGGAAGGCTTGGCGAAAGCCGATTGGAAAGCCCGCCTGATCTTTGTGCCGAACGCCATCAAGCACAACCTTCCACAGTCTCCGAACGTGGTGAAAAGCTGGGGCTCCATGTGGGCCCGGGTGCCCGAATGCGACCTGAAAACGGAGGTGTGGACCGCGCTTCATGACGCTCTCAGCGCCCTGGGGCAAGGGTTCGTTGACGCCTTCAAGTCCGCGTGCCCATTGAAGATTTCCGAATCCGAGCAGCAAATCGGAGAACCTACCGGAAAGGCCGCCGGAAAGGCTACCGGAAAGCCTTCGGCGAAGCCTACCGGGAAGCCTACCGACAATCAGGAAGCAGTAAGCAGTAAGCAGGAAGTAATACCAGACCCTACCGGGTCTTCGTCGGCTTTGCCGCCGGACAGCGCGGCGCCGGTCAACGTTTCGGCCGAACCCGGGCAGCAAGGCCTGGACGGCATCGAGCCGGCGAGCGAGGAGGGCGGCCCCAAGGCGTCAGCGCAGGTGCCACCGTGCCCGTACAACCGGCTCCTGGACGCCTATGCCCATGCGCTGCCCACCCTGCCCCAGCCTCGGCGCTCGCTGTTCGTTGGCGGCAAAAATGCGGCCGCGATGCGCCAGCGCTGGGCCTGGGTCATGACGGCCGACGCTGAAACCGGTGAAAACGCTGGCCAGCGCATGGCGACCACCACCGAGCAGGGCGTGGCCTGGTTCCGTCGCTTCTTCGAGTACGTGGGCCAGGCCCCGTTCCTGCTGGGCACCAAGGGGGGCGAGCGGAAGTGGACGGCCGACATTGGATGGCTGATGACCCTCGGAAACTTCGAGAAGGTGCTCGCCGGCAACTACCACGCAGATGCGCAGGAGGTCAGCCATGCGTGAGCAGCGCCTCGCCATCCCCGTTAGCCTGGAGGCCGAATCCGCCGTCTTGGGCGGGCTGCTGCTCAACGCCGACGCCATGGCAAAGTTGCCGCCTCTCGAACCCGATGCCTTCTACGACCCCTTCCATGGCCAGGTGTTTCGGGCGATCCAACGCCTGTACGCGAAGGGGCATCCTGTCGAAGCTGTGTCGGTTCACCTTGAGCTCCAAGCCGAGGGAGCCGATACGGAGATCCAGGCCGTTCACGACCTGGCGGTTTACTCGCCGGGCCCGACCAGCATGCGCATGTACGCGAACGCGGTACTGGACTGCCATCGCCTGCGCAAGCTGATGGAGGTGGGGAACGAGATCGCGCGGCTCGCCATGTCACCGGGGCACAACTCCACCGAGCAGATCGACAAATCCCAGATGCTGCTCGGAAAGCTGGCGACCGTGCGCGGCCGGCGCGAGCCCAAGAGCATGGCTGAGTCGCTGGTCGAATACCTCGGCGTGCTGCAAGAACTGAGCGAGGGGAAGAACCCTGCAATTCGCACCGGCATCGGAGGCCTTGACCGCATGCTGAACGGCGGACTACGCCGCGGCGAAATGATGGTGATCGGGGCCCGGCCGAAGCACGGAAAGACCGCGCTCTCGCTGGCGATGGCCCGCAGCATGGCGCGCGAGCACGGAGTGCTCTTCCTGAGCCAGGAGATGAACATCATCCAGCTGATGCACCGCCATACGGCGGCCAGCGGCGGGGTGGATCTCGGGCGCATCCTGGCCGCGAAGCCGGAAGACGCGGGGATGTGGTCCGGTGTGTCCGAGGCAGCGCGCAATCTCGGCGATCTACGCCTGCACCAAGACGAGCAAGGGAACCTGACGCTGATGGACATCCGCCGCAAGGTGCTGAAGGTCAGGCGCGAAAGCGGCCTCGACGTCCTGTTCATCGACTTCCTGCAGCTGATGGCAGGCGGCGGCGAGGAAAGCCGAAATCGGGAGCTGGATGTGATCGTGAACGGTATCAAGGCCATGGCCCTGGACCTGCAGATCGCCGTGGTGCTCCTGAGCCAAATGAGCCGCAAGGCCGACGAGCACTACGGCCGGCCTCAGATGACCCACCTGCGCGACTCCGGGGCCATCGAGGCCGCCGCCGACCAAGTGGCGCTCCTGTTCAACGACTGGGCGCACCCCATGAGCAAGAAGCTGGACAAGTTCAAAGGCTTCTGCGAGCTGGAGATCGTTGCCCACCGCAACGGGCCACAGGGTCTTGTACCTCTGCACTTGTTGGGCGAGTACCAGCAGATGGGCGACTGGATGGGGCCTATCCCCGAGCACACAGCCATTTCGGCAACCCCGCCCCGGTCACGAGCCGCCAATTTCTGAGAAGGAAATCATGCCCGCACCCACACAAACCCACGCGCTGCTCTGGAGCCAAAGCCAGTGCTGCATGCACATCGAGCCCATCGCCGACATGCTCAGCGAGAACCGCCAGGCCTACGCCACGGATCGCCGCATGGACTATGTGCCGATCTACTTCGGCACCGACGACGAATGCCACCAGGCGGCCACGGCCGTGCGCGGCACCATGCGCCAGCGCCAGCAGGCCCGCGGCGCTCTGGCCGACTTTCCTCCCCTTGAGGAGGTGCCGGCCTGATGCAGTACGCCTTCCTCGCCTTTCTCCTGCTGCTGCTCGCGGGCACCTACGTGCTGGCCCGCACCGTGCCGCGCGAGAGCGCCGCCGCCACCACCGCCGCCAGGCACACCGCGACCAACGGGCCGAGGTGGAGCGCCGGGCCCGGCAAACCCTTTGACCCAAGGACCTCATGACCACGAGCCATATCCCCACCTTTGACGAACGCCTGACCAGCGCGGCCAGTAGCAGCGACCTTTCCGTGAACCTGGAGCGTCGCGGCGACGTTGACCTGCTGATCGCCGCCGGCAAGGCGCCCGCGCCCCTGGGCCGGCTGGTCTACCAGCTGATGACCGAATGGGACGGCACGGCCAAACCACAGCGCATGACACCCGACGACATCAGGCGACTGGCCGAGAGCATGCCCCGGGTGCTGATGGGCAAGAAGGGACGCAAGGGCGGGCGCCCGGTGGAGAGCCTGGACATCCCCGGCGCCCGTGCCCTGGCCGAGCAGCACCTGGCCGTGGAGCGCCGCCGCATCCTTGGCCGCCTCAAGAGTCTTCCCGCCTTGATGGACCCTCACGCGGGGCTGCTGCCCTGGGTGGTGGCCAAGGGCATTGCACCGCCGGCCGAGAAGCTGCTGGACGTGCTGGCCTGGTGGGCCGACCGGAACTGCACCGCCTGCCAGGGCACCATGTGGCAGCTTGTGCCGGGCACCAACTACCAGAGCAAGACCCCATGCAAGGCCTGCCACGGCACCGGCCGGCGGCTGATCCCCCACGGGGAGGACGGCAGGGAGATCTCGGCCCACATCGAGCAGCAGGTGGACCACGCCCGGCGCGGCGCGCGCGTGGCGCTGAAGGGGGTGCACAGGATGAAGCTGCAGGCCGCTGGGAAGGTGCCCGTGTCGCAGTAGGTCGGGATGTGGTAGCATTGCGACCGTCAACGCAGACGCCAGAAATATCGGCGTCTATCGGTGACAGTCCATGGGCTCAGGCCTAATGAAGCACCACCCTGCGGAGAGTAGGGACCGGAAAAGCTCGACGGACTCGCTCGCCCTCAAGAACCCGCCTCGGCGGGTTTTGTCGTTTCAGCGCTCTTGGCAAAGCCTGCAAGAATTTCCTCTGTGGGATCGATGCCTTCAGCGAGTTCGAAAACTCGTGCGCGCCATCGCGTCGCTTGCGTCATCACCTCGACCGGCGCATGGGGGTCCAAGCGTTCTAGAACTGCGTCCGCGAGCTTTCGCAGTTGCTCTGCCTCGTGGAACATTGAAGCGCCAAGTCGGAGGCTTTCGATTGCCGCGAGCTTGTCAGCCGCGACTTTTGCGGTGGCGACTTGGGCGTCGACGACTGATTGTCGCGCCTTGGCCTCGTGCTCGCGCTGGGCGCATAGCGCTTCGTAAGCGGCCCACTGAGCTAGCTGATGCGGCGATTTTTTTGGCTTTGCGGCTGGCTTGGATACGGTCGATTTTTTTGCTGCCATAGGCGCCCGAGTGAGTGTCATATCCGCTCGCAAGGTTCGCCTCGCGAGTTGAAGCTTGAACATTGATTGCTCAGGGAAGGCCGGCAGCTGCTGCGATCTCTTTACCCACAAAGGCTGCCATCCCTTGACGTTGAATGGCAATTACTTGATCGCTCCATGCTTGACCTAGGGCGTGGTCGTATGAGCCTGCAGCGGCGGCTTTCAGCTTTTCGGTGAAATATGCCTTGCTGCCGACATCTCGGTTCACCGTTTGCAATGCGGCGATCAGTACGGTCTGCAGTGCAAGCGAGTTGGCCAATTGAAACTCCGCCTTCGCTTCAAGCGAGGTGATTCTTTCTTCGACGGATTTTTGCATTTCACTCTCCCGGTAGTGGTGAAGACAGGCTGATATCCCTAGGCTCCGATCTCTGCGCTGCCCTGTTAGTGAAGCCCGTCGTACTTCTCGATAAACGTGTGCGGCACCTTCGCCGGGATTGCCAGTGCCACGGTAATGACGTGGGTGTCGGACAGGTAGGCCCGATTGATCGTGACCACGGAAAAGGGTAGGGGGTTCCCCCTGTGGTTCACGAAGACCTGGTCTCCAGGCGACGGCAAATCGATGTAGCTCCCAAGAGGTTGGGTGAACTGGTAGATCTCAGTTCCAGATTTCTCCATAGAGAAGCGAACGATCACAAGGCGGTCCATGGCCAATCTCCTAGTTGGGATGAGGCTGCAATCGTAGAGTCTGTAGCGAAGATGGCTAGCCCTTGCCGTTCGTGATGAACGCCAGGTAGTTTGTGGCGATTGCCTGAAGAACCGCTGCAACGAGTTCCTCATCGTTGGGATTTTCAGGATTGCCCTCTTGCACTATCTGCTTGGCGTAACTGAATTGCTCTTTCGCCATAGCCGCGGCCATGTTCGCGGCCTTCTGGTGAAAGGGATCGAGTTCGCGGATGGTGTGTGGCATGGGTTTCTCCAGTGTGATAGAGCTTCCAGTATCGCGTATCACTCGTCGGGGCTTCGCTCGAGTTTGTCTAATTGATAGTCGATTTCGAATCTCAGGTTCACGACAGAGCTGGCCCATCCAGGATTTTTTGGACTGGTGTTTGTTGGGCTTTTCATTGCGATGTGAGCGTTCCTGATAGCGGTTTCGAATGCCAGTTCGTACCAGCGTTTTGAGCCCTCGAAAGCCCCACGATCCAGCCGCTTCATGCGATCCGCTAAATCGTTTTTTAGCGCGGCGTAGGCTGCAATCGCCTCTCGTTCAGCGAGTGAATCCGATGTTCCACGTCGGCCCAAGATCTGCAGGGCTTCGGCTCTCGCTTTGAGTTGACGCAGTTCTTCAGTCAGCGATACGAGCATGTGGTCTCCTATGTTGGGCGCACAGATTACCCGAGGTTGCAGGCATGGGAATGTACGACAACGCCGACGGACGTATTCGGGGCCGTGCGCTGCAAGCTCGCCGCTTGCGGGTGTGGACGAAGAACCCGCACTGCGCGAACTGCGGCGACCTGACCGACATCACCGCCGGCACTGACCGTCCGTTCGAGCTGGACCACACGGTAGCCCTGACCAATGGGGGCGAGGACACCGACGAGAACTGCCAGGTGCTGTGCCTGCGCAATGGGTGCCACGAGGCCAAGACGCGGCGCGACCTGGGGCATAGGCCATGGGTGGCGATAGGGGCCGATGGGTGGCCAATCGACCAGATACCCCCGGGGGAGGTCAAAGTTTGAGGGTCTTGCCCTGGAAACCGGCCTGTCCCCTAAACACGCGCATCCGCAATTCAAAGGTTGACCCATGCCCCGAGCCAGAACACCTCAGGCGAAGGCCCAGGTTTCTGGCGCCGCGCAACATGATTCCAAGCGCTTCAAGGACCGCAAAGGCCCCAAGCGGAAGCGCCCGGTAGGCGAGCCCTACGCATCCATGACCGAAGCGGAGCAGATGGCCTGGGCAGAGTTCCAGCGGGAACTGCCATGGCTGACGGCAAGCCACCGGACGCTGCTGCGGATGGCCTGCGTGTTGAGCGCGCGCATGGAGACGGGCGAAATGGGGGTGGAGGCCATGAAGGCGCTCAGCTCCCTGCTGTCGAAGCTGGGTGCCACACCGGTGGACGAGACCAAGGTGAACCATGGCAGCGACGAAGAAGAAGACCCTACCGACAAGTTCTTCGGATCGCACTGAAGCCTATGCGCTGGCCGTGCTGGCCGGCAAGATAATCGCGGGACCGCACGTCCGCAACGCCTGCCGGCGCCACCTGCAGGACCTGAGAGAGGCGCACAAGCGCGGCCTGTACTACGACCCCGCCGCCGCGCAGTTTGCCTTCGAGTTCTTCGAGACGGTGTTGAAGCTTTCCGAAGGGCAGTTCGAGGGGAAAGATTTCCAGCTGGACCCAAGTCAGGCGTTCATCGTCGGCTCACTGTTCGGCTGGAAGCGGGCGGACGGCACCCGGCGCTTCCGGCGCGCGTTCGTTGAGCAAGGCAAGGGCAACGGCAAGAGCCCGATGGCTGGCGGCATTGGACTGCTCGGCCTGGTGGCGGATGGCGAGGCGGGCGCGCAGGTCTACGCGGCAGCGGCCAAGAAGGAGCAGGCCGGCATTCTGTTCGCCGACGCGGTGAAGATGGTCAAAGCGTCCAAGGCTTTGCGGAAGCGTCTGGAGTTTTCCGGCGGCGAGGGGCGCGAGTACAACATCGCTCACCACCCGAGCGGCAGCTTCTTCCGGCCCGTGTCGAGGGACACCGGCAAGACCGGCTCAGGCCCGCGGCCCGCGTTCGTGCTGGCCGATGAGGTGCACGAGCTGCCCGACCGCAAGAGCATCGAAATGCTGGAGCGCGGTTTCAAGTTCCGCCGGCAGCCGCTGCTGTTCATGATCACGAACAGCGGCAGCGACCGGAATTCTGTCTGCTGGGAGGAGCACACGCACGCGGTCAACGTGGCGGCAGGGCACACCGAAGCCGTCAACGATCCCACCTACGTGGGCGACGCGCTCGACGACACCACGTTCAGCTATGTGTGTTCCCTGGACAAGGGCGATGACCCGCTGACGGATCCCAGTTGCTGGCCCAAGGCGAACCCGCTACTGGGCGTAACGATCACCCGGCAGTACCTGGCCGACGTGGTGGCCCAGGCCAAGGCATTGCCAGGTCAGTTGAATGGGGTCCTTCGGCTGCACTTCTGCATCTGGACCGACGCCGAAACGGCTTGGATGACGCGGGCAACGCTGGAGCCGGCCCTGCACGATTTCGACCCGTGGCAGGAGCACAAGGGCAAGAAGGTCTATCTCGGGCTAGACCTGTCCCAGAACCGCGACATCACAGCGCAGGCCGCAGTGGTGCAGACGGGGGTGAACGAGAAGAACAAGCCGCTCTTCGACGCATGGATCGAGGCCTGGACGCCGGGCGACACCCTGGCGGGCCGGGAATTGAAGGACAAGATTCCCTACAGCGTGTGGCGCGATCAGGGCCACATTCACGCGCCGCCGGGCGAGAGCATCAACTTCCGGCATGTGGCCCAGACCCAGGCCGAGTACGTGGGGCACTACGACGTGCAGCTGGTCGCCTATGACCGCTTCGCCTACAAGCGGTTCGAAGAGGAGGTGGACGAGATCGGCTTCAAGGTCGAGTTCATCGAGCACCCGCAGGGCGGCCTGAAAAAGGGCAAGCCCACCGAGGCGATGGTGAAGGCCGCTGAGCTGAAGAAGGAGAAGGCGGAAGGGCTGTGGATGCCTGGATCGCTGCGGATTCTGGAGGAGGCGTTGCTTGAAGGCCGGATCCGGCTACGCAAGAACCCGGTGCTGGTGTCCGCAATGATGTCCGCCGTCACCGAAGAGGACAAATGGGGCAACCACTGGCTGGCCAAGACCCGCTCCATCAACAAGATCGACGCCGCTGTGGCCCTGTGCATGGCCATCGGCGCGGCCAGCATCAACGCTGGATCCGGGTCGGTCTACGAAAGCCGGGGAATCCGGTACTTGTAAAGGCCAAGCATGGGCGTTTTTGACTTTTTCCGAGGTGGCAACGCTTCGGCAGCGCAGCCGCGCCCGCCTGATTCCCCACCTGTGGAAGCCACGGCGCCCGCTGCCGGCCCGCGCGCTGAAGTGCAGGCTGGCACCCTCTTCACCGGACTGGACGACCCCGCGCTGCTGGAGTTCATCCGCGGCGGTGGGGATGGCAGCTACACCCAAGGCATGCGCGCACTGCGCAACATGGCTGTGCTGCGCAGCGTGGCCCTGATTTCCGAGTGCATCGGCATGCTGCCATGCAATCTCATGGAGCGCGGCGACGAGAAGCGTGTGGCCAAGGACATGGAGGCGCACAAGCGCATGAAGCTGCGCCCCAATAGCTGGCAAACCCCCATCGAGTTCAAGAGCACCCTGCAGCTCAACGCCCTGGTGCACGGCAACGGCTACGCGCGGGTGATCTGGTCGCGGGACCGGCCCATCCACATGATCCCGATGGAGTCGGACCGCGTGAAGGCTGAACTCGGTGACGACTGGCTGATGCGCTACGAGTACACGCGCAAGGATGGGGTGGTGGTCCCGCTCAAGCAGCAAGAGGTTTTCCACCTGCGGGACCTGTCGGCCACTGGTGAGCTGGGCATGTCTCGCGTGAAGCTGGCGCAGGAGGCGATTTCGCTGGCGCGCCAGGCCGAACTCGCGGCGGCCCGGATCTTCGCCAAGGGCGTGATGGCAAGCGGCGCCATTGAGGTTCCGACGGCCCTTTCCGACACGGCCTATGGGCGCATGCGGGACTCGCTGGACGAGCGGCACTCGGGCTCGGCCAACGCCGGAAGCTTCATGCTGCTGGAAGAGGGCGCCAAGGCCTCCAAGTGGGCCTCCACAGCCGCAGAAGCGCAGCACAACGAGCAGCGCAACCTGCAGATTGAAGAGGTGGCCCGCGCCTTCGGTGTGCCTCGGCCGCTGTTGATGATGGATGAGACGGCTTGGGGCTCTGGCATCGAGCAGCTGGGCATTTTCTTCGTGCAGTACGGCCTGCAGCGCTGGTTCACCGCCTGGGAAGAAGCCCTGGCCCGCGTGCTGCTGTCCGAGCCCGAGCAGGAGCGCTTCTTCTTCAAGTTCAACGAGCGGGCCCTCATGCGCGGCACGCTGAAAGACCAGGGCGAATTCTTCGCGAAGGCCCTCGGCGCCGGTGGGCATGCCCCCTGGTACACGCAAAACGAGACGCGCGAGCTGTCCGACATGCCCGCCTCTCACGACCCAGCGGCCAACAAGCTGCACCCACCCTCTGGCCAGAAGGCACCAAGCAATGAGCCTGCTAAAACTACCTGAAATCCGCGCCGATCACCGCCTGGGCACCGCCCAGTTCGACGCGCGCCCGGACGCCCTGGAGCGCTGGCAGCCGGATATCCGCGCTGCCGTCGAGGAGGCCAACTCCATCTCCATTTACGACGTGATCGGCGAGGGCTGGGACGGCAACGGAGTCACCTCCAAGCGCATCGGCGCCGCACTGCGTGCGATTGGCGCGAACAAGGATGTGGTAGTCAACCTCAACTCGCCCGGCGGCGACTTCTTCGAGGGAGTGGCCATCTACAACCAGTTCCGCCAGCACGCCGGCAAGGTCACCATGCGCGTGATGGGCCTAGCCGCCTCGGCTACCTCTGTCATTGCCATGGCCGGCGATGAGATCGAGATGGGCGACGGCGCTTTCATGATGGTGCATAACGCCTGGGCAGTGGCCATCGGCAACCGCCATGACATGGCCGACGCTGCCGCGCGCCTGGAGCCCTTCGACGCAGCGATGGCCGGCGTCTACGCCGCACGCTCCGGGATGTCGGTCGCCGAGGCTGCCGCTCTGATGGACAAGGAAACGTGGATCAACGCCACGCAGGCCGTGGAATACGGCCTGGCCACCGGTCTGATGGACAGCAAGAACATCAAGCAGGACGCCAGCGCGCACATGCCGCGCAAAACGCTGGCCCTGGTGGAGGCATCCATGGCGCGCGCGGGGCATTCCCGCTCGGTGCGCCGCGAGGCCTTCAAGTCCCTTTTCAACGGCACGCCGGGCGCTGCCGATGAAGCCGCCACGCCGGGCGCTGGCGAAACCGCAGCTTGGCTGCAATCCCTCACCAACTCCCTGAAAGTCTGAAATGAAAAAGTCTCTCATTGCTCTGGCGGCCGTGGCCGCTCTCGCATCCATGGCCGTCTCTGCGGCGCAAGCAACCGCTCTTAAGGTGGTGGCCGAACAAGCCGCAGCCAAGCCCGTGCCCCGCGGCCTGATCTCTGTGCGCGCCGACACGCCACCCGGCCCGGGTGAGGTGAAAGCCGCCGTCGAGGCGCTGAACCAGGCGTTCGCCACTTTCAAGGCGGAGCACACTGCGCAGCTCGAAGCTGTGAAGAAGGGCAACGCCGACGCGCTGCAGGCGCTGAAGGTGGACGCTATCAATGCCGACATCGGTACGCTGCAGAAGTCGGTGGACGACTTGAACGTCAAGCTCGCTGCTGGCCAGATGAACGGCGGCGGCGCCGGCAGCCGCGTGAAGGACGCCGAGTACACCGACGCCTTCCAGGCGCTCATGAAGCGCGGCGACGTGCAAGCAGCGCTGAACAAGGGCGTGGCCACCGAAGGCGGCTACTTGGCCCCCGTTGAATGGGACCGCACCATCACCGACCGCCTGGTGCAGGTGTCGCCTATGCGTGGCATCTGCGCGGTGCAATCCATCTCCGGCGCCGGCTTCACCAAGCTGTTCAACAACCGCGGCACCACGTCCGGCTGGGTGGGCGAAACCACGGCGCGCCCCCAGACCAACACGCCGGCCTTCTCGCCGCTGACTTACAAGCCGGGTGAGATCTACGCCAACCCTGCCGCCACGCAGCAGATGCTGGACGACGCCGAGATCAACCTCGAGCAGTGGCTCGCTGGCGAGGTCGAAGTGGAGTTCGCCTACCAAGAGGGTCTGGCTTTCCTGGCCGGCACCGGCGCGAACGACCGTCCGAACGGCATCCTGACCTATGTCACCGGCGGCACCAATGCGGCTGCTCACCCCTGGGGCGACATCAAGACCGTGGGCTCGGGCGGCGTGGGAGTGATCACTGCGGATGCCATCCAGGACCTGATCTACGCACTCCCCGCCGAGTACACCGGCGCTGCCCGGTTCGTGATGAACCGCAGCACGCAGGGCCTGATCCGCAAGCTGAAGGACGGCCAGGGCAACTACCTGTGGCAGCCCTCTTTCGTGGCTGGCCAGCCCGCCACCGTTGGAGGCTATGCCGTCACCGAAATGGCGGGCATGCCCAACGTCGCGGCCAGCGCCAAGTCGATCCTGTTCGGTGACTTCAAGCGCGGCTACCTGATCGTGGACCGCACCGGCGTGCGCGTGCTGCGCGATCCGTTCACCAACAAGCCCTATGTGCACTTCTACACCACGAAGCGCGTGGGCGGCGGACTGCTGAACCCCGACGTTCTCAAGGCCATGAACATCAACGCCAGCTGATGGCACGGGGCGGGCTTCGGCTCGCCCCTTACCTGGAGAAGCCCATGAAAGTGACCACTCAATTCGACGCCGTGCCCAACGGCGAAATCTACCCCGTGACCTACATGCCCGGCGACGAGTGCCCGCCGGAGCTGGAGGCCACGGCCCGCTACTACGCGGGCCAGGCTGGCGAAGTCGATCCCGATGCCAACGGCGACGGCAAGCTGACTGTGGACGAGATCCGCTCGACCTTGACCGCCAAGGGCATCGCCTTCGATCCCAAGGCCAAGAAGGCCGACCTGCTGGCCTTGTTGCCGAAGGACTGAGCATGCCGACGCTGGTTCCCCTGGAGACGGCGCTGGCGCACCTGCGCGCCGTCGGGGCCGGCGAGGACGCCCTGATCACCGGCTACCTCGAAGCGGCGGAAGAGGCGGCGGTGGACTACTTGAACCGCAAGCTGTTTGCCACGCCGGAGGCGCTTCACGACGCTGTCACAGCGGGCACTGCGGGCGAGGATCCCCTGGTGATCAGTCCCGTGGTGCGCTCGGCCATCCTGCTGACCCTTGGCAGCCTCTACACCAACCGCGAGGACGTGGTGGTGGGTGTCACGGTGGCCGAGCTGCCGCTGGGCGCGAAGTCTCTGCTGCGGCCGAAGCGGCGCAGCCCGGGGCTCTGATGCTGCGCGCGGGCTCACTCAACCGCCGGATCACGATCCAGCGCCCCGGCACCGCCAGGAACGACCTGAACGAGGTGGTGCCCGGTGGCTGGGTGGATGTGGCGGCCAACGTGGCGGCCAGCATCAAGACCCTGAACGGCGCCCAGACGATCAAGGCGGACGCGGTCACCTCGAAAGTGCGCGCGTCCATCCGCGTGCGCTTCCGCACCGACATCGACGCCAGCATGCGCGTGGTGCACGGCGCGACGGTCTACCAGGTGCTGGCGTCCATCCCCGACGAGGAGCGCCGTGAACACACCGACCTGGTGTGCGAGGTGTCGAAGTGAGCGGGGGCCGGAACACCTTCAGCATCGAAATGGACACGAGCGGCCTCGATGCCTACCTGAACGAGCTGGGCGACGAAATAGAGGCCGCTGTCCGCCCGGCAGCGCAGGCAGGCACCCAGGTCCTATACGACGCAGTGAAGGCCAACGTAGCCGCGCTGGGCCAGTACAGCGGCAGGCTGAACAGGTCGATTTACCAGAAGTTCAGCGAGGAGCAATCCAGCGAGGGTGTGGCTGTCTATAACGTCAGCTGGAACGCGCGCAAGGCCCCCCACGGCCACCTGGTGGAGTACGGCTACCTGCAGCGCTACGTGTACGGCCCTGACGGCATGGGCCCGCTGGTGCGCCCCGGCATGGAGGGCAAGCCCCGGCCCAGTTCGGGCGGGCGCAACCGGGTCGCGCTCGATGCGTACTACATCACCCTGCCCACGCCCAAGCATGTGCCCGGCAAGTTCTTCGTGCGCAAGGCCGCCACCGCCATGGACAAGGCCTACGAAGCCGCCGAGGCCGAGCTGATCAAGCGCATGAACGGGAAGAGTCAATGAGCCTCGAAGCAGACTTCACGCAGCTGATCATGATGCTGTGCCCACGCATCACGCCCGACGTGGCCGACGTGGGCACGCAGACGCCCTATGTGATCTGGGAGCAGGTCGGCGGCACCTCGCTGCGCTTCCTCGATGGCACCGCAGCCGACAAGCGCCGGGCCGAAATCCAGTTCACGGTTTGGCACACCACGCGCGGCGCCGCCAACGCGCTGATGCTGCAGATCGAGGACCTGCTCTGCACCAGCACGGCCACCTTGCAGGCCCAGCCCCTGGGCGGCCTGGGCGCCGGCTTCGACGACGCCGACGAGCTCAAGGGCGCCGTGATGTCCTTCTCCATCTGGGGCGCCCGGTAGCCCCGCAGTTTCCGGCCTCTGGCCACCACCGCCCGAAAGGGCTTTTTCACCACGAAAGGGCCATCCCATGGCTGTATCTCTCCCCGACGGCGCGACCATCGCCATTGCCACCACCTACGGCGCGGTCAAGACCGTGACCGCGATCACCAACGCCAACCCCGGCGTGATCACCTCGGCCGCCCATGGCCTGCTCAACGGCGCGTTCTACGAGCTGAAGAGCGGCTGGCAGAAGATCAACGACCGCGTGTTCAAGGCCGCCAACGTGGCCACCAACGCGCTGGACGTGACCGGCATCGACACCACGGACACCAACCGCTTCTCCGCGGGCACGGGTGTGGGCAGTCTGCGCGAGATCACGGCCTGGACGCAGATCCCCCAGATCCTGGAATTCACCACCTCGGGCGGCGACCAGCAGTTCGCCAACTTCTCCTTCTTGGAAGAAGACTACGAGCGCCAGCTGCCCACGGTGACCAGCGCCCAGTCCATCCAGATCGGTATCGGCGATGACCCCTCGCTGCCTGGCTACCAGGCCCTGAAGGCTGCCGGCGAAGCCCGCGCCATCCGTGCGGTGAAGGTCACCCTGCCCAACGGCGCCGTGCTGCTCTACAACGGCTTCGTGTCGTTCAACGAAACGCCCACGTTGACCAAGGGCAGCGTGATGCAGGTCCGCGCCACGATCTCGCTGCAGGGCCGTCCAACGCGCTACTGATCCCCGGCCGCCTGGCGGCCACCCCATGCACCGGCCCGGCTCTGTTCGCATCTTCGAGGGTGCGGCAGGGCTGGGCACGGGCTCTTTTTTCTCCACCCTCGAAAGCACCATCACCATGGCAAAAATCGTACTGGGCAAGACGCCCAAGAGCTTCACCCACACCGTCACCATCCCGATGCTGGACGGCACCACGGGCGAGATCGAATGCAAATTCAAGTACCGCACCCGCAAGCAGTTCGGCGAGTTCGTGGACCGGGTGAACAAGGAGGCCCGCGAGGCCGGCAAGGCCGAGGTCGACAAGGTCGCGGCAGAGGCAGCGGCCGAAGCAGTCGCCGATGCCGAGGTGAAGCCCTTCAGCCTGGCCGAACACATCAGCGGGGTGCTGGCCAATAACTCGAAGTACCTCGTGCAGATCCTGGACGGCTGGAACCTCGAAGCGCCGCTGACGGTGGAATCGGCGGAGCAACTGGGCGACGAGGTGCCCGGCGCAGTGCCCGCCATCATCGCCGCGTACCGCACGGCCATCAGCGAAGGCACCTTGGGAAACTGAGGGCCATCGGGCGGGCCATGTACGAGCGCCCGCCCGATGAGAACGAGCTGGCCAAGTGGGGGCTGCGCCCCGATGACTTCCCCTCGAAAGAGGTGGAGGTCTGGCCGGACAACTTCGAGGCCTACGCGCTGTTCTGCAGCATGTCCACTCAGTGGCGCATCGGCATGGCCGGGCCCACGGGCCTGGACTACAACGTGCTCTACAGCAAGCTGGACCGCATGGACCTGGAGCCCGACCGCTACACCGAACTGGAATGCGACGTGGGCGTGATCGAGCGGGCCGCCCTGGAAGCGATCACGAGCAAGGACTGATCCGCTACGATGGCGCCTTCTTCAAGGAGGTGCTATGCGGGCAGCAGTTTTGGCGGGGTTGATCGTTGCAATGTCGGGGCAGTGCTTCGCCCAGGCCGCCCCCAAGGTGGACGAAAAGCGCCTGCGCACGGCCTTCGAAGAGAAGCTCAAAGATGCCGAGTCGGCGCGGTTTCGGGCGTTCAAGCAGGGCAATCTGGAGTCTGAGGGCTCTTGGCGAATTTGCGGGGAAGTCAACGCCAAGAACTCCTTCGGCGCATATGAAGGCTTCCAACCATTTTTAGGCCGGGGCTTCAAAGAATCGAGCGCCGCGCCCATTGAGTACCAGATTGCAGGGGTTGGCGAGGCCGCAGGCAATATCTGCGCACGCCATCACCTTCGGTAAGCGATCACACAAGCCACCTTCGGGTGGCCACTTCATTTCAAGGCCTCGCGGCTCACGTCGCGGGGCCTTTTTCTTTGGGCGCTCGAATGACAGAAGAACGCAAATCAAATCTGAAGTTCGGGATTGACGCGACCGCCGTCAAGCCAGGCCTGGAGGCCATGAAACGCGACGTGCGTGGCACGGCCGAGGACATTAAGGACGCGGCTGACGGTGCTTCAAAAAGCATTGCCGGCATCGGCGACGGCGGGCAGCAGGCCTCCCAGAAGGTGGAGGCAAGCGCGCGCTCGATGATCCGGGAGATCCAGCGCGTCACGGCCAGCGCCCAGGCAGGCGAGAAGGGCACAGCCTCCTACTACGCGGAACTGGCCAAGCAGCGCAACCTGGGCACCTCGCTGGACCCCTACATCGAGAAGCTGCGCCAGGCCGAAGCCGCCCAGCGCGCCGCCACCGGCGGCATGGGCAAGATGCAGGTATCGGCCGCGCAGACCGCTGCGGCGCTGCGTGGCGTGCCGGCGCAGTTCACCGACATCATCACCAGCCTGCAGGGCGGCCAGGCCCCGCTAACGGTGCTGCTGCAGCAGGGCGGCCAGCTCAAGGACATGTTCGGCGGCGCCGGCAACGCGGCCAAAGCGCTGGGCGGCTACGTGGTGGGCCTGATCAACCCCTTGACGGTCGTCGTCGCCGCTGTCGGCGCGCTGGGCTTTGCCGTGGCGTCTGCCGAGGGTGATGCCCGCAAGCTGTCCAGCATTGGAATTGCATTTCAGGCCACGGGCCGCGCCGCGCTTTTGTCGACCGAGGACATCAAGAGCCTGCGCCGCGAAATGTCACTGCTGCCCGGCGTGTCCAAGGACGCAGCTGGCACTGTCATCAACGAGTTCGCCCGCACCCGCGAAATCGGCGGGAGCATGCTCAAGGGCCTGGGGCGTGGTATCGCTGACTTTGCGGTGGCGCTGGGCCAGGACGTGCCCACGGCTGCCAAGACCCTGGCCAAGGCCTTTGCCGACCCGGCAAAGGGCGCCAAGGACCTGGACGATGCCCTGGGCTTCCTGACCAGCAACCAGCTGCTGGCTATCAATGCGATGGTGGAGGCTGGCGACAAGGCCGGCGCCCAAAAGCTGATGCTCGAAGCGTTGACCACTGCCACCAAAGGCCTGGCATCTGAGGGCACCAAACTGCAGCAGGCCACCACCGAGTTCGGTCGCGCCTGGACCGAGACCATGGGGCAGATGGACAGCCGTCCCCTGCAGCTGCTGGCCGACCGCTTCGCCGACGTGGTGACCGGCGCTGCAAAGCTGCTGGTGGAGATCCGCAAGCTGAAGGACGTGCGCCTGCCGCCGTGGCTGGAGCGCCAGTTCTATGGTGGTTTGAATGGCGCTTTGCTGGGTACGTCGTCCGAGGGGTTCGACCAGGGCGACCCGCGCGCGCCGCCGGCCCCTACGCCGGTCTCGCGCCCCGTCAACTGGAACGGCGGCAAAGGCCAGCGCCCGCTCGGTATGGGCGATCTGGACACGCCTACGACGATGTTCGGGCAGCAGACTGCCCCGGGCCCGCTGCGTATCGAATACACGCCCAAGGCCTCGCCCGTCACCCCCATGGGTGCCCCCACGCCTGCGCCTGCGCTCACCTCCAAGGAGCTGGACGACCAGGCCAAAACCCTCATTGAGATCAACAAGAACTACAAGTCCCAGAAGGGCCAGGTCGAGGACATCCGCAAGGAGATTGCCCTCACCTCCAAGACGCTGAAGCTGGTGGCCGCCGAAGACAAAGCCAACGGCGTGCAGAACAGCCCCCGCGCCGAGCGCCTGCAGGAGATTCTGGACGGCCAAAAGGAAAAGCTCGAATCGACGCTCAAGAAGGGCGGCGGCATGGCCGATGTGGCCAACGCCGCGGTGCAGGCCTTCAAGAACGCCGACAAGGAGATCCTGCGCGAGCGCAAGGCCTTCTTCGACGAGATGGACGCCATGGTCAAGGCCGGCAAAGTCGGCGAGATGGACGCGGCCGAGCGCTCGATGGAAATGGAGGACGTGCTCTACGCACAGCGCAAGGCCAATTTCGAGGCCGAGCTGGCCAACGCAAAGACGAAGAAGAATTCTGATACTGAGCAAGCGCGCATCAAAGGCCAGATGGATGCCGCCGAGACTGAGCACGAGGAAGCTATCAAGCGCCTGCGCCGCGAGAGCAGCGCAGCTGTCGCAAAAGCCACCGACGACCTGGAGCGCATGGTGGCGACCGAGGAAAAGGCCGCCCGCGCATCGACCGCCAAGCTCAAGGGCGCCCGCGACGAGAACAAGGAGATAGGCCTCACCGGCGAGGCCTTGGGCAAGGTGCGTCAGGCGCGCGTGGATGAGGCCGCGGCAGAGCTGGAGCGCCAGGCCGTCACGGCCCAAGGCATCGACCCCACGGGCCGATTGAGTGCCGCGCTGCGTCAGCAGGCCCAGGACCTGCGCGACCTGGCCAAGGAAAAGGGCTTCGGCGATTCAGCCCGCATGGTGGCCGACTACACCAAGGCGGTGAACGAGTCTGCTGCCGCCATCCAGTACGAAACCTCGGTCATGGGCCTGTCCTCGCGCGAGCGGGATGTGGCAATTGCCAAGTACAAGATCGAGATCGACCTGGCGCAGCGCCTGGCCAAGATCAAGGCGGACAACCCCGACAACCCGGGGGAGGCGGACCGGCTCAGCGCCGACGCTCGCGCGACCGCCAACAAGGACAAGGACAACGCCGAAAAGCGCATCCAGCTGGACGAGGTGAAGCAGACCGTCGAGCAGTACGGCGGCATCTTTCGGCAGGGCTTTGCCGACATGCTCAATAACGGCAAGGACGGGTGGAAGAGCTTCACGAAGTCGCTGGCAACTACGTTCAAAACCAGCGTGGCGGACGCCATCTACAAGCATTTCGCGCAGCCCCTGGTGGTCAATGTCGTTAGCGCATTGATGGGCATCGGCGGTGGCGGTGGGGGCGTTGGCGGGGCCTCAAGCGGCAGCCCACTCGGCAGCCTGTTCTCGCTGGGTAGTAGTGCCTACCAGGGTTACACCGGCCTGACCAGTGGCCAGGGTGTGCTGGGGAGCATTGGTAACGCCTTCGGCTTGGGCGGC
Source organism: Acidovorax sp. Root217 (assembly GCF_001428645.1). Lineage (NCBI taxonomy): Bacteria > Pseudomonadati > Pseudomonadota > Betaproteobacteria > Burkholderiales > Comamonadaceae > Acidovorax > Acidovorax sp. Root217. Next base: position 80,395 of record NZ_LMIH01000001.1, read on the forward strand.
GGCGGTGCTGGCCTCGCCGCGTCCAATGCCGCATCTGCAGCCAATGGCCTTAGCGCTCTGCAAGCGACCAACGTCGGATCGTTCGGGGGCGTGGGTTCCGGGGTTATCGGCCAGGGCGGCGCGTACACCGCCACTGGTGCGGGCGCGGGCGCGGGCAGCTTTGCTGCTGGTGGTATCGCTGCCCTCATCATGCTCGGCGTCATCAACGCCCTGGGCGGCATGCGCAGCGAGTCCATGGTGGGCTCGGGCTTGGCTGGCACGCTGGGCGGCAACAAGGCGCTGACGCCGTGGCAAGAGTGGCGCGAAGGCGGCACGCTGTTCGATGGCAGCAGCTTCGCCACGCACAACCCGCTGGAAGAACTCACCCAGCGCCGAGCCGAGCTGCAGCGCCTGCGCGACTCTGGTCAGGGTCAGTCGAACTATGCGATGGGCATCCAGGCCGTGGTGACTGACCTGGAAAAGACTACGAAGGGCCTGGCTGAGCAAACGGCTGTCTTCGACCGCGAGATCACCAAGGGCTACAAGAGCTACCGCGACAACGTGGTGAAGATGGCCGACTCGCTGAACCTCGGCGGCGATGCGGTCAAGGACTTTGCCTACACGCTCGGCGCGCAGGACCTGAACTTCCAAGGCCTGAACCCCGAGCAGATCCAGGCCAAGATCGCCGAGACGTTTGGCAAGGCCGGCACCGATATGGCGCAGCTGTTGCTGGGCAGTTGGAAGGATGTCACCGACACCATCGTCAACACCTGGTCTGACACCACCGACCCGCACAACGTCACGTTCACGACCGAGACGACGACCAACAAGCGCGAGGAGTATGTCCCCAGCGAGTTCGCAAAGGTGGGCGAGACAGCCATCCAGACGCTGACTCGCCTGGCCACCAGCTTCAACACGCTGAACGAGGCCTCGGACGCGCTGGGCTTCGGCATCCACAAGGGATCGCTGTCCCTGGCCAACTTTGCAGACAACTTCATCGAGGCCTTCGGTGGGCTTGAGCGCTTTTCCACGCAGACCAAATCGTTCCTGCAGAACTACTACACGGACGGCGAGCAAAAAGAAGCGGGATTGCGGGCTGCGGTGCGTGGTGCCGAGCGTATCGGCCTGAAAGGTGTAACGGTAGAGAACCTGAGCCAGGCAGGCAAAAGCGGCATTCGCGATGGTGTCAATTCGCTTGTCACCAATCCCGAGCTGTACGGCGATGCAATGGAGTGGGCCAACGGCATCGCATGGCTGTTCGATGACATCGACGACCAGGTGCCGGTGGTGCAGGAGCTGAGCACTGCGGTGGACCAGCTCACCGAGAGCTACAAGAACGCCGTCAAGAGCCTGACGGACGAGCGCAAGAACCTGCTTGTGGGCTTGAGTCGCGCCAAGGGCGACGAGGTGGGCGCGCGTGCGCTGGAGCGTCAGAACTACCTGGACAGCTTCGTAGACGACGCCGGCAACAAGCTGGACCCGGCGCGGCTGGCAGTCATCGCCACGATGTACGACGGCAACCTGGCCCTGAAGGACGAGGTGGACCTGCGCAAGCAGATGCTCGAACTCACGCAGTCCAACACCGACGCACTTGCCGCCCAGCGTGCCGCGCTGAGCGCCAGCAACCAGGCGCTGTTCGACAACGTGCAGGCACTCAAAACGCGCAAGTCCATAGACGAGGAGCTACCCGCGGTGCTGGACAAGTACCGCACGCGGCCACAGCGCCGCCAAGCGCAGTACGAGGAAGTGGCCAAGGGCCTAACGGATGCGGGTATCGGGGTGACTGCCACGCAACTGGCCAACGCCAGCAAGACCCAGTTCGCAGAGGCTGCGGTAGCGGTGTGGAACCTTGGCACCACGACCGACACGATGCGCCTGGCGATCACTCGCGCGGCCAGCGTGATGGCCGACATCAAGGACGCCGAGATCGACGAGGCCTTCGCCGCGCTGGAACGCGCTGTATCGGCGCAGCTGCAGACCGCTGAGAAGACCCGCGACGAGATCAAGGCGGTGTTTGAGCTGCTGGAATCGTCGGTGGACGACCTGTATGGCGAGGTAGAGAGCACCGCGAAGGCGGCGGCGCAGCAGGGGGTGGACTTCATCACGCAGGCCCTGTCTGCCGCGCAGAAGACGGGCTACCTGCCGGAAGTGAAGGAACTTTCCAAGGCCATCAGCGATGCCCGCAGCGGGTTCAACGCCACGCAGTACAGCAGCCAGTTCGAGCGCGACAAGGACCGCCTGGTGCTGGCCGGCAAGCTGTCGGACCTGGAGGACATCAGCGGCGAGCAGCTGACCGAGGCTGAGCGGCAGGTGAAGTCCCTAGAGGACATTGTCAAAAACGCCGAGGCGCAGATCAACGAGCTGCGCGGCATCAATAGCGGGGTGGTTTCGGTCAGCAAGGCCGTGCAGGACCTGGCAGACGCGATCAGCGGCAAGAACGCCGCTGCAACCACGCGACCCGCCAGCGTCATCGTCGGCAAAGGCGGTGCGCAGTTCGACAAGGTGACCGACGCCGGCACGACCAGTGCAGGTGTGCACTTCGACGCCTCGGACATGGCAGCAGCGGCGCAGGCAGTGATTGCGGCCAACCCTGGGGCTTCTGGAAAGAGCAGCGTGCTCGATGCGCTGGAGGGCAAGGGCTTCAGCATGCCCCAGTACAACGAGATGTTCGGCTTGCCTCCCGGCACGCTGGAGGCAGAAGCCAAAGCTCTCGGCCGGCCCATCTTCCACGATGGCACCACCTTCGTGCCAGAGACCGGCTATGCGCTGCTGCAGCGGGGCGAGGCGGTGTTCCCCACGGCCCACAACCCGTTTGTGAACGGGCGAGGCCTGGGCGACACCTCGCGCCTTGAGGTGCAGCTGGCGCGGCTGACTGCAGAGGTGCAGCGGCTGCAAGGCCTGCAGGAGGTGGGCAACACGCATGCAGAGGCCACGGCCGACCTGCTGGACAACGTGACCGAAGGCGGCAACGGCATCCGTGCCGAGATCATGAACAAGGTGGAGCTGGTGGCATGAACATCCTCATTCCCATTGAAATCACCGACGCCATGATCAAGGCTGGCACCAGCATTGCCGAGCCCGACACCGGGGAAACCGCGTGGGTTGCCAGCGCGGCCTACGTGCTCGGCGATGAGCGGCTGAGCGAGCACGCCATCTACGAGTGCGTGAAGGCCCACAACGGCAGCGCGGTACTGCCCCGGCTCGATGCGAAAAACTGGCTGCGCAAGCGGTCGAGCAATCGCTATGCCCCCTTCGACTACTACCTGTCCACGCGGGGCCAGGGCACGGGCAGCGTGACCTACGTGCTGCAGCCCGGGTTCTACCGGGCGGTGGACGTGCGCGGCATCGTCGGCGACCGGATCAAGATCACCGCCAAGGATGCCCCCGGGGGCGTGGTGATCAAGGAACTGGACACTGACCTTTTCGACCAGGCCCTGGGCTTGTTCGAGCTGCTGTTCATGCCGCTCACCAAGCGCTCTGACGCCTCGCTGCGAGATATCCCGATCAGCCCCACGGGGGAACTCACGGTCACCGTGTCGGGCGGGCCTGCGGCCATCGTGGGCATCGGCAAGCTGAGCGTGGGCATCTGGCAATCGCTGATCGGCGCGGACAAGTTCGGCGGGGTGGAGTCGGGCCCGCGCGCGCGGCCCAAGAGCTACACCTACCGCAAGTTCAACGACGACGGCACGTTCGAGCGCGTGCAGCGCGGCAGCGCCACCAACGTGGACTTCACGGTGATCCTGGAGAGCAGTGAGGCGCTGGCCGCCTCGGCCATCCTGATGCAGATCCTGGACACCCCCGTGGTGGTGGAAGCCAGCAAGCTGCCCAAGTTCGGGTGGCTCAACACCGTGGGCATCGTCACGGGCGACCTGCAGGCCACCAACCACGCGCTGACGCGCGCAAGCATTTCTGTAGAAGGGTTCATCTGATGGCAATCCAACCAGTCCCGGACGCACCGGCAACAGTCCCGTTTCCGGGCCTCAATGAAAAGGCCGCGGGCACCTACAACGCGCTGGCGTACGCATGGGGCAACCAGATGCCCACGTACGCGGTCGGCATCAAGGCACTGGGCGATAACGTCCTCAACAACGCCAACGAGACCAAGACCAATGCCGATATCGCAGTCGCGAAGGCGGGCGAGGGCGTGGCTGCGCGCGACGTGGCGGTGGCCGCTGCGATCACAGCGCTCACGGCTCCCGGCACGCTGGCCACCAGCACCACCAGCATGACCATTGCCCAGGGCGAACCGGCTTTCGTGATCGAGGCCGGCAAGAACTTGCGTGCGGGCATGTTCGTCACCATCGGCGCGCCCGGCGGCCAGGTGATGTACGGGCGCATCCAGTTCTACGACAACGCCACCGGCGAAATCGAGGTCTTTGTGTCCTACACCGAAGGCGCCGGCACCTATTCGCAGTGGACCGTGGCCGTCAGCGGCCCGCCGGCCCGCATTCCTCGCAACAAACTTTTCTACTACGGAGGTGCCTGATATGGCCCAAGGAAAGCTCTTCGGCCTGGACCTCGCGGCCGGCGCCATCACCACGCTCTACAACCCGGCAGGGGTTACCACCACGCTGACGCTCTCGCTGTGCAACCGCACTGCGGCCGCGGTGTCCGTGCGGGTGGCTCTGGCAGCCACAGCAACGCCCACGGCGGGGGAGTGGATCGAGTACGACGTGTACCTGCCCCCATCGGGTGTGATGGAGCGCTCGGCCATCGTCATCGGCTCCGGTCAGTTTCTGGTTGCTCGCGCGAGTGCTGCGGGCGTGTCTGCTGTTGGTTTTGGCTTTGAGGAGGCATAAGCATGGGACGCACTATTTCTTCGACCGTTGACGCGGTCGACCAGCCCCTGAATGTCACGGCGGCCGCAGCCATCGCGGCCGGCGATTTGGTGAAGGTCGACACAGGCGGCTGGATGCGCAAGGTGTCCGAGGCTTACCCAGTGGCGACGCAGAACTCGGCTTTGGGCGTCACCTCCCTGGTGGCCGCAAACAATCCGTCCGGTTCGGGCAACTGGGGAAACAACAACGGCACTGCTTTGTTTTCGCGGCACATCCTGCCGATGCCCAACGGCGAATTCCTGTATGCCTACTCTGGCAACGGCTCAGCCAACACCACAGGTATGAACCTGGGCTTCTTTGCCGCAACAGGTGTTCTCAAGTCCAGGATTGTTGTGTCGGCCGCTGCCAGCACCGGCCCCGTCCGGCTCACGCGCGCAGGAGCCAGCAACGTGGCAGTGCTCTGGAGTGAGAGCACCACACTGAACGTCGCCGTTTACAACGCGACCACCGGGGCGGTGGTCCTGGCCGCCACCGCCGTCGGCACTGTGGGGACTGCGGGCTTCGACTGGAACGCTGTCACATTGGCAAGCGGGGAGTTTGTTGTTGCTTACCCCGACGCCACCAACATGGTGTTCAAGCGCTACAACGCATCGGGTGTGCTGCAGGGCGCCATGACGACGGCGGAAGCCACGCAGACGCCGAACTATGTGGTTGTGTTGGCTCTCGCAGCGGGTGGCTTTATCGTTCGTTGGGCCAAGACCGCAGCCACCCAGGGTCAGCGCATGGCCCGGTTCAGCGCCACCGGCGTTTTGCAGGGTGCAGTGGTGCAGATCAGTAGCGGTGCCAACCTCTACGATGGTGTCAGCTTTTACAACGGGCGCGTGGAGGGCAAGCTCATTGAGGTCGCCAACGGCAACGTCATCACAACAGAGTCCACCAGCCTGACATCTCAGAGCTTCAAGGTGTACGACGCATCGCTGACACTGCTTACGACCGTGCCGATGGGCACTGTTACGTCCGGTCAGCAGGACGTAATTCAGATTGCTGCAAAGCAGGGCGGCGGCTTCTGGCTTGCCTGCTTGGCAACCAATCTTGTCCATGAGTACGACAACGCTGGTGCGCAGGTTCGCACCAGCCCAGGCAGTCAGGGCCTCAACTGCGTAGCGCTGATTGATCGCCCCGGCAACGGTCCTCTGTTCGTGTTTATGTCTTGGACCGCCAGCACCTCTGGAAATCTGCAAACCTGGGTGCATAACCCAGACCTCACCCGTGAATCGGCAACGGCTCTTTCCGTGTGGACAGGCGCTTCGTGGACGTTGGGCTGCGGCTGGTTTGAGATCCTGACGTCGGGCTTCCTGGTTGTGCTGGCTACCCAAGGCAGCACAGCCACGCACTCACAGACGTTGGGCCTCGCGGGGGCCGCCTCGGTGATGGGTGTGGCGCAGGAACCCGTGGCGCTGGGTGCCAGCGGCAAGGTGTCCACGGCGGGTAAGCTGTTGACCAACCAGAACCTGACCTCGCCTGCGTTCGACCGCCGCGCATCGGTGCCGCCTGGCACGAAGGGCGGCATCAGCGGCACGACGGCGATTCTGGCCGGCCTGGCGGGGTAAGCACCATGTGGACCTTGAAAGACTCCACAGGCGCCGTGGTGCTGTCGGGCACGCTGCCTTGCAGCTTTGTACCCGAGCTGCGCGGTTGGGTGACCGACAACCGGCTTTTGGGCGACCCGCACAGGGCGCTGACCTACGATGACTGGCCGGCAGAGATCGCTGTGGTGGTCGCTCAAATCGACAAGGACGTGGACGCTATCTACGGCCTGGCAATCGGCAACCGACAGGCCGAGTACGAGGAGGCCGAGCGCCAGGCAACGGCCTATGCGGAGGCGGGCTACACCGGGCCTGTGCCGCCGATGGTGCAGTGCTGGGCCGACCCCAAGGGCTGGACCGCAGAGCAGGCCGCCGACGAGATCCTGCAGCAGGCCGGGGTATGGCGCGGCGCTCAGCAGGCCATTCGCGCGCAGCGCCTGGCACTCAAGGAGCAAGCCCGCGCGGCGCAGTCGCCGGCCGCCCTGGCCGCCGTGCGCGCCGCGTGGGCCGGTTTCGTTGCCGTCGTGCGCGCCCAGCTCGGCGTGGGGGCTGGCTGATGCGCGCCGCCTTCTACAAGGTCGTGCGTCCTGGCGTGCAGGGCATCTACAGCCGCCTGGTGCGTTGGGTGGACCGTGGTCCCTACAGCCACTGCGAGCTGATCTTCTCGGACGGCATGGCCGGCTCGGCCTCGTGGATGGACGGGGGCGTGCGGCTCAAGCGCATTGACTTCGACCCGGCCAAGTGGGATTTCATCGAGATCCCCGACCACCTGGAGCCCGCGGCGCGCGCCTGGTTCGAGCAGCACAAGGGTGAAGGCTACGACCTGCTGGGCAACCTGCGGTTCGTGTTCTGGATGGTGCGCGAATCGGCCAAGGACTGGTTCTGCAATGAGGCACAGCTGGCCGCCCTGGGCTTCAGGGAGGCATGGCGACATGGGCCCAACGGCACCGCCGCGCTACTGCTCAGCATCTACCCCCAACCCGCCCAGGCGGGTTTTTTTACGCCCGATGAAAGCGAGCACCAATGATGAAGATCGAGACCATAGAGACGCTGGCCAATGTCGGCAGCAAAGCAACCGCCACGGGCGCCGTGGTGGGGGGCGTGGGCGCCTTCATCGCTTCCAACTTCGTGGGCCTGGTGGGCCTGTTCATCGCGCTGCTGGGCCTGCTGGTGAACGTGCACTATCGGCGCAAGGCGGACAAGCGGCACGCCCAGGCCGCGCTGCTGTACAAGGCTGACGCCGACGCACGGGCCCGCGAGCGCGAGCTGCGCATGGACTTGATGCGCGCGGGCGTGCCTGTGAGCCCCCCTTCCAGCGACCTGGCGCCACTGGGGGCCGACGATGACTGACCGCTCCAACGCCATCAAGGCCGGCGCGGGCCTGCTCGCCGCCGCAGCGCTGGCTACGGCCACCTTCCTGACCAACTGGGAGCCCGGCAAGGATCCGGGCCTCGTCTACGCCGACAAGCTGGCCAACGGCTTGCCCACCGTGTGCAAGGGCATCACCAAGCACGTGACCACCACGCCCGTGGTGGTGGGCGAGCGCTGGAGCCCCGAGAAGTGCCAGGCCGAGGAGTTGGCCGCAATAGGCAAGGTGCAGGCCGCGGTGCTGCGCTGCATGCGCCGGGAGCCCCCGCTATCGGTGCTGGCCATGGCCACCTCGCACGCCTGGAACAACGGGGCAGGCAACACCTGCGCCAGCCAGGCCATGGTCGCCTGGAACGCGGGCGACTGGGCCCTGGGCTGCCAGCGCTTGAGCGTGTCCGATGGCGGCAGCCTTGTGTGGAGCTATGTCCGCACGGGCCGCACGCTGCCCGATGGCAAGCCCGAGATGCGCTTCGTTCAGGGGCTGGCCAACCGGCGCGCCGCTGAGACCACTAACTGCCTGGAGGGCCTGCCGAAATGAGCCTCGAAATCCTGATCATTGCCGGCGCGCTGCATATCACGGCGCCGGCCACGCCTGCCCCCGAGCAGTACCTGGCCACGGCCTACGCCCTGCCGGGCCAGCAGCTGCAATGGCGCGGGCGCGACAACTGGGTAGCGCCCCATCTGTGTTTCGAGCGCTGCGGCACCCTGGCGGGCCAGCCGAACGTGCTGCTGGCCGGCGGGCTGAGCCTGCAGGACGCGGCGGACGTGCAGCTCACGGTGTGGCGCCTCGATGCCGGCCGCTGGGTGCAGGTGATGCACTGCGCGCAGTTCTTCGGCACGCCGTACTGCGGCCGTTGGGGCAACCCATGAACGCGGGCGCCGTCATCCTGCTGCTGAGCCTGGCGGCCAATGTCGCCCTGGGCTGGGCCTACCTGGGCCAGCGCGACGACCTGGCAAAAGCCACCGAGCAGCGCGACACCGCACGAGGCGATGCCCTGGCCTGCAGCGATGCAACCGAGGCGCTGCGCGAGCTGTCGGCCAAGCGGCAGGAGGCCGCCGCCCCGGCCCGCGCCGCCGCCGCCAAGGTCGCACTTACCCACCAGCAGCGCGCGGACCACACCCTGGGCCTGCAGCCGAGCAAGCCCGCCGACCTGTGCGCGAGCATGCAGGCGCTGGGCGACGAGTGGCTGCAGGGGAGGGCGCGGCCATGAGGGCCGCCGTCCTGCTGCTGGGCCTGCTGGCGCTGGTGGGCTGCGCGAGCCCCGCGCCCGCCGGCCGAACGCTGGTGCCCGTGCCGGTAGAGTGCCGCGAGCCCGTGCCCGACCGGCCCGCCATGCCGACCGAGCTGCTGCTGCCTGGCGCCTCGCCCTGGGTGCTGCTGCGCGCGGCGCTGGCCGAGATCGACCGCCGCGAGGGCTACGAGGTGCAGCTGCGCGCGGCGCTGTCGGTATGCGCGGCACCTATTCAGGGTGGCGCGCCTTGAGGTGTTGGAGCAGCGCCGTGGTGGACTCCTGATCGCTCAGGCTGTCGAGCACGAAAAAGGTGTCGGTGACAATTTCCTGCGTTGCATCGTCGACCACGCGCGCCCACAGCTTTTTGCGATACCGAACGTCCGCTTGCTGAGTCGGATCGACTGACGTGCTTGCAACGTCGATGTGCTCCACGTCCGCGCCGATAGCAACCTGCCGTCCGTCGTGAGCGCCGCCCACCAGGGTGGCAATGTATGGCTTCATGCCTTGACGTGCCGCCCGGCCTGGATGTCCGCGAGCAGCAGGTCATTCACGCGCGTCTGCCAGCCCGCCCCGGTCGCCTTGAAGGCCGCCAGCACCTCAGGGTCAAGGCGCAGCGTGGTGCTGACCTTGGCATCGGCCTTCACGCTCCCGCGCGGGCGCCCCGCCTTGCGCTTGGCGATCTGCTCGGGCGTGTGCACAGCGCCGAACTTGCCGGCTTGAAGGTCGGCCAGAGATTCGCGCAGGCCGGGGATGGCCTGGCCCGCGTCCGCCTCGGCGGCCCGGGCCATCGCCTCCAGGTCTGCCGTCTGCAGGTCCTTGTAGCTCTTGATGGTCATAGTCATTTCCTTTTCACTTCGCTGGGCAGGATGTTTGCCCGTTCTGCCTTCGTGTAAACCGCCAGCAGGGCCAGTTCACCGGCTTCCAGAATGGTGATGTAGATCACCCGTGCGCCGCCGCGCTTGCCGCGACCTGCCACCGTCCAACGCACCTTGCGCATGCCGTTGCCGCCGGGGATCACGTCGCCGGCTGTGGGGTTCGCAGCGATGTAGCTGATGAACTCCAGGCGTTCCTCTTCCGTCCACACGGAGGCTACTTGCTTCTGGAAGGGGATGGTTTCGATTACGGTGAGCATGGGTTTATTGTAGTAACGAAATATCCACCATGCAAGCGATATTCTGTAACTACGAAAAATAAATCACTGATCGTTTGAACAGTGGTGCACAATCGCTCCATGACCTGGGACCAAATCACTATCGCCGTGTTCGGCGCCCTCGCGGCCTGGCTGTCGCAGACGCGCACCGACCGTCTGCGCCGGTGGGCCTGCATCTTCGGCATGCTGGGACAGCCCGGGTGGTTCTATGCCGCGTGGACGGCCCAGCAATGGGGCATCCTGGTGCTGTGCGTCATCTACTGCGGGGCATGGATGCACGGGGTATGGATCCACTGGATTCGGCCCAGCCCCCATAAGGGGGACGGTGTGGGCACCGTGCAACTCGCGCCCGCCTCGAAATTGACGGATTGATCAATTCGTCAATTTGGATCCACTCCTGGCTGCTGCGGGCGGCGCTCCCCGTTGCTGCGCCGATACAGGCGGCCAAAAATCCGAAACAGCAAGCTGCCAGCGGGCACGTACACTCCGGTTTTACCGAGGGATGTTATGCACGATCTGAAGCTCACCTACTACACGAACCGCTGGCAATCCACGACCACCCTGAGGCTGGAGGCCACCGCCACCGGCTGGATATTCCAGGCGCCTGCGCATCGAGGGGAAACCAACAGCGAGGGGCACCCTCATTTGCTGGGAAATCTGAACCAGGACAACGTCAGCTTCCCCCACGGCATCGATGGACATCTCTCACACCTTTGGGATCTGATCAAAGCAGGGGAAATCGATCACGGCAGGGCGCAAGAGATGTTGAACGAACTGGGTCAGTGGATCAGCGACACAGAGCAGGCTCGTCCGCGCTGGCGGGGTTGGAACTGCTAAGGAGAGCAGACGATGGCCGACCGACATAGTGCACCCATGAACAGCGGCACGGTACGGGTCGAAGACTTTCGGGGCTCCTGGACGGTCCGAGATGGCTGGCTGAAGGTCACCTGTGAAACGCATGGGGTGCCACCGAAGGAGGCGAACGCAGGTGCCGCGCCTGCTGAATTGGCCGAGATCATGTTGCGCGAGATGCGGGACGATTGGAAGCGCACCAGGCCTTAAACGCGCCTTTTCGCACATGCTGCTGTCCCTGCACATCCTCAAGATCGAGCCCGGCCAATATCGCGCCCACGTCATCGACGGCCGGGAAGAACTGGGCACTTTCGACACCATCAGCATCAGCGCCGCCATCCGCGAGGCCGGCGGCCAGGCGCTGCCCGACCTGTCCGGCTACCACGTCTGGTATGAGCATGTTTGCGCCGGCACCTGCACGCCCAGCAATATGCGGATCGACCCCGAGGGCCTGGCACAGCGGCTGATGGCGCTGCACGGGCAGTTCAAGAGCTGATGGGTGAGAATGGCGTTTATGGCAAAGCGATCGGTCATCTACGTCTTCACCCGCGATGAAAACCACCCCGGCAGGGTGCCGGACCAGAATCAGCGACAGAAGCAGAGCATGACAGCGGCCGTCGGCATGCTGGTCAATTGGGCCGCAGTTGCTGGTCGGTCATGGCAGCCTGTGCACGAGCGGGAGGATTTGCTGATCGCTCAGTTGGGATATCAAGAGGGAGATGAGCAGGCAGTCGGGGACGACCTGAACGAGCGGTGTGATCGCCTGGGATTTTCGCGACAGACCCTCACCGATGCCCAGGCGGAAAAATACCGGAGCCCATAGTCGTCACACCAATATCCTCACCAATTCGAGCATGTTCCAGCATGCTGGAGCCTGTCCGGGAACGTAGCGTTCCCTGCTAGGACATGCTCCGGTATGCTGGCTCAGAGGTTCGAATCCCTCCGTTTCCGCCAAACATGAACCCCTAAGTGATTTATTGCTTAGGGGTTTTTTGTTTGGGGCCCGCAGCTCCCCGTTCTCACACCAATATCGCTCAGCCAGGCCCTCTGGAGGCCTGCCTATCGAGGCCGTTGACGGCTGCCGGGTTGCTCCCCCGGTCGGCGCTTGGGATCCACTTCGCATAGTCGCGCATCATCACCTGCACCGAGTGCCCGTGCTGCATTGCCACGTCCGGACATCCCACCTAGCTGCTGCTGGGCGAATTGTCCGAGGCCGACATTGCGGACCTGCAACTGACCGTGTGGCGTCGCGATGGGTGCAGGTGGTGCACTGCGCCCGCTGGTTCGATAGATGGCCGATCTGTGCGAGGTGGCGGCCATGAATCTGCGCCTTTACGTCTACGTATGCACCGTCCTGGCGGTGCCGCCCTGGCCAGCGCCGGCACTTGGCGCGTGCAGGAATGGCGGTGTGGACCAGCAAGACCACCGCCGAGCAGCTGCAGCGCGAGGAGGCCGCGCGCCTGGACGAGGCGGCCCGCCAGTCCGATGCGCTGCAGCAGCGCAAGTTTTCCGACCAGGCCGCCGGCGCTCACGCGCGCACGGTGGCCACCCTCAACGCACAACTGGGAGACGCCCGTGCACACGTCGCTACCTTGTCTGATCGCCAGTGCCTCGATGCTGGCACTGTCCGCCTGCTCAACGCTGCCGGCCGCGTGCCGGGTGGAGTCGGCCTACGAACCCCTGCCGGCCACCTTGCGGGTGCGGCCGCAGCCCCTGGCGGACCTGGTGCTGACGCCGGCGCCGGGGGGCGGCTACGCCTCCGAGCGCGACACCGCCGCCCACATCGCCATCTGCCGTGCCGGATACGCGGCCCTAGCCGACCAGGTCAATCAGATCCTGGACATCGAGGACAAGCGCCAGGGGGGGGGAAGTGATGGCCGGCGTTAGCACGCCTCGACAACCAGCGCCGGAAGTCCGCCCGATCTCACCGTGCGGCGAGGCGACTCAATAGGCGTCCAGGGAGAGGCACGGACTGTCCGCGCTCTGACATGTCAAGAATTTCTTTGTGAAATTTGAATTTCTATTTCTAATAGACAATTGAAGAATACTTAGGAGATGAGTCAATGGGCCTCGCCGAAACAAAGAACGCATTAGAGCAAATTTTGATAACGAGTGACGCTAAAGTGGTTGCGCTGTCAGGGAAGTGGGGGACTGGAAAGAGCTACATGTGGGATGAGATACGTCGAGAAGGTCAAGTTTCAGCGTTAAATGAAGCGGCGGATTCAAAAGCGAAGCGCAACACCCTGGATTTCAATGAACAAGGGTGGAGTGCTGCGGG
>NZ_LMIH01000002.1:0-141 GCF_001428645.1 Acidovorax sp. Root217
CCCGTCGGCAGCGCGCAGCGCGCGCGTCCCCGACCCCAGGCGTAGCTGCGCAGCAGCAGCCGTGTGGACCCCGCTCCACACCCCTGCTGGCTGCGCCGAGAAGCGCAGGGCCTGGGGTGGGTGCGTGTGCCGAAGGACACA
>NZ_LMIH01000002.1:267-3920 GCF_001428645.1 Acidovorax sp. Root217
TGCAAGAGAAAGTTACTGCGCCGCCGGGCGCACATCCCGGCCTCCGCCCTCAACCCAGGCACGCAACCCAAACAGACAACGAGAGACCACGCCAACCATCACCCGAAGCGATGATCCTTCATGAACGCCCACTCGCATGCGCCAGGATGAAGTCCTTGACCAACACCATGGAGGCGTCTTCCAGCAACGCACTGCGGCACCACAGGTAGATGTCGCGCGGGGGCGGCACCACCGCGACCGGCAGGGCCAGTTCGACCAGGCCGTAGAAAGGCGCCAAAAATCCCAGCGGATAGCGCGGCAGCACCGACAGGTGGCGTCCCTTGGAGAGGATCTCCAGCACCATGTGAGCATCGCCCATCACGGTGACCTCGGTATGGCGGGCTTCGACCCCTGCCTGGCGCAGCATGTCGCGCACGGGCGCATCGAACGGGGACGCCGTGCCCATGCCCAGCCAGTCCACATCGCCGCCCGCGGCCAGAACGCCCATGCGCGCCAGCGGGTGCGCCTGGCCGCAGAAGACGCCCACCGTATCGTGCACCAGCAAGAAGCGCTCGATGCCCGCGGGCGGCTTGTCCAGCCACGAGGGGGCGATCACCAGCTCGTGCCGGCCGTCCACCAACTGGTCCACCAGCAGGTGCGGGCGGTCGCTCTGCACCGAGAAGGCGCGGCCCGGCGCCACGGCGGCCAGCCCGGCCACCAGGCCTGGCACCAGCGCGGCCCCCACCAGCGGCCCCGTGCCCAGCCGGATGGTGTTGCGAAACCCGCCGCGGTGGCGGGCGCAGGCCTCCTCGGCATCGCGCACGCTGCGCGCAATGGCCCGGCCTTCGCGCGCCAGCACCTCACCCAGCGCGGTGCTGCGCACGCCGAAGCGGCTGCGCTCGAACAGCTGGCCGCCCGCGCGCGACTCCAGGGCCTGCATGTTGTGCGTGAGCGTGGGCTGCGTCAGGTGCAGCACTTGGCTGGCCTTGCTGATGGAGCCGCATTCCAGGATGGAGGACAGTTGCAGCAGATGCCGGGGGTCCATAGATTTATTTAAGTTGAAACACCCAAATTTCAATTTTACAAAGAATGGAGCTGCCGCTAACGTGCAGGACATGCAACCCAACATCATCTACATCGTGGCGGACGACCTGGGCTTCGCCGACCTGGGCTGCTATGGCGGGCGCCAGGCGCAGTTTGGCCCGGTGTCGCCCCACATCGACGCCCTGGCTGCCGGCGGGCTGCGCCTGACGCAGGGCTACGCCAACTCGCCCGTGTGCTCACCCACGCGCGTGGCCCTGGCCACCATGCGCTACCAGTACCGTGTGCGCGCCGGCATGGAGGAGCCCATCAACAGCCGCAGCAAGGGCAGCACCGTGCTGGGCCTGCCGCCCGAACTGCCCACCCTGCCCTCGCTGCTGCGCGAGGCGGGCTATGCGACGGCCCTCATCGGCAAATGGCACCTGGGCTACCCGCCGAGCTTTGGCCCGCTGCGCTCGGGCTATGACGAGTTCTATGGCGTGATGGCCGGCGGGGTGGACTATTTCAGCCACTGCGCCGGGCGGGGCGACCATGACATGTATCTGGGCGAGGAGGAGCACCACGAGCCCGGCTACCTCACGGACCTGCTGTCGGACCGGGCCGTTGGCCATGTGGGCCGCATGGCCGAGGGCGCGCGGGCGGGCAAGCCCTTCCTGCTGAGCCTGCACTACACGGCGCCCCACTGGCCATGGGAAACCCGCGACGACGCGGCCCTGGCGGCGCAGGTGAAGGACAACCTGTTCCACCTGCACGGCGGCAATGTGGAGACCTACCGCCGCATGATCCACCACATGGACGAGGGCATTGGCCGGCTGGTGGCCACGCTGCGCACCGAGGGCCTGTTGGAGAACACGCTCATCGTCTTCACCAGCGACAACGGGGGCGAGCGCTTTTCGGATAACTGGCCGCTGGTGGGCGGCAAGATGGACCTGACCGAGGGCGGCATCCGGGTGCCGTGGATCGCCCACTGGCCGGCCGTGATCGCACCGGGCGGCACCAGCGTGCAGCAGTGCATGGGCATGGACTGGTCTGCCACCCTGCTGGAACTGGGCGGCGGCGTGCCGCACCCGCAGTACCCGCTGGACGGCGTCTCGCTGGCCCGCATCCTGCGCGACCCGGCGGACACGTTCGAACGACCGCTGTACTGGCGCATGAACCACCGCACCCAGCGCGCCCTGCGCCGGGGGCCGTGGAAGTACCTGAAGGTGGACGAACACGAGTACCTGTTCCACGTCGAGAACGATGCGCGCGAGCGCGCCAACCTGGCCCGGCACGAGCCCGCGCGCTTTGCGCAGATGCGCGACGACTGGATGGCGTGGAATGCCTCCATCCCCGAGATACCGGCCGATGCCACCGTGAGCCTGGGCTATTCGGCCAAGGACATGCCGCAGAGATAGATAGGCAGGCGCACAGGCAGACAGACAAAAAACCGAGACAGCCCTCAGAACAATACCCAAGGAGACAAGACCATGACCCTCACCCATCCATGCCTGCCGTCCGGCACCCGGCGTGGCGCACTGCGCCCCGCCACCCTGGCAGCAGCGTCGCTGCTTGCCTTGCAACTGGCTGCGCCCGCCCAGGCGCAGGACACGGCCAAAACCGCCTGGCCCAGCCGCCCCGTGACCCTGGTAGTGGGCACGCCGCCGGGCGGCGCCATCGACGCCTATGCACGCGCACTGGCCCACGAGCTGGGCAAGGTGACGGGCGGCACCTTCATCGTGGACTACAAGCCCGGCGCCAACGGCAACATCAGCGCCGAATACGTGCAGAAGGCCGCGCCCGACGGGCACACGCTGTGGATCGGCACGCAGGCCATGGTGACCATCAACCCCAGTGCCTACGCCAGCCTGCGCTGGAAGCCGACGGACTTTCGCCCCATCGCCAAGGGGGTGGAGGCGCCGCTGGTGCTGGTGGCCCACCCCTCGGTGCCGGCGCGCAGCTTTGCCGACCTGGTGAAGTGGACGGCGGCCAACCCGGGCAAGGTGTCGTACGGCTCGTACAGCCCGGGAACGCCCTCGCACTTTTTGGGCTTTCAGATGAACGAGCGTTTCAAGACCGACATGGCGCACATTCCGTACAAGGGCTCGGCCCCGCAGGTGGTGGACCTGGTGGGCGGCCAGGTGCCGCTGGGCTTTGCGCAGATGCAGACCGCGTTGCCCCAGGTGCAGGCCGGCAAGCTCAACGCGCTGGCCGTGACCAGCCCCGAGCGCTCGCGCCACCTGCCCCAGGTGCCCACGCTGGCCGAGCTGGGCTACAAGGACCTGAACACCACCATCTGGTTCGGCCTGCTGGCCGCCAGCGCCGTGCCCAAGCCGGTGCTGGACGCCATCGAGGCCGCGACTGTCAAGGCGCAGTCGGCGCCGGACTACCGCAGCAAGCTCGATGCACAGGGCTTTGATGTGCCCGCCGAGCACGGTGACGCATTCGCCCGCACGATCGCTGCGGAAACGGTGCGGTGGGCGGGGCTGGTGAAGGCTACGGGGTTCAGGGCCAACGATTGATTGGGAGTGGGCTTGGTGGATGGTGCCGCAGTCGCTTGTCGTCGATGGTGGCTGTGTGCTTTGGTTGAAGGCGGGGGCCGGGGTGTGCGCCCGGCGGCGCAGTAACTTTCTCTTGCGTCGCCAAGAGAAAGT
>NZ_LMIH01000002.1:3983-4088 GCF_001428645.1 Acidovorax sp. Root217
ACTCGCCCTTGCGGGCGAGTGGGGCAGCCTGCGATGCTCGGGCCTGGGGTGACGCCGAAGAACTCCCTGCGCTGCCTCTGCGAGGCAGCTCCGGTCAAACAGCTT
>NZ_LMIH01000002.1:4183-4335 GCF_001428645.1 Acidovorax sp. Root217
GGAGATCGCGCCCAACAGTCGGCAGCGCGCACTGCGCGCGTCACCGACCCCAGGCGCAGCTGCGCAGCAGCAGCCGTGTGGTACCCGCGCCCCACCCCTGCTGGCTGCGCCGAGAAGCGCAGGAGCTGGGGTGGGCGTGTGTGCCGAAGGAC
>NZ_LMIH01000002.1:4381-37089 GCF_001428645.1 Acidovorax sp. Root217
TCTGGCTTGCCGCAGCTGTTTGAGCGGAGTTCGTAGAACGCAGCGAGTTCAGCGACGCCCACCCCAGATCCGAGCATCGCAGGTTGCCCCATCGCCCACCGGGCGATGGGGGACGCAGACTGGGGGTCGTCTTCTCTTTGGTGACTTTCTCTTGACGACGCAAGAGAAAGTTACTGCGCCGCCGGGCGCACATCCCGGCCTCCGCCCTTGAGCACGAGCATGCCGCCAGCAAAGGCAGCAAAAACTCAACGGGCCACTACCAACCGAAGCGACCCTTCATAAACCGCCTGCCTGCGCAAGGCCCCATACCGCGCATCCCAGACACCACTGACCAGATCAGCACGCAACGCCGCCACACTCGCCGCAGCCGACTCGGCCGACACGAAACCCCATGCCGAACAAGCCGTCCGCGCAGCCGGCACCAACAGCATCTCCGGCCGCCCGTAATACGCCTCGTTGAACCCATCCCTGCAATCCCAGGGAATCGGCACCGGCAACACCTCCACCCGCCCACCGAGCGCCGTCGCAATCCGGTCCATGGCTGGATAGCGCCGCGCCTCGGTGGCCAGCACCTCGGGTGCATAGTCGACCAGCCAGAAGTCCTGCACCGCGCCCGGGTCGCAGGTGAGGATCACCACCGGCCCGCGCGTCACCCGCCGCATCTCGCGCAGGCCAGCCTCCACGTCGCTCCACTGGTGGATGGAGAAGGTGGCCATGCTCGCGTCGAATGCGCCATCGGCAAACGGCAGTTGCTCGGCCACACCATCGACGGCGCGCGGCAGGTGCGCTGGCCGCTGGTCGCGCATGGACTGCGAGGGCTCGAGCGCCGTCACCCTGCGACCTGTGGGTTCGTACGATCCGGCCCCTGCGCCCACATTGAGCACGGTGGTGGCCGCGTCGCCCAGGGCCTGCTCGATCAACGCTGCAATGCGCGGATCGGGCTGGCGGTACGACGAATAAGTGCTGCCCATGGCGCCGTAGTCGACATCGCCTGCGCTGCCGTCAGCGGCGCGGGTGGTGCAGGTTTTAGTGGTGCTGGTCGTTTTCGGCATGGTGCCCTCCCCCTGGTTGGTTAAGGGCCCTATGGTCCCTGCCGCCCCCCATGCGGACAAACGAGATTTGCGATGTGCATGCGTGAGAAAAACGCACATGGTCCACTGAAACCGAGAAATCGGCTGTGCGTGAGGGTCTGGCAGGGCCGCAATCCAGGCAGCGGGCGCATCGCGGCGTTGCGGGCTTTGCCAAGGCGGCCAGCCTAGGCAAAGCCCGCGCCTTGCGCTGCATCCCGCGGCCACCCCGGCGCACAGTCGATTTCTCGGTTTCAGTGGACTACTGGGGAGCGGGAGACGCTGACGGGGTGGGCGGTAAGCATCTGAGAAGGCCAGTGCCGGCATCAGCCACGGCGGCTGGTCGTTGCCGTGGCCTGGAAAGACGAGCGCATGCACGACGCGAAATGGCCGGCGTGCGTGTCGCGCGCAGCGAGCTGGGGGCGCAGCATGTAGCTGCGAAACGGGATGTCCGGCCGGAAGGCGACCGCCACCACACCGGGCAGGCGCATGGTGCGCACGACGATGGGGTTGACCAGCCCCACGCCCAGGCCCTCGCTGGCCATGCGGCAGATGGTGGCCGCGTGGGAGGTCTCCAGCACCATGGTGCGGCCGTCGTCCACAAAGGCCGCGTCCACGGCGCGGCGCGAGGCGCTGCCGCTGGGCAGTGAGATGAAGCGCTCTGCGTTCAAATCCTGCGGCTGCACGAAGCGCTTGCGCGCCAGCCGGTGGCCCGAGGGCATGACGCAGACCGCGCTCTCGGTGTGGATGACCGAGGCCTTCACGCCCGGCTTGTCGGGTACGTAGCTGACAAAGCCCACATCGCAGTTCTGCGTGGCGATCCAGTTGGCGATGATCGACGACTCGCTGGTGGCGACGACGATGCGCACGCGCGGGTAGCGCTCGCTGAACAGGCGGATGGCCAGCGGCAGCACGCTCATCGATATCGATGCCGCCGCCGCCACGCGCAAGGTGCCGGCGCCCAGATCGCGGATCGCCCGTGCGGATTCGGACACGCTGTCGAGGCCGATGAAGGCGCGCTCCACGTCCTTGAACAGCGCCTCCGCCGCCTTGGTCGGGACGACCCGCCCGGGCGTTCTGTCGAACAACTCGAAGCCCACCTCGGCCTCCAGCTTGCCGATGATGCGGCTGACGTTGGGCTGCGAGGTGTGCAGCTGCTGCGCCGCCACGGTCATGGAGCCCGTGAGCATGACGGCACGGAAGGTTTCGAGCTGCTTGAAGTTCATGGCAATGGTGGAGGTGGGTGCGCCGCGCAGCATACGCTGCGCACGGCGGCCGGGCATATCAATTTGGTATGCGCAGGGGAAAAACTGTCATTTGCCAGCATCGGCGCGGCTTTTGATACTTCGTCCACCCCAACCAGGACGGATGTATGGAATCAAAAATCAGCCGCCGGCTCAAGGAGCCGCTTGCCCCCGAAATCTGCGAGCACATCTATGGCCCGCGCCTTGCACGCGACTTCGAGCGCGTGTTCCCCAGCCTCGGCGAGGTGAACCAGGCGCATCTGCTGATGCTGCACAAGACCGGCATCATTGCACCCGAAGTGGCCAGTGCGCTGGCCCGGGGGTTGCTGCAGATGGAGGATGAGGGCCCTGCGGCGGTGGAGCTCGACCCCGCCAAGGAAGACCCCTACTTCAACTACGAGGCCCGGCTCATGGAAATCACCGGCCGCGACGTGGGCGGGCGGCTGCACACCGCGCGCAGCCGCAACGACCTGGCGGTGACTATGGACCGCATGCGGGCCCGTGCCGTGGTGCTGGACGTGATCGAGGCGCTGGGCCGCGTGCGCCGCAGCGCGCTGCGCCGGGCCGTTGAATGCGCGGACGCCGTGATGCCTGGCTACACCCACCTGCAGCCGGCGCAGCCCATCACCTTCGGCTTTTACCTCAGCGGCGTGGCGCAGGCGCTGGGGCGCGATATGGAGCGCCTGCAAGGCGCGCTGGAACGCATCGACGCCTCGCCCCTGGGGGCCGGCGCACTGGCGGGCACGCGCTTTCCCATCGACCGCGAGATGACGGCGGCGGCGCTGGGCTTTGGCGCGGTGCTGCCCAACACGCTCGACGCCGTGGCATCGCGGGACTTTGCGTGGGAGGCCATGTCCGCCATGGCCATCGTCGCGCTGACCTGGGGCCGCGTGGCACAGGACCTGCACATCTGGTCCACGCCCGAGTTGGGCCTGGTGGCCTTTCCCGACCGGGTGGCCAGCACGTCGAGCATCATGCCGCAGAAGAAGAACCCGGTGGTGCTGGAGTACCTGCGCGGCAAGAGCAGCCACATCATCGGCCTGCTCACGGCCTCTCTGGTGGCGGTGAAGGGCACGAACTTCAGCCACGCTGGCGACAGCAGCCGCGAGAGCATGCGTAGCTTCTGGGAATGCACCGAGGAGACGCTGCGCTCGCTCGCGCTGTTCGGGCTGGTCATCGACAGCGTGGAGCCGCGCACCCGCACCATGCTCGAACGGGTGCGCTCGGACTTCTCGGTGGCGACCGACCTGGCCGATGGCCTGGTGGCGGAAGGCGGTCTGTCGTTCCGCGACGCCCACCACGTGGTGGGCGGCCTGGTGCGCATCGCACTGGATGCGGGCCAGCGTGCCGACGAACTCACGCCCGCCATGCTGGACCGTGCCGCCGTCGATGTGATCGGGGTTACGCTGGGCTGGAGCGAAGAGAAGCTGCGCAAGTACCTGGACCCCATCGAGAGCGTCCATGCACGGCGCAACGGCGGCCCCGCAGCAGCGGAGGTGGCCCAGGCCACGGCGGCGCAGTCGCGCCACCTCGATGCCATCGTGGCCGAGGCTGGCGCGGTGCGCGAGCGCCTGGCCGCGGTGCGCCGCCGGCTGGCGCATGACGTGGCGGTGCTCGCGGGCGTTTCGGCGCACACTGTTGCCAACCCTCAAGGGGCCACACCATGATGATGAAGAACCTTGCCAAGGCGCTGATCGCCTGCGCCGCACTGGCCGGTGCCTGCCATGCCGGCGGAGCCGCAGCCGCCACCTACCCGGAGCGTCCGGTGCGGCTCGTCGTGCCCTTCGCCTCGGGTGGCACCGTGGACATCGTGGCGCGCATCTTGGCCGAGCGGCTGTCGCGCACGCTGGGCCAGCAGGTCATCGTGGAGAACAAGCCGGGCGCGGGCGGAACCCTGGGCGCGGACTTCGTGGCCAAGGCGCCGCCCGATGGCCACACCCTGCTGCTGGCGGCTTCGTCGCACCAGTCGTTCCACCCCCTGCTCTACAAGCGCCTGCCTTATGACCCCAACAAGGCCTTCACGCAGGTGGCCCTGTTTGCCACGGTGCCCAATGTGCTGGTGGTGTCCAACAAGATGCCGGCGCGCAGCGTCAAGGAACTGATCGCGCAGGCCCAGTCGGGCAAGCGCTTCTTCATGGGCTCGTCGGGCACGGGGGGCGTGAACCACCTGCTCGGCGAGATGTTCGAACTGCGCACCCATGTCGAATTCGAGCACGTGCCCTACAAGGGCGCCGGTCCGGCCAACAACGACCTGCTGGGCGGGCAGATCGACCTGATGTTTGTGAACCTGCCCACGGTGCTGCCACACATCCAGGGCGGCAAGCTCCGGGCGCTGGCCATCGCCGGGGCGGAGCGCTCGCCCTCGCTGCCCGGGGTGCCCACCATGGCCGAAGCGGGAGTGCCCGATTTCGTGGTGGATTCCTGGTCGGGCGTGCTGGCCCCGGCCGCCACCCCACGGGCCATCGTGGACAAGCTATCGGCCGAGATCAACCGCATCGCCCGGGACAAGGCGACGGCCGACCTGCTGGCCGTGCAGGGTGCCCTGCCCCGGCCCGGCACCAGTGACGAGTATGCGGCCCTGGTCCGCTTCGAGACGCAGCGCTGGGCCGAGGTGATCCGCAAGGCCAACGTCACCATGGACTGACCCCACGGTCCTCGCCCCCTCCCGTTCCCCGCAATCCGCGCGGCGCGCAGCGCCACCCACGCCGGGCTTTCGCAAGGAGGGCCGGCGGGCGCAGCCCTGCGGTAGCTCTTTTTGCCACCACCCAGAGACCCCCATGAAGAAGAAACACGCACTCACCCCGCTGGCACTGCTGGCCACCTGCAGCCTGGCGGCAGCCCAGTCCTCCGTCACCCTGTTCGGCATTGCCGATGCGGCCCTGCAGTACGGCGCGGGCAGCACCGCCAACCGCACGCAACTGGGCTCGGGCGGCAACTCCTCATCGCGCATCGGCGTGCGCGGCACGGAGGACCTGGGTGGCGGGCTGTCGGCCGGCTTCTGGCTGGAGGCCGGGCTGACGCTGGACAGCGGCACCTTCGGCACCACCAACACCAGCAACCAGGCGGCGGGCACCAGCGGCGGCGGGGGCCTGGTGTTCGGGCGCCGCTCCACCGTGAGCCTGGCGGGCACCTGGGGCGAAGTCCGCCTGGGCCGCGACTATGCTGTGCAGTACTACAACCGTTTCGAATTCGACCCGTTCGGCAACAACGGCGTGGGTTCATCGCAGACCAATGTGGGCTCGCTGGGCGGACCGGTGTCCTCACGGGTGTCCAACGCCATCATGTACTTCCTGCCATCGGGCCTGGGCGGCCTGTACGGCGAGCTGCAGCACTACCGGGGCGAGAACCCGGGCAACGCCGGCCCCACCGCGGACGATGGCACCGGCAGTGGCGTGCGCCTGGGCTACCGTGCGGGGCCACTGAACCTGTCGGCCGCGCATGCGCGCACCCGGTTTGCGCGCACCGCGACCACCGGGGACATCACCTCCAGCAACCTGGGCGCACGCTACGACGCCGGCCCCTTCACGGCCATGGGGGGCATCTACCGCGACCGGGTGGAGACGCTGGGTGGGCTGGTGGGCCGCGGCGCGCAGGTGGGCGGCGTGTACCGCGTGGGCACCGGGGAGGTGAAGGCGCAGTGGTCCCAGTACCAGACCACGGCCAGCGGCACGCCGCAAACGAAAAAGCTGTCGGTCGGCTACGTACACAACCTCTCCAAGCGGACGGCGCTGTACGCGACCTATGCCCGTGTGCGCAACAGCGGCGGGGCCACCACCGCGCTCAATAGTGCCACCACGGCGGCCAACCAGGCATCGTCGGGCGTGGACCTGGGGGTGCGGCACACGTTCTGAGTAGTGCATCCGGTTCGCCACGCGCGGACAGCGGCACAATGCGACACCACCGCATTCCACACCAGACCATGGCACGCTCCACGATTCCATCCAAGGCAAGGCGCCTGCTCGCAGCGTTGGCGCTTGCCCTGCCAGCCGCCGCTGCGCTCGCCGCCGATATGCCCGCGGACATCCTGGAGCTGCACACCCGCTGCGTGGCCAGCACGACCGGTATCGACCTGGTGTTCGGGCTGCGCAACCGCAGCGAGCGCACGGTCTGGGTGTCGGGCGATACGGCGCCCTGGGCGGCGGCGTTGCGCAGCCTGCGCATCACGGCAGAGAGCCAGGGTGCAAATGCACAGCCGCTGAAAGGGCCTGTCGCATGGGGGTACGCACCTCCCCCAGGCTCTGTCAGGGTCATGCCTTCAGCCAGTGCCGAAGGAACGATCTCGCTGTCGCGCGCCTTCCCCGAACTGGCGCAGGCGGCACAGCAAGCCCCGGTGCGCATCCGGTGGACATGGCAGGGCTTGATGGGGGAATCGGCAATGGCCGGGGCATGGGGGCCTACCGCCAGGTTCGAGGGGGAAGTCACGGTGCAGGGATCAGCCTGCTCTCTGGCGAGCACGCGGCGGGTTTGACGGACAGAAAAGTGACCAAGCTGGGCAGGCGAGAGCCCTTGTTCCAGGATGTGGCGATGCCGAAGACGATCTCCTACCAGGGCAGAACGGCTTGGCAATTTGAAGATTGCATGGGCAGACATCCGTCCGCATACTGCGCGCCAATCCTGTCGCCCTGCAACCCACGGAGAACTTCCCATGTCCAACATGTACGCCGGCCTGCGCCGCGATATCGAAGACGAGGACGCGCGCAAGCGCTGTGCCGAGCGGCTGCTCGCTCTGCGGCAGCGGCTGGCGCCACTGAAGGGCCGCAGGAACGACAGCAACCTGATGCTGGCGACCTGGAACATCCGGGATTTCGACTCCAACAAGTTCGGCTTCGGCCCCCGGCTTGCCGAGACCTTCTACTACCTGGCGGAAGTCATCTCGTGCTTTGACCTGGTGGCCCTGCAGGAGGTGAACCGCGACCTGGGCCCGCTGGAGAAGCTGGTTCGCATTCTGGGGCGCGAATGGGATTACATCGTGACCGACACCACCGAGGGCACGGGTGGCAATGGCGAGCGCATGGCGTTTCTCTACAACCGTGAAAAAGTGTGGTTTCGCAAGATCGCCGGAGAAATCGTGCTGCCCGACGGGCAGCTGGTCGTGTCACCCAAGACGGTCAAGGTGGACGGGGAAACCGTCGACACCGAAGCCAAGCAGCAGTTCGCCCGCAGTCCCTTTCTGGTGGCGTTTCAGTCCGGGTGGTTCCGCTTCAGCCTGTGCACGGTGCATATCTACTACGGCAAGGAGTCGGGCGCGCAGTTGCAGCGGCGCATCGACGAGATCCAGAGCCTGGCGAAGTTCTTTGCGCAGCGGCAGGACCAGGCCAGCAAGCAGGAAAAGGACAGCCGGGGCGCCGTGGAAAATTATGTGCTGCTGGGCGACTTCAATGTGGTGAGCCCCAAGCACGAAACCATGGCCGCACTCAAGAGCCACGGGTTTGCAGTACCGGCGGCCATCGACGGCGACAAGGTCCGCAAGAAGGGCATGCATTTCTACGACCAGATTGCGGTGCGGGTCAAGGACGAGCGCTTTCAGGTGCGCAGTGGCGG
Source organism: Acidovorax sp. Root217 (assembly GCF_001428645.1). Taxonomy (NCBI): domain Bacteria; kingdom Pseudomonadati; phylum Pseudomonadota; class Betaproteobacteria; order Burkholderiales; family Comamonadaceae; genus Acidovorax; species Acidovorax sp. Root217. Next base: position 12,234 of record NZ_LMIH01000002.1, read on the forward strand.
CATCGTGGACATCTTCGAGGACGTGTTCCGCGATGAAGACCTGCCGGTCTACCAGGCCCACATGCCTGCCAAGGACCCGGAGAATGGAGCCACCGTCGCCAAGACACCCGAGAAGCTGTACCAGAAATGGCGCACCTGGCAGATGTCGGACCATAGCCCCCTGTGGATCGAGGTGCAGACGGACTTTGCGGACACCTACCTCCAGGCCCTGGCGGACAAGGGCTGAGGCGCGCGGCGCGGCGCGATGGCGGGCGGATTCACCCCTGCCCGCGCGCCGCCAGGACCAGCCCGCCGACCAGCAAGAACACCAGGTACGCCAGGGCCCACCAGGCCACCGTGGTCAGGTGCCAGGCAAAGCGCAGCGTGCCGGCCGTGAAGGCCGTGCTGCCCAGCACCTTGGGCAGGCTGTCCTCGCGCCGCAGCAGACGGATGAGGATGTAGCGCTCGCCCAGGAAGGAATGGGCCAGGCCGGTCAGCCAGATCAGGGCCGCAGCAACAGCGAGCATGGGTGGTACCTTAGAACCTGTTCAGGATCTTATAGGGCACGATGATAGTTACCACGTAGTTGCCAGCCAAGCGCGCCGGCGACACGCCAAACCCACATAATGCCGACGAAGAGATGCTGGCGCGCCCTGGGTGCACCGGCACGATAGCAGTAACCCGATGCAACAAGGAGGAAAAGACCTATGAACACACAACCCGTGATCCGTCTGCGGCACGCCTGGCTGCTGTGCGTGCCGCTGATGCTGGCCACCCAGGCCGCGCAGGCGCAGGAGCAGTTTGTGGACCTGCGCTCCAACGGCGGCTACACCTCGGCCCGCCTGGCGGACGACGTGACCCAGGTGGACCTGGCCGAGCAGACCCAGGGCGCCTGCCGCTTCAACCGCACCTGGGGCTACGACCTGACCAACCGCGAGCTGTGGACCAATGGCGGCTGCGGCGGGCGCTTCAAGATCACGCGCACCTATGCCCAGGGCAATGGCAACAACAGCTCCAACAACGCAGGCGCAGCCGTAGCGGCCGTGGCCGCCATTGCCGGCATTGCGCTGCTGGCCAACCACAACAAGCACGACGACGACCGCCGGCCCGACTACCCGGACTATGGCAACGGTGGCGGCGGCGGCCGGGGCGGCGAGATCCGCGTCAATGGCAACCTGTGCCTGGACGTGAGCAAGGGCAATTTCCGCCCTGGCAACGCGCTGCAGGTGTTTGCCTGCAACGGCACGGATTCGCAGCGCTTTCGCGTAGGCCGTGGTGGCGAAATCCGCGTGCGCGATTTTTGCCTGGACGTGGAGCGCGGCGACCCGCGCGATGGGGCCCGCGTGGTGCTGTGGTCGTGCTCAGGCGCCCCCAGCCAAAGCTGGACGACGCGCGGCGGACAGATCGTGAGCCAACTGTCCGGCAAGTGCCTGGACGTGGTGGACGGCCAGATTCGCCAAGGGCAGCCGGCCATGGTGTGGCAGTGCAATCGCAGCCCAAGTCAACGCTGGTGGTGGTAAGGCAGAAGGACCCGATCATGAAGAATCTGACACTGATGAACCGAGCCATCCCCCTGCTCTGCGCGGTCTCCTGCAGCCTGCTGCTGGCGACGGCAGCCACCGCACAGACGGCCGCTGACGCACCCGCCGCCAAGCCTGCGGCGGCGGCAGCCCACCCGCACAAGAAGGGCCCCGGCCGCACACCCGGCGACCGCCTGCAGGCCATCTGCACGGCGGCCGACCTGGACCACGATGGCAATGTCTCGCTCGACGAGTTCCACCAGGACATCGTGCAGAGCTGGCACAGCCTGGGGCCCGACGCCAGCGGCCACGTTGTACTAATCGAACTGGCCCAGGTGCCGCGCATGGGCAAGGGCCGCATCAAGCGCCTGGCCGCCGCCGACAAGGATGGCGACGGCAAGCTATCGTTCAAGGAAGTGGTGGAGGCACGCATGGCCTATTTCGAGGCGGCGGATGCGGACAACAACGACCTGCTGTCGGTGCAGGAGTGCGTGGCGTTTGAGAAGAAGCGGCGGGCCAGCAGGCCCTGAGCGAAGACACCCTTCAGAATGAACGACGGGGCTTCGCGGCCCCGTTTTCTGTTGTTCCTCTTGTTTTGCCCGCCAGGCATGCGCTTGCCGCACCGCTCACAAATACCCCTGGGCGGCCAGCAGCCACCAGAGCGCGCCCGCGCCGGACCACAGCGAAGCCGTAGCGAACAGCAGGGGGCGAATCGGCACGGGGCGCCAGAACACCAGGGCATACAGGCCGCCCACGGCAAACGGGGCGCAAGCCAGCACGGCGAGGCGACCCTCGAGGGAGCCGACCAACGGGCGCCCCATGAACATCCACGCCAGGCCCGCGGCGCACAGCAGCAGCGCCAGGAACACCTTGGAAGCGCGCTGGCTCCGTGCCGCCCGCCTCTGGGCGGCCTGCTCCGCCCGGGCCTCCCATGCCATCCCCGCCACCGGCGACAGAATCACCACCGCCAGGCCCATGCCGCCGCTGAACCAGGGCACATGGGCGGCCAGAAGGACAGACGCCACGATCCCGGCCACCAGCGACACCAGCACGCGAGGCGCGGCAAGCATGTCCAGGAGAGGGTCGAGCAGTTCATTCATGGGGTTTCACCGGGCTACGCGTGTGGGGAATGGCAGCCGAGATTGCGCGGCGGGCAGCATCAGAAACTTTCTGCTCTGCTGTGCAGGCGAACCTCGCTGAAACGCATGTAGTGCAGGTTCCCTTGCGCTTCGAGACTGCCCGCCTCCACAAGCGCAATCACGCGCTGGGCGTAGTAGCCAACGGGTACATCGGGAAGTTCCTTGGAGAGTGCCAGCCAGGCTGTGCCGACAATGCGCGCAGACTTGTGCCACCGCCCAGCTACACAGTCGGCCAGCAATTGCGCATCGATGCGCTGTATCTGATCTGGCGTCAGGCGGTCAACGAGCTCCTGCTCCTCTGGATCGAGCAAAGTGTCGGGCTCGTCTTCTGTCGGGCTGCTCGTATCCAGCGCCGGGTACTCCAGCACCAGGGGAGCGCGCAGGGAGGAAAGAACCTTGACGATGACCTGGCCATAGCTGCGAAAAGCAGAAAGCCGCTCATCGTCGTCAGGCAGCGCCTGGATCACAGGCTCCGCTTCATACAGCACGGCCAAAGCGCGCTCATAGATCTCGTACAGCGCTGCTGCCTGTTCCTGCTTCATGCGTCGTCCAGTTCCGCTTGAGTTGTTTAACCCCGCAGGGCACCTTTCCAGTGTAGTTCGGCCGAGCGATCCATTCGGAAGTGCCCAATGGCTCACCCCATCGCGTGCACCAGCCCCCACAGCACCCCCACCCCTGAAAGCAACGCGCAGGCCGCAAACGCCGTGTAGCCCCAGGGCATGGGCCGGCCGTTGCCCAGCGCCCAGAGAAAGGCGATAGGAAGCGGCGCCACGGCGACTGCGGCGGCGCCGACCCAGAGTGCACCGGCCCACCAGCCGATCAGCCCACCCCAGACTAAGCCGAGCAGGCACAGTCCGAGCGCGGCGATGGGGCGGGAGATGTTCAAGGGCTCGCCCTGCCAGGCGAAGTCCGCTGGTGTTCCGACGGGGGTGCTCACGGTCGCGGGCTTGCCTGCGGCAGTGGCCACGGCATCGGAGTGCCACAGGATGCCGATGCCGGCGGCACCCAGCACCAGCCAGATGCCCATGCCGCCCGTGAACCAGGAGACCCACTGGGTGAGCGCCACGGCAGCCATCAGGCCCAGCAACAGGGGCAGTACCAGGCGTCCGTAGCACCGGTCGGCAAGGGTGGCGACGAATCTGGCCGGCGTATCCATGGTTTGATCGGTCCTTCCTTCAACGGGAGCCGGCAGGCGCTTGCACGGGAAAAGCGCCCCGCACCAAGGTGATGGCCTGCTGCGCGCTCCGCCAGAACCCCGCATCCCGCACCGGCGCGCCCCAGGCCTCCAGGTAGCGCAGCACGGCTTCGCGTTGCAGCCGGTCGCGCACGCGGCGGGCGGTGTAGGCATCCACCGACTCGAAGGGCAAGGGGTCGCCGTGCTGATAAAAATCCCAGCGCGGCGAGTCTTTCATCGCGCGCACGGCGCGCTGCATGCAGTTGCCGGTGTAGGTGACAAATTCGTTGATGGGCTCTGCGTCCGACGCAGCGCTGCTGCGCACTGCCGCACCGTCGTGCCCGAATCGCTTGCATGCGTACTCCAACACAAAATAGTCGCCCGAACTGACGTGAGGCATGACTGCCGTGAGCCCCGGGCTGCACGCAGGCGACCACAGCAGCAGCGGCAAGGCGCCAGGGGCTGCGGTGTAAGGCTGGTCTGGAAAAGCCAGCGCCACCCTTTCAGCGCGCGCAGCCACCAGGGGCGGCAGGCTGGCGAACTGGCCGATCAGCGCTTGCAGCGGGGCCCGGACCACGGACAGGTTGAAAAACGTGCGCTCAAGGACGTGGGACATAGTGCTTGCATGCGTGGCGCGGGCAGCAGGGCCGCGCGCGCCATGGCACATCCACGCCCCTTGCGAGAGGCGTGGCTGGCCTGGCGGGCGGTTCAACGTGCTGCGGTTTGCTTCCACCAATTGGGCATGGCCGCCAGCACTTCGCCGCCCGCCTTGAGGCTGTTGGCCAGCTCCAGCGCAGCGCTGCCGGGGGCCGTGGCGATCAGGTACCAGTTGCTGGTGGTGCCCAGCCGCTGGGTGACCGCCAGGCCCTTGGCCTGGGCCCACGCGCGCACCTGGGCGTCGCTCCAGTCGGTGTTGAACTTGACGACCACGCCGCCGGGCAGTGCCATCAGCCGGCCCGCGGGGGAGTTGCCCTCGCGGTACACGGGTGAGGTGTGCGTGCCGGCGCCCTTGGCCACGCTCTGGTTGGCGGGCTGCAGCTGCACCAGGGGTGCGGGGCTGGCGCCCTCGCCCACGCTGCGCGCCTGGGTATTGCTGCCCGCTTCGGGGATCGGGGTGATGACGGCGACCAGGCTGGTGTCGAGCGTGATGCTGCGCTGGGTGTCGCCGTCGAAGTAATGCGCCGTGGTGGCGGCCAGGGCGCCGCTGGCGATGGCACCGGCAGCGACGGCTACTGCGGCAAGGCGCAGAAGGGAGAGAGTGGGGAGCTTCATGGTGTGAGGCCTCAGCAGGTATTCAGTGAAATGGCGTGGTGTGCGGTGGAGCAGGCGGCGCGGCTACTCAGTAGCCATAGGCCTTGATGCTCCAGGCCGAGACGCTGCCGGTCTCGCCCGTGCGGCCGTCGCGCACGGACAGGGTCCAGTTGCCGTCGGCGGCCTCACCCATCAGGCGCGCGATGCCGAAGGTGAAGCCCCCTTCCAGCGCGGCGCCGCAGGTGACGGCGTTGGCCGCTGTGTCCTTGCACTCGCGCACCACCGATACCGTGCTGCGCGTGCCGGCGGGGCTGGTGAGCGTGATCTCCAGGTCGCCCACGTTGGTGTGGTTGGAGGTGATGGCCAGGTCCACGAATTCGAGCTTGCCGATGCCGCTGCCCTGCAGGGTGAGGCTGCTGGTGGTGGCGGGGCCGTCGTCGGCAATGGCCAGGGGGCTGCCCAGCGTGGCGGCCTGGGTGGCGGTTTTCTGCGCGGGCAGCAGGGCCCAGCCCGGGGCTGCGCGCACGGCGGCCAGCGCGTCGATGGCGCCGTAGCCGTACTCATGGTTCACGTGCAGGCCGCCGCCGTTGGTCACCCAGCCGGCGTTGGCAGGGTCGGTCTTGCGCGCGGTGCGGGCCAGGATGGCGCGCACGTCGCGCCAGCTGAGCGCGGGGTTGGTCTCCAGCAGCAGCGCGGCCACACCGGCCGCCTGCGGCGTGGCGGCCGAGGTGCCGTTCATGCAGCGCGTGTAGTTGGGGCTGCCGGTGATGTCCTGCGGCTTGTTGCCGTCGTTGTAGCCGCCCGCGCCCGATACGTCGGTGGTGGTGGTCGTCTGCGTGGAGCAGAACTCGCCGCCATAGGCCGTGACCAGCAGGTTGGAGCCGGGCTCGGAGTAGGAGGAGCGCTGGCCCTGGTCGTTGAGCGCGCCGATGGCCAGCACGCCCTGGAAGTTGGCCTGGCCGTCGTAGTCCGAGCGGTCCTCGGGCGCACCGTTGCCCGCGGCCCAGGTGTAGACGGCGCCCTTGCCGCCGCGCCCGGTGCTGATGCCGGTGCGGATGGCGTCGCGCCACAGCTCGTCGGCCGGGGCCAGCAGGCCGTTGCTGTCGGCCGCGCCGTAGCTGTTGGTGTAGATGTGGTTGCTGGCCAGGTCCTTGGTCACCGCGTCGGCACCGAAGGCACCCGTGGTGGCCGACAGCAGGTTGTAGCCCACCAGGCGCGCGTTGAAGGCCACGCCCGTCACGCCCAGGTTGTTGTCGCCGATGGCCGCCGCCAGCCCGCCGCAGCTGGTGCCGTGCGAGCTGGTGGATGACGATGGGTCGCCATAGGCATTGGTGCGGTAGTCCCAGCTCTTGCCGGCCACCACGCGCAGGTCTTCGTGAAAGATGTCCAGGCCATCGTCGATCACCGCGATCTGCACACCCGTGCCGGTGGCCAACTGCCAGGCCTTGCCGATGTTGAGGTCTTCGCCCGCCAGGGCGGCCGGGCCGCCCGCGCCGCTCTGGCCCGTGTTCTTGAGGTGCCATTGGCGGCTGAACAGCGGGTCGTTGGGCACCAGGGCCGGCAGCGCGCCGCCCCCGCCCACGCTGACCAGCCCGCCCACCGTCACCACCACGTCATAGAACGACTGGCTGCCCACCGTCAGCGTGGCGATGGTGACCTGCCCATTGGCCGGATTGAAGCTGTCGTAGGTGCGGTTGGGCCCCGTGGCGCTGAACCCCAGCACGTTGCCCACGGTGATGACGACGTTGTCGTACTTGGTGTCACCTACCACCAGGCTGCCGATGCGCACCTCGGTGGGGCGGTCGGGCGACCAGGTGGTGGCCGCGCCGGCCAGCCCGCAGGCGGCCAGCATGGCGGTGACAAGCGCCAGGCGCGCAGGCCTGCGGATGGTGGATCGTGGGAGACGCATGGAAGACACCCCTGTTGGTTTTGGATTTGACGGCGACGGCACCCAAGCCTGCACCGCCACACGATTATCGAAACCGCCCGGGGTTTGCGCCAGCGAAATATGGCGGCGCGGCCCGATACCGCGCGGCAGCACGCCCTTGGCTGCACCGTTCTCTGGCCGCAGTGCACGCAGCAGTCTTCCGGGGCACCTGCTTCGGCTGCGCTTCGGCGGCTCCCGTCAACCATCACCCATCACCCATCAATGACGTTGGCGCTGAGCCCCTGCACCCGCCGCAGGATGAAATAGACCCCGTAGGCCGCCATGCACAGGCAGCACGAGATGATCGCGTGCAGCCAGAACATTGCCTGGAAGCCACCCCATCCCATGAAGTCCCGGGTCAGGCCCATTTCTCCTGCCATCCAATGGACGGAGGCCTGGGCCAGCGGAAACAGCACCAGCCCGCCCCGCATCCACGCCAGCGGGTTCAGCGTGCGAAAGCCAAACCAGATGCACAGGAATGCCATCCACTGCAGCAGCCACCCGATGGTCGCCAGCCCTTCGGGCTTAGGATACGGCGTTGCATACCACTGAACCGAACAGGCCACGCTCGCCGAAGCCAGGGCCGCGAGCAGCAGGCAACGGGCGATCAGGCCCACGATGAATCCCACGGACATGTGCATGCGCATTCTCCCGGTCAAGATGGTGGCGCCCAGCGTAATGGCGGTGGCCTGCACCGTGAGGAAGGCACTGCAGAAGAAGCCTGTACGGCTACTCCACGGAGCACCTGGCGATACCTGCAGCGCTCCCCCCCGCAGGCATGCGTCAGCGCAAAAAGGCAAGCCGCTGCCAGGAGGCATTCAGCGAATGCCAGCTGCCAGCCGCCCTCCCAGCCCAACCAGGGCCACACCCGCAATCCGTATGGCCAGGCGCCGGGCGCCGGGAAACGCCTTCAGACGCACCGCCACCAGGTTGCCCACCAGCACCAGGGCGGCCTGGTAGGCAAGGCTCAGCACGGTGACGTGCAGCATCATCAGCGCCAGCGTGGTGCCGGAGGCACCGGGCTTGAGGAACAGCGGAAAGAACGCGACGAAGAACAGGATGACCTTGGGGTTGGTCAGGCTCACCATGAAGGCGCGGCGAAAATACACCCCTGCCGTCTGCGCGCGGGCGGGCTCTGCGCCCGCGCCGCCGGGCTGGCTGCGCAGCAGTTGCACGCCCAGCCAGCACAGGTAGGCGGCACCAAACCACTGCAGCCCCTGAAACGCCAGGGGCTGCGCCTGCAGCAGCGCGGCCAGGCCGGCCGCAGCCGCCAGCATGAACAGGCAATCCCCCGCGAGGGTGCCCAACACCGCAGCCATGCCCGCGCTGCGGCCGTCGCGTGCCGTGGCGTCGAGGATGGCGATGGTGCCAGCGCCTGGAACGGCCTGGAACACCAGGATGGCGGCGATGAAGCTGGCGTAATTCTGTATGTCGAACATGGTGCAAATAGGCATGGGTTGGAGATACACGATCATCTGCCGCCAGACCACCGGTGGTACAGTGGATTGCTACGGCCCATCGGGCCCGGACCACGCTTTTTTCTGGTGAAACATGGCTGTGACAAGAACCCAGGCACACGAGCTGGATGATGCTGCCTGGCGCCTGCTGGGCGCACTGCAGCGCGACGCGCGGGCACCGCTGAAGGTACTGGCCGAGGCGGCCGGCCTGTCCGTGGCCGCCACCGCAGAGCGGCTCAAGCGGTTGCTGGATGCGGGCATTGCGCAGGGCTTCACGGCGCAGTTGGATGCCGCCAAGGCGGGCTACCCAGTGCAGGCCACCATCGGGATCACCGTGGCCCAGCCCGCCAAGAAACCCCTGCTGGACCGATTGCGCGCGGCCCCCGAGGTGCTGGAGTGCCACCACGTGGCGGGCGCTGATTCGTACGTGATGACCGTGGTGGCCACCAGCCTGGCCGACCTGGAGCGCTTCATCGGCACCATCAACAAGTACGGCGAGACCCGCACCTCCATCGTGTTTTCCACCCCCATCGCGCGGCGCGGCCTGGTGCCGCCGGGCACGACCAGGCGCGCGCCGTAGAGGCAAGAAAACCGCCCGCGCCCGCGTGGTACCGTGCGCCTTCGATCCACCTTCACCCCCAGGAAGAGACCCGGATGAACCAGCCCGCCCCACATGAACCCCAGGCCCCCGCAGCAGCGCCGCTCGTGCTCTACGGCCACCCCTTCTCGTCGTACACGCAGAAGGTGCTGATCGCGCTGTACGAAAACGCCACGCCCTTCGAGTTTCGCGTGCTGGGGCCCGATGCGCCGGAGCATGCGGCCGCATGGCTGGCGAAGTGGCCGCTGCGCCAGTTTCCGCTGCTGGTGGATGGCGCGCGCGACGTGGTGGAGACCAGCATCATCATCGAGTATCTGCAGCTCAAGCACCCAGGCCCCGTGCGCCTGATACCCAGCGACCCGGTGGATGCGCTCGACGTGCGCTTCATGGACCGGTTTTTCGACCTGCACGTGATGAACGCCATGCAGCTGGCCGTGAACGGCGCGCTCACGGGCGACCCGGTCAAGCGCCAGGACGGCATGGCCCTGGCCGTGGAAAAGCTCGACCGCGCCTACGCCTGGCTCGAAACCCGCCTGGCCGGCCGCACCTGGGCCACGGGCGAGCATTTCACGCTGGCCGATTGCGCAGCGGCGCCCTCGCTGTTCTATGCGGACTGGACGCACCCGATTGCCGAACAGTACCCGGTGCTGCGAGCCTACCGCGCGCGGCTGCTGGCGCGGCCTTCGTTCGCGCGTGCGGTGGACGAGGCGCGGTACTTTCGGCCGTACTTTCCGCTGGGTGCGCCGGACCGCGATTGACGCACCTCTTGCATGGTAACGCTGCGCAACAGCTGCTGCACCGACAAGTCCCCTGCCCACCTGAGGCAGTGGTTGACCCTCCCGGGCAACCGGGCCACTGAGGGGTTCGGCACAGAGGTGATGGCCGCGAGCCCGGCACCGGGCCTGAGCGTCTGCTTGCAGCTTGCTGCTTGCGGGCCGCGCCCTGAGAAAAGGCGTCAGCGCCCCCGCCCCAGCCACAGCGCCACGGGCAATGCCAGCAACTGGGCCATGAAGCCCACCGGCGCCCAGTAGGTCTGCCAGCCCAGGATACGGATGTCGCGCAGGCCCAGAGACCGGGCCATCCCCGGCGGGGCATACACCAGAATCAGCGCCGCAATGGCGATGCCGAACACCACCAGCAGGCTGCCAGCCCGCCAGGGGCGCAGGCCCATGCGCTGGCCAAAGCGCGCATGCACGGCATACAGCACCAGCAGGCCCAGCACCAGCGCAGGCGCCACCAGCCACAGGCCGAGCACCATGAGTTCGGTGGGGTAGATGGTCATTGAACCAAGGATCTCACAACCGCCCCGCCTCGGCCCACAGCCGGTCAGCCCCCACCCGCCCATACCAGGCATCGAATTCGCGCCGGTGGCCCTCCCACGGCTCGGCCAGCGGTGTGCGCGGGTCTTCGCTCAAGGCATAGGCCATGCCTTCCACCCACCACGTGGGCTTGAGCAGACGCGGCAGCAGGCCCAGGCGCTGGCCCTGCAGGTGGTGGATGAGCTCATGGCGCACATAGTGCGGCGCCCAGGCGCGCGGGCCGATGACGGTGCCCCAGGTGCCTGCCGTAACGGCAGAGCGGGCGCTCAGGCCGAAGGTGTCGGCACAGGCCTGCGTGGAGCAGAACACGAAGCGTGGCGAGCCCTCCACCGGCGCGATGTGGCTGGCGACAAAGGCCATGCCTTCAGCCAGCAGTTGGCGGGCTTCTGCTTCGCGCGCCGGGTCTTCCACGCACACCGTGGCGCCCTGTCTGCAGCCGATGCCGGCCAGGCCCGGTGCCATCACGCGCACGGGTTTCACCAGCGACCAGGCGGCCACGGGCACGACGACCAGCAGCAACAGCGCCAGGCGCGCGGCAGATCGGCGCAGCGCCTTTGTCATGCAGGGTGCACCCACGGGCGGTGGGCGGCCTGGCGGCTAGAAAGCATCCTTGTACATGTTGGTGGCCAGCTCCAGCGCCAGCGCTTTGCCGCCCACGGCGCTGAGCACGTTGGCCATGTCCTGCGATGGGTCGGCGTAGAACCAGTCGATGGTGAAGCGCAAGGTGCGGCCCAGTTGCTGGTCGCCCGCCACCATGGGGGGCAGGCCGATGCTGCGGATCTGCATGTTCTCGCCGCCGCGCGACTGGTCGCGCACCCACCACGACAGAAACTCCGCAGCGCGCAGCCCGGCCTCGTTGCGCTGGATGCGAAACTCCAGCGACAGCAGCAGCTCGTTCTCCAGCGCGCCATTGGACCGGCGCAGCGCGGCGATGGGCAGGTCGGCATAGGGGCCCGGCAGGGACAGGTCGGACACCGCCACCTCGGGCAGGTAGGTGTTGTCCAGCTGCGCCTGGGTCACGCCGGGTATGGCGGTCAGGGCGGCGATCAGGCGCATTACCTCGGGGGGCGCATCCTGGTCCGGCTCGGCGGGCTCCCCAGAGTCGCCAAGCCCTGCGGGCTGCGTGGTGTCCGCGGATTCGGTGAGGTCCGCAGGCTGCGTGATTTCCAGTGGATCGTTGGGGTCGATGGGCTCGGTCATCGCAAAGTCTTCTGGGTGAGTAAAAAGTGCAGGGTGTATTGATTGTCAACGCGATGGGCTGCGGCATCAGCCTTCAGTGGCGGCCCACTCCTGCGCCCCGATGCCAAACGCATCGGCCGCAAAGGCCTGGGCCTCGCCAAGCGAGGCGAACCAGTGGTCGGCGGCCAGCCGGCCGTCGAGCGACGCGCACACCAGCAGGCAGCCGCTGCCGCCGTCATCGGTGATCTCCAGGCGAAAATCCACGTCCGCCGAGCCCGGCGTGCCATCGTCCGCCAGGGACCAACTGCCATCGGGGTCGACGGCGATCAGGAGGGTGCGGCTGGGGATCAGGGCGTGGATGGGCATGGGTGAACGAGAGAAAGCGGGTGGTGATTGGGACACGGGGCCAGCCCGCATTGTCTCTTGGCCGGCGGCCAGCAGATACGAAAAAGAGCCTGGCAGCACCCCTCATACGGATTTGCATTCAATCGTATAACTAGGCGGAAAGCCGCAGACAGTGCTGTAGCACGGCAAGGCGGACCAACGAAGTTAGACGGTTGAAGGCAAATCCGTATCATCCTTCGGCCTGTGCATCCCTGATGCCCCGCACGATGGCCTCCACATACGGATCGTGCAGCCCGCGCTCGCGCAGCGCCTGGTCCAGCGACAGCACGTAGTCGATATTGGGCCCGAACACGCCCTTGGCCACCGCCACCAGGCGGGCCACGGTCTCGGCACAAGCGTCCTGCTCGTGCTGCGGGTGGTCGGGGTTGGCCACGAAGGTGATGGCGGTGACGCTGCGGCCGTCCTGCAGCTGCACGGCCTGCCACTGCGGGTGGTAGCCGCCGCCGGTCATCTCGCGCGTCCACAGCATGCGCACCTCGTCGCGCGCATCGGCCTCGGGCAAGCGCAGGGCCACGCCCTGCACGGCACCACCGGGCATGAGCGACAGCACGCGGCCCGGCCGCTCGGGGCTGCCGCGCCCGGAGATGGAGCGCAGGCAGAAACTGCGGTGCCAGCCCGCCAGCGTGGCCGTGTGCTGCTCTTCGAAGGGCATCAGCGGGTTCCAGATCAGCGAACCGTAGCCGAACACCCAGGTGGGCCCTTCGGGCCGGCTGTCCCAGGCGTGGGCAAAGGATTCTTCCACCCGCTCGTCGGACCACCCCGGGTGGGCAACCAGATTCATGCGGCGGCGCAAGCTGCCGTTGCGGAGGTTCTCGCGGGTCAGGATGGTCATCTCTAGTCAACAACGCCAAAGGTGGTGGGTCCAGTTTGCCATGGCGAGCGCAACTGCATGCCAGGCGCCTCTGCCAACCTGTAACCGGCTGCGCCCCCGGGGCCTACATGAACGGCCAGCACGAGGCCAGCGAGGTGCCGCCACAGCACTTGGCGTTGCGCAAGGTGAACAAGGGGCATGGCTCATTGAGTGGCGCACTATAGGGCGCCTTCTGCTCGCTGGCCATCAAGGCCCGGTAGGACCCCGCACAGGCCTGCAGCCGGCGGCGCAACAACCGCAAACCCGCCAGCAGGCCACATCGCTCAATGGCCCGCCGCGCAAACTGCGAGCACGATGCGTGCCCGGTGCGCGCGCGGTGGGCGCAGCAAAAGCCCTTGTAGGGCGAGACATAGCGCTGGTAGGCGCCAATGGCGGCAACCGCGGCGGATGCGGCGGGGGTGCAATGCTCAGGCATCTGGAAGAGGCTGCCTTTCTGAGGCCTCACCCCGCCAGCCGTCCGGAAACGGCGGCTCCACCCCGGCAATGGCGTAGACCTCGCGCCATACAGGCGTGTCGTCGGAACTGAGCCACACGTCGCCGAGCAGCTTCTTGAACACATCGCACGCAGCGGCTTGTTGCGCCGCCCGCCCGATGAACAGCGGGCCATGGGCGGTCAGCAGGTCTTCCAGCAGCAACGCAGACAGAATTTCGAGAACCTGCTGCGGCGGCTTGCGCGCAATGACGGCAAGAATGAACTGCCACGCCAGCTCAGGCTCCCCATCGGGCAGGGACATCACCTCCAGCATCAGGGGCTGGCGGCTCTTCCATTGCTCAGAGCCCACGCCGCCATGGGACTGGCCGATGATCCATTCGTCCACAAGGTTGTCGAGTTCGGTCATGGGCACCAGATACTAGCCAGCGGCGACGGCACCAAGCTGGCGGTAATAACGAAGGGCGTTGTACAGATCACCATCTACCTTCGTACTGTAGACGCAGTATCCCCCTGGGTGAAGCCCTTGGTGCGCACTCACCAACGGATACCTTTCACCACCCTCAGGCGTCCGTGCATCAATCGCCTGCACGGATAATCGCGAAGTCCACAAGGTGCAGCATGCCCTGCATCCCTGGCGCATCAGCCCCAGCCAGCTCACCCGCCCTCTACAAACACCCCACCCGCTCTTCATGCCCCAGGCCTTCCGCAACACCTTCCTCACCCTGCGCGACCTGATCCTGTCTGCCGGGCCGCTGGCCTTTCTGGCCGTGGGCCTACTGGTGGCGGCCTACTGGTGGCTGGACCCCAACCCGCCCAAGAAGGTGACCCTGGCCACCGGCCCTGCGCAAAGCGCGTACGAGGAGTTCGGCAAGCGCTACCAGAAGGCGCTGGCGGCCGATGGCATCGAGGTGGTGCTCAAGCCCAGCGCGGGCTCGTCGCACAATTTGCAGCTGCTGCGCGATGGCGAGGCCGACCTGGCCTTTGTGCAGGGCGGCACGGCCGAGCTGCTGCCCGATGACCCGGACAACCTGGCATCGCTGGGCAGCCTGTTCGTCGAGCCGATCTGGCTGTTCTACCGCGCCGACTCGGCCCTGCGCTTGACGGCCGCCGGCCGGCTGGACAGCCTGCGCCAGCTGCGCGGCCTGCGCGTGAACGTGGGGTCCGAAGGCAGCGGCGTGCCACGCCTGATGGAGCAATTGCTCGAAGCCAACCGCGTGGAGCCCAAGCAGGTGCGCCTGTCGCAGCTGGAGCAGACGCCCGCCACCGTGGCTTTTCTCGACGGCAAGCTCGATGCCCTGGTGTTCGCCTCGGCCCCCGAATCGCTGATGGTGCAGATGCTGCTGCAGACCCCCGGCGTGCACCTGATGGACTTTGCCCAGCACGAGGCGTATGCCCGGCGCTTTCCGTACCTGACGCCCGTGACCTTGCCGCGCGGCGTGGTGGACCTGGCCAGCAACATCCCGCCGCTGGATGCCCGCCTGGTGGCCACCACCACCTCGCTGCTGGCACGCGACGGCACGCACCCTGCCCTGCTCACCCTGTTTGCGCAGAACGCGCAAAAGCTGCACAGCGGCGCCAGCTGGTTCAACCGCGCCCGCGAGTTCCCCAGCACCCGCCACAGCGAACTGCCCATCGCCAAGGAGGGTGAGCGCGCCATCAACGAGCCCGTGCCCATGATGCAGCGGTATTTGCCCTTCTGGATCGCCAATGTCATCGACCGCATGTGGCTGGTGATGGGTTTGCTGATCGCCGTGCTGCTGCCCCTGTCGCGCATCGTGCCGCCGCTGTACCAGTTCCGCGTGCGCTCACGCGTGTTCCGCTGGTACGGCCGCCTGCGCGAGATCGAGGACACCCTGGAGACCAACCCCGCCGGCCACCCCGAGATGCTCAAGGCCCTGGACGCGCTGGAGGCGCAGGTGGAAAAGATCAGCGTGCCGCTGTCGTATGCGGACGAGCTGTATGCGCTGCGCAACCATATTCAGATGGTGCGCAGGAAGTTGCTCAGGGTGCAGGCGGGGGGTGGGGTGGAGGAAGCGCCTGCGGCGCAGCCTACTGGGCAAGCGGGTGGAAGCCCAGGAGCGGAACCCGGACAGCCGGCCACTTCTTGACGATACTGCGGTCGGCCAGCATGGGGGGCTCGACTGCAGCGACGGCCTCATTGACCATTGGAACGGTGTTCAGCCCTTATTTCTCGGCGCTTTGCGGCTGCCAGCCCTTGCCACCACTTCCAAACGATCCCAACTCCACCCACAGCCAAAAAGAAAGCCGGCTGCAGTCTGGCCGTAAAACCACACAGCGTACTCAGCACTGCCCCGATCATGGAATGACGCTATCCAAGCGTTTGCATGGCCCACGAAAAGAAGAAAAGGCTTGCAGCGATGCACCCCAGCAGGGCGGCGAGAAATCTAAAGTCCCGTTGCGTCATGGTTGCCAATCCAGTGCACGAATTCATCTCGAACAGGCCGCCAAGCGAGCTCCGCGTAGCATCCGCGAATGGACTCTGGCAGAGCCATGCGGGCTAGCGAGAGGTGCATGCCTGAAACGAGCCGAACTTTGGTCTGGCGCCGATGCGGCCCGGGTGGCAACCGCAGGTGCTTCGCTGCTCGGTGGCTTGTCGACCGTTCGATCACAGCCACATAGCGCGCAAGACGCAATGACGAGCAAATTGAGAATTATATTTTTCATACCTATTAACAATCAACGGAATCCTCATACAGAAACTGCGTCCCCGTGTAACGCACTGACCTATCAACGATGGCATAGGCAATCACGCGCTCACGGCCTATCGCAGGCGGAGGAGCATTGTTGATGCCATTAACAACCATTCAGCGCTCTATCGACCGTGCTTGTCAAAGAAATGCATCGCAAGCCGGATACAAACGTACCCCATGCATGCCCCAATCGCCAGGCCCAGCTTCAATTCCGAAAGGCCACGATCTCGTTCGGGCATCATCAAAACCATGATGAGCACCCCAGCCATTGCGCCAGCCGCCATGAATAGCGCTGTCGCAATGTTTTTTTGAATGGTATTCATTTTTATCACTCACCCTGTGAAAATTCACGGTCATGGTGAAACACGGCTTCTTCAAGCGAGTCAAACCATGTGCAACGCACAAGCGGTGACGTCTCAATGAAAAGCTCTGCAAATTGCCGTGCGAACTCATTGATCGAATTTAAATTCAACGGCAAACGAAAAAAATCCGCGCTCTGGACAGCGAATTTACCAGTTGTCAAATCATTGAGACAAGAATACCGGACAGCCGACGCCCCGTCGATAGACTTCCAAATCATGACCTCTTTGAAAAGTTGAATCATAAATTTTCACCCCCACAACGCACCTGACCCTGACCTACCTCTTGCTTCAAAGACGCGGTCTCTACAAAAGATCCCTAACCATATCTCGACGCTGAAGGTATTTCAACACCGGAAAGGCGACCAACCCAGTCAAAGCAAATGACACACCAGATAGAAGTGGCGCGATAAAAGTCATTATTATATCCAACCAAATATAAGACTCTGAATGATCGAAGCCACCCCAGATGGCTTGTATACCATATAGCACTGGCATCAGTGCCAGCGTTCCGATGAATCCGATGTAGAACTGAAGCTTAAGCAATGAAGAGAGCGATTTCAAGAGACCTCACAAACGGAATATTCATGTTTTGGACAGGCTCCTCCCGTCTTGCGCAAGCGGATCGGAGGTTGATTGCGCCAGTGTCCTCCAGCAAGGCCACAGGTGCAAGGGAGGTATTGGGCTGCTTCGCAACCCAGTTGGGCGATTGACAGTGATGCCGGACCCAACGGAGTTGCAATCGACCCACCAAGCTGGGTGCTCTTGCTCGCGCGTTGGCGCCGATCGCCGTGCGGCTGACCTGTCACACAGCAAGCCGCCGCTGTGCCAGTCGTTCCGCGCTTGCTCAGGCGTGTTCCGCTGGTACGGCCTCCTGCGCGAGATCGAGGGCAGGCTGGAAACCAACACTGTGCGCGACCCCAGATGCTCAAGTCCCTGGATGCGGCAGCTAAACCCACCGTCCTTTCGCCTTCGACAACTTCGGAAAGCCCAACGCTTTGGCTCGTTCAATAGTTCGATCAATCTCGGCGGGAAGAGCCAGTAGATCAACTATCACCCAGCCTATCTCCCTCGCCTCATGGACGCAATACACGCGACCCTCATCATTGTCCGGAGTCAGATCTGACGTCTCGCCAGCGGGTTGCATTTCTTGCCCCCACCGGATGCCCAATCCAAACCGTATTACAGAGACCGCATCCTGGAAGTAGTACTTGGCCGATTCGTCAGAAGGTGGGCCGGATATGCTCATGCCTGCGTATACCAACGGCTCAATGCCTGGAATCGTTTGAGCCACGTCGGCGTATGTAATTCGATAGTAAGTTGCACCTATCTCAAGCGAATTGGCATCCATGCTTTCTTTCAGTAACGGGCAATAGGGTCAGACTTGCCTTTCTCCACCCTCTAACTCTGGTCGTAGTTCTTTCGAAGACTCCGGCACCCTAGCCCTAAAACGCTCAGCAGGTCTTCGCGATCATCATCGCCCAGTACGATGGGCTCACGCCTGTCACCCCGCGAGGTCACGTGGTAGATGGCACCTGGAAACTCGATTCGCAGTGGTCTTGCCATTTTCAGAACCTCCGCAAACTGACGGCTCAGTTTGGTGATGGATGGAGAGGAGTTTCTATGGCTTGGGGGCAAAAGGCAAGACCTGAGCCCTCCATTACTTTGTTAAGTCATTACCGCAGTTCTGGCAATTTTTTCGAAAAAATACTGCGTAAAGTGGTATACCTCCCAATCTTCCTTGGTATGCGACCGGCACTCCACATTGGGGGCACCGAATCCTCATGAGGATAAAAGAGCCCACCGCAACCCAAAGGAAAAACATCCACTTAATCTCTTCTGCATCGATTATTACAGCCGAACAACCAATCGCCAGCCCTATGAGCACAACCACAAAACAAAGCCATACAAATTTGCGCTTTGGGGTTAGATTCATTTCAACCCTCCCATTTTATCAAACAAATTATCCAATAGTCCCCGGAGACCCCAGGTCTCAGTTTTTGAATTGGTATACGACGCTCCCAACCCGCCACCAGGTCCAAATGTAAATCCGTTAAATTTTTTGGTGTTCGCATCTGTCATCCATTTCCCGCTTACCAATACACAAGACAAGTTTATATTTCTAGTATTTCCAGAAACATTAGACAGATCGCCAGGCACAATCCCGAGTTGCCCGCTCAACCCCACGTTAGCACCTCCGCCTCCGCCCCCAGAAATCACAAACCCTACATCGAATACGGGCTGAAAGCTAATATAAATCCCCGCACTTCCCTCTCCACCTGCTCCGATAATTCCACTTCCACCGCCGGTGATAGTAAAGGTAACCAGACCTAGAGGATCCACATATTTGAGCGAATTGCTGTTTGTATACCCAAACCGATTGAACCCGCCATCCAACCCAATCGGATCAGCCTGCGTATACCGCCCCCGCTCCGCACTGTAGCTGCGGAAGTAGTTGTAGTGCCCAACCCTGGATCCGGCAGTGGACCGCGCCAGTGTCCTCCAGTGACCTCGTTGGCGCAAGCAGTGTGTCGGACTCTTGAGCACCCCGGTTAGGCGATTGACAGTGGCGCTATGCACCCGATGGCACCGCGCTCGCCGCGCCATGCTGCGTTGCTCGTCCTTGCGCACAAGGGTGCGCCGCGTCCTCACGCCTTGCCTGGCGCGCCGATCACGGCACCCTCGGGCGCATTCAACTGCCGCATCCAGGGTCGCTCTCCTTGTCGTAGCACCGCCCCGGGTAGCGCAGGTTGAAGGTGACCTCGGGGATGCTGGTGCTGCACGTGGCGGGTTGGTGGTTTCGCTGGTGAAGCGCCTGGCGCCCAGGGTGGACTGTGCGTCGCCAAAGGCGCTGTAGGCCCATTGCCAGGCCATCTGGTCGTCTGGGGGCAAAAGGCAAGACCTGACCCCTTCATTTCCTGGCTTGGCGGCTGAGTCGTTCTCTTCGTCTCCATCGTTTAACTAAGAACTTTACGTCGCATATATTCGGCACCTTTTATAATATATTTATTCAAATCTGCCAATTCATTTTTAGACAAAGCCGTTTTATGAGCGGCGGCAGCGGCAGAGGGCAAGTTATTTCCCATAAATAATTTAATTGCAATTTTGTCGATGTGTGATTTTTTTGCATCAACTATTTCTTCATTAAATGTTTTCAACATATCATTAAGGGTGTTAATAAAATTAAGCAGGACGGAGCAATGCGGTTCATTAATAATCTTCCCGGGAATAATTGATTCGATTAGTTTTATAATCAAATCAATATCAATAATGAGCATCACGAGGGCCGGTGAGTCAAGATTCAATCTTTTGGAATGAAGCAAAATATCACTAAGCGAATCTGCCGATACCACCTTTTCAGATTCCAGCAGCACGGCAAATTTATCGCCATCTCTCATCTCGATCCAGAGCGCAAAACGAGAAATACGACTATCAAACACAAATTCGACGGGGTAACCTTTCATTCCATCATCCTCCTCGCTCGCAGTTCTTCTTAATTTTGCTGTATTCCGATCCAAATGGCATAGGGGTCAGGTCTTGCCTTTTGCCTGACCCCTTCCTCCCGCATCAGCAGCACAAGTTGAGCTGCCCGGTGTGCAGCTCAAAATGGTATTGGTAATTTTTCCATCAAACACCACGCCAGGGCACAGGCATCAAACCGATGCAGCGCTTGATCCAGAACGATCAGCAGGTCTTCGCGATCCTCGTCGTCTAGCACAATGGGCCACGCCGGTCACCCCGCGAGGTCACGTGGTAGATGGCACCTGGAAACTCGATTCGCAATGGTCTTGCCATCTTCAGCACCGCCGCAAACTGACGGCTCAGGTTGATTATAGAAGGGATCTTCTATGGATCAAAGGCAAAAAGCAAGACCTGACCCCTGCATCCGCATCCGCATCCGCAGTTTTGCTTGGTTTAGACCTGCGCGTCCTTGGAGTAAATCAAGCCCCGCGCATAGGCGGGACGAGGATTTCATTGCAGCTGGTAACTTTGCATGGACCTTAACGGTTTCGCCTTTCTACGTATCTCCAAAATTTGGACTATTTTCATCAAATTTCTTACAAACATCAATCCTTTGAGCGGCGGAGCGCCAGAAAACCAGCCACGGCAGCACCAAAAAACCAAATCATAGATAACAATAATTTCGCAAAATCAGCACCAAACAACACCACAAGAGCCCGATTAAACCCACAACTCTTGCCACATAATTTTAGGAGCAAGTCACTTTCAAAAAAAATTGAAGCCCCGACAAAAATACCGAACAAGCAGAACACGCACAACCCGAACCTAATAATAGTTTGCATTATCATCTAGCTCTGAATTTTTGACGAGCCTTCCCCAGGACATCCAAGTAATCCTTCCAATCCCAAAGATTTGGCTCACCATTTAATTTGAACTGCGTCAAATCACAGACACACCCTTCGGGTGGGTCCGCAGAATCAGTCGCCGGCGGCACAAAGTCGTTTACACTCCGATATTGCCCACGGGTGTCATATGTATCTGGGTAGCACATGGGATTTCCTTGGCAGCGCCACCGCAGACAGATGAACCTTCCTTCGTCATTGAAATAACCGGCGGCATCTTGCCAAGGATTACCTTGATCATGTGACGGTTTCGGCCGCTTGGGATTAGGGAATCTCGGACGAGGCTTGTACGGAGTGTAATGACCATTGGGCGTGCGGCGCAAACCCTCGGGATCCGTGAACAATAAAGGATCTCCTTCTACATACCCAAACCGATTGAACCCACCATCGAGCCCAATCGGGTCCGCCTGCGTATACCGCCCCCGCTCCGCACTGTAGCTGCGAAAGTAGTTGTAGTGCAGGTTGCTCTCTTTGTCGTAGTACTGCCCCGGATAGCGCAGGTTGAAGGTCACCTCGGGGATGGGGGTGCTGCCCGTGGTGGGGTTGGTGGTTTCGTTGGTGAAGCGCTTGGCGCCCAGGGTGGGCTGTTCGTCGCCGAAGGCGCTGTAGGCCCATTGCCAGGCCACCTGACCGTCGGGCTGGGTGAGCTTGCGCGGGGTGTTCAGGTGGTCGCTGTGCACGGCGTATGCCAGGCCGTTGACGATGGCGGCAACGGGCATGGGGCCGTTGGCCGTGGGCAGGTAGATGTACTGGGTGGTGCCGGTGCTGTTGCTGCCGCCCATGCCGTATTCGCCCAGCAGGGTGCCGTCGTTTCCGTAGACATATGCGAAGCCGAGCTTCTGCGCGTCGCTGCTGCCGGGGCTCCACAGGCGGGTGAAAAATTCGTAGGCGGTCTGGATCAGGCCTTTGTCTTGCTCGGCTTCCTGGTCCTCCGGGTCGGCCAGCACGTTGTTGAGGTTCTTGCCGCTGGTGGTTCCACCTGATCCGCTACCGCTGGCAAACAGCGGTTCGGTCTTGAACACGCGCTGGCCCAGGGCGTTGTGGGCGTACTGGGTGCTGGGGGCGTCCACGCCCGTGCCGGTGGTGACTTTTTCCAGGCGTTCCTGGCTGTCGTACTGGAAGCTGCGCAGGCCGTCGGTCAGCAGGTCACCGGCGGCGTTGTAGCCGTAGGTGACGCTGGTGCTTGCGGTGCTGCTACCTGTTTGCGTCTGGCTGAAGCCGGTCTGGCGGTTGGCGGTGAGGGTGTAGGTGCGGTTGGTGGTGGTGCCTGCGCGCTGTTGGCTGCTGGTGAGGCGGTTGCCGTTGGCGTCGTAGGTGTAGGTGACGGTGTTGGCGGGGGTTCCGCTGGAGACTGTCTTGGTGAAGCCGGTGATGCGGCCTGCGCGGTTGTAGGTCACCGTCCAGGTGGCGGGGGCCTGGGTGACCGTGCTGGCTTGCGCGTCGGTGCTGGCGGGCTGCATCAGCGACTGGGTCAAGCTGGTGATGCGGCCTGCGGCGTCGTAGGTGTAGCTGCTGAACTCCGTGGCAGTGAGCTGGCCTGCCGTGTTGTAGCTGCGGGTGGCGGGGATGGCTGCCGATGCGCCGGGCAGGTTCCAGCTCCAGCCGGTGGGCTGGCCCAGGGGGCTCCAGGTGATGCCGCTGACGATGGGCTGGCCGGCCCAGGTCAGGCTGGTGAGTTGGCCGGTGGCGTCGTAGACGTTTTGCAGGACTTGGCCACCGGGGTATGTGGTGCTTGTGAGCAGACCCGTGGTGGCGCTATAGCTGTAGGCCAAGGTGCGGGTGTCGTTGTTGATGAGCTTCTGGGTCTGGCTGATCACACGGCCGTGCACGTCGCGCTGGTAGGTGGTCAGACCACTCGAATCCTCGATCTCACTGAGGTAGCCTTTGCTGGAGGGGGTCTGGTCGTAGCGCAGGGTGGTGGTGCCACCGGTGTGCACGATGGAAGTCGGGCGGCCCAGCAGGTCGCGGGTGATGGTGGTGGCCTGGCCCAGGGCGTTGGTGACGCTGCTGGGCAGGCCCAGGGCGTCGTATTGGGCGCTCTCGCTGCCGCTGTCGGGGCTGGTTTCGCTGGTGGCGTTGCCCAGGGCGTCGCGGGTGTAGGTGGTGGTAACGCTCTTGGGGTCGGTGACGCTGGTGATGCCGTCGAGGGCGTTGTAGGTCAGGCTGGCGGTGGCGCTTTCAGCATTGGTGATGCTCTTGACGCGGCGCAGCGCATCCAGGCTTTGGCTTGTGCTTTGGCTCAGGCCGTTGGTGGCGCTGGTAGGGTCCCCATTGTTGTCATACCCGTAGGTCATGCTCTGCCCCCCGACGCTAGTCCCAGCCACACGGTTCAGGCTGTTGATGCTGCGCGAGAGTTGCCAAGCCAGCTGGCCCTGGCTGTTGCGCACTTCTTCACTGGTGCGGTTGCCCATATTGTCGAGCACGTAGGCGCCCGTATTGCCACGGTTGTCGCTCCAGCCGGTCAGGCGCTGGGCGGCATCGTAGGTGTACGTGATGACATGGCCGTGCGGCAATGCAGCACTCAACACCTGACCACTGGGTCGGTAAGTCAGCGTAGAGGCTTGCCCGCCGCGATTGCTGGTGCGCATGCGGCCAAGGGCATCGTAGGTATAGCTCACGACCAGGCCATTGGGCGCCGTATGGGTGAGCACACGGCCAGCGCCATCGTGGGTATAGGTGTCCACATGGCCCAACGCGTTGGTGCTCTGTGTGAGGTTGCCCAGGGTGTCGTAGGTGTAGGTGGTGGCTGCGCCGTTGGGCGATGTTTCTGAGGCGACGAGGCCTGCTGCGTTGTAGGTCCAAGTGGTTGTGCGGCCCGTACCGCCTGCGCTCGTATCGGTGATGGTCTGGGTGAGCGGGTTGCCCAGGGTGTCGTACGTGTAACTAGTCACCCGCCCAGGTTCGGAGATGGTCAGGGGCAGGCGCCACTGGCCGTGCCAGGTGGTGCTGGTGGTACGGGATTCGGGTTGTCCGACTGCCTGCGTGGTGCTCAGAGGCAGGCGGCGGGAGACATCCCAGGTGTAGGTGGTCTGCTGGTACCTCTGGTCGTAATAGAAATCGACCAAGCCGGATGTTGCATTGATGGACCCGGTAGAGATAGGAGCTTCATTACCCGATGCGGGTGCTTTCGACGCTCCTTGAAAAACAAGTTCGTTGTTGTAGATCCTGTGGTTATAGCTTCGCGAAGTTCCCAAGGGATCTATCACTTCCGTTTTACTGGGCACGGAATAGCGCTCCACGCCTCCTGCCTTCTGAGTGGAGGTAGCCCAGCCCTCGGCATCGTAGGTGTAGGAGGCAAACGCCACTCCGTTTTCGTCCACGATTCCGGTCAACAATGCAGGAATGCCGGCCCCCGGGGACGCATAAACATACTGGAGGTTTGTGCCATCGGCCTGCTGCACCCCGGTCAGCAGACCGTTGGTATAACTGAACGCCACACTGCGTTGATCGGATGTAGAAACACCGGACAGCTTGCCTGCGCTGTAACTCAACTGAAGGCTCCTGCCAAACTGGTTTTGAACGGAGCTGAGCTTGCCGCTGCTGTAGGCGTAGGTCAGTCGCCAGCCATTGCGATTTGATTGCTCGACAAGTCGGCCTTCACTGTCGAACGAATATTTCAAGTCACTCGTGCCATCGGTCAAAACCCACGCGACGCTCGACCCTGTGACTTTGGTCAGGGTCTGGGTCGAGTTGCGAGCGGTGTAGCCAAGGTCTGCATTGCGTCGATAGAAGTAGTGAAACGTGCCGTCGGCCATCTGCACACGCACTTGGTCAATGACACCCACCACACCATCGGGGCGCTTGGCCACGGCCAAATTGATATCGTGGTTGTGAAGCCAGCCATCACCCAAGTCGCCGGAAGATGACTGAAAATAACCATTGAACCAGATGGCTTTGTCTCGGGCCCTGTGGCTCCGGTACATACGTCGGAATTCCAACGGCATGGGGCCGCTGTCGGTGAGGTCCTGGGCGAATTTTATTTTTTCGCGCGTAGGGGCAAGGATTGGACCGCCATGCAATGCGTTTTTTGAACAGGTGTCACACGGAGGGGGAGCCTTTTCTACAGCTGTGTAGCAGGCATAGCTTTTTATATCCCAAAGCCACAAAGGGCGGATTCAAAAGCGAAGCGCAACACCCTGGATTTCAATGAACAAGGGTGGAGTGCTGCGG
>NZ_LMIH01000003.1:0-202 GCF_001428645.1 Acidovorax sp. Root217
CTACTCCTCATTGAGCTACCTCAAGCGGCTGCCGCTGGACCAGATCAAGATCGACCAGAGCTTCGTGCGCGACGTGCTGAGCGACCCCAACGACGCGGCCATCGTGCGCACCATTTTGGCGCTGGCCAAGAGCCTGGATTTGCAGGTGGTGGCCGAGGGGGTGGAGACGACGGGGCAACTGGGGTTCCTCAGGCTGCATGGC
>NZ_LMIH01000003.1:284-14006 GCF_001428645.1 Acidovorax sp. Root217
GGAAATCGATGCAATGCTGGACCCGACGCGCTGACGCAGGTGATCCGTGGACGGGCCTTGCGCCCACCGGGGGCTGTGCATGGCACAGGTGAAGAGGAACGACAAAGAGGGCAGATTTCTGGATCGCGTGCTCGAACGCGATCCCGCCTGGACGCGGGGCATGGCGCTGGTGGTGGTGCTGTCGCTGCTGGGGGCCTGGCTGGTCGTGCAGGCAGTGGTGTACTGGCGCGGCCAGGAGCGGGCGGTGGAGCGCACGCGCATCGTGCAGCAGGCGGCCGATGCGCTGATCACGCAGACCACCGGGGGCGGCCTGATCGGCGCCGTCTCGCTCATGGGCCTGAGCGAGCCCCAGCTCAAGGACATGGCGCGCGGCTACACACCGCCGGATGACCCGGGATCGCTGGCGCGGCTGGCGGTGGCGCGCGGGCGCTTTCTGATCAGCGGTGTGTATGTGATGTCGGCCGATGGCACCGTGGTTGCGCACGAGACGGCAGGCGAGAAGGCGACCGGCTCCAACCTGGCGTTTCGCCCCTATTTTCGGCAGGCCATGAAGGGGGCCATCAGCGTCTATGCAGCCATTGGCGTGAACAGCCAGGAGCGCGGCCTGTACTACGCGGCGCCCCTGTACGAGACGGACTCTCCCTCCAGCTCCATCATCGGCGTGGTGATGTTCAAGGTGGGCTTCGAGGTGGTCGATGCGCTGGTGGCAAGCACCGGCATCCCCGCGCTGCTCATGTCCCCGCAGGGCGTGGCGTTCTCGTCCACCCGGCCCGAATGGCAGTTTGCCGTGGCGCCGCCGCTCACGCAGGCCCGCATCGATGCGATCCGTGCGTCGCGCCAGTTCGGGCGCCACTTCGAGAACGGCGTGGCCTCCGCGCTGCCGTTTGCGCCCGATGCCGGCGAGGTGCTGCTCAATGGCGTGACCTATGCGGTGGCGAGCCGGGGCATCGAATGGAACGACCCTGGAGGCCAGTGGCAGCTGGTGGTGCTCGACGATGTGAGCGCCCTGGTCCCCGCCCTGCTGCGCTGGCAGGTGGGCGCTGCGGCCTTTGTGCTGCTGGCCTTGCTGGGGCTGCTGCTGCTGGACCTGCTGCGCAGCCGCGCACGCATGGCGGCCGCGCTGGAGCGTTTCCGGGTGCTCGGCGCGGCGCTGGAGAGCAGCCCCGTGGCCGTGGTCATCACCGATGGCGAGGGCCGCATCGACTGGGTGAACCCCCAGTACGAGCGCAACACCGGCTATGCCCTGGACGAGGTGCGCGGCAAGAAGCCGTCCATCGTTTCCACCGACCAGACGCCGCCGCAGACCTACAAGGACATGTGGGCCACCCTGCTGTCGGGGCGGTCCTGGCGCGGCACCTTTGTGAACCGGCGCCGCGACGCCAGCATCTACCACGACGAGGCCACGCTGTCGCCCGTGTTCGACGGGCGCGGCAAGCGCATTGCCATCGTCGGGCTGCACGAGGATGTCTCGGAGCGCATGCGCGCGCAGTCCGAGCTGGAGCGGCGCGAGCGCCTGCTCAACGAGCTGCTGGAGCAGCAGACCGCCATCTTCGACAATGCGCCACCCATCCTGCTGGTCTGCGAAGGGCAGTTCCGCCAGTTCAACCCGGCCTTCGTGGAGCTCATGCGGGGCACGGCCTCGCAGTTGCTGGGCGGCGAGGTGACGGCGCTGTTCGGCGACAAGGTGCAATCGGACAGCTTTGCGGCCCTCATCGCGCAACGGCTCGCCTCGGGCCAGGCCTTGCGCGAGCGTGCCACGCTGCGCCGGCTGGATGGCAGCAGCTTCGAGGCCCGACTGGCCGGGCGCAGCATCAATATGGAGGGCTACCGCTCTGCCTCCATCTGGGTCATCGAGGACGTGACCGAGGCCCGCAAGGGCGAGATCGCCATCCAGCAGGCCAATGAGCGGCTGGAGATCGCCCAGGAAGCCGGCAAGGTGGGCGTGTTCGACATCGATCTGGTGGCCGACACCGTGGTCTGGTCTGACAAGCTCGTGTCCATGCTGGGCCTGCCGGCGGGCACGCAGCCTGCGGGCCTTGGCTACTGGCTTGACCGCCTGCACCCGGATGACCGCGAGGAAGCGAGTGCGAATTTCAGGGCCAGCCTGGATGGGGTCGATACCGACCTGCGCAATTCCTGGCGCATCGTGCGCCCGGACGGCGAGGTGCGCTGGTTCCTGATGGCTGCGCGCATCCTGCGCGACGGCGCGGGCCGTGCGGTGCGCGTGGTGGGCGTGAGCGTGGACATCCACGACCAGAAGCAGCTGGAGGAGCAGGTGGAGGAGCAACTGGGCTTCCAGCAGGCGCTGATCGACGCGATTCCTGTGCCCCTGTTCTACAAGGGGGCCGACGGGCGCTACATCGGCTTCAACCGCGCCTATGAACAGGCCTTCGGCGTGCGCCGAGACCAGTTGGTGGGCAAGACCGTGCTCGACCTCGACTTCCTGCCGCCCGAGCAGCGCATGCGCTTCCAGGGCGACAACCTGCAGGCGATGAATGGCCTGCATTCGGTGCACAAGGAGGTGGACCTGTCGTACGCCGACGGGCAGGTGCACCACACCCTGTTCTGGCTGCACGCCTTCGCACGGGCCGACGGCTCGCCCGGCGGCGCCATCGGCACTTTCGTGGACATCACCGACCGCCAGCGCGCCGAAGAGGACCTGCGCCGCGCCAAGGAGCTGGCCGAGGAGTCCACCGCGCTCAAGTCCAATTTCCTGGCCAACATGAGCCACGAGATCCGCACGCCGATGAACGCCATCATCGGCATGTCGCACCTGGCGCTCAAGTCGGGGCTGAACGCGCGCCAGCACGACTACGTGAGCAAGATCCAGCAGGCCGGGCAGCACCTTTTGGGCGTGATCAACGACATCCTGGATTTCTCCAAGATCGAGGCGGGCAAGCTCACGGTCGAAAAGCAGCCCTTCGTGCTGGACCGCATGCTTGAGAGCGTGACCGACGTGGTGGGCTACAAGGCTGGCGCCAAGGGGCTGGAGCTGGTCTGCGATGTCGCCGCCAACGTGCCGCCCAACCTGCTGGGCGATTCGCTGCGCCTGGGACAGATCCTGATCAACTTTGCCAACAACGCCATCAAGTTCACCGACCAGGGTGAGATCAGCATTGCCGTGCGGCTGCTCGAAGAGAGCGAAACGCGGGTGAGCCTGCGCTTCGAGGTGCGCGACACGGGCATCGGCCTCACGCCCGAGCAGATGGGGCGGCTGTTCGCCAGTTTCCAGCAGGCCGATACCTCGACCACGCGCCGCTATGGCGGCACCGGCCTGGGCCTGGCCATCTGCAAGAGCCTGGCCGAGCTGATGGGCGGCGAAGTCGGGGTGATCAGCGAGTTCGGCCAGGGCTCGACCTTCTGGGTCAGCCTGCCGCTGGAGCGTGGTGCCCCGGCCCGGGTGCTGTTGCCGCCGCCGGACCTGGTGGGCCGCCGGGTGCTGGTGGTGGACGACAACCACACGGCGGCCACCGTGCTGTCGGACATGCTGCAGGCCATGGGCTTCGAGGTGGAGCAGGCCTACTCCGGCTTGCAGGCGCTCGATCTCCTGCGCGAGTCCATGGCGAAGAACCGCTTCTTCGGCCTGCTGCTGCTCGACTGGCACATGCCGGGCATGGACGGTGTCGAGCTGGCGGGCCACATCCGCAGTCTGGGCATGCCCCAGGTGCCGCAGATGCTGATGGTCACGGCCTACGGGCGCGAGGACGTGATGCGCGCTGCGCGCGCGCAGGGCATCGAGACGGTGCTGATCAAGCCCGTGAATGCCTCGCTGCTGCTGGAGACGCTGATGCAGCCCCTGGAGCATGCCCTGCCGGCGCTGCAGCGCCAGTACGTGCCACCGCCCGTGTCCGAGGAGCTGCCCCTGGCCATCCGCGGCGCGCGGGTGCTGCTGGTGGAGGACAACGAACTCAACCAGATGGTGGCCGTGGAACTGCTGCGCGACGCGGGTTTCGACGTGGACGTGGCGGGCAACGGGCAGGTGGCCATCCACCGGCTGCACGAGGACAGTTACGACCTGGTGCTGATGGACATGCAGATGCCGGTGATGGATGGGGAGACCGCCACGCGCCACCTGCGCGCGGACCCGCGCTTTGCGCGCCTGCCCATCGTGGCCATGACGGCCAATGCCATGGACGCCGACCGCCAGCGCTGCTTTGATGCCGGCATGAACGACCACGTGGCCAAGCCCATCGACCCTGCGGCCCTGTGGAAGGCCCTGGCGCGCTGGATACAGCCGCGCCCCGGGCTGGGCGTGCCCCAGGGCCTGCCCCCGCAGCCGCACCACGCTGGCGCCATGCCACCTAGGCCCCCACAGCCTGTGGACTGGCCCCTGGTGGCCGGGCTGGATACGGCGCTGGGGCTGCAGCGTGCCCTGGGCAAACCCGCGCTTTATGGCGACATGCTGCGCCGGTTTGTCGAGGGGCAGGCTGGCGCCGTGCCGGAGATGGAGGTTGCGCTCGCCAACGGGGACCTGGGTCTTGCCGAGCGCCTGGCGCACACGCTGCGCTCGGTGGCCGCCAACATAGGTGCGCAGCCCGTGGCAGACCGCGCCTACCAGCTCGAAGACCTGCTGCGCAAGGGCCCGCCGCCACCAGAGGCCACCGCACCCCTGCTCGCGGCGCTGGGTGGGGTGCTCCTGCCCCTGATCGATGCGCTCAAGCGGTGGGCCGCAGGCGCGCCGGCACTGGCCGATGCAGCCGGCCTGGTGCCGACCAGGCCCCCGGCCGAACTGCTGCACCAGCTGCGCACGCTGCTGTTACAGGACGACCCGGCAGCCGCCGAGTTTTTGCAACACAATGCAATGGTGTTGGAGGGATTCCTGGACCCGGTGTTCAAGGCGGTGGATGTGCACATTCGGAACTTTGATTTCGAACAGGCGCTGGATACCATCGCCTCTGTGGTGCCCGAGCCGCCACCCCCTGATTCCGCCATAGCCCCCTGAACGGTCCCAATTCGCAGGAAAGCCCATGGACAACGCGCCCTTCGCTTCGCACCAGCCGACCCTTGTGGACAAGCCGATCGCCACAGTACTGGTGGTGGACGATACGCCCGACAATCTCACGCTGATGGGCAGCCTGCTGCGCGAGCACTACCTGGTGAAGGTGGCCAACCATGGGGAAAAGGCACTCAAGATCGCCCAGTCGGACACCAGGCCCGACCTCATCCTGCTGGACATCATGATGCCCGAGGTGGACGGCTACGAGGTCTGCCGGCGCTTGAAGGCCTCGCCCGCTACGCGCGACATCCCGGTGATCTTCCTTACCGCCCGCTCCGACCCGGATGACGAGCGCATGGGCCTGGCCCTGGGCGCGGTGGACTACATCACCAAGCCCATCAGCCCGCCCATCCTGCTGGCGCGCGTGAACACGCACCTGGCGCTCAAGGCCACGGCCGACTTCCTGCGTGACAAGAGCTCCTACCTGGAGCGCGAGGTGGCCCTGCGCACGCTGGAGGTACAGGCCATCCAGGACGTGACCATCATGGCCATGACCTCGCTGGCCGAGACCCGCGACAACGAGACCGGCAACCACATCCGCCGTACCCAGTTGTACGTGAAGGCGCTGGCCGAACGGCTGCGCCACCACCCGCGTTTCGAGCACGCGCTCAATGACCGCATGATCGACCTGTTGTACAAGTCGGCGCCGCTGCACGACATCGGCAAGATCGGTATCCCGGACAGCATCCTGCTCAAGCCCGGCAAGCTCACGGTGGAAGAGTTCGAAGTCATGAAGACGCACACCACTCTGGGCCGTGCCGCCATCGAGGACGCCGAGAAGCGCCTGGGCATGCGCGTGGCGTTCCTCAGCGTGTCCAAGGAAATCGCCTACAGCCACCAGGAAAAGTGGGACGGCTCGGGCTACCCCGAGGGGTTGGCGGGCGACGCCATCCCCGTGTCGGCCCGGCTCATGGCGGTGGCCGACGTGTACGACGCGCTGATCAGCAAGCGCGTCTACAAGCCTGCGTTCTCGCACGACCAGGCCTGCAGCACCATCGTGCGTGGCCGGGGCACGCATTTCGACCCCGACATGGTGGATGCCTTCGTGGACATCGCCGAGGATTTTCGCGTCATCGCGCAGAAGTACCCCGACCCGGGTTGATGGGGTGGGGGAGGGGGGCGATGGACCACCCTGCAGGCTATCAGAGCGGGGCGCTCTCGTCCTTGGCTGCGCCGTCCTGTGCGTCGGGAGCGGCGTCCGCCGCTGGGGCCGCATCCGGCTCACCGGCATCGGCCGCCTGGCGCACGGCAGCCTTGTCGCCGGCACTGGCGAACTTGCTGTACTTGCCCAGGATGGGCACCAACTGGCCGTAGATGCGGGGGGTGCCGGCCAGGCATTCGCGCTGCTCCAGGAACTCGGCCTCGCCAGTGAAGTTGCCCACCAGGCCGCCGGCCTCGGTCACCAGCAGCGAGCCGGCGGCGATGTCCCATATGGACAGGCCGTTTTCGAAGAAGCCATCTGTGAAGCCGGCGGCCACGTACGCCAGGTCGAGTGCTGCGGAGCCGGGGCGGCGCAGGCCGGCCGTGCGCTGCATCACGTCGGCCATCATGTTCATGTAGCTCTTGAAGTTGTCGCCCGGGCGGAAGGGGAAGCCCGTGGAGATCAGGCAGTCCTTGAGCTGGGTGCGCTTGCTCACGCGGATGCGGCGGTCGTTCATGTACGCGCCACGGCCCTTGGTTGCGGTGAACAGGTCGTTGCGCGAGGGGTCGTAGATGACGGCCTGCTCGATCTTGCCCTTGACGGACAAGGCGATGCTCACGCAGTACACGGGAAAGCCGTGGATGAAGTTGGTGGTGCCGTCCAGCGGGTCGATGATCCAGACGAATTCCGAATCCTTGGCGCCGTATTCCGAACCCGACTCTTCGGCCAGGATGCCGTGGCCGGGGTAGGCCGTCAGCAGGGTTTCGATGATGATCTTCTCGGCCGCGTGGTCCACCTCGGTCACAAAGTCGTTCACCTGCTTTTGCGAAATGCGCACGGCCTCCACGTCAAGGGCCGCGCGGTTGATGATGGCGCCGGCGGCGCGTGCGGCCTTGATGGCCACGTTGAGCATGGGGTGCAGGTTGGACGACATAAATTGTGGTTTCTGGCAGGGCGCCGGCAGGGGGCGCGCCTTGCGAAAGAGGAGCGTGGAACGCAGCCAGGCGATGCGGGCGGCGACAATAGGGGCTGGATTTTACCTGTTTTGCCGTTTCCGTCCCAATGCAAGGGCCTATCCAGGTCCGCACAGAGCCCTTTCGACCCCATGAAAACCCGTTTCGTCCTGATCAACACCAGCCATGCCGGCAACGTCGGTGCCGCCGCGCGGGCCCTGAAGACGATGGGGTTCGACGACCTCGTGCTGGTCGAGCCACGCTGGGCCAACGTGCTGCGGCGTGAAGAAACCATCCAGCGCGCCAGCGGCGCCCTCGACGTGCTGCAGAACGCGCGCATCGTCGCCACGCTGGACGAGGCGCTCGACGGCATGAGCCACCTGTGCGCCACGGCCATGACGCCCAGGGACTTCGGGCCGCCGACCCGCTCGCCGCGCGAGCATTTTGCGCAGTTGGTCGCCCCTAGGGCGGCAGACGCCGCTGTGGAGTCGGGTGTGGCCTTCCTGTTCGGCTCCGAGCGCTTCGGCATGGCCAACGAGGACGTGTACCGCTGCCATGTGGCGCTGTCGATTCCCACCAATCCCGGCTTCGGCTCGCTCAACCTGGGCGCGGCCATCCAGGTGATCGCCTACGAATGGCGCATGGCCCTGGGTGGCTTTGGCGCGCCGGCTGCTGTTGCGCCCGCGCCGGACCGCGAGGTGGCCGATGCCGCGCAGGAGCGTGAGCTGGCCGATGCCGTCCAGGTGGCCGGCATGCTCGCGCACTGGGAGCGGGCACTGGTGGACATCGGCTTTCTCGACCCCGATGCGCCCAAGAAGCTCATGCCGCGCCTGAACCAGCTTTTCAACCGCGCGCAACTGGGGTCCGAGGAAATCCACATCCTGCGTGGTGTTGCAAAAGCCATGATCGAGACGGCGCAGGCAAAGCGCTAGACTGCATTTCCATATTCCAAAAACAACTATAGCCATGTTTGCACGCCTGCGTTCCGACATCCAGTGCATCCTCGACCGCGACCCCGCTGCGCGCAGCACCTGGGAGGTGATCACCTGCTACCCCGGTCTGCACGCCATCTGGCTGCACCGGCCCGCGCACTGGTGCTGGGGCCATGGCTTCAAGTGGCTGGGGCGCTTCATTTCGCACATTGCGCGCTGGCTCACGGGCATCGAGATCCATCCGGGCGCCAGGATCGGCGAACGTGTCTTCTTCGACCACGCCATGGGCGTGGTGGTGGGCGAGACGGCCGAGATCGGCGACGGCTGCACCATCTACCAGGGCGTGACCTTGGGCGGTACCTCGCTCTACAAGGGCGCCAAGCGCCACCCCACACTGGGCAAGGATGTGGTGGTGAGTGCGGGTGCCAAGGTGCTCGGTGGCTTCGAGGTCGGCGATGGCGCCAAGATCGGCAGCAACGCCGTCGTCATCAAGCCCGTGCCCGCAGGGGCCACGGCCGTGGGCATCCCGGCGCGCATCATCCCCTCCAAGGCCGGCCAGAGCGCCGACGTGACCGAGCCACAGCCGCGCAAGTTCACGGCCTACGGCATCACGCAGGAGGACGACCCGCTGTCGCAGGCCATGCGCGGCCTGATCGACAACGCCTCCTCGCAGGAGCACCAGATCATGCTGCTGTGGCAGGCCATCGAGAAACTCTCGACGGCGGCCCCCGCCACCCGGGACTGTGTGCCCTGCGATGCGGCCACTACCGAGCAGTTCGAGGCGGGCAAGCTCAACGAACTGGTGGGCAAGTAGAACCCTTTCCAGGGTTCTCTCCCACCCGGCAGGTCATTTCTTGAGGAATCGGCTGTAGACAGCCCGTGTCTCGGCCTCGAAGTAGCGCCCGGCAGTCTGCCTGGACAGTTCCGAGGTCTCCTGCCAGCCAAAGAAGATGATCGCGTCATAGCTGTCCGAGATCTGCAGCTCGGTCTGCATGAACTCGCGGAAAACCTGCTTGTCCCACGCGGGCTCGCGGAAGGCCTGGGCGATGTACCAGGTTTCCACCTTGGGCTGGGCGGCCCGTGCGAGGCCCGGCAGGGCGCGCGACCAGTCGTGCAGCGCGCTGGTGGTGGTCTTGTCGCCCAGCCAGTAGGTGGTCGTGCCCACCCAGTCCACCTGCGCGATGGCCGGCGCTATGAAAGGCATCACCTTGGGGTGGCCAAAGGTGGCGTGCGGGCTGAACGACAGCCCCAGCTTCACCTGCGGCAGGCGCTGGCGCACCAGCGCGGCGGCACGCTTGAGGTCGTCGAGCTGCGCCTGGTATTCCGCCGGGTCGTCCTCCACCAGCGACGCCTTGAGGTACATCTCATCCAGCAGGTACACGTAGACGCCGGGCTGCAGCAGGTCGGCGTTCTTCGCGATGTAGGCCTCCAGCACGGCGGGGGCGTCGCTCACCAGGCGGGCGGCGCCTTTGTCGGAGATGTTGAACAGGAACAGAAAGTCCAGCATGTTGGTCTTGCCGGCCTTCTGTATCGCACGTGAGGTCTCCAGTGCGCCGCCATAGCCGCCGTAGCCGGCATTGGTCACCAGGTCCGAGGTGGCCACCTGTTCGGGCGTGCCGAAGATCTCGCCCACCAGGCGCTGGGGCGTTGGCGTGGGCCCATCGCTGCTGCCGCCGCCACCGCCGCAGGCAGCGAGCAGGCCAACCAGGGTGAGCTGCAGAAGAAGTCTTTTCTTCATCATGTGTCGGTGAAAGTGAATGTAGCGACCAGTCTAGGGGCTGCACAACACACTTTCGTGTGACCCGGCGCACCCATGTGGGTCACGAGTCGCATCACTGGTTACAAAATGCAAGCCCGGCGCACCTCGCCAGGCCTGCATTCAGCGGCTGCGCACCGCGCTCTTGGGCCGAAAGGCCTTGCAGACCTCGTCGCGGGTTTCAAGGTAGGGCCCGCCGATCAGGTCGATGCAATAGGGCACTGCTGCGAAGATGCCGGGCACGATCTGGCTGCCATCGGCCGCGCGCAGGCCTTCCAGCGTCTCGGCAATCGCCTTGGGCTGGCCGGGCAGGTTGATGATCAGGCTCTGCCCGCGCACCACCGCCACCTGGCGCGAGAGGATGGCCGTGGGCACGAACTTCAGGCTGATCTGGCGCATCTGCTCGCCAAAACCCGGCATTTCCTTGTGCGCCACGGCCAGCGTGGCCTCGGGCGTCACGTCGCGCAGCGCGGGGCCCGTGCCGCCGGTGGTCAGCACCAGGCTGCAGCCCGCGTCCACCAAAGCAATCAGCGTGGCACTGATGCCCGCCTGCTCGTCGGGGATCAGGCGCGCGTCGAAGGTGATGGGGTTGTGCAGCGCCCGGGTGAGCCAGTCCTGCAGCGCCGGCAGGCCCTTGTCTTCATAGACGCCGCTGCTGGCGCGGTCGCTGATGGAGACGATGCCTATCCGGACAGGGTCGTGAACGGCGCCGTGCGCAGCTTCAGGCATGGTCGCCGTCCTCGTCGCCGTCTTCGTCGTTCTCAGGCACGTCGCCCATGTGCTCGCGCACCAGCCGGAACAGGTCGCGGTAGGCGCGGCCCTTGCGCGGCGCCAGGCCTTGCGATACGGCGGCTTTGTCGGCGGGCGGCGCATCCTTGCGCGCCTGGCGGATCAGGGCGCGCAATTGCTGGGTGTCGGTGTCGGGGTGCTCGGCCATCCAGGGGGCCAGGGCCTCGTCGTCGGCGATCAGGCGGTCGCGCCACTGCTCGGCCAGGTGCAGCGTGAGTTTCACGTCGGCCGAGCCCTTGTGCTGCTCTTCGAGCGCCTGGCGCGCAGCCTGCACCAGCTCGGGGTCGAGCTTGCGCATGATCTTGCCCACGTACTGCATCTGGCGGCGCTTGCCCTCGAAATTGGTGATGCGCTTGGCCTCGGCCAGCGCGTCCACCAGCTTCTCGGGCAGGCCCACCCTCTCGACCAGGTCGGCGCGCAGGCTCAGAAGCTCCTTGCCCAGGTCCTGCAGGGCATCGCTTTCGCGCTTGAGATCGGTTCGGCTGGCATCGGGCGTGCCTTTGAGTTCGGCTTTGAGCTGAATGTCCATTTCGCTGCCTTCGGCAACGAACTGGCCCTTCACAAAGTAGCCTTTTTTGGGTTTGCGTGACATGGGTGGGGGCAAATGGGGAGGTGGCGCAGCGCGCGCCACAGCGGCAAGTATCATAGCTGCCGCTATGAATAAACCCTCCATCCGCACGCCGCGCGCCTCCAGCGCCCCGGCCGCCACCGCATCCGGCACCCCCGACAACGGCTTCAGCTACAGCCGTCCGTTCTTCGAAGAACTGGTGGACCGCGCCCTCGCGCATGCCAAAAAGCTCGGCGCCACCGACGCCGGCGCCGAGGCCTCCGAGGGCTGCGGCCTGTCGGTCAGCGTGCGCAAGGGCGAGCTCGAAACGGTGGAGCGCAACCGCGACAAGTCGCTGGGCATCACCGTCTACATCGGCAACCGCCGGGGCAATGCCAGCACCTCCGATTTTTCCAGCAAGGCCATCGAGCAGACGGCGCAGGCCGCCTACGACATCGCCCGCTTCACGGCCGAAGACCCCATGGCCGGCCTGCCCGATGCCGACGACATCGCGCCCATGGACACGCACCGCGACCTGGACCTGTTTCACCCCTGGTCCATCGACAGCGAGCAGGCCGCGAAGATGGCCATGGAATGCGAGGCCGCCGCCCTGAAGGCCAGCCGCCGCATCACCAACAGCGAAGGCGCAGGCGTGTCGGCCCAGCAGAGCCACTTCTTCAGCGCCCACACGCGCGGCTTCCGCGGTGGCTATGCGTCGTCGCGCCACAGCTTCTCGGTGGCGCCGATTGCCTCGCTGCCCGGCCGCAATGCCGAGATGCAGCGCGACGCCTGGTACAGCTCCATGCGCGATGCGGCCGAGCTGGCCTCGCCGCAGGCCGTGGGCCGCTATGCCGCCGAGCGCGCGCTGTCGCGCCTGGGCAGCCGCAAGATTCCCACCACGCAGTGCCCCGTGCTGTTCGAGTCCACCCTGGCCGCCGGCCTGCTGGGCGGCCTGGTGCAGGCCGTGAGCGGTGGCGCGCTGTACCGCAAGAGCAGCTTTTTGCTCGACTCGCTGGGCAAGCGCGTGCTGCCCAAGCACATCGACGTGCGCGAAGACCCCTTCGAGCTGCGCGGCAAGGGCAGTTCGCCGTTCGACGATGAAGGCGTGCGCGTGGCTCCGCGCCAGGTCGTCAAGGGCGGGCGCCTGGAGGGCTATTTCCTGTCCACTTACTCGGCACGCAAGCTGGGCATGAAGACCACCGGCAACGCCGGCGGCTCGCACAACCTGACCATGACTTCACGCCTGACCCAGCCCGGCGACGACCTCGACGCCATGCTGCAAAAGCTGGGCACGGGCCTGTTCGTGATCGAGCTCATGGGCCAGGGCGTGAACTACGTGACCGGCGATTATTCGCGCGGCGCCAGCGGCTTCTGGGTCGAGAATGGCCGCATCGCCTACCCGGTGCATGAGATCACCATCGCCGGCAACTTGAAGGACATGCTGCAGGGCATCGAGGCCGTGGGTGCGGACACCTACAACTACGGTGCCAAGACCGTGGGTTCGATTCTCGTGAACAAGATGAAGGTGGCGGGCAGCTGAGCCATCAGGCCGTGGCGCGGGACTGCGCCGCCCAGGTGTCCTTCCTGCCCCTCATGCCCACTGGCAGCGCCATCCCCACGCGGTTGCGCGACAGGGTGCCGGCAGGCTCCAGGTGGGCCAGCATCAGTGCCGCGGCGTCGGCATAGGGGTTGATCATCTCGGGCACCTTGGAGGCGAACAGCAGCAGGAGCAGTGGGGCAGGCAGCGCGTTGGCGAAGCCCGCAATGCGCACCGGCAACTGCTCCGTGGCCACCCGCATCCGGGCCATGCCGAGCGCGGCCTTCTCCACCATGGGGCCGGGGCACAGCATGCGCCAGTCCAGGGGCGACGCGCAGATGCGTTCGTAGTTTTTCAGGTGCGGCCAGTAGGTGTCGCGCACCTTGGGCAGGGTGGCGCCCTTGCGGCCCGTCTGGCCGATGTCCAGCGCCGCAGCGCCCCCAAAAAACCAGCAGATAGGCCGCTCGGAGGCGGGCAGCGATTCGACGCTTCGACGATGCGCGCCACCAGGTCCACGAAGGCCTGACCCTCGGTGACCATGCTGGCGCAGTTGATGAGTGCATCGTGTCCCCGGACGATTGCCGCCAGGTCCTCCGTGGCGATCTGGCCGAGGTCGGCCTGGTGCAAGGTGACCAGTGCACGTGTCTCGGTGGGTAGCTTGGCCGGGTTGCGTACGAGCACGCAGACTTGGTGGCCGGCGGTGATCGCCTGTTCGAGCACGTGGCGGCCACGGGAGCCGGTGGCTCCGAGGATGAGGCGGCGCTTCATGGGGATTAGCGTGGTGGGTTGGTGGCGGTGGTTTCTGGAACCTGGGCGCGATCATTCCACGCAGTCCGATTGAAGCCAGGGCCCTGCGCTGCACTGGGGGGGGCGGGGTGGTGAAATTGTTCACGGCTTGGGGTGCCTTTGTGGCAGCGGTTGCTGGCGTGTGTTGTCGAGACATGGCGTGCGCTGCGACGGATTTCACGGATCGTGTGCTGTGGTTGCTGCATGCCTGTTTTAAAGGCTGAGGCCGGGGTGTGCGCCCGGCGGCGCACCCACCTTCTTTTGCGTCGCCAAAAGAAGGTGGGC
>NZ_LMIH01000003.1:14085-14189 GCF_001428645.1 Acidovorax sp. Root217
GTGCCGATGAACTCGCTGCGTTCTTCGAACTCCGCTCAAACAGCATCGGCAA
The DNA here is from genome assembly GCF_001428645.1 of Acidovorax sp. Root217. Taxonomy (NCBI): domain Bacteria; kingdom Pseudomonadati; phylum Pseudomonadota; class Betaproteobacteria; order Burkholderiales; family Comamonadaceae; genus Acidovorax; species Acidovorax sp. Root217. The sequence goes on from NZ_LMIH01000003.1 coordinate 14,138, forward strand.
GCCAGATCACGAAGTGCGTGTGTCCTGCGGCACACGCACCCACCCCAGGCCC
>NZ_LMIH01000003.1:14281-14469 GCF_001428645.1 Acidovorax sp. Root217
ACAAAGACGGCTGCTGCTTCGCAGCTGCGCCTGGGGTCGGTTACGCGCTGCACGCTGCCGACGAAACTGGCGCGATCGCCCTGGCGAGCAGAGCGCAGCGAAGGACCACGGGGCCGAGCAAAGCGATGGCCCGTATGGAGCCCGCTCCCACCCCCTTCTGACCGTGCCGAGAAGCGCAGGGCCTGGGG
>NZ_LMIH01000003.1:14593-14700 GCF_001428645.1 Acidovorax sp. Root217
GAGCGGAGTTCGCCCGCAGGGAGAACGCAGCGAGTTCCGCGGTGCACCCCAGGCCCGAGCATCGCAGGCTGCCCCCAGCGCCCGACAGGGCGATGGGGGACACGGGC
>NZ_LMIH01000003.1:14737-29133 GCF_001428645.1 Acidovorax sp. Root217
AGCGGGGTCGCCTTTTCTTGGCCTACGTTCTTTTGGCGAGGCAAAAGAAGGTAGGTGCGCCGCCGGGCGCACACCCCGGCTCCCGCCCACTGCAAAGGCGAGAAGCAACTACCGTCCTCATGCGATCAATACGCCGCACTGGCTTGAGCCGGTACGCCAGCAGCAGCACTACTGCCCCCAAACTGAACCCGCAACTTGCGCGCCGCATTCACAAACATCAGCACATCCACGCCCACGGCGACAAAGGTGCATCCCAGATCCAGATAGCGCTGCGCCAACACCGGGTCCGAAGTGAGCGTCCCCGCCGCCTTGCCACTGGCGATGATGGTCCTCATCGCCCCCTCGATGGCCGCCTGCACCTCCGGGTGGCCAGGGTTGCCGCGGTGGCCCATGGATGCCGCCAGGTCGGCCGGGCCGATGAACACGCCATGCACGCCGTCCACCGCGCAGATGGCCGTGAGGTTGTTCAGGGCCGCCACCGTCTCGGCCTGCACCAGCAGGCAGACCTCGTCATCGGCCACGTTCAGGTAGTCGCTGCGCGCACTCCACTCGGAGGCACGCCCCACGGCGCTGCCCACACCGCGGATTCCCAGGGGCGGGTAGCGCGTGGCCGAGACGATGGCGCGCGCCTGCTCGGCCGTATCCACCATGGGCACGAGCAGGGTGCGGGCACCGATGTCCAGCATCTGCTTGATGAGGGCCGTGCTGCCCTCGACCACGCGCACCACGGGCTGGGCGCTGTGGGGCGCCACCGACTGCAGCGCCGCCAGGGTGCTGCGCACGTCGTTGGGGGCGTGCTCGCCGTCGACCAGCAGCCAGTCGTAGCCACAGGTGGCGGCCGCTTCGGCGAGGTAGGGGTCGGCCATGGAGAGCCACAGGCCGACCTGGGGGCGGCGCTCGGCAAGAGCGGTCTTGAAGGGGTTGTGGGCGGGCATGTTCGTTGTCTCAATCCATCAGTCAGTCGAGTTGTCCCTGGCAGAGGTACTTGGTGTGCAGGTAGTCGTCCAGGCCGTGGGTTGATCCCTCTCGGCCGTAGCCCGACTCCTTGACGCCGCCGAAGGGCGCGGCCTCGGCCGCGATCACGCCTTCGTTGATGCCCACGATGCCGGTCTCCAGCGCGTCCGCCACGCGCCAGATGCGCCGCACGTCGTTGCTGTAGAAATACGCCGCCAGGCCGAAGGGGGTATCGTTGGCTGCGGCGATCACCTCGGCCTCGGTGGTGAAGCGCGTTAGCGGTGCCACGGGGCCAAAGGTTTCCTCGCAGGCGCAGGCCATGGAGGCGTCGGCGCCCACGAGCACGGTGGGCGCGTAGTAGGTGGGGCCCAGTTGCGGCAGGCGTTCGCCGCCCGTGAGCACGCGGGCGCCGCGTGCCACGGCGTCCTGCACATGGCGCTCGATCTTCTGCACCGCGCGGTCGTTGATCATGGGGCCGATCTGCGATGCGGGGTCGCTCGCGGGGCCGACCTTCAGCGCCGCCACGCGGGCGGCGAGCTTGCTGGCGAAAACGTCGTGGATGCGCTCATGCACGAACACCCGGTTGGGGCACACGCAGGTCTGGCCGCCGTTGCGGAACTTGGCGGACATGAGGCCGTCCACGGCCGCGTCGACGTCGGCGTCCTCGAAGACGATGAAGGGCGCGTTGCCGCCGAGCTCCAGCGACAGCTTCTTGAGCGTGTCGGCGCTGCGCCGCGCCAGGTGCTTGCCCACGGGGGTGGAGCCGGTGAAGGTGATCTTGCGCACGCGTGCATCATCCAGCCACACATCCACCACCTCGGGCGTCTTCTCGCGCGAGGCCGTCACGATGTTGAGTACGCCATCGGGCACGCCCGCCTCGTGGGCCAGCAGCACCAGGGCCAGCGAGGTCAGCGGCGTGTCCTCGGCCGGCTTGCAGACCACCGTGCAACCGGCGGCCAGGGCCGGGGCGATCTTGCGCGCGATCATCGCGGCCGGAAAGTTCCACGGCGTGATGGCGGCCACCACGCCCACGGGTTCCTTCAGCGCGAACATGCGCCGCCCTGGCACCGGCGCGGGGATCACCTCACCGTTCATGCGCGTGGCCTCTTCGGCAAACCAGGCGATGTAGCTGGCCGCATAGGCCACCTCGCCCCGGCCTTCGGCCAGGGGCTTGCCCTGCTCGCGTGAGATGAGCTTGCCCAGGTCGTCCTGGTGGGCCAGCACCAGGTCGTTCCAGCGCTTGATGATTTGGGCGCGCTGCTTGGCCGGCACCTTCTTCCACGCGGGGAAGGCAGCGTGCGCGGCATCGAGCGCAGCCAGTGCTTCGGCGGTGCCGCTGTCGGGCACCTCGGTGATGGTGGCGCCGGTGGCGGGGTCGGTCACTGCCAGCAGGGCACCGGGGCCGGGCGTCCACTGGCCGGCGATGAAATTGGCGCTGCGCAGCAGGTCAGCGCGGGTGAGGGTCAGGGGCATGGGAGTGTGGGCTTCGGTAGGGGGGTGTTCAACTGACTATTCCAAGATGCCAGGGCACGAACTCATGGTCGCCCAGGCCCAGGGCCTCGCTCTTGGTGGCCTCGCCGCTGGCATGGCGCAGGATCTGCTCGAAGATGCGCTGGCCCATCGCGGGCACGGACACACCCTCGTCGATGACCACGCCGCAGTTGATGTCCATGTCTTCCTCGAGCCGGGTGTACATGGGCGTGTTGCTCGCCAGCTTGATGGTGGGCGCCGGCTTGCTGCCGAACATGGAACCACGCCCGGTGGTAAAGCAGATCAGCTGCGCGCCGCTGGCGATCTGGCCGGTGCAGGCCACGGGGTCGTAGCCGGGCGAGTCCATGAAGACGAAGCCGCTCTGGGTGATGGGCTCTGCGTATTCGTACACCGCCTGGAGCGGTGTGGTGCCGCCCTTCATGGCCGAGCCCAGCGATTTTTCGAAGATGTTGGCCAGTCCGCCGGCCTGGTTGCCATGGCCCACCACGCCGTTGAACTGGGCGTTCTGGCCGGCGGCATAGCGCTCCCACCAGGCCAGGCGGTCCAGCAGCTTCTGGCCCACTGCGGGGCTCACGGCGCGGCGCGTGAGCATGAATTCCACGCCATGGATCTCGGGTGTTTCCGACAGGATGGCCGTGCCGCCGTGGCGCACCAGGATGTCCATGGCCGCACCCAGGGCAGGGTTGGCGGTGATGCCCGAGAAACCGTCCGAGCCCCCGCATTCCAGCCCGATCTTGAGGTGGGCCGCGCTCACCGGCTGGCGCCGTGCGGCGTTCGCCTCGGGCAGCATGGCCTCGATGGCGGCAATGCCGGCCTCGATGGTGGCGCGCGTGCCGCCCACCTCCTGCATCACCAGGGTGCGCATCAGCCGGCCGGCCTTCAGGCCCTGCGAATCCACCAGCGCATCGACCTGGTTGCGCTCGCAGCCCAGGCCCACGATGAGCACGCCCGCCAGGTTGGGGTGGCGCGCATAGCCGGCCAGGGTGCGGCGCAGCACGTCGAAATGCTCGCTCGGCGAGGACATGCCGCAGCCGCTGGTCTGCGCAAAGGCCGCCACCCCGTCGACATGCGGGAAGGCCGCCAGCCGCTCGGGCGTGAAGTGTGCGGCGATGCGTTTGATGACGGTGGCCGAGCAGTTCACCGACGACAGGATGCCGATGAAGTTGCGCGTGCCCACGCTGCCGTCGGCGCGCACGAAGCCCTGGAAGCTGGCGCGCCCGGCCTCGGGCAGGTAGTCTACGGGCCGCACGTCGGCGCCGAAGGCCGGGTCGCGGTAGTAGTCCACGATCCTGAGGTTGTGGCTGTGTACGTAGTCGCCGGGCTCCAGGTCGCGCGTGGCCACGCCGATCACGGTGTCGTACTTGCGCACTTGCTCGCCCTCAGCGATGCGGCGCGCGGCGATCTTGTGGCCGGCAGGCACCTGGGCGCGTGTGCGCACACCCAGTTCGGGGATGGACTGGCCCAGCGCCAGGGCCGTCTTGGCCACCAGCACGTTGTCGTTGGGATGCAGGTGCAGCAAAGGGCTGGACAGGTCGGTAGAGGCCGCAGGGGTAGTCATCGGGATCTTTTCTTCTGGGGGCGCGAGGGGGTCAGCTGCGCATCAACTCGCGCAGCTTGAGCCGGTCGATGAGCACGGTCTCTTTCAGGTACACCGCGTTCACGTACTTCTCGTAGTCGGGGCCGTCCAGGTACAGGAGCGGCGCGTCGAGCTTGTCGGCCACCGCCTTGAACTCGGGGCTGGCCACGGCCTGGCGGAAGGCATCGCGCAGCTTGGCGGCCACGGCCGGCTCCAGGCCCTTGGGCGCGCCGATGCCGTTGGGGGCATCCACCACCACGTTGTAGCCCGATTCGCGCAGGGTAGGGGTGTCCTTGAAGCGCGCGGTGCGCTGCTCGCCCCAGGTGGCCAGCAGGCGCAGCTTGCCGGCCTCCACATGCGGTGCCCAGGAGCTGGAATCGGCCAGCGCATCCACATGGCCGCCCAGCACGCCCTGCAGCGCCTCGGCACCGCCCTTGTAGGGCACATGGTTGAGCGCGATGCCGGCCGCGGCCGCGAACTCCTCCATGCCCACATGCGTGGCGCCGCCCACGCCGGCGTGGGCGTAGGTCACCTTGCCGGGGTTGGCCTTGGCATGGTCGACGAAGTCCTTCAGGGTCTTGAAGCGCGAGTCCGCCGGCACGGCGATGCCGAAGGTCTGGCCTGAGGTGCGTGCCAGGTAGGTGAAATCCTTGCGCGGGTCGGCCTGCAAGGTGCCCAACTGCGCAAAGCGCGTGACCGAGATGGGGATCTGGCCGATGGTGTAGCCGTCGGCCTTGGCCGCGGCCAGGGCCTTGGAGCCGATCATGCCCGAGGCGCCGGCGCGGTTCTCCACCGCGATGGCCTGGCCCAGGATGCGGCCGGCGACGGTGCACAGGGTGCGCATCGACTGGTCGGCCGTGCCGCCTGCGGGCCAGGGGCAAATGAAGGTGATGGGGCGTTCGGGGTAGGCCTGCGCGAACAGCTTGCCATGCGTGGCTGCGAGCGCAGTGGCCCCGAGGGCGCCAAGGATGAGCTGCCGCCGGTCCTGGCGTGGGGTGTCGTTCATGTCTGTCTCCATTTTTTTGATCGGGAGCCGCGATTGTTCTCAGGCGATGCATAACAATCCAATGAAACTATGGACTCTCTTCATAGCCTGCAAGACATGAATCAAGAGAAACCCCATGACCCGCATCGACCGCGTCCTGCGCTCCAACCTCAAGCTGCGCCACCTGCAGATGCTGGTGGCGCTGGACCAGTTCCGCCACCTGGGCCGTGCGGCAGAGTTCCTGTCGGTCACGCAGCCTGCTGTCTCCAAGACGCTGGCCGAGATCGAGCGCATGTTCGGCCTGCCGCTATTCGACCGCTCCACGCGCGGCACCGAGCCCACGGCCGCAGGCCTGAGTGTGGTGCGTTTTGCGCGCTCGGTGCTGGCCGGCTACGACCGCACGCGCGCCGAGATCGCGGCCGAGGCCAGCGGTGCCAGCGGCCGCACCAGCGTGGGCGCCATGGTGGTGGCCACGCCGGTGCTGTTGGCCCAGGCCGTAGAGCGGCTCAAGGCGCGCTCCATCCACACCACGGTGCTGGTCGAGGAGGGCGACCTCACGCGCCTGCTGCCCAAGCTGCGCCTGGGCGAACTCGACCTCTTCGTGGGCCGCCTGGAGCCCGGCTACGCCTCGCCCGACCTGGAGACCGAGGCCCTGTATGCCGAGCCCATGGCCGTGGTCGTGCAGCCCGGCCATGTGCTGGCGCGAAAGCGCAAACCACAGTGGGCCGACCTGGCCGCGCTGCCCTGCGTGATGCCGCCGCCCTGGGCCTCGCTGCGCGTCAAGCTGGACCAGATGTTCTTTGCGCACGACCTGCACCCGCCGGCCGACATTGTGGAGTCGGCCTCCTTCCTCACGCAGCTGAGCTTCATCCACCAGCGTGGTGCCGTGGCCTTCATGGCGCGCTCGGTGGCGCAGCACTTTGCGGCGCAGGGGCAGGTGGCGGTGCTGCCCTTGGCCGTGCCCATCGATCTGCCGCCTGTGGGCCTGATCACCCTGCGCGGCCAGCGGCCCACGCCCAGCACCGAGCAGTTGATCGACTGCCTGCGCCAGGTGGCTGGCGGCATGCGCAAGAAGCCGCGCGCAAAGCGCTGAGCTTTCAGCTCCAGGTGCGCGCCAGCGCTGCAGCCGCCACCTGCAGCCGCGGCAACTTCTCCAGCGCCTGCGCCAGCGACATGCGCGCCACCGGGGCCTGCAGCGCCACGGCGCAGCGGATGCTTTTGCCGTCCGCTCCGCGCACCGGCACGGCCACGCACACCAGGCCTTCGACGAACTCCTCGGCGTCCACTGCGTAGTCCTCCTTGCGGATGCGCTTGAACTCGGCATCGAGCGCGGCACGCGTGGTCAGCGTGGTCGCGGTGTGGCGCGTGAGCGCAAGCCCATCCAGCAGCTTGTTGCGCTGGCCCGCGGCCATGTGCGCCAGCAACAGCTTGCCGCTGGCCGAGCAGTGCACGGGCACGCGCGTGCCGGGGCGCAGGTTCATCTGCAGCGGAAAGGCCGACTCGATGCGGTCCAGGTACACCACCTCGGCGCCCGACAGGGCCGTGAAGTTGCAGCTCTCGCCCACCTCTGCCACCAACTGGCGCAGCACGGCGTGGCGCACCCCCTGCTGCGTGCTGCCAGCCAGCGTGGCCTCGGCCAGGCGCAGCAAGCGCGGCGCGGGTGCGTAGCGCCGGCCGTCGGGCTCGCGCGCCAGCAGGCCGCCGGCCTCCAGCTGCACCAGCAGCCGGTGCACGCTGGGCTTGGGCCAGCCGCTGGCGGCCACGGCCTCGGCCAGTGTGAGTGGGCGGGCCTCGCGCACCAGCAGTTCGAGCAGGTCGAACAGGCGCAGGCCGGGTGATGGAGCAGTGTTTTCGGTCATGAATCTCTGATTTCGAGACGAAATAAGAAAATATTCCGGGATTTGTGAGGCCTGGCCTACAGTGGGCGCATCGTAGACATCCGCCTGCGTTCTGTAAACAACCCCTTCCTCCCATGCCTGTGAGCCCCCGTCCCTTTCGCAATGCCGTCGTCACAGGTGCCTGTGGCGGCCTGGGCCAGGCCCTGGTGCGTGAGTTGCTGGCCCAGGGCACACAGGTGGCGCTGGTGGGCCTGCAGCGCCCGGTGCTCGAAACGCTGGCCGCCACCGCGCCCGAGCGCTGTGCGGTGTACACGCCCGACGTGGCCGATGCCGCCGCCATGGCGCAGGTGGCCGCCGACTGGATGGCGCGTGCCGGCCTGCCCGACCTGGTGATCGCCAACGCGGGTGTGGCGGGCGGCTTCGACACCGCAGAGACCGGTGACCTGGCCGTGATGCGCCGCATGTTGGAAATCAACCTGCTCGGCCCTGCCACCACCTTCCAGCCCTTTGTGCAGGCACTGCGCGCGCATGCCGTACAGGGGCCGCGCTGCGCCCTGGTCGGCGTGGCCAGCATCGCGGGCTGGCGCGGCATGCCCGGCAATGGCGCCTATTGCGCGAGCAAGGGCGGGCTGATCCGCTACCTCGAAAGCCTGCGCGCCGAGTGCCGGGGCACGCGGCTGTCCGTGCACACGGTGAGCCCGGGCTACCTGCGCACGGCACTTACCGCTGGCAACCGCTTTGCCATGCCCGGCCTGATGGAGCCCGATGCCGCAGCCCGCGCCCTGCTGGCGGGCGTGGCGCGCGGGCGCGAGCACATCGTGCTGCCGCGGCACATCGGCTGGCTCTCGCGCCTGCTGGCTTGCCTGCCCGCCGCCACCTACGACCGCCTGCTGCGCGGCCAGCCACGCAAGCCGCGCGTGGGCGAGGCGGGGGCCACCGCCATCCCTGGACTGTCGGGCGCTGCCGATGGCGCAACGCCTGCCGAAACCCGTTGACCTTTCACTTTCCCCGCCAGGCACCCATGCAAGACGATCTCCGCAACGCTCCCGCTGGCCTCAAGGCCTGTGTGGACACCACCACCCCTGCCACGCGGGGCTCGATTGCACTCATCGGTGCCGGCCCTTCGGGCCTGGCCGGTGCGCGCAATCTGCAAAAGCTCGGCATCCCGTTCCAGGGCTTCGAGGCGTATACCGACGTGGGTGGGCTGTGGAACATCGCCAACCCGCGCTCTACGGTGTATGCCTCGGCCCACCTGATCTCGAGCAAGCGCACCACCGAGTTCAGCGAATTCCCAATGGCCGACAGCGTGGCCGACTACCCCAGCCACCGCGAGCTGTGCCGCTACTTCAGCGACTTTGCCGAGCATTTCGACCTGCGCCGGCACTTTCGTTTCGGCGTGCGCGTGCTCAAGGTGGAGCCGGTCAGCGACAGCGAGGACACGCTGTGGCGCGTGACCATCGCCACGGCGGACGGGGGCACCGAAGCGGCCGAGTACAAGGGCGTGGTGATCGCCAACGGCACGCTGGCCGAGCCGAGCATGCCGCGCTTCGAAGGGCATTTCAGCGGCGAGCTGCTGCACACCTCGGCCTACAAGCATGCCGAGCAGTTCAAGGGCAAGCGCGTGCTCATCGTGGGCGCGGGCAACTCGGGCTGCGACATCGCGGTCGATGCCGTGCACTACGCCGAGAGCGTCGACATCTCTGTGCGGCGCGGCTACTACTTCGTGCCCAAGTACGTGTTCGGCAAGCCTGCCGACACGCTGGGCGGCAAGCGGCCGTTGCCGCCCTGGCTCAAGCAGAAGGTGGACAGCACGGTGCTGAAGTGGTTCACGGGCGACCCCACGCGCTTCGGGTTCCCGAAGCCCACGTACAAGATGTACGAGTCGCATCCCATCGTGAACTCGCTGATCCTGCACCACCTGGGCCATGGCGACATCCACGTCAAGGCCGACATCGCGCGCTTCGATGGCGCCACGGTGCACTTCAAGGACGGAACCCAGCAGGACTACGACATGGTGCTCGCCGCCACCGGCTACACGCTGCACTACCCCTTCATCGCGCGCGAGTTGCTCAACTGGCAGGGCATGGCGCCGCGCCTGCACCTGAACATCTTCGCACCCGGTCGGCGCCGCCTGGCGGTGCTGGGGATGATCGAGGCCAGCGGCATCGGCTGGCAGGGCCGCTACGAGCAGGCCGAGCTGGTGGCGCGCTACTTCAAGGCGCTCGATGCCGACACGCCAGCCGCCCGCGCCTTCGAGGCCGCCGTGCAGGGCCCGCCGCCAGACCTGTCGGGTGGCTTCAAGTACCTGCAGCTCGAACGCATGGCGTACTACGTACACAAGGACACCTACCGCGCCGCCGTGCGCAACGCCGCTGCCGCCCTGGGCTGACCGCACCACAAGAAAAGGGCCACCGAGCCCACCGAGGAGACAAATACCATGCTGCCCGTCGACGAGATCCGCCTGAACTTCAACCCCGCATCGCTGATGCTGCTAAACGCGGTGCTGGCCTTTTTGATGTTCGGCATCGCGCTCGACACGCGGGCGGACGACTTTCGCCGTGTGGCCAAGATGCCCTGGGCCATGGCCGTGGGCATTGCCGCGCAGTTCATCGTGCTGCCGGCCGTGACCTATGTGCTCACGCTGCTGCTCGGCGTGGGGCCGAGCATTGCGCTGGGCATGATCCTGGTGGCCTGCTGCCCGCCGGGCAACGTGTCCAATATCCTCACGCACCGTGCGCGCGGCAACGTCGCGCTGTCGGTCTCCATGACGGCGATTTCCAACGCCATCGCCATCGTGGTCATGCCGCTGAACTTCGCGTTCTGGGGCGGCATGCACCCCACGGCCGCACCGCTGCTCAAGACCATTGCACTCGACCCGCTGGAGATGGTGGGCCACATCGTCGCCATCATCGGTGTGCCCTTCGTGCTGGGCCTCTTGTGCGCGCACCACCTGCCGCGCCTCACGCAGCGCGTGAAGAAGGCCGTGCGCATCGCCAGCTTCCTGGCGCTCATCGGCTTCATCCTGGGTGCCATCGCGGGCAACTGGCGCTTCTTTCTCGATTACGTGGGCATGGTGCTGCTGGCCGTGGCCCTGCACGATGCGCTGGCCTTCGGCACCGGTTACCTGTGCGCGCGGTTCACGGGCCTGCAGGACTATGACCGGCGTGCCGTGGCCATCGAGGTCGGTATCCGCAACGCAGGGCTGGGCCTGGTGGTGATCTTCAGCTTCTTTGGCGGCCTGGGCGGCATGGCCGTGGTGGCGGGTGTCTGGGGCTTCTGGGACATCATCGCCGGCCTGGCGCTGGCCAGCTGGTGGGGGCGCAAGGACCCCGTGGGCGCGCCCGTGCTGGCGCAAGGGGAGGGCGCATGAGCGCGCCGGCCCCGCGCGCCCGCAACATCCTCATCACCGGGGCCGATGGCTTCCTGGGCCGTGGCGTGTTGGCGGCGCTGGCCCGGCGGCTGGACACCGGCACCGTGGTGGCCCTGGACGTGCGCGAGGTACCGCCCGAGCGCCGCCAACCGGGCATCACCTACCAGGCCCAGGACGTGCGCGACAAGGCCCTGGCCGCCACGCTGCAGCGCCATGCCATCGACACCGTGGTGCACCTGGCCTCCATCGTCACGCCGGGCCGCGACTCGAACCGGGCCTTCGAATACGACGTGGACGTGAACGGCACGCGCAATGTGCTCGAAGCCTGCGCGGCCCAGGGCGTGCGGCATGTGCTTGTGTCCTCCAGCGGCGCCGCCTATGGCTACCACGCCGACAACGCGCCCTGGCTCACTGAGTCGCACCCGCTGCGCGGCAACGAAAGCTTTGCCTATGCGCACCACAAGCGCCTGGTCGAGGAGATGCTGGCCGCATGGCGCCAGAGCCATCCAGGGCTGGCGCAGACGGTGCTGCGCATCGGCACCATCCTGGGTGAGCGCGTGGACAACCAGATCACCGCGCTGTTCGAAAAGCCCCGCCTCCTGGCCATCCGCGGCAGCGACAGCCCCTTCGTCTTCATCTGGGACGAGGACGTGACCGGCGCGCTGCTGCATGCCCTTGATGGCGCGGCGCCTGGCTGCTACAACCTGGCGGGCGATGGGGCGCTGACCATCCACCAGATCGCGGCGCGCCTGGGCAAGCGCACGCTCGACCTGCCGGCCTGGTTGCTGCAGTCGGCCCTGTTCGTGGGTTCGCGCCTGGGCCTGAGCCGCTATGGCCCCGAGCAGCTCGACTTTCTGCGCTACCGGCCGGTGCTGCTCAACACCGCGCTCAAGGAGCAATTGGGCTATGTGCCGCGCAAGACCAGCGCGCAGGCCTTCGATGCCTTCGTGGCAGCGCGACAGCAGCAGGGGCGGCCCGTGGCCGTGGCCAACGTGCTGGCAGGCGGCCGCGCATGAACACGGCGGCCACGCCGTCGGGGGTGGGTGCGGCACCGCCCCGCGCATTGTCGCAAGGCGACCTGGCCTGCGCGCTGGCCGTCATCGTCATCTGGGGCTCGAACTTCGTGGTCATGAAAATGGGCCTGCAGACGCTCAGCCCCATGCTGCTCGGCACGCTGCGCTTCATCACGGCCTCGCTGCCCTTTTTGCTCTTCGTGGGCCGGCCGGCGCTGCCCTGGCGCTTCATCGTGGCCTATGGCCTGGCGCAGGGCCTCGGGCAGTTCGGCCTGTTGTTCCTGGGCCTGCGCCTGGGCATGACGGCGGGCATGGCCTCGGTGGTCATGCAGACCCAGGCCTTCTTCACGCTGATCCTCGCCGTCACGCTGCTGCACGAGCGTGCGCGGCCAGCGCAGTGGCTGGGCCTGGCGGTGGCGTTCGCAGGGCTGCTGGTGATCGCTAGCGCCCATGGCGAGGGCGCGCTGCAGATGAGCCTGGCGGGCTTCGTGCTCACGCTGGGCGCGGCCTTCATGTGGGCCACCTCGAACCTGGTGGTGCGCTTTGCGGCGCGCGCGGGTGGCGACTACGCGCCGTTCCCGTTCATCGTCTGGAGCAGCACCGTGCCCATCGTGCCCTTCTTCGCCCTGGCGCTGTGGCTCGATGGCCCGGCCGTGGTGGCCGCGCAGCTCGCAGGCCTGAACGGCCGTGCGCTGTTCGCGGTGCTGTACCTGGCGCTGCTGGCCACCCTGCTGGCCTACAGCCTCTGGACACGGCTGCTGCAGCGCCACCCGGCGGGGCGGGTGTCGCCGTTCTCGCTGCTGATCCCGGTGGTGGGCCTGCTGGCCGCCATGCTGGTGCTGGGCGAGCAGCCGGCGCCCGCGCACTGGGCGGGCACCGGCGCGGTGCTCTGCGGCATGCTCATCAACCAGTTCGGCCATCTATGGTGGAAGCGGGGCTGAAAGCCCCGCGTTGCCTCATGCCTTGGCGATGCGCGAAGCGATGGCCTGGCCCAGCTCCGTGGTGCTGGCCTTGCCGCCCAGGTCGGGGGTGAGCGGGCCTTCCTTCAAGGCCGCCTCAATGGCCGCCACGATGGCGTCGTGCGCCGCGCGCCCGGCGCCCTGGCCGTTGGTCAAAAAGTCCAGCATCAGCGCACCCGACCAGATCATGGCGATGGGGTTGGCGATGTTCTTGCCGTAGATATCGGGCGCCGAGCCGTGCACCGGCTCGAACAGCGAGGGGAAGGTGCGCTCGGGGTTCAGGTTGGCCGAAGGGGCCAGGCCGATGGTGCCGGTGGTCGCGGGGCCCAGGTCCGAGAGGATGTCGCCGAACAGGTTGGTCGCGGCCACCACGTCAAAGCGGCCGGGCTGCAGCACGAAGCGCGCAGTCAGGATGTCGATGTGCTGCTTGTCCAGCGTGATCTCGGGGTAGTCCTTGGCCACCTCGTCGGCACGCTTGTCCCACCAGGGCATGCTGATGGCAATGCCGTTGCTCTTGGTGGCCAGCGTCACGTGCTTGCGCGGGCGGCTCTGCGCCAGGTCGAAGGCGAAGCGCAGCAGGCGGTCGGTGCCCTTGCGCGAGTAGACCGACTCCTGGATCACGATCTCGCGGTCCGTGCCCTCGTACATGATGCCGCCGAGCGACGTGTACTCGCCCTCGGTGTTCTCGCGCACCACGAAGTAGTCGATGTCGCCGGGCTTCCTGCCCGCCAATGGGCAGGGCACGCCCTCGAACAGGCGCACGGGGCGCAGGTTGATGTACTGGTCGAACTCGCGGCGGAACTTGAGCAGCGAACCCCACAGCGAGACATGGTCGGGCACGGTGGCCGGCCAGCCCACGGCGCCGAAGAAGATCGCGTCCACATCCGCGAGCTGCGCCTTCCAGTCGTCGGGCATCATCTGGCCGTGCTCGGCGTAGTAGTCGCAGCTGGCCCAATCGATGGTGCGGCAGGTGAGGGCGATGCCGAAGCGCTCGGCCGCGGCCTTCACGGCGCGCAGGCCTTCGGGCATGACTTCCTTGCCGATGCCGTCGCCGGGGATCACGGCGATCGTGTACTGGGTGCTGTTGCTGCTCATCAGATGTCTTCCTTGGAGGGTGGAGGGTGCGTGGCCTGCATTGTTGGACAGCACGGTCCAAAATACAATCGACCGCCTGTGTATCCATTCTTCACACATCGTGCATAAAAGCCCATCGACCGAGGACTTGCGTGTCTTCACCGTGGTCGTGCGCAAATCGAGCTTTGCGGACGCCGCCACCGAGCTGGGCGCCTCGCCCGCCTACGTGAGCAAGCGCATCCGCCTGCTGGAAGAAGACCTGGCCGTGAAACTGCTGCACCGCACCACGCGGCGCGTGGCCGTCACGGAGGAGGGCGAGCGCGTGTTCCACTGGGCGCAGCGCATCCTGGACGACGTGGACCAGTTGCTGCAGGAGGTGGCGGTCACGCGCCGCGAGCCACGCGGCCTGCTGCGCGTGAGCAGCAGCTTCGGCTTTGGCCGGCGCATCGTGGCGCCGGCACTGTCGCGCCTGGTGGAGCGGCACCCGGGCCTGCAGGTGCGGCTGGAGGTGTTCGACCGGCTGGTGGACGTGGCGGGCGAAGGCTTCGATCTGGACGTGCGCGTGGGCGACGAAATCGCCCCGCACCTGATCGCGCGGCGCCTGGCAGACAACCACCGCGTGCTGTGCGCCGCGCCGGCCTACCTGGCGCGCCATGGCACGCCGCGCGCTTTGGCCGAGTTGTCGAGCCACGACTGCCTGGTGATCAAGGAGCGCGACCATCCCTTTGGCGTGTGGCGCCTGCGCAGCGGCGCTGTGGAGGACATGGTCAAGGTGCGTGGCCCGCTGTCGGCCAACAACGGCGAGATGGTGGTGCAGTGGGCCGTGGACGGGCGCGGCATTGCGCTGCGCTCGCTGTGGGACGTGCAGCCCCACCTGAAGGCCGGGCACCTGGTGCAGGTGTTGCCCGAATGGCGCCAGGACGCCAACGTCTGGGCCGTCTACCCCACGCGGCTGCACCTGTCGGCCAAGGTGCGCGTGTGCGTGGAGTTTCTGCAGGACCACTTCAAAAAGGAGTGGTCCGGGATCGGCTAGTCCACTGAAACCGAGAAATCGGCTGTGCGCCGGGGTGGCAGCGGGATGCAGCGCAAGGCGCGGGCTGCGGCCAAGGCTGGCCGCCTTGGCAAAGCCCGCAACG
>NZ_LMIH01000003.1:29180-35828 GCF_001428645.1 Acidovorax sp. Root217
TAGAGGCGATCAGCCGCCGGCCAGCGCGGTCTTCACCGCTGCCGACACCTGGCCCATGTCGGCCTTGCCGGCCAGGCGGGTCTTGACCGCGCCCATCACCTTGCCCATGTCGCCAGGGCCCGAGGCGCCGAGTTCGGCCACGATGGCCTTGACGGCGGCCAGGGTCTCCTCTGCCGACATACGCGCGGGCAGGTAGGCCTGCAGCACCACCAGCTCGGACTTTTCCTTGTCGGCCAGGTCCTGGCGCGCAGCCTGCTCGAACGCGGCGATGGAGTCCTTGCGCTGCTTGATCAGCTTGTCCACGATGGCGATGACGGCCACATCATCGAGCTCGATGCGCTCGTCAACTTCCTTTTGCTTCAGCGCCGCCAGCAGCAGGCGGATGGTGCCCAGGCGCTCACTGTCCTTGGCGCGCATGGCGGTCTTCATGTCTTCGGTGATCTGGTCCTTGAGGGACATGGCATTTCTCCTGAGGTCTTGTCGTTGAATCTGCAAAAAAAGGGAGCGCAAAAAGCAAAAAACCCGCGCCTGGCGTCCCGAGCGCGGGTTGATGCGGCCTGTGAGGGCCAGCGATCAGTACAGCTTCTTGGGCAGCTGCATGCTGCGCACGCGCTTGTAGTGGCGCTTCACGGCGGCAGCCTTCTTGCGCTTGCGCTCGGCCGTTGGCTTTTCGTAGAACTCGCGGGCGCGCAGGTCGGTCAGCAGGCCGAGCTTTTCAATGGTGCGCTTGAAGCGGCGCAGTGCAACGTCAAAGGGTTCGTTTTCTTTTACGCGGATCGTAGTCATTAGCTAATGTGTTCCAAATTTTTTTGCCGCGCAGAGGGTCTTGGGGAGATCGGGCCTCAAGACCATGCGTGGCGGTTGCCCCCGTCTGTAACTAGTATTTGGCCGACGGGGCATGCCAGCGAAGCCGAGCATTATAGCAGTCGGATGCGGGAAATGTGCAAGTGCGTTCCGTGCGCCCCAAGGTGGTGCGTGTGGCGCGGAAATTGCATGTGTACTTACAGAGTGTTTCCATTGCGCCTGGCTTGGGCGCACTGGAGCACGATCTCATCGTCCGGCACCGAACCGCCGGGCGCATCTTGCAGGAACGGGAAACTGGGCACCCATGGCAATCATGCACCGCGTATCAGGTTGGCTAGGCCGGCTCAGTGTGGGCCGCAAGCTCATGCTCATCTATCTGCTGGACCTCACAGCGGTGATCTATGTCTCCAGCATCCTGATCCACGAGAAGAACCAGGCCATCGATTTCACGCGCAAGGAGATCGTGGGCACCAGCTACGCCACCGTGGTGCGCGATGGCCTGCTCGGCCGCTTCCTGCAGCCCGGCCAGCCAGCCCTGTCGGTGGCCGACACGCTGGCGCGCCTGGACACGGTGCGCGCCGAGCACGACGAGGCCCTGCACACCCAGGAGGCCGGCCAGCGCTTCAAGGACGCGCTGGAACGCCTGGGCACCGATGCCGCCGCACAGGCCGATCCGCAGGCCCTCACCCGGTTGCGCAGCCAGTTGCTGCGCGATGGGCGCGAGCTGCTCACCACCGTGGGCAACCAGTCCAACCTGATCCTGGACCCGGACCTGGACAGCTACTACGAGATGTCGCTGTCGGTGTTGCGCTTTCCCGAGCTGCTGCAGGCGGTGCACGACACGGTGAGCTTTTTGAACTCCCCGCGCACCGCGCGCGGGCCGCAATGGTCGTCCGAGCTGCTCACACTGGTGGGCCGGCTGGAGGCCGTCACCCTGGGCATCGAGTCGGACTACAACCAGGCCTTCATCGCCGGCACGCCTGAACTGAGAACCGCGCTGGTGCACGACCGCGAGGCGCTCAACGCCACGCTGCTCGAATTCCAGTCGCACCTGCAGGCCATCGCCAGCGGCGAATCGCGCCTGACCATGGCGCAGCTGACCGAGCAAGAGGCCAAGGTGCTGGGCGCCTTGCAGGCCGCCTGGGGTTCGGGCATCAACGACCTCGATCGCCTGCTGCACCAGCGCGTGGACAGCCTGTACTCGCGCATGTGGCTGCACCTGGGCACAGCACTGGTGCTGCTGGGCTGCATCCTGTCTTTGGTGACGCTGGTGGCGCGCCAGATCGCCAAGCCACTGCAGCAACTGGCCCGCGTGGCCGACGAGGTGAGAAAGAGCGGCGACCACACGCTGCGCGCCCACTGGAGCAGCAGCGACGAAATCGGCCGCTTGGTCACCGCCTTCAATGGCATGCTGGCCCAGCTCGACCGCGAGCGCCTGCTGCAACAGGAGCTGGCCGCCAGCGCCCGTGCCGCCGAAGCCCAGCGCGAGCTGGTCGAGGCCTTCCCCATCCCGCTGATGGTGACCTCCATCCCCGAGCACGAGGTGCTGCACTCCAACGCGCCGGCCGGGCAGTGGCTCAACGGCCGCACCGTGGACCCCTGGGTGGCGGGGCTGGAGCCGGGCGTGCGCGCGCGCTTCTTCCAGCGCCTGGCAGACCAGGGCTCGGTGGACGAGTTCGAGGTGCGCTGGAAAGGCGGGCCCGAACCCTCCTGGGCTGTGCTGTCGGCGCGGCGCCTGGTGTTCCAGGGGCGCGACGCGGTGCTCACGGCCTTCACGCCGATCAATGTGCTCAAGGTCATGGAGCAGCGCCTGGAGCTGTGGGCCAAGGTGTTCGAGGCCTCGTCCGAGGGCATCATCATCATGAACGCCGACCAGCAGATCATCAGCGTGAACAAGGCCTTCTGCCGCAGCACGCACTACGACTTCTATGAGGTGATCGGCGAGGGCCTGGGGTTCCTGCAGGAGGACACCGCAGGGCAGGAGCCGCTGTCGGCCCAGATCGCGCGCGCCATGCAGGACAAGGAGTCCTGGCAGGGCGAGGTGCGCTTTCGCCGCCGCTCGGGCGAGACCTACCCGGCCTGGCTCATGGTCTCGGCCGTGCGCGAGGGCAAGGCGGGGGCAGTGGTCAACCACATCGGCATCGCCATCGACATCACCGACCGCAAGCTCAACGAGGAGCGCATCCAGTTCCTGGCCCACCACGATGTGCTTACCGAGCTGCCCAACCGCTCGCTGTGCGTGCAGCGCCTGCAGCTGGCGCTGGCGCACGCCCAGGCTTGCAACGAGCGCGTGGCCGTGCTGTTCATCGACCTGGACCGCTTCAAGGCCATCAACGACACGCTGGGCCACCACATCGGCGACGGCCTGCTGCGCTCGGTGGCGCAGCGCCTCACGCAGGCCGTGCGCAGCCGCGACACCGTGAGCCGGCTGGGTGGCGACGAGTTCGTGGTCATCATGCGCGACGTGGCCGGGCCCGAAGACGTGCAGCAACTGGTCGAGAACCGGCTGATCCCGCTGATCCGCCAGCCGCACCCCGTGGAGGGCCACGAGCTCAACGTGAGCTGCAGCGTGGGCATCGCGGTCTACCCCGAGGACGGCGGCGACATCGACGAACTCATGCGCCGGGCCGACGCCGCCATGTACGAGGCCAAGACCACCGGCCGCGACATGGCCTTGTTTTATTCGGCCGAGACCGACCAGCGCGCGCTGGCCCGCCAGTCCATGGAGCAGCACCTGCGCCGGGCCCTGGGGCGCGGCGAGTTCAGCCTGCACTACCAGCCACGGCTGAGCGCCCGGGGAGGGCGCCTTCAGGGCGTGGAGGCGCTGCTGCGCTGGAACAACCCGGTGCTGGGCATGGTGCCGCCCAGCGAGTTCATCCCCATTGCGGAAGAGACCGGCATGATCCGCCCCATCGGCGCCTGGGTGCTGCAGCAGGCCAGTGCGCAGTGGCTGGCCTGGCAGTCGCTGGAGTACGAGGGCCCGCTGGGCCGGGCGCCGCATCCGCTGTCCCAGGTATCGGTCTCGGTCAACCTGTCGGCCGCACAGCTGGCCGACCCGCAGCTCGTGCCCGACATCGAGGCGCTGCTGGCCAAGAGCGGCATGCCGGCCCACCGGCTGGAGCTGGAGATCACCGAGTCGCAGCTCATGGACCATGCCAACGCGGCCGAGCGGCAACTGGCCGCGCTCAAGGCGCTGGGGGTGCAGCTGTCCATCGACGACTTCGGTACCGGCTATTCGAGCCTGGCCTACCTGAAGCGCTTCGACATCGACCGGCTCAAGGTGGACAAGTCCTTTATCCACGACATGCTCACCAACCCGGCCGACATGGCCATCACCCGCGCCATCATCGCGCTCGGGCACACGCTGGGCCTGAAGATCGTCGCCGAAGGGGTGGAGGACCTGGCCACCGCCCAGGTGCTGGATGCGCTCGACTGCGAGGAGCTGCAGGGCTTTCATTTCACCCGGCCGCTGCCCGTGGCGCAATTGCAGGAGTGGGTGCTGCACCACGCCAGCCGCCCCGCACTGGGTGATTCGCGCTTTGGCGAACTGGTCAGCATTCCCTGAGCTGTTCACCGGGGGGCCCACTTCGTCGGCGTGCGAAGTGTTCTTGCGCTCACGCGGTGCACACTGTGGGCATGAACACCAACCAGATCGCCCACATCGCCGGCCTCGTGGGCGAGCCCGCGCGCACGGCCATGCTGGTGGCGCTGATGGACGGGCGCGCGCTCACGGCGCGTGAGCTGGCCGATGCCGGCCACATCACCGCCCAGACGGCAAGCCGGCACCTGGCCCTGCTGGTCGAGGCCGGCCTGCTGCGGCTGGAACGCCAGGGCCGCCACCGCTACCACCGACTGGCCTCAGCCGACGTGGCGCGCGTGCTCGAAGGCCTGATGCAACTGGCCGTGCAGCAACCCGCACCCGCCGCTCCCCGGCGGGTGGTGGTCGGCCCGCGCGATGCGGCCCTGCGCACCGCGCGCACCTGCTACGACCACATTGCCGGCCGCCTGGGCGTGGCCATCACCGAGCACCTGCTGGACGAAGGCGCCATGGCCTTCGACGGCGATGCGGGCGGCCACGTCACGGCGCAGGCCGCACCGGTGTTGCAGCGCCTGGGCCTGGATGGAGAGGCCAGCCAGGGCGCGGCGGGCAGCGGCAAGCGCCCGCATTGCCGTCCCTGCCTGGACTGGAGCGAGCGGCGCATGCATGTGGCCGGCCGCCTGGGCGCCGTGATCTGCAGCCATTGCCTGGGCCAGGGCTGGCTGCTGCGCCGTGCCGACAGCCGGGCGCTGGAGATCACGCCTGGCGGTGCCATCGCACTGCGCAACTGGCTAGGCCATGCGCGGTGGAATGCGATGGTCGATCACTGAGCTGTGCTGGCGGGGAGCGCCCCGGCACAGGCATGGGCGCTGGCCCAGGCCCACTGGAAGTTGTAGCCACCCAGCCAGCCGGTCACGTCCACCACCTCGCCGATGAAGTACAGGCCCGGCTGCGTCTTGCACTCCATGGTCTGCTGCGAGAGCACGCGTGTGTCCACGCCGCCCAGCGTCACTTCGGCCTTCTTGTAGCCCTCGGTGCCGGTGGGGGTGAGTTCCCAGCGCGCCAGTTGTTCTGCCAGGCGCGCCAGTGCCTTGTCCGAGGCTTCGGCGACGGGGCGCTGCCAGTCCGCCTCGCGCTGGGCCCAGGCATCGGCCAGGCGGCTCGGCACCAGGGTGGCCAGCTCATTGGCGATGAGCTTGCGCGAGCGCAGCTTGGCCTGCGCCAGCGCGGCCGGCAGGTCCACCGTGGGCGCGAGGTTGATGGCCAGGGGCGTGCCTTCCTGCCAGTAGCTCGATATCTGCAGCACCGCCGGGCCCGACAGGCCCCGGTGCGTGAACAGCAGGTCCTCGTCGAACACCATGCGCGCCTTCTTGGCGCCGGTGCTGATCTGCACCGGCAGCGCCAGGCCCGAGAGCTGCGCATAGGGCGCCCAGGCGTCCCCGTCGAAGGTCATGGGCACCAGGCCTGGGCGTTGTTCGATGAGCTGAACGTTGAACTGCCGCGCCAGCCGGTAGCCGAAATCGGTGGCGCCGATCTTGGGGATGGACAGCCCGCCCGTGGCCACCACCAGGCTGCGCGCCTGCACCGGGCCCCGGTCGGTGTCCACCAGGTAGCTGCCGCCCTGGCCGTCGGTGCCGGTCTGGAAATCGATCTTCTTCACACCGCAGGGCTGCCAGTGCGTCACGCCGCCTGCGGCGCATTCGGCCAGCAGCATGGCGATGATGTCCTCGGCCGAGCGGTCGGCAAACAACTGGCCCTTGTGCTTTTCGTGGTGGGGGATGCCGTGCTTTTGCACCAGCGTGATGAAATCCTGCGGCGTGTAGCGCGACAGCGCCGAGCGGCAGAACTGCGGGTTCTGCCCCACGAAGTGCTTGTGCGGCGCAGCTGGATCGAGGTCGCGGTTGGTGAAGTTGCAGCGCCCCCCGCCCGAGATGCGGATCTTCTCGGCCACCTTCTCGGCGTGGTCGATGAGCAGGACCTTCAGGCCTCGTTGGCCCGCCTGGCCCGCGCAGAACAGGCCGGCTGCGCCGGCGCCGATGATGATGGCGTCAAAGAAAGGGATGGTCATGGATGCCGCGGATTGTAGGGGGGCGAGTCCACTGAAACCGGGAAATCGGCTGTGCGCCGGGGTGGCAGCGGGTGCAGCGCAAGGCGCGGGCTGCGGCCAAGGCTGGCCGCCTTGGCAAATCCCGCAACGCCGCGATGCGCCCGCTGCCACCCCGGCCCGAAGGGTGAGGGTCTGACAGGGCCGCACTCGTCGTTGCCGTGCTCGCCGGGTGTGCAACCCGGCTGCGCCCGGCGCCTAG
>NZ_LMIH01000003.1:35890-51511 GCF_001428645.1 Acidovorax sp. Root217
CCGGTTTCAGTGGACTAACATGTGCCATCCATCCCGCAAGGACTGCCCCCATGACCATGATCCGCTACGCCGCCTGCACCCTGGCGCTGGGCTTTCTGGCCCCGGCCTGGGCCATCAACAAGTGCACGGATGCCGATGGCAAGGTGTCCTTCCAGGACGCATCCTGCCCGGGCCAGGGCGAGAAGATCGAGGTGCGCCCCGCCCTGGAGGGTGCCACGCCGATCCCGTCCCCGCCCTCCACCTCCAGGGAGGGGGCGTTCGGCCCCACATGGCAGCGCAAGAACCACCTGCAGAACCAGGGCGTTCCCCAGGCACGCATGGCCCTGGAGCGCAACCAGAAGGAATGTGCAGCGCAACCCCTGGAGGCCGCGGCCAGCGCGGGTCCGCTGCGCAGCACCCTGGCATCGGGCACCCAGTTCGCGCAGGAGCGGGCGGCAGCAGCCGGCCAGGGCAAAGCCGCGTGCGAGGCCCGCAGCGAGGAGCTGCGCAAGCAACTGAAAACGCTGGAAGAAGAGCTTGGCGCCCCGTAGTCCCGCGCCTGGGCGCCCGTGGCGTGCTCCTGGAGCACCTGTCCGGACCCCTGTCGCAAGCGGGCTTGCAAGCGTGGCCGTGCAAAAAGAAGCCAGGGCGCGCAGGTGCTTCAGAACTCCGTGCTGACCGAGAACAGCGCGTTACGTGGCGTGCTGCGCGTCAGGAAACCGGTACGCACCGCCAGCCAATGGGAGGAGTCCGCCACGTTTTCCACGGTCAGGCGGAACACCGTGGGACGCCCGGCAAGGCGGGTGCTGTAGCGCAGGCCCAGGTCGTAGCTGTCAAAGCCCGGGATGCTCTGCGCGTTGTTGGCGCTGGCGACCTGGCTCGACACCTTGGTGAGGCGGCCGGTCGCGGTGAGGCCCGGCAGGGCGGCGATGTCCCATTCGCCCTGCACCACCCGCGTGTGGTCGGGGATGCCGATGGCCTTCTTGCCGTCGTTGGCGCCGTTCAGGGTTTTCGACTGCACGGCATCGGACAGCGCCAGGCCGGCGTTCAGGCGCAGGTTCTTGGCCACCTCGCCGTAGAGCGACAGCTCCAGGCCGCGGTTGCGCTGCTCGCCATCGACGACGAGGAAGTTCGCCCCGTTGACGAAGGACACCGGCTGCCGGATCTGGAACAGGGACGCGCTGGCACCGAAGGAGCCGCCGTCGTACTTCACGCCGGCTTCGATCTGCTTGCCCTTGAACGGGGGGAACACCTTGCCCGCATTGGCGGTGCTGCCACCCGCCACGGGCCCTTGCGACAGGCCTTCGGCATAGTTGGCATACACCGAGAAGGTCGGTGCCAGCTTGTAGCTTGCGGCCAGCGACGGGGCGGTGGCCGTCTGTTCGTAGCGGCGCTGCTCCACGCCGCCCGCGAATTCACCGATGTCCAGCTTCTGGTAGCGCACGCCGGCGATCAGGTGCAGGCGCTCGTCCAGCAGGTGCATGGAGTCCACCACGGCCAGGCTGTCGGAGGCGGTGTCCTGAAAGCGCGCCAGGCGGCCGCCGGTGGGCAACGCGGGCTGGGCGATGAAGACCGGGTTGTAGAGGTTGCTGGTGAACGCGCTGCCCATGGTCTGGCTCAGGCTGGAGCCGTCCCCCGTGAAGCGCGAATAGCCGACCACCACCCGGTGCTTGACCGGGCCGGTGGCAAAGCGCATGCGCCAGCCCAGTTCGCCCGAACGCAGGGCCGAGTTGGTCTGGAAGATGCTGGGCTGGGCGGTGAAGTTGCCGCTGGCCGTGGTGATGCGGGTGCTGCCGGCGTTGACGTTCGACTCCTCGTAGTCCACGCCTCCAAGCACGCCGAACACGGTGGAGTCGGGCGTGATGTCGTACTCCACCCGCGAGACCACCGAAGAGCTCTTGGTGTCGCTGCGGTCCCAGGGCTGGCTGATGGCCTGCGCCGTCGAGGGCGGCGCGGGCAGGGCAAAGCCTTCGTTGAAGCGGTGGAACTGGGCAAACCCGTCGAACTGGCGCTGGTTCTGTGCCACGTCCAGGCTGGCGCGCAGCTTCTCGCCTGCGAAATCGAGCGCGGCCGACAGGTGGTCGATGCCCACCTTTTCATTCGGCACGCCGGTGGAGCCGCCGCCGCGCGTGGCGGCGTTGACGCGCACGCCCCACTGGTTGTCGGTGCCGAAGCGGCGCCCCGCGTCCAGGTGCGCGCCGGTCTGGCCGTGGGATGAGGCGGACAGGGTCAGTCGGGTCAGCGGCACATCGGTGCCGCGCTTGGGCACGAGGTTGATGGTGCCGCCCGTGGTGGTGCTGTTCGGGCCGATGCCGTTGAGCAGCGCGCTCGGGCCCTTGAGCACTTCGATGCGCTCGAACTGCTCCACCGCGATGCGCCGCGTGTCCACCACCGCAAAGGTCTCGTTGAACGAGATGTCCTGGCTCAGCATGGGCAGGCCGCGCAGGAAGAAAACGTCCACGGCATTGCTCTCGGAGTTGGTGGTGCGCACGGCCGGGTCCGCGGCCAGCACGTCGATCAGCCGCCGGGCCTGCGCGTCGCGCGCGGCCTACTCGGTGTAGCCGCTGATGGCGAAGGGCGCATCGAGCAGGGCGGTGTTGCCCAGGGCCCCCAGGCGTGCGCCCTTGGCGACCTGGCCGCCCGCGAAGGGCTGGTACAGCTGGTTCGGGTCGCGCGAGCCTTCGACCGTCACGGCCGCCAGGCTGCGCTCCGCCGTGCCAGAGGCGGCGACTGGTGCTGCAGCGGGGGCTGCAGTGGGCGTGGGGGCCGCAGGGCGCACGGTCAGCGTGTCGTTGCCCAGGCGCACCAGCGCCAGGCCCGAGCCTGCGAGCGCACGCTGCACCGCTTCTTCCACCGCAAAGCTGCCGCGCACGGCGGGGGCGGTCTTGCCGCGCAGCAACGCGGGGTCGGCGGTGAGGATCTTTGCGCCCTGGCGGGCCATGCGGGCCAGGGTGTCGTCCAGGGGGCCGGCAGGCAGGTTCCAGTTCTGTACGGCACCGGCCTGGGCCACCAGCGTGTCGCCGGGGGCGTGAAGGGTTTGCGCAAAGCTGGCGCCGCAGAAGGCGGCGGTCAAGGCCGCCACGAGCAGGCGGGGGCTAAAGGAGGGGCTGGGCATGAAATCGATTCCTGTGCTGAAGGTGGAAAGAGGGTGCTTCCCTCCTTGTCCAGCGAGCCGCGCCAAACCCCTCACGCAACAACAAAAAAAGTCGGTGAGCCGCTTTTTCAGGTGGCAGCCAGGTCAATCAGGCTCAGCAGCGGGCCGTAGCGGGTGACGGTGATCGGCTGGGTGTCCACCAGGGCCTGCAGCGCCTGCCCGGTGTCGTTCAGGCGGAAAACGCCGAAGACCCTGAGCTGGGCGGCCGCCGGGCTGATGCGCACCAGCCCCTTGCGCCAGGCGCCCAGTGCGGCGACCACATCGCCCAGCGGTTCGTCGCGCACATCCAGCACGCCTTCGGTCCAGCTGGCCTGGTGTGCCATGGGCTGCTCCGCCATCTCGATGCGCTGGCCATCCATCCAGGCAGCCTGGCCTTCGCGCAGGATGCGCTGTGCGCCATCGCCGGTCTGCAGGGCCACGCTGTGCTCCAGCACCACCACCAGGCTGCGATCCGCTTCCTGGCGCACGAGGTAGCGGGTGCCCATGGCCTGGGCGGTGCCATGCCGGGTCTGAACGACGAAGGGGCGCGCAGGCAGGCCCGATGACCGATCGGCCAGGGCATCGCGGGCCACCTGCACCAGCAACTCGCCTGCGCGTAGCCGTACCAGACGGCGCCCGTGGTCAAAGTGCACATCGGCTGCGCTGCGGGCGTTCAGGTCCAGCCCGCTGCCATCGGGCAGCAGGGTGTGGCGTGTCTCGCCTGTACCGGTGTGCAGGTCGGCCAGCAGCCCGCCCAGCGGCTGGCTGCGGTGGGCGAGGGTCCCGGCGCCCACGCTGGCGAGCAGCATCAGGGCCGATCCGCCCACAATGCCCCTGCGCTGGCGCGAGACCGGCGCTGCCGCTGCGGTCAGGCTGCGGCGCACGGCCGGCAACTGGCCTGGGTGGCGCTGGTCGATGTGGTGGATCTGCCCCACGGGCTCTGCGAGCACGCCCTGCACACGCTGCCATGCGGCCTGGTGGCGCGCATCGGCCGACAGCCAGCGCGCAAAATCTGCGTGCTCGCCTGCGCTGGCGCTGCCGGAGGTCAGCCGAACCTGCCAGTCCACGGCGGTGGCCAGTGCATCTTGCGCCAACCCGCAAGGGCCGCTGCTCATGGCTGGCCCACGCCGGTATCCTGCCTGCAGCAGTGCAGGTAGGCCTGCTTCATGTAGCGCTCCACACTGGCCACCGAGATCCCCATCTCGCAGGCGATCTGCACATGCGTCAGCCCATCGAGCCGGTGCAGCAAAAAGGCCTGTTTGACCTTGGCAGGCAGGCCGTTCAGGCGCTGGTCGATGGCCTGCAGCGCCTCGTGCAGCACGGCCAGATCTTCCGGCGACGGTGCCGTGGCCTGCGGCGACTCGGCCAGCGCTTGCAGGTAGGCCTGCTCCAGCTCGCGCCGGCGCCAGTGGCTGAACAGCACCCGCTTGGCCAGCGTGGTCAGAAAGGCGCGGGGCTCGACCACCTGCTCGATCTCCCGCGCGGCGAGCACGCGCACGAAGGTGTCCTGCGCCAGATCGGCGGCACCGTGCGGGCACCCCATCTTGCGCTGCAGCCAGACCACCAGCCACGCATGGTGGCTGGCATACCAGCGGCCGGCGGGGTGGGCGGAAGGTGGGTTCATCGCAGTGCAGCCATCAAGCAACGGGATGCCGCAGTCGGTCTGGACTGCCGCATCTTGCGGCGGTATGGCTCAGTTTCCCGCGGCCCGTTGAGAGCGCGCTGCCTAAAAGCCAGGACCGCCGCGCAAGGGCCGCCCCGCCGCGCTGGCGGTGTCCCCCTTCCCGAGTGGCGCAGCCATTCGAGAGAAGGGGTGAAGGCGCGCAGCGCCTCAGGGGGATGTACCGAATCAAAATGCCGCGCGCATCGTCAGGCTGACGTTGCGCGGGTCGCTGTAGTTGCCATAGTCCAGGTTGGCCCAGTACTTCTTGTTCGTCACGTTGTTGACGGCCAGGGTGGCGCTGAGCTTGGGGTTGAACTGCCACGAGGCGCGCAGGCCCAGGACTGCCGTGGGCGACTGCTTGACCGTCACCGTACCGGTGGGGTGCGGGATGTTGAAGCCTTCAACCGAGCTTTGCCACACCAGGTTGCCGCCCACCGACAGGGGTGCGAGCGCACCCGACAGCTGGTAGTCCGTGCCCAGCTGCAGCAGGTAGTCGGGCAGGTTGGCGTAGATCAGGTCCGTGGGGGCGCGCGTGACCCTGGCGCGCGTCAGGCCTGCGCTCACGCGCCATTGCCTGGTGGCCATGCCCGCGAACTCCAGCTCGAAGCCGGTCGACTTGGTGCCGTTGACCGCCACATAGGGCAGCGTGCCATCGGGCAGCGGCGTGGTGATGGCGCCATCGCGCACGCCGTAGTTGTCCTGCTTGGTCTGGAACACCGCGAAGTGCGCCTGGATGCGGCGATCCAGCAACTCGGCCTTGAGGCCAGCCTCGGCATTGCTGCCGATCACGGGCGAGAGCGGGTTGTTGTTGCGGTCCTTGTAGTTCTGCGGGTTGAAGATGCGCGTGTAGCTGGCGTAGGCCGACAGCGTGGGCGTGATGTCGTACACCGCGCCGATGTAGGGGGTGACCTTGCGGTTCTCGTCCTGGATGGCGCTCTTGCCGGCATAGGTGCCGGTGGTGCCGTAGCTGTCGCTGTGGCGATGCCAGTCAGTCAGGCGCACGCCGGTGAGCAGCGACAGCGGGTCGGCCAGGCGCCAGCGCGCCGAGGCGAACAGCCCCGTTTGCTGCGTGATCTGCGTGCGCCAGGCGCCGGTCTTGGAGTACGCGGGCGCGGGCGCACTGCCGTCCCAGGTGTAGATGTTGGGGATCACGTAGCTCCAGTTGGCCACCGAGCTGTAGCCATCGGTGCGCGTGGCGATGCGCGTGGAGCTCATGCCCACCATCAGGTCGTGCTTGCGGCCGCCGAGCTCGAACTTGCCCGACAGGTAGGCATCCACCGTGTCCTGCTTTTCGCTGCCGCCGCCCACGGCGGCATACAGCGTGGTGCCGGCGCCCGTGGCGGGGTTGATGAAGGGTGCCAGCGAGGTGGTCCTGCCGTAGCCGTAGGTGCGCAGGCTGAAGGTATCGCCCTCGGTGTGGTTCAGCGCCGCCTTGAGGTTCCAGTCATCGTTGATCTGGTGCTCCAGCGTGGCGTACAGCGTGCCCGAGGTGCGCTCCCAGCGCGTCCAGGGCGGCGAGAAGCTCACGGACGTGGGCAGGTCGATGGGCGAGCCGTCGATGGCAAAGCGCGGAATGGTGCCCCAGATCGGCGCCTTGGGTTCGTTGGACTGCCGCTGGTAGCCCAGGGCCACCACGGTCGAGCGGCCCAGGTCGGCCTCGATGGCGGCGAGCAGGGCAGTCTTGTCTTCGGAGTAGCGGTCGCGGAAGCTGTCCTTCTTCTGCGGGGCGACCACCAGGCGGCTGCGCACGCTGCCGTCGCTGTTCAGCGGGGCGTTGATGTCGAGTTCGCCACGGTACAGGTTCCACGAGCCCGCTGTGAGTGCGACCGAGGCCGCGAACTCGCGCTGCGGGCGCTTGCGGATCATGTTGATCGTGGCCGAGGGCACGCCCACGCCGGTCAGGATGCCGTTGGCGCCGCGCACGACCTCGATGCGCTCGTACAGCGCGGTGTCGAACTCCTGGTTGGTGCTGCTGCTGTACGAGGGCAGGCCGTCGATCTGGAAGTCGGTAACCTGGAAACCGCGCGCGTAGTACAGCGGGCGCTGCGTGTCGTAGAAGCTCACGGCGATACCGTTCACGTTGCGCAGCACCGAATCGATGCTGGTCAGCGACTGGCGCTCGATCTGCTCGCGGGTCACCGTGGTGGTCGATTGGGGCGTTTCACGCGCGGTCAGCTGCAGGCGGGTGGAGGCGCTTTCGCGCGAGCCTGACACGGTGACGCTGTTCAGCGCTTTCGGGGCCGTGACCTGGTCGGGGGAGGCCGCAGGGGCGGCGTCCTGCGCATGGGCGGCAGCGGCCAGGACCGTGGCGATGGTGGCCAGCGCCAACGGATGCAGGCGGCAGACAGGCTGCCTGTGGAAAACGGACATGGAGCACTCCTCGAGTTTGAAAGCAGGCAACTGGCTGGCAGCGCTGCAACAACAAAAGGGCGCACGGCGTGGCTGGTTTATGGCTCCAATTGTAACTTTTAAATGACAATCATTCTTGATTGTGGCGGCTGAAAACCGGGGTTTCCAGGGCAAGCGCGTTGCGTTTGCGCCTCATTTGTAACGCCAGAGGGCGTTTGCGCGGCTCGCTCAGCCTTTCCAGGTGAATGGAAACTTGAACTGCTTCACGAAGCCGTTGGGCACATAGTCGCCCAGCACGCCGTAGTGCTCGGGCCACAGCTTGGTGCTCTTCACGGCGGTGCCGAACAGGTGGTCGAGGAAGGCGAAGTGGGCCGCATAGTTCTTGTCCAGGGCCTCCTGGTCCTGGCTGTGGTGCCAGTGGTGGAAGTTGGGCGTGACCAGCACGTAGCGCAGCGGCCCCAGGCGCACGCTCACGTTGGCGTGGTTGAACACGGCCTGGAAGCCAACCACGACGATGTAGGCGTCGATCACTTCCTTGGAAAAACCGAACACGTAGATCGGGGCCAGCACCAGCGTGCGTGTGATCAACAGCTCAAGGATGTGCTGGCGCGAGCCGGCCATCCAGTCCATGCTTTTGACGCTGTGGTGCACGGCGTGCAGGCGCCACAGCACGGGCACCTCATGGTAGGCGCGGTGCGTCCAGTACTGCACCAGGTCGGCCACCAGCACGATGAGGAACAGCGCCACCCAGAAGTTCAGGCCCTGCACCCAGCCGCGGATGCCGTCGCTGGCGGCCCAGCCGAAGAACTTGTGCACGACCAGGTTGGTGGCCAGCAGCACGAAGCCCACCACCATGTGGTTCACGATGAAGTGGTGGAAGTCGGTCTGCCACTCGGCGCGGAAGATGGGCTGGTCCTTGCGCAGCGCGAACAGCTTTTCGATGAAGATGAAGATCAGCGAGCTGCCCAGCAGATCGAGGATGAACCAGTCCAGGCCGATGTAGGGCGTGTTGTCGGGGAAGTTCGGGTTCACCTCCACCTTGTGGCCACCCAGGAAGGCCGCCAGCGCCACGGTGGTGAAGGCGAACGTGGCCAGCCAGCGCGAGCGGTTGAACAGGATGTTGACCAGCGAGATGCCGCCCGCTACGGCCATGGCCGCCAGCATGATGTAACGGATCACATTCACGTCGTAGCTCTTGCGCAACTGCGGCGTGGTCAGGTACTCGGGGAAGTGGAAGGCCAGCACCCCCAGGAAGCAAAGGATCGCCAGTGTGAGGGCGATGACCCCTGACACGAGCCCGCGCCCGGTGCGCAGCGCGCCATGGCTTTCGGTGAATTCATTGAGTTTGTCGATTTCGAGCATGTTTTACCCCTCTGCGCCCAGGTCGTGGATGGTTGCCCGTGGCTGTGTGTCGCGAGTGTAGCGGGCGCCCGAAGACGGTGTTGTAACCGTCATCGCACGTAAAATCAGAGTCCATGAACATCCCCTCGCACCAGTTGAGCATGACCGTGCTCATGTCCCCGGACATGGCCAACTTTTCCGGCAACGTCCATGGCGGCGCTGTCCTCAAGCTGCTCGACCAGGTGGCCTACTCCTGCGCCAGCCGCTACTCGGCCTGCTACGTGGTCACGCTCAGCGTGGACCAGGTGATGTTCCTGCAGCCCATCCATGTGGGCGAGCTCGTGACCTTTCTGGCCAGCGTCAACTACACCGGCTCCTCGTCGATGGAGATCGGCATCAAGGTGGTGGCCGAGGACATCCGCTCGCAGGTGGTGCGGCATGTGAACAGCTGCTTTTTCACCATGGTGGCGGTGGACGAGGCGCGCAAGCCCGTGCCGGTGCCCCCGCTGTCGCCTTCCACCGCCGAAGAGCGCCGCCGCTGGGATGCCGCCGTGATGCGCAAGACCCTGCGCAAGGAACTGGCCGCACGCTTCGAGCAGGCCCGCTCGGCCCCGGTCCCTGCACCCCTGGCCGCCTGAATGCAGGCACCCTCCTGAGGCGCTTCGCGCCTCGGTGCGTCCGCCAGAGGCGGTCACTCTTCGGGCACGTCCCACCCTGCGCAGGCAGGCTTGGAGCCGCGGCCCTCAGCCCCTCTCACCGATTGCTTCGCAATCCGGGAGGGGGCGCCCCCAGCGCAAGTGCTGGATAGGCCGCCTTCGCGGCGGGGCGGCCCTTGCGCGGGGGCACTGGCCTTGGTCGCGCCAGTTTCGGCTCAGCTGATGCCAAACAGCGCCGTGTCTGGATGTGTTGGGTTGGCGCCTGGAACATGTGCTAACAGGCCTTTGCTCTCGCTGGAGTAGCCTTGTTCCTTTGGAGCGCTCAGGCGCTCGTTCCCAATGGGGAGACAAGCCGCCATGAACGATGCCACCGCCCTGGTGCGCGCCAGCTATGAGGCCTACGTCC
The DNA here is from genome assembly GCF_001428645.1 of Acidovorax sp. Root217. Taxonomy (NCBI): domain Bacteria; kingdom Pseudomonadati; phylum Pseudomonadota; class Betaproteobacteria; order Burkholderiales; family Comamonadaceae; genus Acidovorax; species Acidovorax sp. Root217. Next base: position 45,418 of record NZ_LMIH01000003.1, read on the forward strand.
GCAAGGACCGCGAGGCCATCGAGGCGCTGATCGACCAGGATTTCCATTTCTCGAGCCCGCTCGACAACCGCATCGACCGCGCCACCTATTTCGCGCGCTGCTGGCCCAACAGCGAGAGCATCAGCGGCTTCCAGTTCATCCGCCTGGTCCAGCAGGGCCCTGCCGTCTTCGTCACCTACGAGGGCACGCGCCAGGGCGGCGGGCGCTTTCGCAACACCGAGGTGGTCACCGTGCGCGGCGAGCGCATCGTGGAGGTGGAGGTCTACTTCGGCTGGTCGATCCCGCATCCAGCACCGCAGGGCGGCTTCACCAACGTCTGAGAAGCTGCTCCAGGCCTTCAGCGGTTGCGCCCGGCCAGGGACACGGCCTGCAGCGAGAGCCCGTCGATCTCGTTGGTGATGCCCGAGAGCACGTTGGCCACCACCGCGAATTCGCGACCGTGCTGGCCCGCGCGGGCGGCCATCACCTGGGCGTTGAAGCTCACCACCTTGGCTTCGCGTGCCACGGTCTGGATGGAGGCCACGATGCCCGCCAGCTCCTTCATCAGGGTCTCGGACTTGGCCTTGCCCAGCTGGTCGAAGGCGGTGGTGGCCGTGTTCAGCGCGTCGAGCACGCCGTCGGTGATGTCCACCAGGCTGGCCAGCGCATCCTCCACACGGGGGCTGTGCCGCTCGGCCAGCTCCAGGGTGCGCTCCACCTGCTGGATGAAGGCGTCGATGGTGGGGCCCACGCCAGCGGGCCCCTGGTAGGTGCTGCGGATGCTGTCGCCCACGGCGGTGTCCAGATGGCGCGGTGTGTCCACCAGTTTGGCGTGGCTTTCACTGAACAGCGCCAGCGAGCTGCGCGCGGCCTTCAGGTGCAGGTCGCTGCCGCGCGTGGCCAGCACGGTCTGCAGCACCATGCGCTGCGACAGCATGCGCTGGCGGGCCGCCAGGTTGACGAGTGACATGTCGCCATCGCGCGGGGCGGCGGCGGTGGGGGCAGGCAGATGGCCTTGGCTGCTGCGCACGGGGAGGGGGTAGGCTGCCATGGTGTGATCCTGTGTGGTGTGCCAACGGGTTGTCGAGGCTCAACTAGCAATACCCGGGCCAGTGCGCACCTGCCGGCCCGCCCCGCGCGTGTGCGTGCGCGCAGGCACAGTGGCTTGTGCGGGCCGGCGCGCAGACGCTCCTGCGGGGCCTGCGCAGGCAGGGGGGGCGACAGGCGCAGGAACGCCGAGCTTCAGGCGAAGCGCAGGCTGGCGGCGTGCGGCACGGCCGCCGCTGCAATGCCCTGCACCACATCGCCCACCACGATCACGGAGGGGCTGGCCAGCCCCTCGCGGGCGATGGTGGCATGCATCTCGCCCAGCGTGGTCACTGCATGGCGCTGCTGCGGCAGGCTGGCGTGCTGGATGATGGCCACGGGCGTGGCGGCGGGCAGGCCGGTGAGCAGCTCCTGCTCGATGGTGGCCGCACCACTCACGCCCATGTAGATCACCAGGGTGAGCCTGGCATCCCGCGCGGTGGCGGCCAGCTGGCGCCAGTCGGTGCCGGCGTCGCCGGGCTTGGCATGGCCGGTGACGAAGACCACGCCATGGGCATGCTCGCGGTGCGTGAGCGGCACACCCAGCGAGGTCAGCCCCGCCAGGCCGGCGGTGATGCCGTTGATGACGGTGACCGGCACGCCGGCGGCGCGCAGGTGCTCCACCTCTTCGCCACCCCGGCCGAAGATGAAGGGGTCGCCGCCCTTCAGGCGCACCACGTTCTCGCCCTCGTTCACGGCCATGAGCATCAGCTTTTCGATGAAGGCCTGCGGCGTGCTCTTGCAGCCGCCGCGCTTGCCCACTTGCACGATGCGCGCGGTGGGCGAGGCATGGGCCACGATGGCATCGCTCACCAGGTCGTCCACCAGCAGCACGGTGGCCGCCTGGATGGCCTTGAGCGCCTTGATCGTGAGCAGCTCCGGGTCGCCGGGGCCGGCACCCACCAGGGTGCAGGAGCCGCCGGTGCCCAGGTGCGGGCGCTCGTGCGGGGTCGAGGAGGTGGAGGGATTCGTGGGGCGGGTCATGGCTGTGTCTCGGGCAGTCCGGGTGTGGCTGTTTGAGCGGTGATGTGCAAGATATGTTCCACCTGCCGCGTGAGCGCGGGTGGCACGGGCAATTCGCCGGCGAGCACGCGGCGGGTGTAGTCGGCCGTGGTGGCCACGTCGATCTCGGTGGGCAGGCCCGGCACCTCGCTGGCGGTGCCGGGCTCCTGTTCTTGCAGGACATGGTGCACCCCGCCCATGAAGGCGTCGTAACGGGGCGTGCGGCGCGGGTCGGCCGCCACTTCGCCTTCGAGCCCGCGCGAGAGCAGGGCGTTCATGCCCATGGCGCCGAAGGTGTTCTGCAGCATCTCGAAGTATTCGGGGTGCGTGTAGCTGGTGACGACCACGGCGGGCCCCGCGCAGGGGCTCATGAGCTTGACGGCGCTGTGCCCGGCGTTGCGCAGGCCCACGGCCTCGCGCACGGCCAGCAGGCGTGCCAGCCCGGGGTGCAGCACGCCGGTGTGGATGTGTGCCACCTCGCCACCGGCCACCTTGCGCGGCGCATGGAGCGCCGGTGTGCCCAGGGCCTCCAGCACGTCGGACGCCAGGATGCGCCGCGCCTCGGTGCGCATGCCGTGCAGCAGCACGGGCAGTCCCTCCCGTGCCAGCAGCAGGGCCAGCAGCGGGGTGAGCACGGGCAGCTTGCGTGCACCGTTGTAGCTGGGCAGCACCACCAGCGGGCGGTCGCTCGCGGGCAGCAGGGCCATGCGGGCGTGCGTGGCGTTCAGGAAGCCGCACATCTCCTCGGCGGTCTCTCCCTTGATGCGCATGGCCAGGCAGAAGGCGCCAATCTCCAGGTCGGTCACCGTGCCGTCCAGCACCTGGCCGAACAGGTCTGTGGCCTGTTCGCGCGTGAGCGGCTTGGCACCGCGCGGGCCGCGGCCGATTTCCTTGATGTACTGGCTGATGCCCATGGTGGCTGGTGGCTCTTTGAAGTGGGGCTGGGTATTTTCTCGCAACCCAGCGAACTTTTGGTTATATGGCGGCGATTGCAATGGCTGTTTTGGCGAGAGGGCCGGTGGCGCGCACCATGCGCTTGAGCTCGGGCAGGCACGAGCCGCAGTTGGTGCCGCAGCGCAGTTGGCCCTGCAACTGCGCCAGGCGGTCGTCGTCGGTGCCGTGGCACTGCGCCAGCGCGCCGGTGATGGCCACGTCGGTGACATTGAAGCAGGTGCACACCGTCTTGCCGCGCGATTGCACCGCCACCGGTGCCTTGGCACTGGGCACCAGCAGCAGGCGGCCATAGGTCTGTGCGGGAAGTTCTTCCTGCAGCAAGGTCTTGAGCCAGCCCTGGGCGCTGGTGTCGCCGGACAGCACGATGGCTTCGAGCGTGCTGCTGCCGTCGTCCCGCCGGGCCAGGCGCGCGGCGCGGCGCTGGCCGCGTTTCCTGTCGGCATAGCGCAGGGTGTCTGCGGTGGCCAGGCCCAGCAGGGCTTCGATGCGCTCGATCAGGGCGTCGGGTGGCGCCTCGTGGCCTGCGGCGCGCAGCAGCACGCCGGTGCGCTCGCGGCCTGGCTCCGACAGCGGGGTGTTGTTGCTGAAGGGCACGCAGCTGGCAAACGGGAAGGCATCCATCAAGGCCGACAGCGATTCGCGTGCGGCCAGGGCCTTGTCGCCTGGCAGCCAGGCCATGGCCAGCAGCGTCCATGGCATCTCGGCCTTGAGGATCTTCACGGCCGCGTGCTTGAGCTCGGGCTGCTTGGAGGTGGGGCAGTAGGCCGAGGTGGTCAGCGCGTTCACGCCCGACAACCGCTCGCCGGAGGATGACTGGCCGCTGAGGTACTCACTGCCCCAGTGCATGGCCATGAAGGCCTGCGACAGGCCCATGCTGGCGTCGGCCATCACCGGTACGACGATGGTGCCGCGCTTGCTGGTGACGTGCACCAGGTCGCCGCTGTGCAGCTTGCGCTGCGCCATGTCGTCCGGATGCATCTGCACCGAGGGCTCGGCCACATGGCCGAACAGCCGGCCCAGGGTGCCGGTGCGGCTCATGCCGTGCCACTGGTCGCGCAGGCGGCCGGTGGTCAGGCCGAAGGGGTAGCGCGATTCGCGCGGCTCGGCCACGGGCTGCCAGGCATGGGCTGCAAAGCGCGCACGGCCATCGGGCGTGGGGTAGATGCCGTCTTCGTACAGGCGCACCTTGCCGTGGATGGCACCCTCGGGCAGCGGCCACTGCTGCGGGCCCTGCGCTTCGAGCAGGGGCCACGAGAGGCCGGTGATGTCCAGGTCGCGGCCGCGCGTGGTTTCGCGGTGTTCGTTCCACACCGCCTCGGCCCCGGCATCGGCGTCGCTGGTGGTGTAGGGGAACAGGCTGGGTGCGCCGGGGCGCAACCGCGCCTCCAGCTGGTGCGCAAACTGCACCGCAATGGCCCAGTCGTGGCGCGTCTGGCCGGGTGCCGGTACCGCAGTGCGCACGCGGGAGATGCGGCGTTCGCTGTTGGTCACGGTGCCAGTCTTCTCGCCCCAGGTGGTGGCGGGCAGCAGCAGGTCGGCGTACTGCGCGGTGGCGGTGGTGGCAAAGGCCTCCTGCACCACGACGAACTCGGCGCGCTCCAGCGCACGGCGCACGGTGGCCTGGTCGGGCATGCTCTGGGCGGGGTTGGTGCAGGCGATCCACAGCGCGCGGATCTCTCCGTCGGCAGCAGCCTGGAACATCTCCACGGCCGTCTTGCCGGGGCGCGAAGGCACATCGGCCACGCCCCACATCGCCGCCACCTCGGCGCGGTGCGCGGGGTTGGCCAGGTCGCGGTGCGCGCTCAGCAGGTTGGCCAGGCCGCCCACCTCGCGCCCGCCCATCGCATTGGGCTGCCCGGTCAGCGAGAACGGGCCCGCGCCCGGCTTGCCGATCTGCGCCGTGGCCAGGTGCAGGTTGATCAGCGCGGCGTTCTTGGCCGTGCCGCTGGTGCTCTGGTTCAGGCCCTGGCAGTACAGGCTGAGGGTGGCCTTGGAGGTGGCGAACCACTGCGCGGCCGTGGCCAGGTCGGCCTCGGGAATGCCGCACACCGCGCTCACGCGCTCGGGCGTGCAATCGGCCACCAGCGCCTGGAGCGCCTCGAAGCCCGTGGTGTGCGCGCCGATGTAGGCAGCATCCACCCAGCCTTCGCGCAGCATGAGGTGCAGCATGCCGTTGAACAGCATCACGTCGCTGCCCGGCTGTATCGGCAGGAACAGGTCGGCCATGCCGGCGGTGTCGGTGCGGCGCGGATCGGCCACGATGACCTTCATGCCCGGGTTGGCCGCGCGCGCGTCCTCGATGCGGCGAAACAGGATGGGGTGCGCCCAGGCCGCGTTGCTGCCCACGAAGAACAGGCATTGCGCGTGCTTCACGTCTTCGTAGCAGGCGGGCGGCGCATCGGCCCCCAGCGTGGCCTTGTAGCCGGCCACGGCGCTGCTCATGCACAGGCGCGAGTTGGTGTCGATGTTGTTGGTGCCGATGAGGCCCTTGGCGAGCTTGTTGAAGACGTAGTAGTCCTCGGTGAGCAACTGGCCGCTGACGTAGAAGCCGACGGCGTCGGGGCCGTGCTGCTCGATGGTGTCGGCGAATTTCTGGCTCGCCATGTCCAGCGCGGCATCCCAGGTGACGGGCAGTGCTTGTTGGCCGCGCTGTGTGCGGTGCAGGGGGTGGAGCAGGCGGGTTTGCAGGGTGACGGGGCTGGCTGCGGTGAGGTGCAGCGTGGAGCCCTTGGTGCACAGGCGGCCGAAGTTGGCGGGGTGGGTGGGGTCGCCGCGCACGCCGGTGATCTGCGGGCCTTCGGATTCGATGATCACGCCGCAGCCTACGCCGCAGTAGGGGCAGGTGGATTTGGTTTCTTTCATGTTCTTGTCGTGGTTGCGGCGTGCTTGTTGTTGGGGCGGGGGCCGGGGTGTGCGCCCGGCGGCGCAGTAACTTTCTTTTGCTTCGCCAAAAGAAAGTCACCAAAGAAAAGGCGACCCCCAGTCTGCGTCCCCCATCGCCCGGTGGGCGACGGGGGCAACCTGCGATGCTCGGTCCTGGGGTGGTGCCGCAGAACTCGCTGCGTTCTTCGAA
>NZ_LMIH01000003.1:51603-51781 GCF_001428645.1 Acidovorax sp. Root217
ACGGGGACAAATACGGCTGCTGCTGCGCAGCTGCGCCTGGGGTCGGTTACGCGCTGCGCGCTGCCGACGAAACTGGCGCGATCGCCCTGGCGAGCCGAGCGCAGCGAAGGACCACCAGGCCGAGCGAAGCAATGGCCCGTGTGGAGCCCGCTCCCACCCCCTTCTGACCGTGCCGAGA
>NZ_LMIH01000003.1:51875-52022 GCF_001428645.1 Acidovorax sp. Root217
CAGAACGCAGCGAGTTCTGCGGCACACCCCAGGCACGAGCATCGCAGGTTGCCCCGGAGCGCAGCGCAGGGGACACGGACAGCAGGGTCGCCTTTCTTTTGGGTACTTTTCTTTGGCGAAGCAAAGAACAAGTACCTCGGCCGCCGG
>NZ_LMIH01000003.1:52073-65013 GCF_001428645.1 Acidovorax sp. Root217
GCCTGTACCAAGGCATGCCGCAATCCAGACACACCAATTCCCGGCCTCTGCCCTCACCATCACAAGAGAAGCAACCAAAGGCCACGACGTCACCCAGCCAGAGCAGCATAGAGACCAGTCACCCGATCCATGCTCGACAACAAATTCTCACTCGCCACAAACACCTCCGACACCTGCCGCGCCGTACTCCCCGCCACCCCACCCGCCTGCATCCGCTGCAAGGCCGCATCAAAGAAAACCCACTGCCCATCCGCCAGCAGCAACTCCTGCCGAATCCGGTCGTTGGCCTCAGGCGCCTTGCGCAGCACCTCGGTCGCCGCAACGAACTCCGTGCGCGCCTTGGCAATCTCTGCCGCAGCCACAGCCGCATCCACCGGCAACTGCGCAGCCAGGTAGAACTTGGCCATGCGCTGGCTCAGCATGCGCTGGCGGCCGGCCACGTTGACCAGGTGGCCCACCGGCTTGCCCGAGGCCGACTCGTACTGCACCGTGCCCTGGTGCGCCAGGGCCAGCACCCTGGCATCGGCCTGCAGCATCGCGGTGGCGCCGGCCAGTGCGGGCGTGCCGGTCAGCAGCGTGGCCTTGTGAGAAACCCAGGCCGCATCGAGCTGGCCGTAGGTGTTGCGGATGGTGGGGTTGGGGGCGTAGGACTTGAGCTCGGCGAGCTGGCGCTCGAACAGTGCAACGGACTGCTCCAGCACCTGGCGCGCCGCAGGCTCCTGCACCTTGTGGGCCAGGGCCAGCCAGGCCTTGCCCATGCGCTGGCTGAGCATGCGCTGGCGACCGGCCTTGTTGATGGCGTCGTTGAGGTTGGCGACCTGGGCATGCGCAGGCCGAGAGGCGAGGGCCAGGGTGCCGGCCACGGTGGCGGCGCCTGCGGCGGCGCCGGCCTTCAGCAGCAAGGTTCTGCGCTGCAATGCGGGTGAGGTCGTGGTCATGGGCGTGTCCTTTCTGGTCATGGCGGAGGTGGGGGTCATTCGGTGCCCGCTGGTCCGAACATCAACTGGTCGCGGATCTCGTCCACCGTGCGGCCTTCGCGCAGCAGGTCGAAGTACCAGCTGCCGTCCACCGTGTCGCCATACAGGCAGGCGCCCACCAGCTTGTCGTCCTTGATCACCAGCTTCTTGTACGAGCCGGTCACGGGGTCGCTCATGACGATCTCCTCGGTGCCCTCGCCGCCCTGAAAGTCGCCGGCGCTGAACAGGTCGATGCCCGTCACCTTGAGCTTGGTGGAGGTGAGCGAGCCCTGGTAGCGGTCGATGCCCAGCTCCGCCAGGTGGTTGGCCAGCACCTTGCCCTGCTCGAACAGCGGCGCCACCAGGCCGTAGGCGATGCCCCGGTGGGCGGCGCACTCGCCCACGGCGTAGATGCGTGCGTCGGTGATGGTCTGCAGCGTGTCGCTGACCACGATGCCCCGGTTCACATGCAGGCGCATCTTCTCGGCCAGCGCCGTGTTGGGGCGTATGCCCACGGCCATCACCACCAGGTCGGCGGGTACCTGGCTGCCGTCCTTGAACTTCACGGCGGTCACGCGGCCCTCGGGGCCGCCTACCAGCTCCGCGGTCTGGGCGTTGAGCAGGAACTGCATGCCGCGCTCCTGCAGCGACTGCTGCAGCATGCCGCCCGCCACCTCGTCGAGCTGGCGCTCCATGAGCGTGTTGCCCACATGCACCACGCTCACCTGCATGCCCCGCTTGACCAGACCGTTGGCCACCTCCAGCCCCAGCAGGCCACCGCCGATGACCACCGCATGCCGGTAGGTGGCGGCGGCAGCGATCATGGCCTCGGTGTCGGCGATGTCGCGGTAGGCGAGCACGCCGGGGAGGTCCTTGCCCGGGATGGGCAGGATGAAGGGGTTGGAACCGGTGGCCAGGATCAGGCGGTCGTACTCGGCGCTGATGGCCTCGCCCGCCGCATTGGTGGCGTGCACCACGCGGCGCACGCGGTCCACCTCGGTCACGGTGAAGCCGGTGTGCAGCGTGATCTGGTTCTCTTCGTACCAGGACCAGTCGTTGAGGATGATTTCGTCGATCGTCTGCTCGCCCGCGAGCACGGGCGACAGCAGGATGCGGTTGTAGTTGGGGTGCGGCTCGGCACCGAACACCGTGATGTCGTAGAGGTCCGGGGCGATCTTGAGCAGCTCTTCCAGGGTGCGCACACCGGCCATGCCATTGCCCACCATCACCAGCCTGGATTTTTTCATCGCAGCCCCCACGCCCATCGGAAACACAAAACAAAAAAGGCGCCCACACGATGCTGCTTCGATGTCTCGAAACCGCATGTGGGGACGCCTTCGTCCTTGCCAGCCCGGGTGCGCCATTGCACCGTGGACCCGCGTGGCCCTTGCGGGCCGTGCCTTCGAACAAGCAATGCGTGTGCCAACCCGCCGCCCCGATCCGGGGCGTCCCGTCTTTTCTGGTGGTCCGTGAGCGCAACCCCAGGGTGGCGCCACGCGCACCATGTTGCATTGCACCATGATGGGGATGAAAATCGCGCATGGCCGTGCTGGGGTGCTTTGGCGGGCGCACTTTGCACCAGCTTGGGCATGAAAGATGCTTGCCTGTGGTGCATGAGCTTTGAACTGGATTTCGGCTGTGTCTCGCAGGCCGGGCGCAAGGACGGCAACGAGGACTTTGCGGCCCTGGTCGAGGGCCGCGGGCGCGACCTGCCCCGTGGCGCCATTGCCGCCCTGGCCGATGGCGTGAGCGCGGGGGGCAATGGGCGCGAGGCGGCCCAGACCACGGTGCGCACGCTGCTGTCCGACTACTTTGCCACCCCCGAGACCTGGGACACCACGGTGGCCCTGGACCGCATCCTCAGCGCCCACAACGCCTGGCTGGCCGCCATGAACCGGCGGCGCCAGCCCGCCGTGGGGCTGACCACGCTCACGGCCCTTGTGCTGCGCGGCCAGTCCTTCACCGTGGCGCACGTGGGCGATACGCGCGCCTACCTGCTGCGCGGCGGGCGGCTGCAGCAGCTCACGGCCGACCACGTGATCGCGCAGCGTGACCTGGCCCACCAGCTCACGCGCGCCCTGGGGCTCGACGACCATGTGGTGGTCGACTACAGCCAGGGGGAGTTGCAGAGCGGCGACCTGTTCCTGCTGGTGTCCGACGGTGTGCATGGCAGCCTGCCCGAGCGCGAGCTGAGCAGCCTGATGCGCCAGGGCCTGGCCCCGCAAACGCTGTGCGAGGAACTGGTGCGCACAGCCCTGCGCAGGGGCAGCAGCGACAACGTGACCGCGATGGCCGTGCAGGTGCGCGGCGTGCTCGAGGCCACTCTGCAGGACGAATCGCGGCGCGCGCAGGAGCTGCCGGTGCTGCCCCTGCTCAAGGTGGGCGATGCGGTCGACGGCCTGGTGGTCACGGCGCTGGTGGCCGACAGCGGCATTCACCGCATCTACCAGGTGCGTGACCCTGCCAGCCAGCGCCTGTATGCGCTCAAGACCCTGAACCCCCAGCGCGCGCACGATGGCGAAGAGCGCGCCACACTGGCGCACGAGGCCTGGGTGGCGCGGCGCATGCAGTCGGGCAGCGCCGCAGCCAACCTGGCCTGCCTGAACGACTGGCCCGCCGCCGCATCAGGCGCCAGCAGCAGCTTCTTTTACCTGTTGTACGACTGGCACCGGGGCGAGACCCTGGGGCAGCAACTGCGCCGGCGCCAGCCCTTTGGCGTGGCGCGCACCGTGGGCGTGCTCACCCAGGCCGTGCGCGTGCTCGGCCTGTTGCACCGCCAGGGCGTGGTGCACCGCGACATCAAGCCCGACAACCTGCACCTGGGGGACGATGGCGTGCTGCGCGTGCTCGACTTGGGCGTGGCGCTGAGCGGCCGCGAGCCCGAGGCCACGCGCCTTCTGCATGCGGGTACCCCGAGCTACATGAACCCCGAGCAATGGCCGGGCTATGACCGCAGTGCCGATGCCGAGACGGGGCAGATGCCCGACGCCGGCAGCGACCTGTTCGCGCTGGGCGTGACCCTGTACCAGTTGCTCAGCCACGGGCGCCTGCCCTATGGCGACGTGGTGCCCTACCAGATCGGGCGCTACCACCGCGACCCCGTGGCCCCGAGCCGCCACAACCCCGAGGTGCCCATCTGGCTGGACCAGATCGCCTTGAAGGCTGTGGCGCGCCAGCGCGCACAGCGCTTCGAGACGGCCGAGGAGCTGCTGCTGGCGCTGGAGCGCGGCGCCTCGCGGCCCCTGCACGCGCATGCACCGCTGGCGCCGCTGATGCAGCGCGACGCCACGGCGATCTGGAAGATCGCGCTGGTAGTGAGCGTGCTCGTGAACCTGCTGTTGGTGTACTGGGTGTTGTTTTTGCCGAGGTAGAGAAGGCCGGCGGTGCACTTTGGGCGGTGCGTGCCCATCCACCCTTTTAGCTGCAGCGAGGGCAACGCTGCGCGTTGGCTGGCTTGCGCCAGCTCAGGCACTGCGCGCCACCCTCTCTTTCGCTGAAAGTGAGGAGCGCGCTATGCGCTCACCGGCTTGCGCCGGTCATGCGCTGCGCGCACGTCCTCCCTTCTCCGCCCATGTCCGGGTCCAGCGGATCTGCATCACGCGCAGCAGCACCAGCATGGCGGCGGCGCACACGGCGATGGAGACGAAGCCCCACAGGTAGGTGCCGCTGTACTGGCGCGACAGGCCCATGGCGTTGGGGATCAGGCCGCCACCCAGGGCACCGATCTCGCCGATCATGGAGCCGGCCACGGCCGTGGACAGGGGCCAGCGCAGCGGCACCAACTGGAACAGTGCGCCGTTGCCCGCGCCCAGTGCAGCAAAGCACACCAGGAACAGCAGCATCGTGACCGGCAGAGAGTTCTCGGCCAGCCCGCACAGCACCAGGCTCACCGTGGTGACGGCGAGCACGCCCGTCAGGGTGTTCACGCCGCCCCACAGGTCCGACAGCCAGCCGCCCAGCACGCGCAGCGCCGCACCCAGAAAGGCGGCCATCATGGTCAACTGGCCGGCCTGCACCTTGCTCACGCCGAACTGGTCGTAGAAGTAGGTGGGCATGAAGGCGATGAGGCCGATGAAGCCACCGAACGTCACGGCGTAGATCAGGCTGAAGGCCCAGCCGTCCTTCTCGAACAGGCAGGCGATGTGTTCGCGGAACGAGGCGTGGGGCGCCCGGTCCGGTGGCTCCTTGGCGTAGACGGCCATCACGAGGGCGGGGATGGCCACGCCCACGGCGGCAAAGCCGTAGACCGACTGCCAGCCGAACTTCTGCGCCAGCACGGGGGCCAGCAGTGCGGACACGGCCGTGCCCACGTTGCCCGCGCCCACGATGCCCATGGCCAGGCCCTTGTAGCGGGGCGGGAACGAGCCCGAACCCAGCGACAGCGCCACGCCGAAGCTGGCCCCCGCCACGCCCAGCAGCACGCCCATGGCCAGCAGGTCGTTGTAGTCGTTGACGAACAGGTAGCCGTAGCCCATGGCGATGAAGATGCCGGCCATCTCCACCAGCGTGGCGTTCTTGCGCCCGATGTACTGCGCCAGGATGCCCAGCGGAAAGCGCATCAGCGCGCCGGCGAAGATCGGGATGGACAGCATGATCCCCATCTGCGTGGGGGTGAGCTTCAGGCTCTCGGTGATGAAGGGCGCCATCGCACCGTTGATGACCCACACCGCGCACGAAAAGGCGAAATAGAGAAACGCTGACCACAGCGTGGGGGAGTGGCCGGATTTGAAGAAGTCCCGAAATTGAAGCATGGATGTCTCGCGTGGAAAGGGCGTCTGCCTGCGTGGGCGGTGGTGCCGGCCTGCCTGCAGCTCAGCTCTGTGCCGTGGCTCGCAACGGAAAGAAAAACAGAAAAACAAAAAGGCGTCCGCACGGAGCACGCTGGCCAGTGGCCAACGACTCTCCATGGGGACGCCTGCGTCCTGTGCCTGCCGGATGCGCCTTTGCACCGGGCAACACAAACGGCCAACCTCGGCCGTGCGGTAATCCAAGCAAGGCGTGTGCCAATGTTGGTGCATTCGGCAGTGCTTGCCTCAACAACCGGCAAGCTGCCGTACCCATGAGACAGGTCGCTATCAATTTTGAATTGACCTTGGCGCCCATGACCCGGCGTGGTGCAGGATGGAGGCTGTTCTCTGCCGGTGTGCACCAGGGCCTGCACCAGGCTGGGGATGCCTGCATTGCGCAAATGTTGTTTGCGCGATGGGAACAATGCTTCTAGGATGGTTTTACCGCTGCAGGGTCGGGAGGCCGCAGACAGTGGGGACGAGATGCCATCCTTGGAGGGAATCCAATGCGAGTGAATCTGCCGGTCAGTACCCAAGAGTACGTTTTTCCCAAAGGCGAAACCCTGGTCTCCACGACCGATCTCAAGGGCCGCATCCTCTACTGCAATCCGATGTTCATCGAGGTCAGCGGTTATGAGAAGGAAGAACTCCTGGGCCAGCCCCACAACATGATCCGCCACCCGGAGATGCCCGAGGAGGCCTTCCGCGACATGTGGGAGACCATCGGCAGCGGCCAGCCGTGGTCGGCAGCGGTAAAGAACCGGCGCAAGGACGGCAGCTTCTACTGGGTGATGGCCAACGTCACGCCGCTGATGCAGGGCGAGCACCCTACCGGCTACATGTCGGTGCGTACCGAGGCCACGCGCGATCAGATCCAGGCGGCAGACCGGCTTTACGCCACCATGCGTGCCGAGAAGGAGCGCGGCAGCCTGGTGCATGTGCTGCGCAACGGGCGCCTGGTCAAAAACACCGCCTGGGGCACCCTGGCGGCACGGCTTCAGTTCGGCCCCATGGGCAAGATGTGCCTGTGCCTGTTCGTCCTGGTGCTGGCGGCCTGGGGGGCTGCCGAGGTGGGCGGGCACAGTTTCTCGTTCGGTTCGGGCCTGGCGTGGGTGGGCGTGTTGGCGCTGGCGCTCGCCATGGCCTGGTACCTGCACCAGGCCACTGTGGCGCCGCTGTCGCAGATGCTGGGCTGGGCCAACCGCATGGCAGCGGGTGACCTCACGCAGAAGATCGAGGTCACGCGCGACGACACCGTGGGCAGCCTGCAGAAGGCGCTGTCGCAGCTCAACGTGAACCTGTTGTCCATCGTGCGCGACGCGCGCCAGGAGAGCGAGCGCATGCAGGTCTCCACGCGCGAGATCGCGCAGGGCAACCAGGACCTGTCGTCCCGCACCGAGACGCAGGCCAGCAACCTGCAGCAGACGGCGGCGTCGATGGAGGAGATCACCGGCACCGTCAAGCACACGGCCGAATCGGCGCGCCAGGCCACGGTGCTGGCAACGCAGGCGACCTCGGTGGCCGAGCGCAGCAACGAAGCGGTCGACGGCGTGGCCGAGACCATGAAGCAGATCCAGACCGCCTCCGGCCGCATCGGCGAGATCACCCAGCTCATCGACAGCATCGCCTTCCAGACCAACATCCTGGCGCTCAATGCCGCCGTGGAGGCCGCGCGCGCGGGCGACCAGGGGCGGGGCTTCGCTGTCGTGGCGTCCGAGGTGCGCAGCCTCTCGCACCGCACGCTGTCGGCCGCCAAGGAGATCCGCCAGCTCATCGACGACTCGGCCACCAAGGTGCAAGAGGGCCACCACAAGACCGACACCGCGCAAAAGACCATGGGCGAATCGCTGGAGCTGGTGCGCCGCGTGAACACGCTGATCGGCGAGATCCACAATGCCTCGAACGAGCAGCTCACCGGCATCTCCCAGGTCAACGCGGCCGTGGCCCAACTCGACACCATCACGCAGCAGAACGCCGCGCTGGTGGAGGAGAACGCCGCCTCGGCCATGGAGCTGCAGGGCCAGGCCCAATCCGTGACCGAGACGGTGGCGGTGTTCCGCCTTGATGCGTTGGCGCCCGCACAGGCCCACGACGCGGTGGCCTTGCGCAAAGCCATGAAGTCGTCGTCACAGCGCGCACTGATCTCCGCGTAGTCAGCCAGTTTCGTCCCCGCCTCCAAAACTGGCACGGCCAAAAGCCAGTGCCCCCGCGCAAGGGCCGCCCCGCCGCGCTGGGGGCGTCCCCCTCCCGAACCGCGCAGCGGTTCGAGAGAGGGGTGAAGGCGCGCAGCGCCTCAGGGGGTGTTTCTCTACGTGCTTTCGCGCACCGTCAATTCGAACCCCAGGTTCACCGAGTTGTGCTCGGGCGCCTCGCCGCGCATCAGTGCCAGCAGCATGTGCGCGCTGGCCTCGCCGATCGATGAGCGTGGCGTGCGCACCGTGGTCAGCGTGGGCAGCATCTGGTCGCTGCCCGCCAGGTCGTTGAACCCCGCCACCGCCACCTGGCCCGGCACGGCAATGCCCAGGCGCTGCGCGGCCAGCAGGCCACCTTGGGCCAGGTCGTCGTTGCAAAAGAAGATGGCGTCCACGTCGGGCCGGGTGCGCAGCACCTGCTCGAACAGCTCGGCCCCCAGGCGGATGGACGAGGGCTGGGCGCTGAGCAGTTCCAGGCGCGGGTCGTGCAGGCCGGCTTCTTTCAGGCAGCGGCGGTAGCCTTCGGCGCGCTGCATGGTGCGTGGGTCCAGTTGCGCCGCCACGAAGGCCACGCGGCGGCGGCCACGCTCAAGCAGGTGGGCCGTGATGCGGTGGCCCGCGTCCTGCTGCGAAAAGCCCACGCAGTACACGCCGGGCGCCGAGGTCATCTCCATCAGGTGCACGCAGGGCACGCCGCTGGCGGCAATCATCTGCCGTGCAGACTCGGTGCGATCAAAGCCTGTGACCAGCAGGCCCGCCGGGCGGTGCGCGAGGTAGGTGCGCAGCAACTGCTCTTCTTCATCGGGGTCGTAGTGGGTCACGCCGATCAGGGCCTGGTAGCCGTGCGGAAACAGGGTGCGGTGCACGGCGTCGAGCACGTCCACGAACAGCGCGTTGGACAGCAGCGGCACCAGCACCGGCACCTGCACGCTGCGCTGCGAGGCCAGTGCGCGCGCAGCCGGGTCGGGCACATAGCCCAACTGCTCCACGGCGGCCTTCACGCGCTGCACCAGTTCGTCGGCCACCCCGCGCTCGCCGCGCAGCGCGCGCGAGGCGGTGATGGGGCTCACGCCGGCGGTCTCTGCCACATGGCTGAGCGTGACGCGGCCACTGGAGCGGCGCCTGGGTTCGGGTCTGGACAAGGGTTTTCCCTCGGGTGATTGCGGCCTGATGGATTTAGGATAGCGCTGTCCAGGGGCAAGAGCAAGGCCAGCATGCGCAGTAGTGTGGCATTTTCCCCTGTGGCACCTGATTTTCACCTCATCCCGCCGGGATGTTTTTTTGAAGTTTGTTGGATAGCGCTACCAATATGAGTTCTTTGCCGTCATCGGTGTCATCACCGGTCTTTCTGGTGGTCATGGGCGTGGCCGGTTGCGGCAAGTCCAGCCTGGGCGCCGCTGTTGCCACGGAGCAGGGCCTGCCCCTGATCGAAGGGGATGACCACCACAGTGCCGCCAGCCGCGAGAAGATGCGCCAGGGCATCGCCCTGACCGACGCCGACCGCGAGGGCTGGCTGGCCGCGCTGGGCCAGTTGCTCCAGGATCACCCGCAGGGCGCCGTGCTCACCTGCTCGGCCCTCAAGAAGGCCTACCGCGACCGCCTGCGCGCCGCCTGCCCCGGCGTGCGCTTCGCCTTCCTCGAAATCGACCGGGTCCCTGCCGGCGAGCGCGTGGCGGCCCGGGTGAACACCCACTTCTTTTCCACCACGCTGGTGGACAGCCAGTTCGCCACGCTCGAATCGCCCGTGGGCGAGCCCGGCGTGCTGCGCCTGGATGCGCTCCTGCCCATCTCCGCATTGCAAGCCCAGGTGTCCGCCTGGCTTGCCCACCAGGAAGCCACCCCATGAGTGCCGACACCTCCCTCAACCCTCCTGAGCCAGGCCACAGGGTCCCCAGCCGCTTTGAAAAGGTGGCCCAGGTGCTGATGGCCAGCTGCCTGGGCGTGATGGCCGTGGCCGTCTTCGTCAACGTGGTGCTGCGCTATGGCTTTGGCAGCGGCATCGCCGCCAGCGAGGAGCTGTCGCGCCTGCTGTTTGTCTGGATGGTGTTCATCGGCGCCGCTGCGGCCTATCCCGCAGGTGAGCACATGGCCTTCACCAGCCTGGCCGGGCTGCTGGCGCGGCGGCCGCTGGCCTTCGGCCTGCTCACCGCGCTCATCCGCCTGCTGGTGATCGCCGCCTGCGTGATGCTGGCCTGGGGTGCCTGGCAGCAGGTGGTGGTGGGCCTGGGCAGCCATTCGGTGGTGCTGGGCTATTCGGCGGCGCTGCTGCCGCTGCCCGCCCTTTTGTGCTCGGCGGCCATCGCGGTGATGGCATTCATCGAATTGATTCAACGCGTGCCACTGGACCTCGGTCACGGCGCGGAAGTGGAGTGACGGCCATGGGTCCCGAAGCACAGGCATTCATTGTTTTTTCGCTGGGCATGCTGGTGTTCATGGGCACGGGCATGAACATGGGCCTGGCCCTGGTGCTCACCGGTGCCGGCATGGCCTGGGTGCTCGATTTCTTCGACACGCAGTTGCTGGCCCAGAACCTGGTGGCCGGGGTGGACAGCTTTCCGCTGCTGGCCGTGCCCTTCTTCATCCTGGCCGGCGAGCTCATGAACTCCGGCGGCATCAGCCGGCGCATCATCGACATGGCGCAGGCCTGGGTCGGCCATATTCGCGGTGGCCTGGGCTACGTGGCCATCGGCGCGGCCGTGCTCATGGCCAGCATGAGCGGCTCGGCCCTGGCCGACACGGCGGCGCTGGCCACCATCTTGCTGCCCATGATGCGCCAGCAGGGCTACCCGATGAACACCTCGGCCGGGCTGATCGCCTCGGGCGGCATCATCGCGCCCATCATTCCGCCCTCCATGCCCTTCGTGATCTACGGCGTGACGACCAACACCTCGATCTCGGCACTGTTCGTCTCGGGCATCGTTCCGGGGTTGATGATGGGGGCGGGCCTGATCTTCGCTTGGCGCTGGGTGCTGCGCGGCATCGACCTGCCGCCAAGCCGCGCGCCGCTGCCCCTGCGCGAGCGCCTGCGCGCCACGGTCAAGGCGTTCTGGGCCATGCTCATGCCGCTGATCATCATCGGTGGCATGAAGTCGGGGGTGTTCACACCCACCGAGGCCGCCGTGGTCGCTGCCTTCTATGCCCTGGCCGTGGCCCTGTTCGTGCACCGCGAGATGCGCGTGCCCGAGATCTACGGCGTGCTGGTGCGCGCCGCCAAGACCACGGCCATCGTGATGTTCCTGTGCGCTGGCGCCCAGGTGGCCAGCTACATGATCACCCTGGCCGACCTGCCCACGGTGCTGACCGGCTGGCTCGGCCCGCTGGTGGAGAATCCGCGCCTCTTGATGGCCGTGATGATGATCGTGCTGGTGCTCATCGGCACGGCGCTGGACCTCACGCCCACCATCCTGATCTTTGCTCCGGTGATGCTTCCCATCGCCGTCAAGGCGGGGATCGACCCGGTGTACTTCGGCTTGATGTTCGTGCTCAACGGCGCCATCGGCCTGATCACCCCGCCCGTGGGCACGGTGCTCAACGTGGTGGCCGGCGTGGGCCGCATCTCGATGCACAGCGTCATCAAGGGCGTCAACCCCTTCCTGCTCACCTACGTGCTGATCCTGTCGCTGCTGGTGGTGTTCCCTCAGCTGGTGACGGCCCCCGTGCACTGGATGCGCTGATGGCGCCGCGCCCCTCTTTTTCCCTGCCTTTCTTTCCCTTGCCAATGGAGACAACCATGAAGACTTTCCGCCGTACCCTGCTGGCCGCCCTGTCGGTCGCCGCTGTCGCCGCCTCGTTCCAGGCAGCTGCCCAGGATTTCAAGCCGCGCATCATCCGTTTCGGCTACGGCCTGAACGAAGTGTCCAACCAGGGCCGCGCCACCAAGCTGTTCGCGCAAGAGGTCGAAAAAGCCTCGGGCGGCAAGATGAAGGTGCGCGCCATCGGCGCCGCCGCCCTGGGCTCGGACGTGCAGATGCAGCAGGCGCTGGTCGGCGGCGCGCAGGAGATGATGGTCGGCTCCACCGCCACGCTGGTGGGCATCACCAAGGAAATGGCGATCTGGGACACGCCCTTCCTGTTCAACAACGCCAAGGAGGCCGACGTCGTGCTCGACGGCCCCGTGGGCCAGAAGGTCATGGACAAGCTGCAGGAAAAAGGCCTGGTGGGCCTGGTGTACTGGGAGAACGGCTTTCGCAACCTGACCAACAGCAAGCGCCCGGTCACCAAGCTGGAGGACATGAGCGGCATCAAGCTGCGCGTGATGCAGAACAACGTGTTCCTCGACAGCTTCAAGACCCTGGGCGCCAATGCCGTGCCGCTGCCGTTCTCGGAGCTGTTCACGGCCCTGGAGACCAACACCGTGGACGGCCAGGAGAACCCCTACAACACCATCCTGTCGAGCAAGTTCTACGAGGTGCAGAAGTACCTCACGGTCACCAACCACGTCTACAGCCCCTGGATCGTGCTGGTCAGCAAGAAATACTGGGATGGCCTCTCAAAGGCCGAGCAGAAGGTGCTGCTCGATGCCGCCAAGAAGAGCCGCGAGTTCGAGCGCCAGGACACCCGCGACGAGGCCAACAAGGCGCTGGCCGACTTGAAGGGCAAGGGCATGCAGGTCAACGAACTGTCGTCTGCCGAAGCCAGCCGCATGCGCGAAAAGCTCGGCGCCGTGAACGCCAGCATTGCGGCCAACGTGGGTGAAGACCTGTGGAAGGAAGTGCAGGGCGCGGTGGCTGCGGCGCGCAAATAAGCCGTATTCGCCCAGATGGCAAAAGGCCGGAGCCCCTTGCGGGGCCCCGGCCTTTTTTGCAGGAGGCTGCCGTGCGGTCGGCAGACCCGCTGCCTGGCAGATTACATCGAGCCGAGTTCGCCCGAAGAGATCTTGCCCATGCGCACGGCGTCGGCAGCCTGGGCCTGCACGGCAGCGCGGTCGGCAGTCGATTGGTAAGACACCACGCGCGAGCCAGCGGGTTCGGTGCTGCGGGTCTTGGCCACGGTGGCGGCGTCGGCC
>NZ_LMIH01000003.1:65036-65208 GCF_001428645.1 Acidovorax sp. Root217
CTCGACACGGGTGCGGCTGGTCTCGAACTTGGTGGCGAACTGCGAAGCATCGGCTTCGTCAGCCTGGGCACCGAAGGAAGCGAAAGCGGCAACAGCGGCGATGGAGAGGAAACGTGCGGTGGTGTTCATGGTGAAACTCCTGTGAAATTCAAAAAATAGGGACGAGGTACTG
>NZ_LMIH01000003.1:65287-65513 GCF_001428645.1 Acidovorax sp. Root217
GCCGGTGCGCACGGCATCGGCGGCCTGGGCACGCACGGCAGCGCGGTCGGCCGTGGACTTGTAGGTCACCACACGCGAACCAGCGGGCTCGATGCTGCGGGTCTTGGCGACTGCGGACGCTTCTGCCACCACTTCGGCGCGGGTGCGGCTGGTGTCGAACTTGGTGGCGAATTGCGAAGCATCGGCTTCGTCGGCGTAAGCACCGAAGGAAGCGAAAGCGGCAACA
>NZ_LMIH01000003.1:65552-85113 GCF_001428645.1 Acidovorax sp. Root217
GTCCTTGAAGGTAAAAGCGTCTCAAAAAAACCGGAACGGCTGCGAAACAAATGAAGCTGCTGAACCGGGTTCGGTGAGTCGCCTTGCGGGTTCGGCTCATCGATGGGTTGAACTGTACGCCTGCGGTGTTCAGAGAAAAACCACTGAGTCGCAAACTAACTGTTCCGGTATCAGAAACAATCCACAGAGTTCCTGCGGTGCTCAGCTTGCTTGTTCCCGAGAGAGCCAGCGCGTTGAACATGGGTGTATCGTGCCGGGTTAACCCGTACCGGGGGTCTCGACGCGGTTTCGTTTCTTTTCGGTTTGTTTCGACCGCAGCGCAGTGCAACAGCGCAGAAACATCGGCGTGGAGTGCTTCGGCTTGCGCTCGTGGAGCAGATGGGCTGAAATGAGCCTGTGCCCCGTTCCACGTCTTTCAGAGGGAGGTTTCCATGACCGTCGTAGCCAAGATTCTCCAGTCCAAGCCTGACTCCACCGTGCACACCATCCGGCCCACCGATTCCGTGCTCTCTGCCCTGCAGCTCATGGCCGACAAGGGCATCGGCGCCCTGGTGGTCACCGAAGGGGACGCCATCGTGGGCATCTTCACCGAGCGCGACTACGCGCGAAAGATCGCGCTCCTGGGCCGCACCTCTGCCGCCACGCTGGCGCGCGACGTGATGACCAGCGCCGTGCGCTTCGTGCGGCCCGACCAGACCAGCGAGCAGTGCATGCAGATCATGAGCACCGGACGCCTGCGCCACCTGCCCGTGGTGGACGGCGGCAAGCTCGTGGGCATGATCTCCATCGGTGACCTGGTCAAGGACATCATCTCGGAGCAGAAATTCATCATCGAGCAGTTGGAGCAGTACATCTCCGGCGCGCACTGAGCATGAAAAAAGGCGTTGGCCACACAGGTCCAACGCCTTTGCGCAGGTGCCGCACCGGCGAGCCGGTGCAAGGCCTTCAAGCCGCTTTCTCGACGTGCCCCTGGCGCGTGTAGAGGAAATCGATCACCGCCTTGCGGTAGTGCACGTACTGCGGGTCTTCGGCCAGTTCCACGCGCTTGCGCGGGCGGGCCAGGTCGACCTGCAGCACCTCGCCGATGGTGGCGGCCGGGCCATTGGTCATCATCACGATCTTGTCGGACAGCAGCACGGCTTCGTCCACGTCGTGCGTGACCATCACCACGGTGCTTTGCGTGCGCGCCACGATCTCCAGCAGTTCGTCCTGCAGTTTGGCGCGGGTCAGGGCATCCAGGGCGCCGAAGGGCTCGTCCATCAGCAGCACCTGGGGTTCCATCGACAAGGCGCGGGCGATGCCCACGCGCTGCTTCATGCCGCCGGAGATCTCGCCGGGGCGCTTCTGGCCGGCGTGCGTGAGGCCCACCAGGGCCAGCGCCGCATCGGTGCGCGCCTTGAGTTCGGCCTTGTTTTCGCGGCCGCTGAATACGCGCTCCACCGCCAGGTAGACGTTGTCGAAGCAGGTCAGCCAGGGCAGCAGCGAATGGTTCTGGAACACCACGGCGCGCTCGGGGCCGGGGCCCTTGATCTCCTTGTTGGCGCACAGCAGGACGCCGGCCGTGGGCGTGGTCAGGCCGGCGATCAGGTTCAGGAGCGTGGACTTGCCGCAGCCCGAGTGGCCGATCAGCGCCACGAACTCGCCCTTGGCGATGGTCAGGTCGATCCCCTTGAGCGCGGGGAACAGGCCCTTGGCGGTCTTGAAGGTCTGCTCGACCCCTTGCACCTGGATGAACTTGGCCGATTGCGATGCGGTAGCGGTAGTCATGCCTTCACCTCTTCGAATGTGAATGCGGTGGCCAGCTTGATGAGCGCGAACTCCAGCGCCAGCCCCACGATGCCGATCACGAAGATCGCGATGATGATGTTCTTGACGTTCAGGTTGTTCCACTCGTCCCACACCCAGAAGCCGATGCCCACGCCGCCGGTCAGCATCTCGGCGGCCACGATCACCAGCCAGGCCGTACCCACGGCCAGGCGCACGCCGGTCAGCATGTAGGGCAGCACGGCGGGGAACAGGATCTTGGTGGCGATCTTCCACTCCGAGAGGTTGAGCACGCGGGCTACGTTCATGTAGTCCTGCGGTACGCGCTGCACGCCCACGGCGGTGTTGATGATCATGGGCCAGATGGAGCAGATGAAGATGGTCCAGATGGCGGCGGGGTTGGCGCCCTTGAACACCAGCAGGCCGATGGGCAGCCAGGCCAGCGGCGACACCGGGCGCAGCAGGCTGATCAGCGGGTTGAACATGCGCGACAGGAAGTTGAAGCGCCCGATCACGAAGCCCGCGGGGATGCCGACAATTGCCGCCAGGCCGAAGCCCACCGCCACGCGCTCCAGCGACATCAGCACGTTCCAGCCCACGCCCTGGTCATTGGGGCCATTGCGGTAGAAGGGGTTGCTGAAGATCTCCAGGGCCTGCGCCCAGGTTTCCAGCGGGCCGGGGATGCTCTTGCCGGTGGTGGTAGATACCACGGCCCACACGCCGATCAGCAGGCCCAGGCCGCACAGCGGTGGCAGCACGGCCATCCAGAAGGCGCGTGAAAGTGCCGCCCAGTCGCGGGGCGCGCGCTGGGCAGGAAGGGGCCTGGCATCCGCTTCCTTGCGGGCCTCGTTGTGGCTGGCCGCAATGCGCGCAGGGGCCGCAGCGGGGGTATCGGCCGGCAAAGCGGCGGGAGGGGAGTGGAAGACGGCACTGACCATGGTGGATCTCCTGTGCAGGTGGCAATGGGGGGCGGTTTGGGTGGCTCTGCGGCCTCAGGCCTTGATCTTGAAGCCGTCGGCGTACTTGGCGGGGTCCTTGCCGTCCCAGACGACACCGTCCATGAGCTTGCTGGTCCGCATGGCGTCCTTGGGCACATTGATCTTCATGGCGCTGGCCACCGATTTGTACAGATCCACCTGGTTGATCTGTTTGGCCACGGCCAGGTAGTCGGGGTGGCTCTTGAGCAGGCCCCAGCGCTTGTGCTGGGTCAGGAACCACATGCCGTCGGACAGGTAGGGGAAGTTCACCGCACCATCGTTGAAGAACTTCATGTGGTTGGGATCGTCCCAGGTCTTGCCCATGCCGTTCTGGTAGCGGCCCAGGATGCGCTGGTTGATCGCGTCCACGCTGGTGTTGATGTAGGCCTTCTGGGCCACGGTCTCGGCCATCTTCATCTTGTTGGACAGGCTGGCGTCGATCCACTGGCTGGCTTCCAGAATCGCCATCATCACGGCGCGCGTGGTGTTGGGGTTCTTCTTCACGAACTCGGCGGTGGTACCGAGCACCTTCTCGGGGTGGTCCTTCCAGATGTCCTGTGTGGTGTTCGCCGTGATGCCAATGCCATCCATGATGGCGCGGTGGTTCCAGGGTTCGCCCACGCAGAAGCCGTCCATGTTGCCCACGCGCATGTTGGCCACCATCTGCGGTGGCGGCACGGTGATCAGCTTGGCGCCCGACAGCGGGTTGATGCCTGCGGCGGCCAGCCAGTAGTGCATCCACATCGCGTGCGTACCCGTGGGGAAGGTGCCGGCAAAGGTGTACTCGCGCTTTTCCTTTTCCATGAGCTTGGCCAGGGAGGGGCCGTCCACGGCGCCCTTGTCCGCAATCGCCTTGGACAGCGAGATGGCCTGCCCGTTGTTGTTCAGGCTCATCAGCACGGCCATGTCCTTCTTGGGGCCGGCCGTGCCCAGGTGCACGCCGTAGACCAGGCCATACAGCACGTGAGCGAAGTCGAGTTCACCGTTGACCAGCTTGTCGCGCACGCCGGCCCAGCTGGCTTCCTTGGTGGGGATGATGGTCACGCCGTACTTCTTGTCGAAGCCCAGCACCGAGGCCATCACCACGCTGGCGCAGTCGGTCAGCGGGATGAAGCCGATCTTCACTTCCTTCTTCTCGGGCGCATCGGAGCCCTGTGCGTGAACAAGAGCGCGCAGGGCTGGGCTCACGCCCACGGCGCCCACGGTGGCTGCCTGCAGCACGGTGCGGCGGTTGAGACTGGTTTTGAGCAGATCGGTCATGGGGCTCCCCTGGTGGCGTGAAAAACAAAAAAGGCGTCCCCCCGGCGCTCGGGCTGCTGCAACTTCACAAAGAAAGTCACGCAGCGCCGAGCGCGGGTGGGACGCCTGTGTCCGGTGGCGAGAGGTACCTGCCCGCCATTGGGTAGGAGCCTCTCATCGAAGACCGTCGTTGGTCTTGATCAGTTCATGCAAGCCCTGTGCCAGCTTTCCTGTGCACCAACCTGCTATTCATTCAATAGCATGCTGGTGAATGCGGTAGAGGGGCTTTGCAAGCTTGCACCACAAGATGGCAGGCCGGTGGCAGTGGTGCAGGCTGCACGCATCTTGTGCGGTGCACCATTCCGGCTCCGAAAATAGGTGGCGTGCTGCGCGGCGGGGCGTCGGCGCAGGATGCGCCGCAGGCGATCAGCCCAGCAGATCGGCTACGTCGAGCATGCGCTGGGCCACGTCGGCCAGCTTGAGGCCCTTGTCCATGGCCGTCTTGCGCAGCTTTTCATAGGCGGCCTGCTCGCTCAGGCCCTGGCGCTCCATCAGCAGGCCCTTGGCGCGGTCGATGGTCTTGCGGTCCTTGAGCTCGGTCTTGGCGTCGGCCAGTTCGGCGCGCAATGCCTGCTCGTGCTGAAAGCGTGCCATTGCCACATCCAGGATGGGGCGGATGCGCTGGGGCGCCAGGCCCGCCACGATGTAGGCCGAGACGCCGGCGGCCACGGCCGCCTTCACGTGCGAGGTGTCCTCGTCATTGGTGAACATGACGATGGGGCGGCGCTCGTCGCGCGTGGCCATCACCACATGCTCCAGCGCATCGCGCGCCTCGCTCTCGGCGTCCACGATGATGAGGTCCGGCTGCAATTGCGCCAGGCGTTCGCTCAAAAACACGTCGGCCGGCAGCGTGGCCACCAGGTTGAAGTTGTTTTCCAGCAGGCCGATGCGCAGCGCCCGCGAGCGCTCTGCCTGCAGCAGGGCATGCTCGTCGTCGGGGTCGGCGACCGCCAGATCGGGGGCAACCACCACTATGCGCAAGGCCTCATTCATGCCTTCAGCATAGCAAGATTTACGCCACAAATTGGTGCGCCGGGCTGGTGCGCGGAGGGTGTCTACCCTTGCTTGCGCGGCTGTGCCCCTTTCAGGGCCTGAAACTTGCTAATAGAGTGTGTATTGGGAGGGCATACCCGATAGCGCCTCTTGGCGGCGTCGCATATACATCCGGTCACATTGACATACAGATATGGAGTTTCCTGCATGAACCAGCCCATCGACCGGCGCCGATTTTCGGCCAGCCTGGCCCTCACCGCCGTGGCCACCACCGCCTTGTTGGCGGGCTGCGGCAAAGTGCCCGACACCATCAAGATCGGGGTCGCCCAGCCCCTGAGCGGGCCCCTGGCCGCCCTGGGGCAGGACTTGCTCAACGGGGTGAACCTGGCCGTTGCCGAGCTCAACAAGGGCGGCTACACCGTGGACGGCAAGCGCGTGACGCTGGAGGTGGTGTCCGTGGACGACAAGGCCGACGCCGCCACCGGCAAGACCGTGGCCCAGCAACTGGTGGATGCCGGTGTGGTGGCAGTCATCGGCCACCTGAATTCGGGCGTGAGCATCGAGACCGCGCCCATCTACGCGGCCAAGGACATCCCGCAGATCGCCATCTCCACCAACCCCAAGTTCACGCAGCTGGGCTTTCCCACCACCTTCCGCATGGTGGCCAACGACACCCTGCAGGCGCGCGCCATCGGCTCGTTCGCCGCCACGCAGCTGGGCGCCAGCCGCTATGCAGCGCTGGACGACGGCACCCCCTACGGCAAGGGCCTGGCCGACGGCGCTGCCGAGCAGCTCAAGGCCGAGAAGAAGGAAGTCGTGGTGCGCAAGTCCTTCGACGACAAGACCACGGCCTTCGACGCCCTGGCCGGCGAACTCAAGGCGGCCAAGGTCGAGGTGATCGTCTCCACCCTGAATGACTTCCAGGCCATTGCCCTGCTGGAGGCGCTCAAGAAGGTCGACCACACCAAGGTGCGCCTCCTGGGCGGCGACACCATCAAGACCACCGACATGGCCAAGGGCGCCGGCATCGTGGAAGGCATCTACGCCACCTCGCCCGTGCTGGAGGCCAAGGAGTTCACCACCGGCAAACCCTTCCTCGAAAAGTACGTGGCCGAGTTCAAGAAGGCACCGGCCTATGGCGGCCACTACAGCTACGACAGCACCTACGTGCTGTCCGCCGCGATCCAGAAAGCCAAGTCCGCCGCCCCCAAGGACATCACCAAGGCCATGCACAGCATCAACGGCTACGCACCGGTCATCGGCACCATGACCTGGGACGACAAGGGCGAGCAGCGCTACGGCGCTGTGGGCGTGTACGAGCTGCGCGGCGGCGGGTGGGAACTGCGCATGCGCTCGGACCGCTGGTAAGAACGAAGGCCAGGGAGACGCCTGCTCTTTTTTGGGTGCTGGACGGAGCCGTGGCTGGCATAGTAGGAGGTGGATCATTTCCCGACCTACCCAGCCCGGAGCCCTGTTTGAACCCCCTCGTCTACTGGATCACCGGCCTGCCCGCCGCAGGCAAGACCACCCTGGCCACCGCGCTGGCCCAGGCCATCAACCAGGCCGGCGGCCGGGCCTGCGTGCTCGATGGCGACGAGCTGCGCAAGGGCCTGTGCTCCGACCTGGGGCTGTCTGCCGCCGACCGGGCCGAGAACATCCGGCGCGCAGGCGAGGTGGCGCGGCTGATGGCCCACAACGGCATGACCGTGGTGTGCGCCTTTGTTTCCCCCTTCGAGACCGACCGCCAGCGGGTGCGCGCCCTGTTTGCTCCCGGTGAGTTCCATGAAATTCACCTGAGCACTTCGGTGGATGAGTGCGCCCGGCGCGATCCCAAGGGCCTGTATGCGCGCGCCAGGGCGGGGCTGATCACCGGCCTGACCGGCCTGGATGGTGCCTATGAGGCGCCGCTCGCCCCCGAGTCGCAATACGACACCCAGACCACGGCGGTGGCCGCTATGGTGCAGCAATTGCTGGCGGCGCGCACTGCGCGAGCCTGACCCAGGCCGCGTATCCCAGCCCAGGCGGTCGGCAGGTGTTGCACGAATCTTTACAGGAACTTCCCTGCCGATTGCCCCTCTGAGCCTCGCCACGCCCGTATGGCGGGACAGGGCCGCGTCTTGGTGTGCGGCATGTCCTACAGGGCGTAGTGGTTGAAGGTTATTGTTTATAACTGAATGGGTGGGCGCCCGCTGGGCGCTTTTTGCTGGCTGTCTGGTTTTGCCTGGAGTGGTGTCGATGCGGTTTCTGGTTGTCTTGTGTCTTTCTGCGGTGGTGTCTCTGGCTCACGCTGCCAATTTCGTTTCGCTTCACCAGTCGCCGCTGCGCATCGCGCTGCCCCCTGCCGCCGGCAGCTACGACTACACCTTCAATACCAAGATCGGCTTCAAGCAGCAGTACGCGCCTGAAGGCGTCACGGGCTGCGCCATTGGTTACTCCACCGGGGGCTGCGCCTTCCCGGGCGGCGGATCGCTGGCCTTGCCCGAGTTCACGGGTTACCAGCTGCAGTACAAGGAATTCAAGATCTACATCCCTGCGGGCAGCCGCTCGTTCATGTTCTCGGGCTATGCGCCGCAGGCCACCGAGTCCGCCTTCGCCCTG
This sequence comes from Acidovorax sp. Root217, assembly GCF_001428645.1. Taxonomy (NCBI): domain Bacteria; kingdom Pseudomonadati; phylum Pseudomonadota; class Betaproteobacteria; order Burkholderiales; family Comamonadaceae; genus Acidovorax; species Acidovorax sp. Root217. Next base: position 73,184 of record NZ_LMIH01000003.1, read on the forward strand.
CGTTACGGCTCGGCGCCAGTCCGTGAAGCGGCCCTGGGTACAGCGGAGTACCAAGCCGTCAAGAGCACCGAACAGATCGACTCCACGTTCTCGCGGCTGGTCAACGAGCCTGCCGCCGACCACCTGGTGGTGCACGATGGCGGTGGCACGGTGCGCTTCGTGGGCGGGCAGCTCGATGCCAGCAAGGGCAGCACCAGCCAGGGCAACTGGCTGTATGTGCGCCAGCTGAGCGGCACCCCGCTGTACGACATCCAGGGCGCGATCGACGTGGACTTGGCAAAGTACGCGGCTGGTAACGCGGCGATTGTCTGGACCACCTCGACCTACCCCGACCCGGTCGATGCGCCCAGCCCCGCCACCGGCACCGTCAGCACCACCGACCAGCAGACAACTGCGGCAACCACGACCACTGCGTCGGCCTCTGTCGCAACGCTTGCAACGGCGGTGCTGTCCACTGACGGCCAGCCCCTGCAACTGGGCATCACCCTGGCGCAAACGGCGGCAGATGTGGCGGCCAACCCCAAGATCAGCGCCTGGGTGGCTGCACGCATCCCCGCCAATGGCCAAAGCTTCCTGTCCGACCTGTGGTTCTTCCGCAAGGGCGACGGCACCTGGGCCAGCCAGGTGCCGGCCGATGCGGAGGCCGTTGCCTTCGCAAGCCAGGTGGCGAACGCCGCCACGCTCCGGTTCACGCCCTCGCTGGACTTCACGGAGGCGGAAATGCGCGCGGTCAATGCCGAGGTCCATTTCGGCTACAAGACCAGCACGGGCGCGTTCGTGAGCAAGGGCAAGATCTGGCCGCAATAAGCCTTTCAACGGGTTGAGGGGGGTGGTTCGAAGGCGCGGTCCACGCGCTCGAACTCCTCGCGCTTGCGCCCCGGCGGCCAGTCGATGCGGGCCAGGTGCTCCACGTGCAAGGGCAGGTCGGCCAGTCCATTGGCGGCGAACACCGCACGCACGGCGGCCTGCTCGTCTGCCGTGAGCGCACGGGGCGCCTCGATCTGCAGCTGCAGCGTGCCGTCCACGTACTGGCGCATGCGGAAGGCGCGTATGGGCTCGATGTGGCCCAGCTCGTCGCCCAGAAAGGGCATGGGCATCAAGCCCTTGTCGGTCTGTACCTGGTGCCGGGTGCGACCCCCCAAGCGCGCGATCACGGGCAGCACCATGCCGCAGCTGCACGGCGCACCCCACTCGGCGATGTCGCCCAGCTCGTAGCGCAGGATGGGCATGGCAAAGCTGTGCAGGCTGGTCACGAGTACGCGGCCTGGTACGCCCACGGGGCAGGGCTTGCCCTCTCCATCCACGATCTCCATGAGGGTCGTTGCGCCCAGCAGGTGCAGGTGGTCGTGCACCGGGCACTGCAGCGCGATCCAGCCGGTCTCCTCGCACGAATAGCGGTCGATGATCCTCGCGCCAAAAGCCTGCAGGCACAGCGCCCGCTGGCCGGGCGTGACCCGTTCGGATTGCGAGATCACCTGCCGGATGGGCAAGTGCACGCCCCTCGCCAGCGCCAGCCGCGCCAGCTCGGCCGCAGCCATCGGGCTGCACTTGAGGTAGTCGGGCCGGTGCGCGAGCAGCCAGTCCAGGTGCGACTCCATGCCATGCTGGGTGATGTTGCGCACCACGCAGGGGCCGCGCAGGCCCAGTGCGGCGTACATGTCGCCCCAGCTGTCGCGCGTGCCGTCGGTGAGGCCGGCGCCCAGCACGGCAATCTTGCGCGCCGCATCGCGCTGGTGCCATTGGGCCTCCATCCAGGAGATGGCGGCATACAGGGGCGAATACATGGCGCTGGCCTTTTCCACACGCACGGGCTCGCCGGTGGAGCCCGAGGTGGTCGATGTGGCGACGCCCGCCTCCTCCAGGCCGGGCCAGCGCGCGCGTGACTGGGCAAAGTGCGTCTGCAGATCGGCGCGGGTGAGCAGCGGCAGGCGTGCCAGCACTGCGCCGGGTGAGGCCTCAGCGGGCCACCCGGCCGCCTCCAGGCGCTGTCGCCAGAAGGGGGAGTGCTGGTGGGCATGGCGCATCAGCGTGTGCAGCTGGCGCTGCTGCAGGGCCTGGTACTCCGCAGATGCCACGCGCTCCCAGGCCCGCACCTGCTGGGCCAGGAGCAGCATCTGCGCTGCCTGGGGGGAATGGAAGTGGAGGACGTCGGCCATGGGGGTGAGGCTTGCAATGCGTGGGGTTGTCCGATTGTGGCGCCTTGCCACCATGGCCGGCGCTCTACACTCGGGGCCATGACGTTGTTGATATTGGGCATTGAGTCTTCCTGCGATGAAACCGGCGTGGCCCTGGTGGAAACGCGCGTGGAGGGCCAGGTGCCCGCACTGCTTTCCCACGCGCTGCACAGCCAGATCGAAATGCACCAGGCCTATGGCGGCGTGGTGCCCGAGCTGGCCAGCCGCGACCACATCCGCCGCGTGCTGCCCCTGGCCAGCCAGGTGCTGGCCGAGTCCGGCAAGAGCCTGGCCGACGTGGACGTGGTGGCCTACACCCGTGGCCCGGGCCTGGCCGGTGCGCTGCTGGTGGGTGCCGGTGTGGCATGTGCCCTGGGCGCCGCTTTGGGCAAGCCCGTGCTGGGCGTGCACCACCTGGAGGGGCACCTGCTCTCGCCCTTTTTGAGCGCCGATCCACCCGAGTTCCCCTTCGTCGCGCTGCTGGTGTCCGGCGGCCACACGCAGCTCATGCGCGTGGATGGCGTGGGCCGCTACGAAATGCTGGGCGAGACCATCGACGACGCCGCTGGCGAAGCATTCGACAAGTCGGCCAAGCTCATGGGCCTGGGTTACCCGGGTGGCCCGGCCTTGTCCAGGCTGGCGGAGCAGGGCAGCCCCACGGCCTTCAAGCTGCCGCGCCCGCTGCTGCACAGTGGCGACCTGGATTTCTCATTCGCGGGCCTCAAGACCGCCGTGCTCACCCAGGCCAAGAAGCTCGGCGACGAACTGGAGCCGCGCAAGGCCGACCTGGCCGCCAGCACCGAGGCGGCCATCGTCGACGTGCTGGTGAAAAAGACCCTCACCGCCCTCAAGCAGACCGGCCTGCAGCGCGTGGTGGTGGCGGGTGGCGTGGGCGCCAACCGCCACCTGCGCCAGCAGCTCAACGAGGCCTGCGCCAGGACCAAGGTGCGCGTGCACTACCCCGAGCTGCACCTGTGCACCGACAACGGCGCCATGATCGCCATGGCTGCCGCCATGCGCCTGCAGGCCGGCCAGCAGCAGGCCAGCACCGAGTACGCCTTTGACGTGAAGCCGCGCTGGCCGCTGGATTCGATCACGTCTGCGGCCTGACCGCTGGCCCCGGCGTGCCCCCGTGGGCGGCGCTCTGTTCGTGCGTTCCGCGTGGTCTGTGCTGCCCCAGCAGCGGGCCCGGCCTTTGGTGTCGAAAAGTTTCATTGTGACGGCGGGCACACCCTGGTGAACGGCTGCGGCTTACGCTTGCCGCATCAATCACCACCGCGCGGGAGGGTCCGATGCCGGCACAAATTTCTGGATCGTATGCAGAGGCTTCGGCGTTGTTCCGGGTTTTCTACGACGCGTCGCCCAGCCAAAGCACGTACGAGTATTTCGCCCAGACGATCAACGCAACCGGCGCCAACCCGGTGGCCCGCGCATTCGCGTCGCACGCCCAGTTCCAGGACCTGACCGAGGGCCAGCTGTCCACCATGCTGCTGGCCCGCATGGGCCTGCTGCCCAACGCCCCGTTGCATGCCGAACTGACGAACTACCTAGCCACCGTCGGCAAGGCCAACGTGGGCATTGTGGCCTTGCAACTCGGCCAGATTCTGTCGGGCCTTGAAAACGCCACCGGCGACCTGGCCGTCTACGCACCTGCCGCGTTGCGCTGGAACAATGAACTGGCGGCTTCCCACCTCTACTCCAGCAACCCCGCGACCAACCGGGGGGCCGATCTGACGTACATGCCCGGCACCGGGGTCACCCTGTCGCTGACCGAGGGGAACGATGTCCTGTCCCCGGAGGCCACGCAACGCCAGTTCCAGACCACGGGCAACCACGACACCATCCTGGCCCTGGTGCCCGGCCAACTGGGCAGCGCAGACTCGATCAAGGACGGCGCTCGCATCGACAAGGACGTGCTGAAAGCCGCACTGGCGGCGGGGGAGCGGGTGACGCCTGCGTTGCAGTACATCGAAAAAGTGATGATCACCGCGGGCGCTGCGGCCCAGTTCGACGCCAGCCGGTCCACGGGCTTGCAGGAGGTGTGGGTGGATTCCGCTGCCGGGGCGGCCAGCTTGTCCGGCCTGGACCTGCGCACCACGGTGGGTGTCCAGAACTCCCAGGCCGGGGGGCCGTTGACGGTCAGCTATGCGGATGCCTCCGGTCCGTCGGACACCGCCAGCATCGACTTCGCCGGAGCCTCCGGTGCCGACGAGGTCATCATCACCGGCGGTGTGGAGAACATTAAGGTCAACAGTTCAGCGGGCAGCGTGGCTGGCGCTGCGGCCAACAGCGCCAGGCTGACCGCCCCATCGGCCGAGCAGATCGTGGTGACCGGCGGCCAGGCCCTGAACATCGCCGTGGACGGCGCCCATGTGGCGGTGATCGACGCCACCTACATGACCGGGGCCCTGGGCCTGACCTTCGCCACCACGGGCCTGACCTCGGTGGGCATCGCCGCAGGCAGGGGGGCAGACACTTTCATCATCAACGACGCATCGGGGGCCCGGGTGGTCATCGAGGCGGGCGATGGCGCAGATACCGTCACCATCGGTGCCGGCAATGCCCACCGGATTGCGCTGGGCGCTGGGGCGGATGTGCTGAACATCGCGGGCCTGGCAGGCGTTGCCGCCCGTGACCTGGAGGTCGGCACGGCCGCCGCGCTGGGCCGCTCTGCCATCGAGGTGACCGACTTCCTGAGCGGTACCGACATGATCCAGCTGACCAGCGCAACGCCCACGGGCAAGGCCGCCCCCAGCGCCGCACAGCTGGCCAGCATCACTGCATCGTCCTCGCTGCTGACCGCTGCAACCCTGGCCGCCACCACGGCGGGCGCCAACAAGGCCATTGCCTTCCGGTATGGAGCAGATACCTACATCCTCGTGAACGATGGCGCCGCCGCGCTGGGTGAGAACGACAGCCTGGTCAAGCTGACTGGCTTGACTGCCTTGGCCGATGCCTCGTGGACCTCGGCCTGATCGTCTTTTACGGAGTTTTTGATGGCACAGAATTTTCTCGATGAGCCCTACGTCGTCACGACGATCCTGAACCGGGTGTTCAATGACCAATCGCCTTCCTACACGGTGTACAACAACCAGTTGGCCTGGGTTGCTGCGAACGGTGTTCAGGCTTTCGCGTTGTCGTTCGGAGCGGCCCTTGCCGGTATGACAGAAGATGCCCTGTCCACCAAGCTTCTGGGCAACCTGGGCGTGCTGCCCAATGCAGGCCTGCAGACTGCCTTGCGGGACTACCTCGAAGTGGTGGGCAAGGCCAATGTCGGCATCGTCGCCCTGCAATTGGGCAAGATCCTCTCTGGGCTGGAACATGCCACGGGCGACCAGGCCGTGTTCAATGCGGCAGCGGTAGCTTGGAACAAGGAACTGGTGGACTCCTACCATTACTCCAGCAATCCTGCCAACACCGGCTATACCGGGGGGGAGCCTGAGATGCCTGTCACGGGCGTCACCATTGTGCTGACGTCCGGCGACGATGCGGTATCGCCGGCAGCGGCTGAGGCCAAATTCAAGAGCACTGCCAACAACGACACCTTCCTTGCGCGCACCGCAGGGCTCCTTTCAACCGTCGATGTGATCGATGGCGCTGCGGGCGTCGACACGATGATCGCGACCCTGGCCGCTGGCAGCACGGTGGCTCCACAGCTGCGCAACATCGAGAAAATATTCATCACCGCAGGATCGGGGGCCGCATTTGATGCCCGCAGTGCCTCCGGCCTGCAGGAACTCCGGATCGATGCTGCCGAGGGCCCGGCCACGTTCTCGGGTGTCCAACTGGACGCCGTCGTAGGCATCCAGAACTCCCTGGCCGGCGGTGCCTTGACAGTGAACTTCACCGGCGCTTCAGGTCCGGCGGATTCCGCCCATATCGTGCTGGCCGATGCCACGGGCCATGACGAGATCATCGTGGCGAATATCGAGTTCCTGACTGTGAGAAGCACTGCCGGCACGTTGGCCGCAACCACGGCCAACCAGGCCAAGATCAGTGCGGCCCAGGCGCAAGGCATCGTCATCCTCGGCGACCAGGCCTTGACCACCACGGTGACCGGCACCCAGGTGGCCGGGGTCGATGCAACCGCACTGACCAAGGCCCTGGGGCTGACGCTCGCCGGCACGAATGGCGTTGTCGTGTCGCTCAACGCCCAGGCCGCGCACAAGATCAACCTGGGTGCCGGTGCCGACACCGTGAAAATCATGGGCCTGGCGGGCTCCGAGGCCAAGGACCTCAACCTCAGCACATCGGCCACACTGGCGGCTTCGGCCATCGAAGTGGCCGGCTTTGCCAGCGGCATCGACTCGATCCAGCTGGATGCTGTCAAGGGAACGGCGAAGGCGGTACCCGGCACAACGGACCTCGCCAGCATCGCTGCATCGGCGTCACTGCTGGACGCAACAGCCCTGGCCGCTACCACGGCAGGTGCCAACAAGGCCATCGCCTTTCGCTTTGGTGCGGACACCTACATCCTGGTCAATGACGCCACGGCGGCGCTGGGCGCCAACGACAGCCTAGTCAAGCTGACCGGTGTGATGGCACTGGCAAATGCCTCCTGGACCTCGGCCTGATTGGTCTCTGTCGGAGTTTTTGATGGCACAGAATTTTTTCGATGAGCCCTACGTTGTCATGACGATCCTGAACCGGGCGCTCACTGACAAATCGCCTAACTATGGGTCGTTCAACCACCAAGTGGCGCTTGCCGCTGCGAAGGGGGTGAACACAACTGCCCTGGAGTTTGGCGCCCTCTATGCAGGCGCGACGGACGACCAGTTGTCCACCCTGTTGCTGGGCAACCTGGGGCTGTTGCCCAACCCGGGCCTGCAGGCCTCCTTGGGGGAGTACCTGGTGTCAGTAGGCAAGGCCAACGTGGGCATAGTAGCCCTTCAATTGGGGCAGATCCTCTCGGGGCTGGAACATGCGACCGGCGACCTGGCCGTGTTCAATGCAGCTGCGGTGGCGTGGAACAAGGAACTGGTGGCTTCATACGCCTATTCTCTCGATCCAAACTGGGGGAATGTCAGCCCCCGACACCGGCAACGAGCGCACTGGTGTCACCTTGTTTTTGACATCCGGAGACGATTTGCTATCGCCCACGGCACCCGAGGCCAAATTCAAGACCACGGATCTCAACGACACCATCCTGGCGACGACCGCAGGTTGGCTCTCGGTGTCCGATGCGATCGATGGTGGTGCGGGCATGGATACCCTGACGGCAACTCTGGGCGCAGGCACCAGCCTGGCGCCCTTGCTGCGCAATATCGAGAAGGTTGTCATTGCGGCGGGAGCGGGAGCAGAGTTTGGCGTTGCTGGAATCCCCTCGCTGCAGCAAGTTTGGCTCGGACCGTCTTCCGGTGATGCCACTTTCTTCGAGGTGGATCTGGCCACAACCGTGGGTGTTCAAAACAGCTCCACCGACAGCACTCTGGCGGTGAAATTTGCCGGCGCATCTGGACCATCGGACACGGGCAACATTACCATTGCCAATTCCAGGGGCCAAAGTGAATTCGTCGTTGCCGCCATTGAAACCTTGAAAGTGACGAGCACGGGCGGCAATTCTTTTCAGCCCAACCATGCCAGGATCACTGCCCCTGATGCGCAGAAGATCATCATCGCCGGCGACGGCGCCCTGACCGCGACCGTCACGGGTTCCCATGTGTCCGTGATCGACGCATCGGCCCTGACCCAGGGGCTCGACCTGAAGCTCTCGACAACCAGTGGTGCCGCCGTCGCCATCAACACCCTCGCAGCCCGCAAGATCACTTTGGGTGCAGGGGGTGACACGCTGGCCATCACCGGCTTGGCGAGCCCCGCGGCCAAGGACATCGATCTCGGCACCTCCGCCGCGCTGGACGCGTCGGCCATCGAAGTGTCCGAATTCGTGAGCGGCACCGACGTGGTCCGGCTGAGCAGCTACGTGGCGACGCCCAAGGCTCTACCCGGCGCAAAGGAGCTAGCCAGCATTGCTTCAGCGGCTTCGCTGCTGGACGCAACAGCCCTGGCCGCTACCACTGCGGGTGCCAACAAGGCAATCGCCTTCCGCTTTGGCGCCGACACCTACATCCTGGTCAACGACAGTGTGGCCGCATTGGGCGCCAATGACAGCCTCATCAAGTTGACCGGCGTTGCGGCGATGGCCGATGCCTCCTGGACCTCGGCGTGAAGGCGCGCCCAAGGCACCTTGGCCGCGCGGTGCCGCCATGCGCTGGCCTGAATTCTGAACCGCAGGGCTTCACCCCGTACTGCTCACCTGTTTGATTTTTTTGGAAGCTCTTGATGGCACAGACCTTTCTCGATGAACCCTATGTCGTCACGACGATCTTGAACCGGGTCTTCAACGACCAATCGCCTGCCCACGCGGTATACAACAACCAGGTGGCAAGGGCCACGTCGGTGGGCATCAACACTTTTGCCCTCTCTTTTGGCGCCAGCTTTACCAGCCTGACCGAGGACCAGTTGTCTACCAAGCTGCTTGGCAACCTGGGCTTGTTGCCGAATGCCGGCCTGCAGACTGCTTTGCGGGACTACCTGGTCTCCGTGGGCAAGGCCAGCGTGGGCATCGTCGCCATGCAGCTCGGGCAGATCCTTTCGGGGATGGAGCAGGCCACGGGTGACCAGGCAGCATTCAATGCCGCTGCCGTGGCATGGAACAAGGAGCTGGTGGATTCCTACAAATACTCCATCGACCCTTACGGCGTCATCGCAGGGCCTAACGTTCCTGTCACGGGCGTCACCCTTTCGCTGACGTCCGGCGACGATGCGATATCGCCTGCAGCGGCAGAGGCCAGTTTCAAGACAACAGCCGACAAGGACACGATCTTGGCAACCACCGCGGGCGTTCTCTCGACGGCGGATGTGATCGATGGTGCCGAGGGTCTCGATACCCTCAGCGCAACCCTTGCACCTGCAAGCAAGGTCGCCCCTGGGCTGCGCAACGTCGAAAAGGTCTACATCACCGCAGGCGCGGGGGCCGAGTTTGGTGCCGGGGACACCTCTGGCCTGCAGGAGCTATGGGTCCAAGCCGCAGAGGGCGCGGCCACTTTCTCGGAGGTGAAATTGGCCACCACTGTCGGCATCCAGAACTCCGTCACAGGTGGTGTCCTGACCGTGAATTTCACCGGAGTCTCCGGCCCGATGGATTTGGCCAACATCTCGTTCGCCGATGCCGTGGGCCGTGACGAAATCGTCGTTGCCAACATCGAGCACTTGAATGTCTGGAGTACGGCCGGCACGGTCGCCACCACCAAGGTCAACACCGCCAGGATCACCGCTGCCCAGGCGGAAAAGATCGTCATCCTGGGTGATCAGGCCCTGGCCACCACCGTGACCGGCGCCAAACTGTCCGTGATCGACGCCTCCGCCTTCAGCCAGGTGCTGGACCTGAAGCTGGCGGGCACTGGCGGCGTGGCCATCGCGGTCAACGCCCAGGCGCATCACAAGATCGCGCTGGGTGCCGGGCCCGACACGCTGGCCATCACCGGACTGGCAGGTGCAGCGGCCAAGGACATCGACCTTGGCACGGCAAGCACATTGGCCGCATCGACCATCGAGGTGAGGGGCTTTGCGAGCGGTACCGATGTGCTTCGGCTGACCGGTGCGGCGTCAACGGCCAAGGCCGCCCCGGGTGATGCGCAACTGGCCAGCATCTCCACGGCATCTTCGCTTCTCGGCGCAACGGCGCTGGCTGCCACCACCGCGGGTGCTCACAAGGCCATTGCCTTTCGCTACGGCGGCGACATCTACATCCTGGTCAATGGCGCTACTGCTGCGCTGGACGCCAACGACAGCCTTGTCCAGCTGACCGGTGTGTCGGAGCTGGCCGATGCGTCGTGGGCCATGGAATGACGAGCGGGTCGAAAGAGGACGCTTGACGTGACAACGGCTTGCCGCGCATGGCGAACCCGTTTACCCATCCACCACTGAACCCCAAGGCCACCATGCCCGCACAAGTTTTCGGCATCCATGCAGACCTCACCATGCTGCATCGGGCGATGTACAACCAAACGCAGAGTTACAACGTCTACACCAACCAGATTGCTGCGTTTTCCTCGAAGGGCATCGCCGAGCTGGCGCGGCTGTACAGCTTTGGCAGCCTGTCCGAAGACGCATTGTCGACCATGGTGCTGACGAATCTCGGGTTGCTGCCCAATGCAGGTCTGCAGGTGGCGTTGAAGGACTACCTAGTCGCCATCGGCAAGAACAACGTTGGTGTCGTCGCGGTGCAATTGGGGCAGATACTGTCCGGTCTGGAAAATGCCACCGGTGACTTGGCCATCTATTCGGCTGCCGCGGTGCGTTGGAACAATGAGGTGACCGCCTCGCATGCCTACTCCAGCAACCCAGCCAATCGTGTCGATGGTTTCGGAATTACGGACTTCGAGGTGGGGACGGGGGCCACGCGCTTGCTGACCAGTGGGGTGGACGTTCTGACAGGCACCTTGTATGACGATGTTTTCCTGGCTCCCGCGCCTGGCTTGCTGGGTTCTGCGGACGTTCTCAGCGGCGGCAGCGATAGCGAGCGCGGCGACACGCTGAAGGCCGTACTTGGTGCCGGTGAAGTGGTGGCCCCCAAGATGAACAGCATTGAAACGGTCATCATCACCGCAGGAGAATCCGCTAAATTCAGTTCTGCCAATGCAACCGACATCAAGATGTTGTGGGGGGATGGGGCCACGCGCCCGGCCACGTTTGCAGACGTCAGCCTGAAGACCACCGTGGGCGTGCAGAACTCCCTGTCCGGCGGACCGCTGACCGTGAAGTTCGCGGGCGCCTCCGGCCTTCTGGACTCAGTCAACATCGTGCTGGCCGATGCGACGGGACTCGACGAGGTGATCGCGCCGGGCATCGAGCTACTGTTGGTCCGTAGCTCTGCCGGCAATGTGGCAACCACCACCAACAACTCCGCCAGGATCACGGCCGATGCTGCCGAGGAAATACGGATCTGGGGTGACCAGGCGCTGACCACCACCGTGACCGGCTCCCATGTGGAGGTCATCAATGCAACCGGGCTGGCAGGGGCCCTGGACCTGGCGTTCACCACCACGGGAAGCACGCCGGTGGGCATCATCGGTGGCACAGCGGGCGACCGGATCAACGTCAACGAGGCTTCCGGTGGCAGAGTGGCCATTGATGCGGGTGCTGGTGACGATACCGTCATCGTCGGAGCCGCCAATGCCCACGAGGTCACCCTGGGCCGTGGAAGCGACACGTTGACGATCGTGGGTTTGGCGGGCGCCACGGCGCGCGATCTGGACACCAGTTCGGACGCTGCGCTGGGCCGGTCGTTCATTCGCGTGACGGATTTCGAAAGCGGGGCCGATGTGATCCGTCTGTTCGGTTCTGACTCGACGGCCAAGGCAGCCCCTGCCTCTGCGCAATTGGCCAGCATTGCGGCGGCGTCCTCGCTGCTGGACGCCGTGGCGTTGGCCGCCAGCACGGCGGGGGCCAACAAAGCCATTGCCTTCCGCTATGGCCTTGACACTTACATCCTGGTCAATGACGCTGCGGCTACGCTGGGTGCGAATGACAGCCTGGTCAAGCTCAGTGGGGTTTCTGCGCTGGTGGATGCGTCGTGGACGGTGGTTTGATGGAACCGCATGTGAACGGCCTCAGTGCGGAGCTGCGGGCGCTGCGTCTTTGCACGGGGTCGGTGTGGGTGGTTGCTGTGTGCTTTGCTGAGAGCGGAGGCCCGGGTGTGCGCCCGGCGGCGCAGTAACTTTCTCTTGGCCGCCAAGAGAAAGTCACCAAAGAGAA
>NZ_LMIH01000003.1:85183-85451 GCF_001428645.1 Acidovorax sp. Root217
TCGCTCAAACAGCTGCGGCAAGTCAGTTCACGAAGCGTGTGTGTCCTTCGGCACACACGCCCACCCCAGCCCCTGCGCTTCTCGGCGCAGCCAGCAGGGGTGGGGAGCGGGGTCAAAGACGGCTGCTGCTGCGCAGCTGCGCCTGGGGTCGGTTCTCGCTGCGCGCTGCCGACATGTTGGGCGATCGCCCTGGCGAGCCGAGCGTAGCAATGGCCCGTGTGGAGCCCGCTCCCACCCCCTTCTGACCGTGCCGAGAAGCGCAGAAGCT
>NZ_LMIH01000003.1:85550-131353 GCF_001428645.1 Acidovorax sp. Root217
GACGAAGCAAAAGAAGGTAGGTGCGCCGCCGGGCGCACACCCCGGCCTCCGCCTTTCACGCAGGCACGCAGCAACCACAACCACAGGCAACGAGCCCCAGCACGGGACGGGCCAAGACCCGGCCTCCGCCCTCCACACAGTCACCGCAGCAACCATGCAAAGAAGGCTCAGAACGGATAGTGCCGCGCCGTAGTCTGCACCGTGATCCAGCGCAGCTCCGTGAACTCCCGCACCCCCGCCATCCCCCCAAACCGCCCCCACCCCGAGTTCTTCACCCCGCCAAACGGCATCTGCCCTTCGTCATGCACGGTAGGCCCGTTGACATGGCAGATCCCCGATTCGATGCGCGCAGCCACGTTCCAGGCACGAGCGATGTCGCGGCCGAAGACGGCGGCTGACAGGCCGAACACGTTGTCGTTGGCGCAGGCAATCGCTTCCTCTACGCCGTTCACGCGCACGATGGGCTTGAGCGGGCCGAAGGACTCCTCGCGGTAGATGTCCATCTCGGGCGTTACGTGGTCAATGATGGTGGCGGCCATCAGCGTTGTCTCGCTCTTGCCGCCGCACACCAGCTTGGCGCCCTTGGCCAGGGCGTCGTCGATCAGCGCGTTGCAGCGCCGCACGGTGGCCATGTCCACCACCGAGCCCAGCACCACCGGGCCCTTGCGCGGGTCGCCCAGGGGCAGGGCCTGGGCGCGTGCCGCGAAGCGGGCCACAAAGTCGTTGGCGATGGAGGCGTCCACCACGATGCGCTCGGTGGACATGCAGATTTGCCCCGAGTTGGCGAACGAGCCGAACACGGCGGCGTCCACCGCAGCGTCCACGTCCGCATCGTCCAGCACCACCAGAGGGGCCTTGCCGCCGAGCTCCAGCACCGTGGGCTTGAGGTACTTGGCGCAGGTCTGCGCCACGATGCGCCCGACCTTGGTCGAGCCCGTGAAGTTCACGCGGCGCACGGCCGGGTGGGCCACGATGGCCTCGACGACCGCACCCGCGTCGGCCGGTGCATTGGTCACGAAGTTCACCACCCCCGGGGGCAGGCCGGCCTCCTGCAGCGCTTCGATGATCAGGCCGTGCGTGGCGGGGCTCAGCTCCGAGCCCTTCAAGATCACGGTGTTGCCGCAGGCCAGCGGTGTGGCAATGGCGCGCACGCCGAGGATGATGGGCGCGTTCCACGGCGCGATGCCCAGCACCACGCCCGCGGCCTGGCGCACGCCCATGGCCAGGCTGCCGGGCACGTCCGACGGGATCACCTCGCCCGCGATCTGCGTGGTCAGCGCTGCCGCCTCCTGCAGCAGGCCGGCGGCCAGGTGCACGTTGAAGCCGGCCCACAGGCCCGATGCACCGGTCTCGGCGGCCATGGCGGCGGCGAAAGCCTCGCCCTTGGCTTCGAGGGCATGCGCGGCCTTGAGCAGCAGCGCACGGCGCGCATTGGGCCCCAGGGCCGACCAGGCGGGGAAGGCCTTGGCGGCGGCGTCTGCGGCGGCCTTGGCATCGGCCACCGTGGCGGCAGGTGCCGTGGTGGCCACGGACCCGTCGAGCGGGTTGCGGCGCTCGAAGGTGGCGCCGCCGGCGGCCTGCACGCGCTCGCCGTTGATCAGCATGGAAATGGCAGTCATGGATATCTCCTGAACGACAAGAAAAGAAAGTCGGATAAGAAAGAGTGAAAAAGATTCAGGCCACGCCGAGATAGGCTTGGCGCACCGCGTCGGACTGCAGCAGCGTGGCAGCATCGCCCGAGGCGACGATGCGCCCGCGCTCCAGCACATAGCCGCGCTGCGCTACCTGCAGCGCCTTGCGCACGTTCTGCTCCACCATGAGCACGGTGACGCCCTGCGCTGCGATGCGCTGCACGATGGCCAGCAGTTCGTCGACCATGCGCGGCGCCAGGCCGAGCGAGGGCTCGTCCAGCATCAAGAGGCGCGGCCCGCTCATCATGGCGCGGGCCACGGCCACCATTTGCTGCTCGCCGCCGCTCATGGTGCCGGCCAGTTGCTGCGCGCGCTCCTTGAGGCGAGGAAAGTCCTCGAAGGCCTGGGCCAGGCGCACGGCGCGCATGCGCGAGGGCACCAGCCAGCCGCCGAGCTCCAGGTTCTCGGTCACCGTCATCTGCGGAAACAGCTGGCGCCCCTCGGCCACCAGGGCCAGGCCGCGCTGCACGCAGGCCGTGGCATTCATCGCGGGCACCGGCTGGCCATCGAGCTGCACCGTGCCCTGGCGCGGCAGCAGGCCGGCCAGCGCCTTGAGCAGCGTGGTCTTGCCCGCGCCGTTGGGGCCGACGATCACCGTGATGCCGGGCTGGGCCTCCAGCGACAGGTCCTGCAGCACCTGAAAGCCTGCGTAGCCTGCGCTCAGTCCCTGTACCGTGAGGTGTGCGCCGCTCACGCCGTGGCTCCTTCGGGCGTTGCCGGTGCGGCCATTTCATCTCCCAGATAGGCTTCGATCACCTGCGGGTCGCGCACCACCTCGGCCGGTGTGCCGTCGGCGATCTTGCGGCCCTGGTGCAGCACCAGCACGCGCTCCACGTACTTGAGCAGGGTGGTCACCGCATGCTCGATCCACACCACAGTCAGCCCCCAGTCGTCGCGCAGGCGGCGGATGCGCTGGGCCATGGCGTCCACCTCGGCCTCGGTCAGGCCGGCGGCCACCTCGTCGAGCAGCAGCAGGCGCGGGCGCGTGCCCAGGGCCATGCCGATCTCCAGCAGGCGCTGCTGCGAAGGCGTCACGTCGGCGGCAGGGCGCTCGGCCAGGGCCGACAGGCCCAGCATGGCCAAGATCTCGTCCTCATTGCGCAGGCCCACGGGGCCCTGGCGGTGGCGCCCCGCGAACTGCATGCCGAATCGCACGTTGTCTCGCACCGTCATGTCGGCAAACACGCGCGGCGTCTGGAAGGTGCGCGCAATGCCGTGCGCCGCATAGTGGTGCGGGCCCTTGCCCGTGAGGTCGTCGCCCCCGCAGTGCAATGTGCCCGAGGTGGGGGGCTGCACCCCCGAGATGGCGTTGAAGAAGGTGGTCTTGCCCGCGCCGTTGGGCCCGATGATGCCGATGAGCTCACCGGCATGCAGCGTGGCGCTCACGCCGTCCACGGCGGTCAGGCCGCCAAAGCGCACGGTCACGCTGTCGATGGTCAACAGTGCCTCAGACATGGCCGGCCTCCGCTGCAGGCGTGGCCGCCCGCTTGCGCTGCCACAGCGTGGCCAGTCCGTTGGGCAGGTACATCACGCACAGGATGAGCAGCAGGCCCAGCACCATCATGTAGCCATAGGGCAGCTGCAGGCGCAGCGTCTCGGCCAGCAGGCTGAAGACGATGGCCGCCAGCACCGGGCCGCCGATGCTGGCCGCGCCGCCGATCAGTGCGATCAGCACCGTCTGGAAGCCGATGAAGGGGCTGAACACCGCCGCCGGCTCGATGTAGGTCCAGCGCACGGCCATGGCCGCACCCACGGCGCCCGCAAAGGCCGCTGTGATGCCGAAGCCCGCGATCTTGGCCAGGCGCGTATCCACCCCCAGCGTCTGTGCGCGCTGCTCGTCCGCGCCGATGCCCGAGAGCGCCAGGCCAAAGCGGCTGCGCTTTACCGCAATCGACGTGGCAATCGCCGCCGCCGCGATCAGCAGCACCGTGAGGTACACCGTCTCGTTGCTGGGCACCACGGTGAGCACGCGGCCTACGGTACCGGAGACCTGCTTTTCAACGAAGGTCACCGCGTGGCGAATCAGCTCCGTCATGCCGAAGGTGAGCACCGCGAAATAGGTGCCCCTGAGGTGCAGCACGGCCGCACCCATCACGATGGCCACCACCGCCGCGATGAGCGCACCGGCCAGTATCACCAGCGGCCAGGGCAGCACATTCAGCAGCGTGGCGCTGGCATAGGCCCCGATGCCGAAGAAGGCCGACGTCGCCAGCGACAGATAGCGTGTGGCGCCGCAGAACAGCGACCAGCTGGTGGCCAGCGCGATGTACATCAGGCAGCTGAGCAGCACCGAGGCCATGAACTCGGACACCAGCCAGGGCAGGGTGCCGACCACGGCCGTGCCCGCGGCAAGCGCGAGCCAGGGCTTGTTGGAATGGAACTTCATTTTTTGGAGAAGAGGCCGTTAGGCCGCCAGATGAGGACACCGATGAACACCGCATAGCTCAGCAGCATCTTGAGAGACGGGCTGCTGAAATGCATGCCCAGGGCTTCGACCACACCGAGCAGCAGGCCGCCGGCCAGGCTGCCTGCCAGGCTGCCGAAGCCGCCCAGCGTGATCACGATCAGCGCGGTCACGGTGTAGGGCTCGCCCATCGACGGGGAGATCTCGTAGGTCATCGACAGCAGGGCCCCTGCCACGCCCGACAGGCCCAGGCCGATGCCGAACATCATCGGGTGCAGACGCCGGGTGTTGATGCCCACCAGCTGTGCCCCGGTGGGCGACTGCATCAGCGCCCGCACGGCCTTGCCCAGCAAGGTGAGCTTGAGCAACGCGATCAGCGCGGCCGACAGCGCCAGCGCCACGCCGAACAGCACCAGCTTGTTCTCGGTGAAGCGCATGCCCGCGATCTGCACCGGGTCGGCCAGGTACTCGTAGCCGCGCAGGTCGCCGCCCCAGATCAAGAGGGCCGTGTTCTGCACCAGGAACATCAGGCCAAAGCCCACCATCAGGCTGCGCGCCTCGAACACGTCCACGTTCGGCGCACGCGCCGCAAGGCGCTTGAAGCACAGCGCATGCACCGCCACGCCCAGCACGAACAGCGCGATGAAGGCCAGCGGCATCAGCGCCAGCGGCGACCAGCCCCAGGCGGTGTGCGCCCACCAGGTCAGGAAGGCGCCGAGCATCAGGAACTCGCCATGCGAGATGTTCATGATGCGCATCAGCCCGTACTGCAGATTCAGGCCCATGGCCACCAGCGCATAGATGCCGCCGGTAATCAGGCCACTGGCGACCAGTTCGGCCCAGGAAGTGAAAGACACTTTGTTATTTCCAGACAGGCTTGGCCGTGTTCAGCTGCGCCGTGGCGCGGTCCTTGGGCCACACCACCTCGAAGTCGCTGCCCTGCCACTGGCTCACCGTGCCGGGGATGGACGCGTTCTCGCTGCCCGCAAAGCGGATGCCGCCCAGAATGGTCTTGAACTCGTTCTTGGCGATGTGCTCGCGCAGCGCCTTGCGGTCCAGGCCCACCTTCTCCACGGCCTGCTGCAGGATCTGCAGGCCTGCCCAGGCATGGCCGCTGGCCCAGCGGTCGGGCTCCTTGTTGAACTTCTTCACATGCGCGTCGAAATAGGCCTTGGCCTCGGGGCTGGTCTTCACGCTCCACGAGCCCATGCCGATCACGCCCTCGGTGTTGGCCTGCATCACGTTCTTGTACAGCTGGAAGGCCGTGCCCACCGAGGCGTAGAAGAACTTGGGGTTCAGCCCCACCTCGCGCGCCTGGCGGCTGGCCAGGATGGTGTCGGGCGGGTAGGTGATGCCGATGAAGGCGTCGGGGGTCAGGTCCTTGATGCCGCGCAGCACGGGTGCCAGGTCCTTCACGCCCAGGGGGTAGCTCTTCCTCTCCACCACCTGGATGCTGGTCTTCTTGAGCGCGCTGTTCAGCGCCGCGAAGTTTTCCAGGCCGAACAGGTCGTCCATGTAGACGATGGCCACCGATTTCACGCCGTTGGCCACCAGCATGTCCACCAGTGCACCCATCATCTTGTCGGGCTGCTGCAGCAGCGAGAAGAAGTAGGGCAGATTCATGTCGATCAGCTTGCGCGACAGCGCCGTGGGCGCCAGCAGCGGGTAGCCGAAGCGGTTGGCCAGCGGCGCGATGGCGAAGTTGGCGCCCGAGCCCCAGGGCGGCAGGATCAGGTCCACCTTGTCGCTGCCCATGAGCTTTTCGAAGGTGCGTACGCAGGTCTCGGTCTCGCTGCGGTCGTCGTAGCCGATGAGCTCGATGGGGCGCTTCGCGCCCTTGATGGCCAGGCCGCCCGCCGCGTTCACCTGCTCGGCCCAGAGCAGGTAGTTGGGCTCCTGGCTGACCTGGGCGCCAGCCGCCCAGGGGCCCGTGCGGGCGATGGCATAGCCCACGCGCACGGGGCCGGACTGGGCCAGCAGGTGCGGGGCGACCGACATGGCACCCACCGTGGCGGCCACGCCCTTGATCCATTGGCGTTTGGATTGTTGAACCATTTTCGTGTCTCCTGGAATGGGCGGCGCGCATGGTGCGGGCCGTTGACCGATCGTAGGCAGGAGGGCTTTGGGGCGCTGCGCTGAGCGTGCACAAAACACTGGTCCCAGCGTGCACGGCGCAGCGGGTTTACCCGGATTTCCGTGCTGCGCCGGGGAATAGGCCTGCGCCGGATAATCCGGGCATACCGGCGGCGCCAGCCGCTGCACTGGAGACGCCATGGCCCACCCCCTGACCGAGGTATCCACCGATACCGTGGCACCGCGCGACCGCCTGCACCTGTGGGGCGACGCGGTGTGGAGGCTCATTGGCGGGCTGGAGTCGGATGCCTTCGGCGACGAGGCCTTTGCCGGCCACATCACCTCGGGCCAGGCCGGCTATGTCAACCTTTGCCAGCTCGACGTGAGCCGCCACCGCGTGGTGCGCACCCCCAGCCTCATCCGCGGCAGCGACCGGGCCTACATCAAGGTGGTGGCGCAGCTCGAAGGGCGCGCCTGCTTCGAGCAGAACGGCCGCCAGGTGTGGCTGTCGCCCGGCGAGTGGAGCGTGTACGACACCACCCGCGCCTACGCGGTGAGCAACCCCGAGGCCGTGCGCCAGATGGTGCTGATGATCCCCAAGGAGCAGATGCCCGAGCGCAAGCTCAAGCTCGACGACCTCATGGTGCAGCGCTTTTCGGGCACCAGTGGTGTTTCGCGCCTGGCCTGGGACACCATGCGCGCTGCCTTCACCGAGCTGCCCAGTATGTCCGACGCGGCAGCCGATGGCGTGGCCGATGTGATCACGCACCTGGTGCAGCTGTCGCTGCTCGAGCGCAACGGCCAGCACAGTGCCGTGTCGCAGCGCGAGGCCCTGCGCGACCGCATCGGCCAGTACATCGACCGCCACCTGGCCGACCCCGAACTCACCATTGACCGCATCGCCCAGGCGCTCAACTGCAGCCGGCGCCATCTGTACAACGCCATGGCCGACGATGGCGACACCCTGGCCGCCACCATCCAGCAGCGCCGGCTCGAAGCCTGCCTGCGCGAGCTGCGCCACCCCGCGCATGCCCACCGCTCGGTGACGGACATCGCCATCTCCTGGGGCTTTCGCAACAGCGGCCACTTCAGCCGCGTGTTCAAGGCCCACACGGGCTACAGCCCGAGCGAATACCGCGGGCGGGCATCGCTGTCAGCGCCCGCGCTGCACACGCACTGAGCAGTTGAACTCGGTCTGAGGGCGCGGCGCAACGCCGTGCTCCGTTGGTGCGCCTGGCCTTCCCGGGCCTTGCCGGCGACCTTGCCGGGCTGCTCCCTCGTACCGCGCTGCATTGCTGACCCGGGACCCCGCGCGCAGCGCCTCCCATCCCCGGCACTTCGTCTTCTTTCGTCAAAACCTTTTTCGCAAGGCGCCGTCCACAGTGCGGGTCGCATGGCGCATGGCGCAATGCCTTTCATTGCTTGTACCTTTGGCATAAAATTGTCTGGAGACAATTGAATGGTGTTTTGTACAAACTATGGAGTGATCGCCATGACCGATGCGCAGGCAGTACCGGGTAGAGCGCCCCCGTCCCCGGAGGAGGGTGGTTGGAAGGTGCGATCCCTGGCGGGTTTCGCCGGCACGGCCGGGCCGCTGTGGACCCGGCGAGAAGGGGACGGATGGGCCTATGGCTTCCAGATGGCACCGGCGCACCTCAATCCTGCCGGGGTGGTGCATGGCGGCGCGCTGCTCACGCTGGTGGACCATGCGATCAGCACCGTGGCGTGGGAGGCCTGCGGCCGGGTGCCGTGTGTCACGCTGCAGCTCGATTCGCAGTTTCTGACCGCCGTGCGGCAGGGGCAGTTTGCACAGGCGCGGGCGCAGATCACGCACCGCACCCACCAGATGCTCTTCATGCAGGGCAGTGTCGCGGTGGACGGCCAGATGGTCCTGCGCGCGCAGGCGATCGTGAAAGTGCTGCCCGCGGAGCGACTCGCATGAGGGCCGGCCTCCCGGCACCAGGGACGGCGCGGGGTTCCAAGGGCTCGCCCCAGCAGCCCTGCACTATCATGCAAATTTGGCCCTCGCCCCTTTTCATGCCTCCAAAGCGCACACCGACGTCCGAGCCGGCGCCGCCGACCCCCCAAAAGCCCGCCGTGCGCGTGCGGCCCGTGCCAGCCGTCAGCCGGTCCATTGCCATCCTGCGCTTCCTCGGAAACGCCAAGCAGGGCCTGGGTGTCAAGGCCATCGCCGATGAGCTGGGCCTGGTGCCCAGTACCTGCCTGCACATCCTGCGCGTGCTGGTCAGCGAGGAACTGGTCAGCGTGGACCCGGCGACCAAGCGCTACTTGCTGGGCAGCGGCATGATCAGCCTGGCCCGCAGCGTGCTGGAGAGCAGCGGCTTCGCGCAGCTCGTGCAGCCCGCGCTCGACCGGCTGGCGTCCACCCGCGGGGTCACGGCCATGGGCGTGGAGATCACACCCAAGCAATCCGTCGTGGTGCTGGCCCTGTCGCGCTCGAACCAGCCGTTTCGCCTGCACACCGACGTGGGCAGCCAGTTCTCCCACCTGGCCAGTGCCACCGGCCGGCTGATCGCCGCCTACAGCGGAGAGAACTGGACCCAGCTGCGCCAGAAGTTCAATGCCACGCAATGGGACAAGAAGCCCGCCTTCGACACCTGGAAGCGCGAGGTGGAGCTGGCCCGCGCGCAGGGCTGGAGCCTGGACCGCGACAACTTCATGAGTGGCCTCACCGTGGTCGCCGTGCCCATTTGTTCGCCCGGCGGAAGCCTCACGCACACCCTGGTGGCGGCTGGCATGTCCAGCCAGCTCAATGCCGCCGAAACCACCGAGCTGGCCGCGATGATGCTGCGCGAAGCCCAGGCCATCGGCAATCTGCTGGTGGCCAGAAGCTAAAGCGATGGACACCGAGAACATCCCCGCGCCAGGCGACGGTCTGCAGACAGTTCTTCGCACCATTCCCATGCCTGCAGACCTGGGGATCGGTGGGCAGATCCCCATCGGCTGGGTGCTGGCGCAGCTGGACCAGGCGGGCGCCGTGCTGCCGGGTGGTCATTTCAGTCGCAACGTGGCGCTGGTGCAGATCGATGCCATCGAGATCGAGGCGATGCCCAGGCTGGGGGATTTCGTCACCTTCCGTGCCCGCCTGCTGGACGCAGGCACCGAACACGCGAGGGTGGAGGTGCAGGCCCTGAGAACCTCGCGCGGCGGGCAAGGACAGGAGCAGGGGCTGGAGCAGGAGCAGGAGCAGGAGCAGGAGCAGGAGCAGATCCTGCGCACCTGCCTGGTGTATGTGCCGCTGCCCGCCGAAGACAGCACGCCCGACTAACTTTTGCGGGCGCCTGGCATGAGCGCCTTTGCCGGGCGGCCGGGCTCAGTCCACCTTCATGTCTGCCGCCTGGATCACGGGCTGCCACTTGTTGCGCTCGGACAGGGCGAACTCCCGGAGCTGGACGGCGGTGCCGCCCGCCGGCTCGAAGCCCAGCTCCAGCAGCTTGTGCCGTGCCTCGGGGCGCTGCAGCACCTTGTTCATGGCGGCGTTGAGCGTGGCGATCACGGTTGCAGGGGTGTTCCTGGGCGCGTACAAGGCGTTCCAGGCGATCACCTCGAAGCCGGCGTAGCCCTGCTCGTCCATGGTCTTGACGCCCGGCACCAGGCTGCTGGGCTTGCTCGACGTGACGGCAATGGCGCGGATCTTTCCCGAGGCCAGGTGGGGCCTGAGGCTGGTGGGGGTGTCCACGATCACCGGCAACTGCCCGCCCAGCACGTCGGTCATGGCATTGCCCGAGCCCTTGTAGGGCACGCCAAACACCGGTGCCCCCGAGCGCTGCTTGAGCAGCTCCACCACCAGGCGGGCACTGGTGCTGGGCATGGCGATGTCGGCAGACCGCGTGCTGCGGGCGGCGGTGTCCACCAGTTCCTTGGGGGTGTGGAAGGGCGACTGGCTGTTGACGGCCACGACCATGGGAAAGGTGCCCACCAGGACAATGGGCTCGAAGTCCCGCTCCGCATCAAACGGCACCCGCGCATACAGGTACTGGTTGAGCGCATGGGTTGCATTCGTCCCCATGGTCAGGGTGTAGCCGTCGGGCGCGGCCTGGGCCGCGATCTCCGTGCCCAGGTTGCCTCCGGCGCCGGGCCGGTTGTCGATCACGATGGCCTGCCCCAGGTCCCGGGACATCTGCTCGGCCAGGTACCGGGTGGCGATGTCCGTGCCCTGCCCGGCAGGGTAGGCCACGATGATCTTGATCGGCTTGGCGGGGTAGGTCTGGGCGCCCACCGGTGCCGGGCTCGCCATGGCACAGGCGGCCGCCATCACTGCAGCAATCAGTCGCATTGTTGTCTCCTTGTGTATTCTTGATCGAAACGCTATCGCCGTGTTGCGGGGGCTGCGCCGCTGCCCTGCAGTTGGTCTCGCTCCTCTGGGCTGAAACCCAGGCTTTCCAATATCTGCGCCGCGTCCTGCGCAAATCGGGGTGGGCTCGCCCCGGCCACGCCCGGCGTGCCCATCAGCCGCATGGGAGAGCGCAGGCCGGTGTAGCCGTCCCGCTGCACCAGCATCTGCCGGTGCTCGCAGTGCGCATGGGCCAAGGCCCGCGGGATCGAGTTCACCGCACCGGCCGGCACGCCAGCGCGCATCAGCGACTCGCACAGCGGCTCGCAGGCCATGGACGCAATGGCCGTCTCGATGGCTTGCTTGAGCGCGTCCCGGTGCACCAGCCGCTGGGCGTTGGAGGTGAAACGCTCGTCCGCGATCAGGCCCTGCAGGCCGACGTGGCTGCAAAAGCGCTGGAACTGGACGTCGGTCATGATCCCGATGAACAGCTCCCCGTCGCTGGCCCTGAACTTGTCGTAGGGCGCAATGTTGGGATGCGCGCTGCCCAGCAGCTCGGGGTCTTTTTGCGACGCCAGCCAGTTCGAGGCGTGCGGCAGCAGCAGGCTCAGCGCTGTGTCGTACAGCGCCGCCTCCACGCGCTGGCCGCGCCCATCCGCACCCCGTGCATGCAGCGCCATCAGGATGCCCGAGAGCGCCACGTAGCCGGTCAGGTGGTCGACCACGGGAATCCCGATGCGCGTGGCCCCGCAGGATTCGTCGCCGTTGACGCTCATCAGCCCGCACAGGGCCTGCAGCACCGCGTCGTACCCGGGCAGCCCGCCGAGCGGTCCGTCCGCCCCGAAGCCCGTGATGTTGCAGTAGACCAGGCGCGGGTACCTGTCGGCCAGGGCCTGTTCGTAGCCCAGGCCCCAGCGCTCCATGGTGCCCGGCAGGAAGTTCTCCACCAGCACGTCGGCGTCGCCGAGCAGCCGGTGCAGCACGTCCTGCGCCTGCGGCATCGACAGGTCCAGGCTCATGGCCCGCTTGCCCCGGTTGAGTGCGGAAAAGTAGGCCGCACTGCCCGCGCTGTCGAAGGGTGGCCCGAGCCTGCGTGTCTCATCGCCCGCGGGCGGCTCGATCTTCACCACGTCCGCCCCCTGGTCCGCGAGGACCTGGGTGCACAGCGGCCCGGCGAGCACACGCGTCAGGTCGATGACCTTCAGCCCCCGCAGTGCGCCGCTACTGGTCGTGCGCATCGGGTGTCATCCCCGCGATGGCAGCGCCACCACGCCGCTTCCGACCACCGAGAGTTCGCCGTCCTGGTTGTGCGCTTCCTGCTCGATCTCGATCAGGTGCTGGCCGTTCTCGGTGTACTTGCGCTTGACCTTGCCCTTGATGAACAGCAGGTCGCCCTCGGGGTTGTGGCGGCGGATCTTGCAGCTCGCCTTTTGCAGAAAGCCGGTATCGCCCATCCAGTTGGTCAGCTGGTGGGTGAGCCAGGAGGTGCGCTCCGGACCGTAGTCATAGGCGCCCGGTGCACCCACTTCCAGGGCGAAGTCTTCTTCCCAGTGCACGCGCTCTGGCACGTCAGGGATGCCGAAGCGGTTCTTGATGCCCACGCCGGGGTGCGAGTCGATGAGCTTCCAGGCGAGCTTGTTGGCGCGGATGTACAGGCCGCCCCAGCCCTGGGCATAGGCGATGAAGCCCGTCACGGTCATCGGGCCCTTGAAGAGCACTGGCAGGTCTTCGCCTTCCTTCACGTCCTCCCAGTAGCGGGGCGTGGCACCGCGGATCTCTTCGTTGCGGTAGAGCTTGAAGGCCTCGGCCAGTTCCTCGTCGGTGTAGCGGCGCGGCTCGCGTGCGCGCACCTCCTTGTACTTGGTGCCCTGCTCGCGTGCATGGTCGCGCTCGGTGCGAAAGCACCAGCTGTCCGCCTCGGCCACCTTGTCGCCCTGCTGGTTGAAGAAATCGACGTGGTAGATCTGCTGCACGGCGCGGCCGGCAAAGCGCGTCTGGTGCTCCACCAGGTCCTTGAGGTAGGCCTCGGTGCGGATCTCGTCGTTGCGGTGCAGGGGCTTGTGCCAGGTCCAGTCCGAACCCGACCACATGGCATGCACGCCAGGCAGCCCGCCGACATAGCCCGAGACGATGCGGCTGGTGGAGAACAGGAAGCTGGGCGGGGCCACGATGCCGCCGTAGTGGGACTTTGCCGCGTACTCGGGGTCGCACCACAGCGGGTTGTCGTCGCCGATGCCATGGGCATAGTGGCGGATATTGTCGCGCGTGGCCTCGAAGCACCAGGGCTCGGCCATCTGGCCGATCTTCACGCCGATGCGCTGGCGCAGGTCGTCAAGGCCGCTCTCCGTGATCTTGGGAAAGCTGCGGGGGTTGGAACTGCTCATGGTTGTCTCCTTGGGGTGGTAAAAAATTAAAGGGCTGTGGAAAGGGATGCCGTGGATGCCGCAGCCGTGGCGATGGCTGCCGCCTCGCGCTCGCGCAGCACCTTGCGGTGCACCTTGCCGGCGGGGGTCTTGGGTAGCTCGGGGGAGAACTCGACGTGGCGCGGGTACTCGTGCTGGCTCAGCTTGGTCTTCACGAGCTCCTGGATTTCCTGGGCAAAGGCCTCGCTGGCCGGCCGCCCGCTGACCACGAAGGCCTTGACCACCTGGCCGCGCACGGCGTCGGGCACACCGATGGCGGCAGCCTCCAGCACATCGCCGTGCATGAGGATCACGTTTTCGATCTCCACCGCGCTCATGGTCCAGCCGGCCGAGATGATCACGTCGTCCGCACGCCCGCCGTGGTGGAAGTAGCCATCGCCGTCCATGCGGCCGAGGTCCTTGGTGGGCACCCATTCGCCCCGGCGCAGCACCATCAGCTGGCCGGTCACATCAACCGGGCAGACCTGGCCCTGTGCGTCATGCACCTCGACCCGGGTACCGGGAACGGCCTTGCCCAGCGCGCCGCGCTTGACCGGAAAGTCCGCCGCGCCGGGGTAGCTCGCCAGCACGACCCCGATCTCGGTGGTGCCGTACATGCTGCAGACCTCCAGGCCGAACTTCTGGTGCACGTAGTCGGCCGTGTCGTCGTCGATGGGCTCGCCCGTGAAGGACAGCTTCTCGAAATGGAAGGCGTACTGCTCCGCCTTGCCGCAGTTCTTGAGCATGCGGTAGTGCGTGGCGGCGGCCGACATGTTGGTGAAGCGGTGCTGCGACAGGGCCTGCAGCAGCCGTTCGGGGTTGAAGCGCCCGCTGTAGGCCCCCACCGTGAGGCCCAGCGCCAGCGGCGCGAGCGTGCCATGCCACAGGCCATGGCCCCAGGCCGGTGACGAGGGGCAGAAGAAGCGGTCCCCGGGCCGAAGGCCGGTGCCATAGAGGGCCGCGACCATCAGCGTCACGAGCGCCTTGTGCGTGTGCCTGACGGCCTCGGGCAGCTCCCGCGTGGTACCCGATGTGTACTGGAAGACGGCCAGGTCGTCCGCCCGGGAGGTGGCCTCGTACACCATGGGAAAGTCGGCCAGGCGCTTGAAGAAGCCTGCATCGAAGACCAGCACCTGCAAGCCATCGATGGAGCGTGCGACTTCTTCCTTGTGCTCGTTGGTGACGAGCAGGGCCGGCTTGCAGTCGTTGACGCGCAGGCGCACGCCGTCGGGGCCGAACAGCGTGAACAGCGGCACGGCGATGGCCCCGCGCTTGATCACCCCGAACATGGCCGTGTAGAAGGCGCGCGAGGGCTCCAGCATGATGGCCACGCGGTCCCCGGCCTGTATGCCGCGGGACTCCAGGTAGTGGGCAAATGCCGACGAGTCCGCAGCAAGGTCTGCATAGGTGATGACCTCGTCTTCCCCGCCCGCATGCACCACCACCAGCGCATCGCGGCCGCTGGCCGCATGCCGGTCCACGCACTCATGGGCGATATTGAACCGCTCGCGATGTCCATCGAAAAGCTCCCACAGCCGGTCCGGCGAGAAGTGGGCCTGGGCATCCGCGTAAAGCGTGTAGTCGGTGAGTCGCTGCATGGCTTCAGAGGTCGTTCATTGAGGTGATTCAGTTTCTTGATTTCGCCTTTTTTTGTCAAATGAGTGCATCGATTGTCTATGTACAAAAATTATGGGTGCGCCGCTGTGTGCAAAAAGCACGCTTCGACGGGATGGTTGACAGGGGGTGGAAGGTCGGGGCGCGCAGGCATGCGGCGCCGGTTTGTGTCGATTCTTTACCTGGGGTTCACACGTTGGCAGTCATTGCGACGGATCGGTTTTGCACAATGGCAGCACCAGCGAGAGCGCACCCTGAGCATCCATGAACCTTCTGTCCATCCTTTCCCCCGCAACCGCCGGCCGGGCCCCGTCGCGGCTTCTGGCCCGGGGCATTCCGCTTGCCCTGCTGGCGCTGGCTGCAGCCCTGTCCGGCTGCGCCGGCATGGCCCCGCGGGACGCCGCTCTGCCAGACACCCCCGTGCCCACGGCATGGGCCGCAGGCACCACCGCTGCGCCCGGCAGCGCCGCCACCTCGCTGGCCCAGTGGTGGCAGCGCCTGGGTGACCCGCAGCTGACCGCGCTGGTCGAACAGTCCCTCACGGCCAACACCAGCGTGCGCACGGCCCAGGCCGCGTTGCGGCAGGCGCGCGCCCAGGTGGATGTGCAGGCCGCCGGGCTGGCGCCCCAGGTGGGCGCTTCGGCCTCGGCACAGCGCAGTCGCTCGGGCAACAGCGGCGCGGGCAACAACTTCCAGCTGGGCTTCGATGCGAGCTGGGAGCCCGACGTGTTTGGCCGCGTGCGCGCCGGGGTCAACGCCAGCGAGGCGGATGCCCGCGCCGCCGAGGCCAGCCTGGCCGACGTGCAGGTGTCGCTGGCGGCCGAGGTGGCCGTGAACTACATCGAGCTGCGCGGCCTGCAGCAGCGCCTGGTGATCGCGCGCAGCAACCTGGCCAGCCAGAGCGAGACCTTGCAGATCACGCAGTGGCGCCTGCAGGCGGGCCTGACCACCTCGCTCGTAGCCGAGCAGGCGCGTGCGGCGTCGGAGCAGACTGCCGCCCAGATCCCCGCGCTCGAAGCCAGCCTGGCCCAGTCGCGCCACAGCCTGGCCGTGCTGACGGGCCAGGCGCCGGCCGCGCTCGATGCGCAACTGGCCGCCAGCGTGGCCGTGCCCCAGCCCGGCGATGAACTGGCCATGGCCATCCCCGCCGAAACCCTGCGCCAGCGGCCCGACGTGCGCGCCGCCGAGCAGCGCATCACCGCCGCCCTGGCCCGAGTCTCGCAGGCCGATGCGGCGCGCTACCCCGACTTCGGCATCAGCGGCTCGGTAGGCCTGCGCGCCCTCACGCTGGGTGCCCTGAGTGGCGGCAGTGCTGTGGCCGCGTCGCTGCTGGGCAGCATTTCGGTGCCGCTGCTCGACGGCGGTGCCGCGCGCGCCCAGGTGCGGGCGCAGGAGGCCAGCCTGGAGCAGGCGCGCATCGCCTACCAGGCGGCTGTGCTCACCGCACTCAAGGATGTGGAGGACGCGCTGGTGTCCCTGCGCGGCAACCGCGAGCGCCTGGTGCGCCTGCGCTCTGCCGCCGATGCCGCCGGCAATGCCGAACTGCTGGCGCGCCAGCGCTACAGCAGCGGGCTGATCGACTTCCAGTCGGTGCTGGAGACCCAGCGCACGCTGCTGTCCACGCAGGAGGGCGTGGCCACCACGGTGGCCAGCCTGTCCGCCGACCATGTGCGCCTGTACAAGGCGCTCGGCGGCGGCTGGCAGCCGCAGTAGCCGCCGAGCGCACGCACTGCACGCAGTTTCTTCTCTCTTCGCAGCCACCTGGAGGTCCCGCGCACACGGCGCACGGACACCTGGCAGCCAAAGGCCACTGAACCCGCGCACGGCCCGTGCGCGGGCCGTTCAGCCCCTCTCTTTTTGTCTATTCCGAGTCCATCGCCATGACCGACAACACCAAGCCATCGCAGCCCAGTGCTGCCGCCCCCGGGGCCAGCGCCCCGGCCGACCTGCAGGCCCTGCTGGGCGGCGAGCCGCCGCGCCGCTGGTACCGGCGCACCTCGCTGTGGCTGGGCGTGGCAGCCCTGGCGTTGGCAGGCGGCGGCATCTACGCCTGGCAGCTGCAAAAGCAGGCCAGTGCCGCGCCGGTCTACGTGACCGAAGAGGTGAAGACAGGTGACCTCACGCTCTCCGTGTCGGCCAACGGCACGCTGCAGCCCACGCGGCTGGTGACCATTGGCAGCGAGCTGTCGGGCACGGTGCGCCAGGTGATGGTGGACGTGAACGAGAAGGTCAAGAAGGGCCAGGTGCTGGTGGAGCTCGATACCGCCAAGCTCGACGCGCAGGTGCTGCGCTCACGCGCCTCGCTGGCCTCCGCGCAGGCGCGGCAGGCACAGGCCGCGGCCACCACCAAGGAGGCGCTTGCGGGCCTGGGCCGCCTGGAGGAAGTGGCGCGCCTGTCGGGCGGCAAGGTGCCCTCGGCCGCCGAGTTGGACACCGGCCGCGCCACGCTGGACCGTGCGCGCGCCGACGAGGCCAGCGCCCGCGCCACGGTGGACGACGCGCGTGCGGCCCTGTCCACCGACGAGACCAGCCTGTCCAAGGCCTCCATCCGTTCGCCCATCGACGGCGTGGTGCTCACCCGCACGGTGGAGCCGGGCAACGCCGTGGCCGCATCGCTGCAGGCCGTGACCCTGTTCACCGTGGCCGAGGACCTCACGCGGCTGCGCCTGGACGTGAGCGTGGACGAGGCCGACGTAGGCTCGCTGCAGGTGGGGCAGAAGGCCAGCTTCACGGTCAGCGCCTTCCCCTCGCGGCGCTACCCGGCCGCGGTCACGCGCGTCTCCTTCGGCTCCACCAAGACCGACAACGTCGTCACCTACGTCACCTGGCTGGAGGTGGACAACAGCGACATGAGCCTGCGCCCCGGCATGACGGCGGCGTCCACCATCACCTCCACCGAGCGCAAGGACGTGCTGCTGGTGCCCAACACGGCGCTGCGCTTCACGCCGGCGCAGGCTGCGGGCGCGGCCGGTGCGTCGGGCGCTGCCGGTGGCAAACCCCCGGCGGCGCAGCAAGGTGGGGGCATCATGGGGCAGCTCATGCCGCGCATGCCCCGTCCGGGTGGTGCGGGTGGCCAGGGCGGGCGCCGCCCTGGCGCCGACGGTGCGCCGGGTGAGGACGCTGCGTCGAAGATGAAGCAGGTCTGGGTGCTCAAGGACGGCACGCCGCAGGCCCTGAAGGTGCGCGCGGGCATCAGCGACGGCCGCATGACCGAGGTGACGGGCGAGGGCATCGCCGCCGGCATGGCGGTGATCACCGACCAGCGCAGCAACGGGGCCGCGCGATGACGGGCGCGCTGCAGGATGGCGGCGTGCCGCTGATACGACTGCGCTCGGTGACCAAGGTGTACGGCGAAGGCGCGCTCGCCTTCCAGGCGCTCAAGGGCGTGGACCTGGACATCGCCCAGGGCGACTTCGTGGCCATCATGGGGCCGAGCGGTTCGGGCAAATCCACGGCCATGAACACCCTCGGGTGCCTGGACCGGCCCACCACGGGCGACTACCTGTTCAAGGGCGTGCACGTGGAGGCGCTGCAGCGCGACGAGCGCGCGCGCCTGCGCCGGCGCTTCTTCGGCTTCGTCTTCCAGGGCTTCAACCTGCTGGCGCGTACCTCGGCGCAGGAGAACGTGGAGTTGCCCCTGCTGTACCGCGGCGAGCCCGCAGCGGCGCGCCATGCGGCGGCGGCCAAGGCGCTGGCCGCCGTGGGCCTCAAGGGCTGGGAGCACCACACGCCGGCCGAGCTGTCGGGCGGGCAGCAGCAGCGCGTGGCGATTGCGCGCGCCATCGTCACCGAGCCCGCCGTGCTGCTGGCCGACGAGCCCACCGGCAACCTGGATACGCAGCGCAGCCACGAGATCATGGAGCTGCTGTGGCGCCTGAACGCGGACCAGGGCATCACCGTGCTCATGGTCACGCACGAGAGCGACATGGCCGAGTACGCGCGGCGCATCGTGCGCTTCGTCGATGGCGTGGTGGACAGTGATGTCCCCAACCCGCACCCGCGCGGCCTGCTGCGTGAGCAGGCCGGGCAGGGGGAGGCCGCCGAGCCCGGCGTGGCGCAGCCGCTGGTGGAGGTGCGCTGATGTTTCTGAGCACCATTCTTCTGGCGCTGCGCTCCATACGGCGCAACCTCATGCGCTCGTTCCTGACCATCCTGGGCATCGTGATCGGCGTGAGCGCGGTGATCACCATGGTCACGCTGGGCAATGGCGCCACGGTGTCCATCCAGAACCAGATCTCGGGCCTGGGCACCAACCTGCTGCAGGTGCGCCCCGGCCAGCGCATGGGGCCGGGCGGCGGCGTGGGCGGGGCGGCTTTCAAGGACACCGATGCCGATGCCATTGCGCAGCAGATCGGCGGCATCCTGGCCGTGGCGCCCGAGTCGCGTGCGTCCGCCACCGTGGTGGCGGGCGGGCGCAACTGGTCCACCAGCATCATCGGCAGCACCAATGCCTGGCTGCAGACGGGCAACTGGACGCTGCGCATCGGCCGCGAATTCACCGACGACGAGTTGCGCGCCGGCGCTGCGGTCTGCGTGATCGGCGAGACCGTGCGGCGTGAGCTGTATGGCACGCGCGACGCGGTGGGCGAGCAGCTGCGCGTGAAGGCGTTCTCGTGCGAGGTGGTGGGCGTGCTGGCCTCCAAGGGGCAGGGCGCCTTCGGCAACGACCAGGACGACACCGTGCTGGTGCCCCTGCGCACCTTGCAGCGCCGGGTGACGGGCAACACCCGCGTGAACACCCTCTTGGTGTCGATGAAGGACGCCAGCGAACCCGAGCGCGTGAAGGCCAGCCTGACGCAGCTGCTGCGTGAGTTGCGCAAGCTCTCGGACTCGGACGAGGACAACTTCAACGTGCTCGACACCAAGCAGCTGGGCGAGGCGCTCTCGGGCACCACCAGGGTACTGACCACGCTGCTCGGTGCGGTGGCTGCCGTGAGCCTGCTGGTGGGCGGCATCGGCATCATGAACATCATGCTGGTCAGCGTGACCGAGCGCACCCGCGAGATCGGGCTGCGCCTGGCCATCGGCGCGCTCGAGCGCGAGGTGCTGCTGCAGTTCCTGATCGAGGCCGTGGTGCTGGCGGCGCTGGGCGGGCTCATCGGCATCGTGCTGGCCACGGCGGCCTCGCTGGGGCTGTCGGTGCTGATGGGCGTGCCCTACCTGTTCAACCCGGGCGTGAACCTGCTGTCCTTCGTGTTCTCGGCCGGCATCGGCGTGGTGTTCGGCTACTTCCCCGCACGACGTGCTGCGCGCATGGACCCCATAGACGCCCTGCGCCACGAGTGATGTGCCTCCCCGGTGCCGTGGCACCGGGGCAGGGCGGGTAGTCGCTCCATTTTCGCCCCAAGTTGGTGACATGCTGCACCGCAGCGAGGCGCCCGGCGGCGCCGCCCTAGCGCTGCGGCAGTGTTGCACCCGCAAAAAGAGCCGGCACGCTTATTGCTGAGAACAGGCTGTACGCCGGTAAAGCTGCCCGCGCACTGATAACAACCCCTCCGCTAATGATGGCGGAACACCCGAGCGAGCTGCGGCTTTCGTAGCCGGCTGCTTGGTAGTTCCAACCCACGCCCGTGGTTCCGCGGAGGTTGCGTTGTGCCGCAAGGCATGGCACATCCTGTACCCCTCGATACGGATCCCCGGGTTCTTGCAGGATGCGCAAGCATGATGAAAATCGTTCTCATTGGCCACGGCATGGTCGGCCACAAGTTCCTCGAAAGCCTGGCCGAGACCGGCATCACCGGCGTCGAAGTCACCGTGCTGTGCGAGGAGCCGCGCGCCGCCTACGACCGCGTGCATCTGTCGGCCTTCTTCAGCGGCACCTCGGCCGATGAGCTCTCCCTGGTCGAGCCCGGTTTTTTCGAGCGCACCGGTTTCACGCTGCGCCTGGCCGCGCGGGCCGCAGCGGTGGATCGCCGCACCCGCACCGTGACCACGGCCGATGGCGAGGTGCTGCCCTACGACAAGCTGGTGCTGGCCACGGGCTCCAACCCCTTTGTGCCCCAGGTGCCGGGGCGCGACCGCGACCACTGCTTCGTCTACCGCACCATCGAAGACCTGGAGGCCATGCAGGCCTCGGGCGCCAAGTCGAAGACCGGCGTGGTCGTGGGCGGTGGCTTGCTGGGCCTGGAATGCGCCAAGGCCTTGAGCGACATGGGTCTTGAAACCCACGTGGTCGAGTTCGCCCCGCGGCTCATGGCCGTGCAGGTCGACGAAGGCGGTGGCCGTGTGCTGCGCGCCAAGATCGAGGAACTGGGCGTGCAGGTGCACACCGGCCGCAACACCCAGGAGATCA
Source organism: Acidovorax sp. Root217 (assembly GCF_001428645.1). Lineage (NCBI taxonomy): Bacteria > Pseudomonadati > Pseudomonadota > Betaproteobacteria > Burkholderiales > Comamonadaceae > Acidovorax > Acidovorax sp. Root217. The sequence continues at coordinate 106,321 of NZ_LMIH01000003.1, forward strand.
CCGATGGCGCCCGCGCGCGCCACCGCATGGTGTTCGCCGACGGCACCTGGCTGGAGACCGACATGATCGTCTTCTCCGCCGGCATCCGCCCCCGCGACGACCTGGCGCGCCAGTCCCTGCTGGCCGTCGGCCCGCGCGGCGGCGTGGCCATCGACAGCGCCTGCCGCACCAGCGACCACGACGTGTATGCCATCGGCGAATGCGCGTCGTGGAACGAGCAGACCTTCGGCCTGGTGGCGCCCGGCTACGACATGGCCCGTGTGGCCGCCCGCCACATCGCAGGCGATGCCGACGCCGCCTTCGTCGGCGCGGACATGAGCACCAAGCTCAAGCTCATGGGCGTGGACGTGGCCAGCATCGGCGACGCGCATGCGAAAACGCCGCACAGCCGCACCTGCCAGTACGTGGACGAGCGCCGCCAGATCTACAAGAAGATCGTCATCAGCGAAGACGGCAAGCAGTTGCTGGGCGCCGTGCTGATCGGCGACGCCACCGAGTACGGCACGCTGCTGCAGATGGCCCTGAACGGCATCGCGCTGCCGGAGGACCCCGAGTTCCTGATCTTCCCGTCCAGCGACGGCAAGGCCAAGCCCGGCCTGGGCGTGGACGCGCTGCCCGACACGGCGCAGATCTGCTCGTGCAACAACGTCACCAAGGGCGGCATCTGCGAAGCCGTGGGCAATGGCGCCTGCACCATCGCCGAGATGAAGGCCTGCACCAAGGCCGGCGCCACCTGCGGCGGCTGCGTGCCCCTGGTCACCCAGGTCATGAAGGCCGAGATGGCGCGCCGCGGCATGGCCGTGAACAACCACATCTGCGAGCACTTCGCGTACTCGCGCCAGGAGATATACCACTTGGTGCGCGTGGGCAACATCAAGAACTTTGAGGACCTGATGGCAAAGCACGGCAAGGGCATGGGCTGCGATATCTGCAAGCCCGTGGCGGCCAGCGTGTTCGCCTCGTGCTGGAACGAGTTCGTGCTCAAGAAGGAGTTGGCCGGGCTGCAGGACAGCAACGACTACTACCTGGGCAACATCCAGAAAGACGGCACCTACTCGGTGGTGCCGCGGATGCCCGGCGGCGAGGTCACGCCCGACGGACTGATCGCCGTGGGCCAGGTGGCCAAGAAGTACGGCCTGTACACCAAGGTCACGGGCGGCCAGCGCGTGGACCTGTTCGGCGCGCGCGTGGAGCAACTGCCCACCATCTGGGAAGAGCTGATCGCCGCCGGTTTCGAGTCGGGCCATGCTTACGGCAAATCGCTGCGCACGGTCAAGAGCTGCGTGGGTTCGACCTGGTGCCGCTATGGCGTGGGCGACAGCGTGGGCCTGGCCGTGGAGCTGGAGCACCGCTACAAGGGCCTGCGCTCGCCGCACAAGATCAAGTTCGGCGTGTCGGGCTGCACGCGCGAATGCGCCGAGGCGCAGGGCAAGGACATCGGCATCATCGCCACCGAAAAGGGCTGGAACCTCTACATCTGCGGCAACGGCGGCATGAAGCCGCGCCACGCCGAGCTGTTCGCGTCCGACCTGTCCAAGGAAGACCTGGTGCGCATGATCGACCGGGTGCTGATGTTCTACGTGCGCACGGCCGACCGGCTGCAGCGCACCAGCACCTGGCGCGAGAACCTCGAAGGCGGCCTCGGCTACCTCACGGACGTGCTGATCAAGGACAGCCTCGGGCTGTGCGCCGAGCTCGAAGCCCAGATGCAGCACGTGGCGGACACCTACCAGTGCGAGTGGAAGACGGCCGTGACCGACCCCGAGACGCGCAAGCGCTTTCGCTCGTTCGTGAACAGCGACAAGGCCGACGAGAACGTGCTCTTCGTCGAGGAACGCGGCCAGATCCGCCCGGCGCGCGCCGACGAACGCAGCCCCGCCAAGATCATCCCTATCCGCCAGGCCGCTTGAAGAAGAAGGACGAGAACACCATGAGCGCACTTCCCATGAACAGCCGCACCGACTCCCTTGCCTGGACCGACATCTGCGCGGTCGACGACATCCTGCCCAGCACCGGCGTCTGCGCGCTGGTGGCCGACCGCCATGTGGCGGTGTTCCGTACCGGCAGCGACCAGTTCTTCGCCATCGACAACGTGGACCCCAAGTCGGGTGCCAGCGTGCTCTCGCGCGGGCTCATCGGCAACCTGGGCGAGCGCGTCGTGGTCGCCTCGCCGCTGTACAAGAACCATTTCGACCTGCGCACCGGCGAATGCCTGGAGGCGCCAGAGCATTCGGTGCAGGCGCATGGCGTGCGCAGCGAAGGCGGCCGCATCAGCGTCGCAGTGGCCTGAGGATTGGCCGTGCGGGCATGCTGGCGGGGTTAGCATCTGCGTATCCTGAACCCTGGAGATACCGCATGCCCGACCTGGCCGCAGCGCCCCTGTCCGTTTCCAGCCTCGTGCTGCGCTCGCGCCAGCTTGAGATCGATGCGGTGCACCACCTGGCCAGCCGGGCCGCGCTGGTGGACGTGGTCGGCCAGCTGATCGAGGGCCTGCAGCGCGAGCGCGGTGCATCGGGCGTGTACCTGGCCTCCAAGGCACAGCGCTTTGCCGACCTGCGTGGCCGCATCGTGCAGGAGGTGGTGTTGCTCGAAGCCAAGCTGCGCGCGGAGTTTGCCCAGCATGTCGAGCCCGCCCAGGGCGCCACGGCCAAGGCCTTGTCGCTGATGGCGTGGGCGCTGCTGGGGCTCGATTCGCTGCCCGCGCTGCGCAGCCAGATCGACAAGCAGGCGATGGCGGCGCACGACTCGATTGCCGCGTTCAGCCACCTGATCGCCGGGCTGATCGAACTGGTCTTCCACGTGGCCGACGCGGCCGCTTTGCCCAGTGTCTCGCGCCAGCTCGTGGCCCTGCTGCACCTGGTGCAGGCGCAGGAAGAAGCAGGCCAGGAGCGGGCCATGGGCGCGCTGCTCTTCGCGTCCGGCCAGGGCAGCGACGCGCACCAGCAGCGCGTGCTGCACCTGATCGATGCGCAGGAGCGCAGCCTGCGCGTGTTTTCCGAGTTTGCCGACCCGGCCTTGCGCACGCGCTGGGAGCAGCAGCAACTGGCCCCGGGCATGGCCCAGCTGGAGCGCCTGCGGCGCACGCTGTGCGTGGCCCGCCCCGGTGCGGCGCTGGACAGCAACCTGAGCGACGCCTGGTTCGACGTGTCCACCGAGCGCATCAACGCGCTGTGGCAGCTGCAGGTCGAGCTGGTGCAGCGCCTGCGCGAAGATTGCGCAGCCCGCATCCTCGAAGCCCAGCAGGACCTGCAGGATTCCCGAGGCCTGCTGCGCGGCCTGCGCGACAACCCGCCGCAGCGCACGCACGCGGTGGACCGCTTCTTCGACATCGCCATCGCACCCGAGGCCGTGCCCGAGCAGGCCGCCAGCGCGCATGCCGGTGAATCGGCATCGCTGCTGGAGCTGCTGCAGGCCCAGTCGGCGCGCATGGCCAGCATGGAGGCCGAGCTTGAAGCGGCGCGCCGCACGCTCAACGAGCGCAAGGTGATCGAGCGCGCCAAGGGCGTGCTGATGGCCCGCCTGGGCATGAACGAGGAAGTGGCCTTCCGCGTGCTGCAAAAGACCTCCATGGACCAGAACCGCCGCCTGCTCGACGTGGCCGAGGCCACGCTGTCCCTGCCCGATCTGGCGTTCGCCCACCCCGACCGCAAGGGCGATAAGCCCTTCTGATCCATGCTGGTGCCTTGCGTGCACCGCCTTGAAGCCATTCCTGCGCCGAACGCTTGCCGTATGCACGGAATGCGGGACACAAAGGACCGTCGGCTGCCCCAACGAGGGTACGGAACTTGCAAGGAGAGAAGTGGTTGACGGGCTAAAGGCGGCCTGCCAGCCATCTGCCTGCGGTTGCCCGCAGGCCCAGGAATCGCGCATCCGAGGATAACGGCGTCCATTGCGTTCCCCATCTGCATGGGGGCGCAGCGGACGCCGTTTTCTTTTTTCCCCTCATCCTCTTCTTCTTGCGCGCTTCCCCGGGTGGACCCCTTGGGGAAGCATGCCAGTCTCCCCGTCCCAAAGGAAATGCAATGGCCTACCTCGCCCCCGCCGAGTTCGTGACCAAGATGGTCGATTCCGGTGAATCCAAGCTCCTGATGTCCACCCGCGACACGCTGATCCGCTCCTTCATGGCCGGTGCCATGCTGGCACTGGGCGCCGCCTTCGCCGTCACCGTCACGGTGAACACCGGCAACGCGCTGCTGGGCGCAATGCTCTTCCCAGGCTGCTTCATCCTCCTGTACCTGCTGGGCTATGACCTGCTGACCGGTGTATTCACGCTGGCCCCGCTGGCCGTGCTCGACAAGCGTCCTGGCGCCACCTGGCGTGGCGTCTTTCGCAACTGGACGCTGGTGTTCTGCGGCAACTTCGCAGGGGCCTTCATGGTGGCGGTGTTCATGGCCATCATCTTCACCTTCGGATTCAGCGAGGCGCCCAACGCAGTCGGCATAAAAATCGGCCACATTGGCGAGGGCCGCACGGTGGGTTACTCCGCGCACGGCGCCGCCGGCATGCTGACCCTGTTCATCCGTGGCGTGATGTGCAACTGGATGGTGTCCACCGGCGTGGTGGCGGCCATGATGTCCACCTCGGTGTCGGGCAAGGCCATCGGCATGTGGATCCCCATCGCCCTGTTCTTCTACATGGGTTTCGAGCACAGCATCGTCAACATGTTCCTGTTCCCCTCGGGCCTGCTGCTGGGTGGCAACTTCACGGTCATGGACTACCTGGTCTGGAATGAAATCCCCACCGTGATCGGCAACCTGGTGGGCGGCCTGACCTTTGTGGGCGCCATGCTGTACTCCACGCACTACAAGACCGCGCCCAAGCGCAAGATCGCCTGAGCGTTACCCATGCACGCCTTGCGCGTCACGCTTGGTCAGCATTCCGAGGCCGGTCACAAGGGAGTCAACCAGGACTTCCACGGTGCAATGCTGCCCGTGGGACCGCAGCGCGGCACCAAGGGCATCGCGCTGGCGCTGGCCGATGGCATAGGCTCCAGCGCCGTGAGCCAGGAGGCCAGCGCGGCGGCGGTGCGCGGCTTTCTCGACGACTACTACGCCACGTCCGAGGCCTGGTCGGTGCGCCGCTCGGCCCAGCGCGTGCTGGGCGCCACCAATGCCTGGCTGCATGCGCAGACCCTGCGCAGCCATGCGCGCTTCGACAAGGACCGGGGCTATGTCACCACCTTCAGCGCCCTCATCCTCAAGGGCCGCGAGGTGCATCTGCTGCACGTCGGCGATGCGCGCATCTACCGCGTGCACGCCACGGCCCTGGAGCAACTGACCGAGGACCACCGCGTGCACCTGTCCTCGGTCGAATCCTTCCTGGGCCGGGCGCTCGGCATGGGGCCCAACGTGGAGATCGACTACCGCAGCCTGCCGGCCGAGGTGGGTGATGTCTACCTGCTGGCGACCGACGGGGCGTACATGCACCTGGATGCGACCGCTGTGCACGCGGCCATTGCGCAGTGCGCAGGTGACTTCGATGCGGCGGCGCGGGTGCTGGTCGCCGCTGCCCAGGCGCGCGGGGCCACCGACGACCTGACGGTGCAGTTGCTGCGCATCGACGCGCTGCCCGAGGACCGGGCATTGGCACACCTGCCGCCGCAGCGCGAGGGGCTGTCCCTGCCGCCGCCGCTCTCGCCGCGCATGGGCTTCGAGGGCTACACCATCGTGCGCGAACTGCATGCGAGTTCGCGCAGCCACGTGCACCTGGCCGTGGACGACACCACGGGCGAGCAGGTGGTGATCAAGACCCCTTCGGTGGACCTGGCTGCGGAGAAGGACTACCTGGACCGCTTTCTGCTGGAGGAGTGGGTGGCGCGGCGCATCCACAGCCCGCACGTGCTGCGGGTGGCCGGCAGCGAGCGACCACGCCAGCATGTCCATGTGGCCATGGAGTTCGTGGACGGGCAGACCCTTGCCCAGTGGATGACCGACCACCCCTTGCCGGACCTGGATGCCGTGCGCAGCCTCGTCGCCCAGATCGGCAAGGGCCTGCAGGCCTTCCATGCGCGCGAAATGCTGCACCAGGACCTCCGGCCCGAGAACCTGCTGATCGACCGCAACGGCACGGTGAAGCTCATCGATTTCGGGTCGGTGCATGTGGCGGGCCTCGCCGAGGGGACGAGCGCTGCGCGCGCGGATGCCATTGCCGGCACGCTGCAGTACACCGCGCCCGAGTACTTCGTGGGCGGCGAGGGCGATGCCCGCTCGGACCTGTTCTCGCTGGCGGTGCTGACCTACCAGATGCTCACCGGCCAGTTGCCCTATGGCCTGCAGGTGGTGCGCCTGCGCTCACCGGCAGAGCTCAGGCAATTGCGCTATGTGCCCGTGCGCCATCTGCGGCCCGAGTTGCCGGCCTGGCTTGATGGCGTGCTGCAAAAAGCCCTGCAACCCGAGGCATCCAAACGCCAGGAGGCGGTGTCCGAGTTCCTGTATGACCTGCAATCGCCCGGCACGCAATTCCAGCGCCTGCGCGCGCCACCCCTGGTGGAGCGCAATCCGGTGCTGTTCTGGCAGGCGGTGTCGTGCCTTTTGGGGCTGGCGGTGCTGCTGCTGTTGGGAATGCGCGCTTACGGAAACTGAATGAACCCTTGCGGTTCGGCGCGCGAGAAAGGAGAGGAGCGATGCAGCCCTGTGGCCGTGAAGGCCTTTGCCGCGTGGGGACAACCGGCACGGGCAGGCAGAGCGCGGCATTCAGGCCGCGCTCCACTGCGCCGTGTACTTACTGGATGCTCAGCGTGGTGGCCTTGCTGACGGGTTCCACACGCACCAGGGTGAGTGTGAGCACGCCGTTTTCGAGCTTGGCGCTGCTGGCTGCGGCATCGATGTCGGTGGCCAGCTCCCAGGCGCGCTGCACCTGGCGGGGGGCACCTTCCACGCTGGACAGGCGCACCACATTGCCTTCGATGGCGATCTGCAGTTGCTCACGGGTCACGCCGGGCACATCCAGCTGCAAGGTGGTGGCCTTGTCGTCCTGCGTGACGGTCACGCCGGCAGAGCGGGCAGGGGCTGCATTGGCAAAGCTGCCGAGCAGGAAGCGCTGCAGCGCGAGGTCGGCGGAACGGGGGGCGTTGTTGAAGGCGGAACGGCGGGCGACGGGGGCGAAGATCATGAAAAGGACTCCTATACACTGCGCGGCTCTCGACGTGGTCGCCGCATGGACAGAACTTGTGTACGGCCGCGCGGGTTTTCAAGGGGAAAAAGAGCATGAATAAATTGCGGTTCGCGGGCTTGAAATCAGGCGCTGCGGCATTACGTCATTCCGTTTTGGCCGTTGCGGCCACGCTGGCCTGCACGCTGGCACCCGCCTTCAGCAGCTGGGCGCAGGGCACAGCACCCGCTGCTGCAACGGCACTCGCCAAGCCCGTGAAGATGGCGCTGATCGAAAGCCTCTCGGGCTCCTTTGCCAACACCGGCGAAGCCGTCTACCGCAACATCTACTGGGCCATGGAGCGCGTCAACGCGCGCGGCGGCGTGGCACTGCCGGCCAGTGCCGGCGGCCCGCGCCCGCTGGCGCTGGAGCGCTACGACAGCAAGGGCCAGAACGAGGAAGCCCTGTCGGCCCTGCGCGCGGCCATCGATGACGGCGCGCAGGTCATCCTGCAGGGCAACTCCTCGGCCACGGCCGCAGTGCTGATCGAGGCCATCAACAAACACAACGAGCGCGAGCCGAACAAGCGCGTGATTTTCCTCAATTACTCGGCGGTGGACCCGATTCTGACCAACGAGAAGTGCAGCTTCTGGCACTTCCGCTTCGACGCGCATGCCGACATGCGCATGGCGGCTCTGATGGACGTCATGCGCGACGACAAGGCTCTCAAAAGCGTCTACCTGATCGGCCAGGACTACAGCTTCGGCCAGGCCGTGCTGCGCGAGGCCAAGAAGCAGCTGACGGCCCAGCGCCCCGACGTGGCCGTGGTCGGCGAAGAGCTGCACCCCGTGGGCCGCGTGAAGGACTTTGCGCCCTACGCGGTGAAGATCAAGACCAGCGGTGCGCAGGCCGTGGTCACCGGCAACTGGGGCAATGACCTCACCCTGCTGGTGAAGGCCGCGCGCGAGGTGGGCTACGAGGGCAGCTTCTACACCTTCTACGGCAACGCGCTGGGTGCGCCGGCCGCCATCGGCGACGCGGGCATCGGCAAGGTGGTGGCCGTGGCCGACTGGCTGCCCAACGTGCCGGGCGCGCCCAGTGAGGCCTTCTACCAGTCCTTTCGCGAGCGCTTTCCCAAGCCCCAGGACGACTACGTGCACATGCGCATGCAGCTCATGGTGGAGGCACTCGCCCAGTCCATCGAGCGTGCGGGCAGCACCGACCCGGTGGCCGTGGCGCGGCAGATGGAAAAGGCCAGCGTGCAGCTCTCGGGCCAGGGCGGCAGCATGCGCGCGGCGGACCACCAGTTCCAGCAGGCGCTGGTGGTGGGCGTGATGGACAAGAAGGGCGCGCCCGGCGTCAAGTTCGACGTCGAAGGCTCGGGCTACGGCTTTCGCGTGGTGCGCCAGATCACGCCTGCCAAGGCCCAGCAGCCCCACAGCTGCACCATGCAGCGCCCCTGATCAGAAGCCCCCCTGAGTCGCTTCGCGCCATCCCCCCGGGGGGACGCACCCAGCGCGGCGGGGCGGCCCTTGCGCGGGTGCCCTTGCTTTGCGCGCGCCAGTGTCGACCGCTGCGCGCGCCCATCACCTCGGGGTGAGCGGGCCAGCCGAGAGCCCTTACGGGCAAAGGGTGGGGGCGCCTTTTGTCCGCATATCGATATGACAAGTTAGCGCAACGCGCGCCGGCCCGGGGCCACAGAATTTGCAGCATTGTTCATCCATGCGCGAATCGCCCCCACCGTGTCCTATGCCCTGTCCCTGCTCGACAAGAGCCCTGTTCCTGAAGGCGCCACTGCGGCCCAGGCGCTGCAGCGCACCGTAGCGCTGGCGCAGCGCGCCGAGCAACTGGGCTACCGCCGCTTCTGGGTGGCCGAGCACCATGGCAACCCGGGCCTGGCGGGCTCGGCGCCCGAGGTGCTGGTCGCGCACCTGCTGGCGCGCACCGCGCGCATCCGCGTGGGCTCGGGCGGCGTCATGCTGCAGCACTACAGTCCCTTCAAGGTGGCCGAGGCCTTCAAGCTCTTGGCCGCGCTGGCACCGGGCCGCGTGGACCTGGGCGTGGGCAAGGCGCCGGGCGGCCTGCCGCTGTCCACCCGCGCGCTGCAGGCGGCACGCGACCCCGCACGCAAGGCCGACTTCGCAGCGCAACTGGCCGAGCTCGACGCCTTTGTTTCCAACACCCTCGCGGCCGACCACCCCCTGGCCGGCGCCGTGGCCCTGCCCGAGCCACCGAGCCTGCCCGAGCGCTTTCTGCTCGGCGGCAGCCCCGACAGCGCCGCGCTGGCCGCACGCCACGGCTGGCAGTTCGTCTACGCCGGGCATTTCAATGGCGACCCCGTGAACATCGAGCGCTCGCTGCAGGTCTACCGCGAGGCCGCAGGCCGTGCGCCGCTGCTCGCGCTGTATGCCCTGGTCGCAGACACGCAGGAGGAGGCCGAGCGCCTGGTGGGCGCGCTGCGCGTGTTCAAGCTGCACCTGTCCACCGGCCAGAGCGTGAACCTGCCCAATGAAAAGGCCGCCGCCGAGTTCGCGCGCCAGGCCGGCGTGAGCGACTACCGCCTCGAAGAAACCCGCCCGCACGTGATCGCGGGCTCGCAGGCCTTCGTGCGCCATGCGCTCGATGCACTGGCAGAGCGCTACGGCATCGAGGAGTTCGTGGTCGACACGCCCGTCACCGGCTTTGCCGAGCGCCTCGCCTCGGTCGAGTTGCTCGCCGGGGCCCTGCAGACCGCCGAAGCCTGATCCCCCAGGAAGGAAAAAACCATGAGCAACAAGACACCCATCCGCTTCGGCCTGATGCTGCACGGCGCAGGCGGCCACATGAATTCATGGAAGCACCCCGCCGGCCCGGCCGATGCGAGCGTGAACCTGCAGTTCTACATCGACACCGCGCGCAAGGCCGAGGCCAATGGCATCGCCTTTGCGTTCGTGGCCGATGGCCTGTTCATCAACGAGAAGTCCATCCCGCACTTTTTGAACCGCTTCGAGCCCATCTCCATCCTCTCGGCACTGGCCGTGGCCACGTCGAAGATCGGCCTGGCGGGCACCATCTCCACCTCGTACAGCGACCCGTTCACGGTGGCGCGCCAGTTCGCCTCGCTCGACCTCATCAGCCAGGGCCGCGCGGGCTGGAACGTGGTGACCACGCCGCTCGAAGGCACGGCCAGCAACTACAGCCGCCAACACCCCGACCACGCGCTGCGCTACGAGATCGCCGACGAGTACCTGGAGGTCACCCAAGGCCTGTGGGACAGCTGGGACGAGGACGCCGTGGTGCGCAACCGCGCCACCGGCCAGTTCTTCGACCCCGCCAAGCTGCACACGCTCAACCACAAGGGCCGCTTCTTCCAGGTGGCCGGGCCGCTGAACATCGGCCGCTCGGCCCAGGGCCAGCCGGTGATCTTTCAGGCGGGCTCGTCCGATGCGGGCGTAGGCCTGGCGGGCAAGTACGCCGACGCGGTGTTCACGCATTCGCCCAACCTCGAGGGCACGCGCGCCTTCCTGCGCCAGGTCAAGGCCAGCGCGGTGGCGCAGGGCCGCCAGGGCAGCGACGTGAAGATCTTCCCGGGCATCGGCCCGGTGGTGGGTGCCACGCAGGAGGAGGCCGAGGCCAAGTACCAGGCCATCCGCGAACTGCTCACGGTGCAGGAAGCGCTGGCCTACCTGGGCCGCTACTTCGACCACCACGATTTCAGCCAGTACCCGCTGGACGAGCCCTTCCCGGAACTGGGCGAGATCGGGCGCAACAGCTTTCGCTCCACCACCGACCGCATCAAGGCCGACGCCAGGGAGCGTGGCCTTACGCTGCGCCAGGTGGCACTGGAGGCGGCCACGCCGCGCTCGCAGTTCGTGGGCACAGGCGAGCGGGTGGCCGACGAGATCATCCGCTGGGTGGACGAGGGCGCGGCCGATGGCTTCATCCTCGGCTTCCCGGTGCTGGCCCAGGGGCTCGACGACTTCGTGACCCATGTCATCCCCGTGCTGGAGGCGCGTGGCCGCTACGAGCGCACCTTGCCCGGCGCCACGCTGCGCGACCACCTGGGCCTGCCGCGCAAGGCCAGCCGGTATGCGGCTGTGGATGGGCTGGGCGCCACTGACAGGAAGGCGGCCTGATGGGCGCCGCACTGCCTGCGGTCGGCGCTGAAGATGTGGCGCGCGTGGAGGAGGGCATCGCTGCCTTCATCGGAGAGTTCAAGGCCCTGCGCCAGGACCTGCACCGCCACCCCGAGCTGTCCTTCCAGGAGCACCGCACCGCCGCCATCGTGGCCGAGCGCCTGGCGGCCTGGGGCTACGAGGTGACCCCCGGCATTGCCGGCACGGGCGTGGTGGGGCGGCTGGTGCGTGGCAATGGCGGCAAGTCCCTGGGCATCCGCGCCGACATGGACGCATTGCCCATCACCGAGGCCACGGGCCTGTCCTATGCCAGCGAAAACGCCGGCGTGATGCATGCGTGCGGGCACGACGGGCACACCACCGTGCTGCTGGCTGCGGCGCGCTTCCTGGCCGAGTCGGGCCGCTTCGACGGCACGCTGAACCTGATCTTCCAGCCCGCCGAGGAGAACGGCGGCGGCGCCAACCGCATGATCGCCGAGGGTCTGTTCGAGCGCTTTCCCTGCGATGCGGTGTTCGGCCTGCACAACTGGCCCTGCGTGGGCGCGGGGCACTTCGGCTGCGTCACCGGGCCGGCCATGGCCTCGGTGGACCAGATCACCATCACCGTGCGCGGCAAGGGCGGCCATGGCGCTGCGCCGCACGAGACGGTGGACCCGGTGGTGGCCGCAGCGCACATCATCACGGCACTGCAGACGGTGGTCTCGCGCAACGTCGACCCGCTGGACATGGGCGTGGTCACCGTGGGCTCGATCCACGGCGGTGCCGCCCCGAATGTGATTCCCGAAAGCGTGGAACTCAAGCTCACCGCCCGTGCCTTCAAGCCCGAGGTGCGCGCCGTTCTGCAAGAGCGCATTCCGGCCATCGCGCGGGCCCAGGCCGAGAGCTTCGGCGCCACGGCCGAGGTGCAGTACCGCCCGGGCTACCCCGCGGTGCTGAACCACGATGCCGAGACGGCGCTGGCGCGCAGTGTGGCCGTGGACACCTTCGGCGCTGCGCGCGTGGACGCCGGCTTTCGCCCGCGCACGGCCAGCGAGGACTTCGCCTTCATGCTGCTCCAGCGGCCCGGCAGCTATGTCTTCGTGGGCAATGGCGACGGCGCCTCGCTGCACAGCCCGCACTACGACTTCAACGACGCCATCCTCGCGCCCTCGGCCACTTACTGGGTGCGCCTGGCCGAGCGCTTCCTGGCGCCCGCATGACCCCTTTTCTGTTGCCTTGATGGACGCGACACCATGAGCGAACGATTCGTCTACACCACCCCCCTGGACCCTCTGGCACGCCCGCTGGTGGAGGAACTCAGCCACGAGTACCAGAGCCGCTATGGCGACTTCTACGAGCGCGAGGGCGGCCCGCGCGAGATGGAGAAGTACCCGGCCGAGCTGTTCTCGCCGCCCGAGGGGGGCAACTTCGTGCTGCTGCTGCGCGATGGCGTGGCCATCGGCGGTGGCGCCTTCAAGCGCCACCCGGACCCCGGCACGGCCGAGGTCAAGCGCGTGTGGACGCACTCGGCCCAGCGCCGCCAGGGCCTGGCACGCCGGGTGGTGCAGGAGCTCGAGGCCCAGGCGCTGCGCCAGGGCTACACGCGCATCTACCTGACCACGGGCTTTCGCCAGCCCGAGGCCGTGGCGCTGTACCTGGGCCAGGGCTATGCGGCCTTGTTCGACCCGTCGGCGCCCGAGGGCACTTACCGCTCGCTGCCGTTCGAGAAAACCCTTGTGCCCGCCTCGTCCGCCTTTGCCTCGGCTTTTATCGAACCTCTGGCCCGAGCGGCCTGAGCCGTCCTTCCTCGCTTCACCCCACAAGAACCACATGTCCACCACCACCACGCTTGATGCGTCGCACGCGCTGCCTTCGGGCCCGGCGCCTGCCGTGCAGCACCACCCCGCGCCCCCGGCAGCGGCGCCAACTGCCGTGCCCCCCGTGAAGGGCGATTACTCGCACTACAAAGTGGTGCCTGCGCGCTACCGCGCACGGGCCGTGGGCACGGCGTTTGCCGCCGTGGTCATCGCGCTGGTGCTGTACTCGGTGCTCACCAACCCGCGCTGGGGCTGGGCGATATTCGCCGAATGGTTCTTTGCCGAGCCGGTGCTCGTGGGCCTGGGCCGCACCTTGCTGCTCACGGCGCTGGGCGCGCTGTTCGGCTTCACACTGGGCACGGCGCTGGCGCTGGCCCGGGTGTCGCGCTCGCCGCTGCTGGCGGGGCTGTCGTGGACCTTCGTCTGGATCTTCCGCTCCATCCCGGTGATCGTGCTGCTGCTCATCATCAACAACCTCGGGTACCTCTACGAGACGGTGAGCCTGGGCGTGCCGTTCACGGGTTGGACCTTCTTCTCCTACCCCACCACGCAGCTCATCAGCCCCTTCGTGGCGGCGCTGATCGGGCTCACGCTCAACCAAGCGGCCTTTGCCTCGGAAATCGTGCGCGGGGGCATCCTGTCGGTGGACCAGGGGCAGTTGGAGGCGGCCGCTGCGCTCGGCCTGCCGCGCCGGCGCCAGGCCTTTCGCATCGTGCTGCCGCAGGCCATGCGCTCCATTTTGCCCAGCGGCTTCAACGACATCATCGGGCTGGCCAAGGGCACGTCCAACGTCTACATCCTGGCGCTGCCCGAGCTGTTCTACACCATCCAGATCATCTACCGGCGCAACCTGGAGGTGATCCCGCTGCTGATGGTCGCTACCGTCTGGTACCTGGTGATCCTCACCGTGCTGTCCATCGTGCAGCACTACATCGAGCGGCATTTTGCCAAGGGCGCCCTGCGCAACCCGCCGCCCTCGCTGTTCACGGCCATCGTACGGCGCCTGGGGTTCGCTCCCAAGGCCTTGCCGCAGTCTGCCGAGCCCGCTGCCGCACCGCAGGCCGCGCCCGCCGGCACCGTGCCGCGCTGGAGTGGCGGCCTCACGCGCGGCGGCGAGGTCACCATCCACGGCGTCTCCAAGCACTATGGCGCGCTGCAGGTGCTCAAGGACGTGACGCTCACCGTGCCACCCGGCAGCGTGACGGTGGTGCTGGGCCAGTCGGGCTCGGGCAAGTCCACGCTGCTGCGCACCATCAACCACCTGGAGCGGGTGGACGGCGGCTTCATCGCCATCGATGGCGAGCTGATCGGCTACCGCCAGGATGCTGACACCCTGTACGAACTGGGCGAGAAGGACATCCTAACGCGCCGCGTGGACGTGGGCATGGTGTTCCAGAACTTCAACCTGTTCCCCCACCTCACGGTGCTGGAAAACATCATCGAGGCCCCCATCAGCGTGCGCGGCGTGCTGCGCCCCGAGGCCGAGGCCCTGGCGCAGGAGCTGCTGGCCCGGGTGGGCCTGAGCGACAAGGCGCACAGCTACCCGCGCCAGCTCTCGGGCGGCCAGCAGCAGCGCGTGGCGATCGCGCGGGCGCTGGCCTTGCGCCCCAAGGTGCTGCTGTTCGACGAGCCCACTTCGGCGCTCGACCCGGAGCTGGTGGGCGAGGTGCTCGACGTGATCAAGGAACTGGCGCGTTCGGGCACCACGCTGGTCATTGTCACGCACGAGATCGGTTTCGCCCGCGAGGTGGCCGACACCGTGGTCTTCATGGAGCAGGGGCAGATCCTGGAGACCGGCACGCCGGACCAGGTGTTCAACCGCCCTGCGCACCCACGCACCGCAGAGTTCCTGGCCAAGGTGCTCTAGCAGCCCGCCGCAGTTCTTTCGCTCCCTCGCACGCGCAGCGCCCGGCTGGGCGCCAGCGTGCCCGCATTGTCTTTTCTTCATGGCTTTTTTCAGGAACCATCCGATGAACTTCACCCGCCGCTCCACCTTTCTTGCCCTGGCGCTGGCCGCCGCGACCATGGCCCCGCTGCAGGCCACGGCCCAGGCCGTGGACCTGAGCCCCGAACAGCCGGGGCGCCCGCGCTCGGCCAAGGTCGACGAGGCGCTCAAGCTCGTGGCCAAGGACTTCAAGTTCGCCAAGGAGGGCGTGCTCACCGTGGGCACCACCACCGGACGCCTGCCGTTCGGCGCCTATGCCACCGACAACAAGACCCCCGTGGGCAATGCGCCCGACGTGGCGCAACTGGTCGCCGACAGCCTGGGGCGCAAGCTCGAACTGGTGTCCGTGGCCTGGGCCGACTGGCCGCTGGGCCTGCAGTCGGGCAAGTTCGACGTGGTGATCTCCAACGTCACGGTGACCGAGGAGCGCAAGGAGAAATTCGACTTCTCCACCTACCGCAACGACCAGCTCGGTATCTACGTCAAGGCCGACAGCAAGATCACCGCGATCAAGGAGCCCAAGGACGTGGCGGGCCTGAAGATCATCGTCGGCGCCAGCACCAACCAGGAGCAGATCCTGCTGCGCTGGAACCAGCAGAACGTGGCCGCGGGCCTGAAACCCGTGGAGATCCAGTACTACGACGACGATGTGGTGCTGTACCTGGCCATCCTCTCGGGCCGGGCGGACGCCTACCTCGCGCCCAACGGCATCGCCGCGCACAACGCGCGCGACGGCCGGACCAAGCTGGTGGGCGCCTTCTCGGGCGGCTGGCCACAGAACGCCGAGATCGCCGTGACCTCGCGCAAGGGATCGGGCATTGCCGAGGCGGTGACTGCCGCACTCAACGCGCAGATCCAGAACGGCAACTACTCCAAGTCACTGGAGCGTTGGAACCTGCAGTCCGAGGCCATCCAGGTTGCGCGCACCAACCCGCCCGGCCTGCCCAAGAAGTGAGGCGCGCCATGACCATCCCCTCCCCATCCCTTCGGCGCTGGCTGGCCGCTCTGGCATTGGCTGCATTCGGCGGTGGCGCCTTGGCGCAGACCTTCGATTTCAGCCCCGAGCAGAAGGCGCGGCCGCGCACCGAGCGCAACGCTGCGGCCATCGCCGCCATCCCCAAGGACTACAAGTTCGTGAAGGAAGGCGTGCTCACCGTCGCGATCGCACCGTTCGCGCCGCCCATCTCCACCTACGCCACCGATGCGAAGACCGTGGTGGGTTTCGATCCCGACTACGCGCAGCTCATCGCCGATGCCCTGGGCCTGAAGCTCGAGCTGGTGCCCATCGCCTGGGCCGACTGGCCGCTGGGCCTGTCCTCGGGCAAGTACGACGCGGTAATTTCCAACGTGGGCGTGACCGAGCAGCGCAAGGAGAAGTTCGACTTCTCCACCTACCGCCTGGGCCTGCACGGCTTCTACGTGCGTGCCGACAGCAAGATCGCGTCGATCAAGGAGCCCAAGGACGTGGCCGGCCTCAAGGTCATCACCGGCTCGGGCACCAACCAGGAGCGCATCCTGCTCGAATGGAACAAGAAGAACATCGCAGCGGGCCTCAAGCCCGCGGAGCTGGTCTACTTCGACGACGATGCGGCGCGCCTGCTGGGTGTGGTCTCGGGCCGGGCCGATGCCAACTTCAACCCCAACGCCTCCCAGGCCTACCATGCGGCCAAGGACGGCAAGATCAAGCTCGTCGGCACGGTGAACGCGGGCTGGCCGCTCAAGTCCGACGTGGCCATCACCACGCGCAAGGGCAGCGGCCTGGCCGATGCGCTGACGCTGGCAGGCAACGCGATCATCCAGAGTGGCAAGTACACGCAGACGCTCGCGCGCTGGAGCCTGGCGGAAGAGGCGCTGCCGCGCTCGGAAACCAACCCGCCTGGCCTGCCGAAGTTCTGACCATGGCCATCCGCCACCTTGCCTTTCTGTCGCCGGGCAATTTCCCCGACACCGACCCCTTCGACGGGCTGGAGCACACGCTGCAGCTGTTCGCCTACGGCGAGGCCCTGGGTTTCAACAGCGCCTGGGTGCGCCAGCGCCACCTGGAGCGCGGGGTGTCCTCGGCCGCGACCTTCCTCGCTGCTGCGAGCCAGCGCACACTGCGCATAGCCCTCGGCACGGCCGTGGTGCAGATGGGCTATGAGAACCCGTTTCGCCTGGCCGAGGACCTGGCGACGGTGGACGTGCTCGCGCGCGGGCGCCTGCATGTGGGGCTGAGCGCCGGTGCGCCGCACTTTGGCGCCTTGCTGGGCGAGCGCCTGTTCGACGGCGATGCGGGCAGCATCGACTTCTCGCACGCCCGGGTGGATCGCCTGCACCGCAACCTGCAGGGCGAGCTGCTCGGCGACGAGGACACCTTTGTCGAAAGCCCCGCAGGCCGCCAGCGGCCACGCCTGCAGCCGTACGCGCCGGGTCTGGCGCAGCGCCTGTGGTACGGCGGCGGCTCGCTGCGCTCGGCCCAGTGGGCGGGGGAGCAGGGCTACCACCTGCTCATCGGCAACATCAACCGGGCCGAGCAGACGGACCAGTTCTTCGAGGCGCAGCGTGCGCAACTCGACCTGTTCCATGCCCGCTGGCGTGCACAGCAGCCGCAGGCCAGCGTGCCGCGCGTGGCCCTGGGGCGGGTGATCGTGCCGCTCGACGGGGCCGACGCATCCACCCGCGCACGCTACCTGGCCTGGGCTGCCACACGGCAGGCGCGCACCCTGGCTCCCCAGGGCGAGCGACGCACGCTCTTCGCGCGCGACCTGGTGGGCAGCAGCGACCAGATCCTGCAGTGGCTGCACGACGACCCCATCGTGCCCCTGGTGCAGGAGCTGCGGCTGGAGCTGCCCTACGACTTCGCGCCCGACGAGTACCGCCAGATCCTGGAGGACACGGCGCGGCTGATCGCGCCGGAACTGGGGTGGCGGCCGGGGCTGGACGCATGGGGCGTTGAACGAGCGCCAGCGTACGCCATGGCCTGAAGGGCAGTCGGGCTATCGCGCCGCCGCCACCTCGCGCCCCAGCTCGATCACGGCCATGGCGTAGTAGCTCGACCAGTTGTAGCGCGTGATGGCGTAGAAGTTCTCCGTGCCCGCTACATAGGTCGGTGTGTCGCCGCCGTTCTGCAGTTCCACCAGCGCCAGGGGACCCGTGTGCTGGGCCCCTGCGGCATCGAGCACCACGCCCTTGGCCTGCATGCTGGCGGCGCTGAAGGTGGGCAGGATGTCCGGGGCCAGCAGGGTGTCGAGCTGCAACCGCGCCGTGTCGAACTGCACCGCATAGTGCGTGGGCATGCCCGTGGTCCAGTTGTGGCCCTTGAAGTAGTTGGCCACAGAGCCTATGGCGTCGACAGGGCTCCTGAACAGGTCGACCCGGCCATCACCATCGAAGTCCACCGCATAGCGCACCCAGCTGGAGGGCATGAACTGCCCCAGCCCCATGGCGCCCGCGTAGCTGCCGCGCGGCTCGAAGGGGTCGATGTTGCTGCGGTTGGTGAGGCTCAGAAACTGCTCCAGCTCGCGCTGGAAGAACTCGCGGCGCTCCTTGGCACGCGGGTGGGCGTTGGGAAAGTCGAAGGCCAGCGTGGCCAGCGCATCCATCACGCGGAAGTTGCCCATCTGCTGGCCGTAGATGGTCTCCACGCCGATGATGCCGACGATGATCTCCACCGGCACGCCGTATTCGGCCTCGGCGCGTTCCAGCGCCTCCCGGTGCTCCTGCCAGAAACGCACGCCCGCGCGGATGCGCACCGGGTCGATGAAGCGGCTGCGGTACACGCGCCAGTTCTTGGGCGTGCCCACGGGGGGCGGCAGCATGAGGCGCGGCACCTGGGACAGCATGCGCGCTT
This sequence comes from Acidovorax sp. Root217, assembly GCF_001428645.1. Taxonomy (NCBI): domain Bacteria; kingdom Pseudomonadati; phylum Pseudomonadota; class Betaproteobacteria; order Burkholderiales; family Comamonadaceae; genus Acidovorax; species Acidovorax sp. Root217. The sequence goes on from NZ_LMIH01000003.1 coordinate 125,095, forward strand.
GGCCGATGGCCTGGCGCACCCATTCGCGGTCCAGGCCGCGCCGGGTGGCCAGGTCGTCGGCAAAGGCCATGGCATCGGGACGGTTGGCGTAGGGTACGCCGCCCTGCACGGTGGAGTTCGCGGCGGCTTTTTTGGAGGCAGCCTGCTTGGGGGGCTTGGAGGGGCTGGCGAGGGCGGGCAGGGCACAGGCCACCGCCACACAGGCGATGGCAACGGATTTCAGGAGGCGCATGTCGTTCGGGTCATCGGCCCCGTGCGGACGGGGGCCAGGGCAGGGTGTTGAATTCGCGGCGCAGGGCGCCGAACTGCTGGGCAGGTAGAGGGGCATAGCGTACCTGCTCCAGCCGCAGCAGCCAGGCGGCCAGGCCGCTGGCGCTGTCACCGAAGTGGGCAGTCACCTGCCGGGCCATGGAGCGGGGCGGCAAGGTGTCGGGCAGCACCAGGCCCGCCTTGGCCAGGCGCTGGCGTACGCGTGCCAGCAGGCGCAGCCAGGGGTCGTGCTGGCTGCGTTCCCACAGGGTCCACAGCCCGCCGCCGCTGGCGGCGATCACGATGAGGGCGCCGAGCACGGTGGTCAGGTCCTGCCAGCTCGGGGATTCGAAGCCCAGGGCCTTGAGCAGGTCGAACTGGCTGCTCTGGCTGTAGTTGAGCACCCACTGGCTCCAGCTGTTGTTCACGGCCTCCCACACGGCGCGCAAGGATTGCACCATTCCGGGGCTGATGGTTCCCATGGCGCTGGCAAATGCGCCCTCGGGCGCCCTGAGGCGCTGGAACTGGCCCACCCGGCCGGGCGACACTGCGCCCGTGGGGTCCACGCGCACCCAGCCACGGTTTTCCATCCAGACTTCGGCCCAGGCGTGGGCGTCGGCGTTGCGCACGGTCCAGTAGCCGTCCACCGGGTTGCGCTCGCCCCCCTGGTAGCCGGTGACGATGCGCGCGGGTACGTCCATCGCGCGCATCAGGATCACGAAGGCCGAGGAAATGTGCTCGCAAAAGCCTTCCTTGCGGTCAAACCAGAACTCGTCGGCCGTGTGCTCGCCGAAGACGCCGGGCTCCAGCGAGTAGTTGTAGCCGCCCGTGCGCAGGCGCTGCAGCACGGCGTTGACCAGGGCGTCGGTGCTGGCATTGGCCAGCGCCGGGTCAGCGCGCATCTGTGCGGCAAGCTCCAGGGTGCGCGGGTTGAAGCCGGGCGGCAGCTCGGTGTACACACGCAGCTGGCGTACGGACTCCTGAGGGCCGTGGCGGAATTCGGGGTAGCTCACGGCCTGGTAGCGCAGCACGTCGGTGATGGGGCGCGTGGTCATCCATTGCAGGTCCTGCGTCATGTAGGCCTGCATGTTGGGCACCTGGGGTGCCTCGGGCGTGGCTTCCAGCACCATCAGCCAGGGCTGGCGCTGGGGTTCCAGCGTCACTTCGTAGCGCACGGCAGGGCCGCTGGTCTGCAGATTGGCCCGTACCGCCACACGGGCGGCCCACTCGCTGTCTTCCCGGAACGGCTCGGCCACCCATTGCCTGCCGTCGAAGGCGGACATGACGGGGCCGCGGAAATACAGCATGGACTGCTGCGGAACATCGGTGGGCGCACCTTCGAAGCGCAGGCGGATCGCCACCCGTTCATCGAGCGCAATCTCGGCCATGTCTCCGATCTTCATGGTGCCCGACAGGCCGCTGCGCCCGGTGAGGTTGTCGCTGGGCATGCCCCACAGCGGCGACATGCGCGGAAACAGCATGAACAGCGCCACCATGATGGGCGCGCCCAGCAGGGCCATGGTGCCCGCCATGCGGAAGGTCTGCGCCAGCGGCGGGCGCCCCACCGGCATGTGGGCGTTGACCAGGGCCGTGAGCAGGCCCAGCAAGGCCACGAGCATGGCGGCAGCCGTGAGCAGCGATTGCGAGAAGAAGAAGTTGCTGAGCATCGTGAAGAAGCCCAGGAAAAAGATCACCATGGCGTCGCGCCGTGCGCGCAGCTCCAGGGTCTTGAAGGCCAGCATCATCACCATGAGCGTGACACCCGCGTCGCGCCCGAGGATGGTGCGGTGCGTGAACAGGGTGCCCGCCACGGCCACGATGACCAGCACCGTGAGCAGCCAGCGCCCGGGCAGCGGCCGGCCCTTCCACGCCATCCAGCCGCGCCACAGCAGCATGCCGAAGGCCATGGCACTGGCCCAGGCGGGCAGGTTGGCCACCTGGGGCGCGATCACCCAGGCCGTGGCGAACAGCAGGAACAAGGTGTCCCGCGTGTCGCGTGGCAGGGTGGCGAGGGTCTGGCGCAGGCTCATGGAGCGTCGGGCTTCCGGGGAAAAAGGGGCAAAGGGCAATGCGTTTGGATGGCTTGTCACCGGCAGAAGTTCAGCACAGCGCCAGCGCTTCCAGGCAGCGGCGGCGGTGGGCGGTGCCGGTGTCGGGTTCGATCTCCACGCCGGGCAGGCGCAGTCCATAGTCCAGGCCCAGGCGGTCGGCCTGCAGCACCCAGGCCGCCAGGCGCGAGATGCGGGCCTCGGGGTCGGGCAGGGCGGCCAGGGCCGGGTCGAGCCACAGCTCGTGGCGCTGGGCCTGCTGCGAATCGCGGCTCACCAGGTCGTCGGTGCCGGTGCCCAGCGTCTTGGCCGCCTTCTTCCAGACCACCAGCTTGAGCGGGTCGCCACGCCGGTAGGCACGCACGCCATCGAACTCGCCAATGCCCTGCGAGGGCGCGCTGCCCGTTCCCGCGCCGCGCGGCTCGCCGGGTGGCAGCGGCGGGGGGGGCAGCTCGGGCGCCGGGTACACCAGCACCTGGGCGGCCGGGCGCCAGTAGGTCCATACGCGGAAGGTGCCCAGCGGAAAACGCGTTTCCGCCGTGAGCGTGGGCACGCGGTGCAGGCCCCGGCGCGGTGGGGCAAAGGCCACGTGCACGGTGGAGCTTCCTTGTGCGGGCACATCGGTCCAGGCCCAGTGGTGCGCTTCGCCACCGCCGCCATGCACGGCCAGGCCGATGCCGTAGCGCGTCGTCTTGCGTTCGCTGGACACCTGGACCTCGATGGTGGCGCTGGTCCCCATGAAGTGCGGCTCGGGCGCCTTGAGGTGCAGCGTGATGCCGCGCAGCGTGGCGTGGCAGATGTGCATGCCGACCACCGCGCTGCCTGCCAGCAGAAAGGTCAGCAGATAGCCCAGGTTGAGCTGGTAGTTGATGGAGGCCACCAGCAGGATCAGCAGCGTCAACGCCAGCATCCAGCCCGCGCCCGTGGGCAGGATGTAGACATTGCGCTGGGTCAGCGTGAGCGTGTCGCTCAGCGGCCGGCGCACCATCCACCAGTTTTCGAAGCGTTTGCGCACGGGCGTGAGCGGGTTGAGCGCTGCCAGGGCGGCGCGCAGCCGGCCGGGCGATGGCGTGGGCGATGTGGCGGTTGCCATGTCCCTCGGGCTCAAGGCAGGGGCACGGACTCGGCCATGGCGCGCACCTGCTCGACTGCCCCCCGGCCCGCATCGCCCACCGGCACCAGGCGGTGGGCAATGGTCTGGGGCAGCACGGCCTGCACGTCGTCGGGCGCCACATAGTCGCGCCCGCTGATCAGCGCCTGCGCCTTGGCAGCGCGCACCAGGGCAATGCCGGCGCGCGGCGACAGCCCCTGCAGGAACCAGCGGCCCGAGCGCGTGGCCGCGATCAGGTCCTGCACGTAGTTGAGCAGCGGATCGGCCGTGTGCACCGCCAGCACCTGGCGCTGCAGCTCGGCCAGTTCTTCATCTGACAGCTGGGGCAGCATGGAGTCCACCATGTCGCGCCGGTCTGCACCGGCCAGCAGCACGCGCTCGGCCGCCCGGTCGGGGTAGCCGATGGAGATGCGCATCAGAAAGCGGTCCAGCTGCGACTCGGGCAGCGCAAAGGTGCCGAGCTGGTCGTGCGGGTTCTGCGTGGCGATCACGAAGAAGGGGTGGGGCAGGGCGCGCGTCTCGCCTTCCACCGACACCTGCTTTTCTTCCATGGCCTCGAGCAACGCGCTCTGCGTCTTGGGGCTGGCGCGGTTGATTTCATCGGCCAGCAGCACCTGGGCGAACACCGGCCCGGGGTGGAACACGAAGGCTTCCTTGCCGCGCTCGTACACCGAGACGCCCGTGAGGTCGCTGGGCATCAGGTCGGCCGTGAACTGCACGCGCGAGAACTGCAGCCCGAAGGTGCGCGACAGGGCGTGGGCCAGGGTGGTCTTGCCCACGCCCGGAACATCCTCGATCAGCAGGTGGCCGCCGGCCAGCAGGCAGGCCACGCAGTCCTGTACCTGGGCCTGTTTGCCCACGATCACCGTGTTAAGCTGGTCCAGAAGCGATTTGATTTTGTGCTGGGCATTCATGGTCATAGCGCGACGTTATCCGAAAAATCTTGTCGCGACGTTATCCGAAAAAGACGAGACACGGGGATTGACTGTGAGCAAGACGGGCTATTTCACCCACCGCGACTGCTGGAAGCACGAAATGGGCCCCGGGCACCCCGAGTGCCCCGAGCGGCTCGATGCCATCGAAGACCGGCTGCTGATCACCGGCGTGGGCGATGCGCTGGACCGCCGCGAGGCGCCCGAGGCCTCCCTGGCCGACATCGAGCTGGCCCACGACCGCCTGCACGTGGCCGCCATGCGCGGCCTGTCCGACCGACTCAACGAGGAGATCCTGGCCGGCGGCCCGAGCTACTCGCAGCTCGATCCTGATACCTCCATCAACGCCCACACCTGGAACGCCTCGCTGCGCGCCGCCGGGGCCGCCCTGGCCGCCACCGATGCGGTGATGGCGGGCGAGATGGAGAACGCCTTCTGCGCCGTGCGCCCGCCAGGCCACCATGCCACGCGCAGCAAGGCCATGGGGTTCTGCTTCTTCAACAACGTGGCCGTGGCCGCCAAGTACGCACTGCAGCGCCACAACCTGCAGCGCGTGGCGGTGGTCGATTTCGACGTGCACCACGGCAACGGCACCGAGGACATCCTCGCCCATGACCCGCGCGCGCTGATGGTCAGCATTTTTCAGCACCCCTTCTACCCCTATAGCGGCGACCACGATCCCGCGCCCAACATGGTCAACGTGCCGGTGCCAGCCTACACGCGCGGCATGGACATCCGCGAGACCATCGAGATGATGTGGATCCCCCGGCTGGAGGCCTTCAAGCCCGAGATGATCTTCGTGAGCGCGGGCTTCGACGGCCACCGCGAGGACGACATGGGGCAACTGGGCCTGACCGAATCGGATTACGCCTGGATCACCCAGCGGGTGAAGGACATCGCGCAGCGCTATTCCAAGGGGCGCATCGTGTCCTGCCTGGAGGGTGGGTATGTGATGGGGCCCCTGGCACGCAGTGTGGAAGCCCATCTGCGCGTGCTGGCCGACCTGTGATTTTGGGATTGAAACGAACAACCATGACGGAACCTCAACAGCCTCTGCGCGTGGAACGGGACGCTCGCGGCGTGGTGACCCTCACGCTCAACGACCCTGCGCGCTTCAATGCCCTGGGCTCGGAAATGCTAACTGACCTGCAGCAGGCGCTCGATGCCGTGGCGCGCGACGACACTGCGCGCGTCGTGGTGCTGGCGGCCGAGGGCAAGGCCTTCTGCGCCGGCCACAACCTCAAGGACATGGCGGCCCACCCGGACCTGGCCTGGTACCAGCAGCTGTTTGCGCAGTGCAGCCGCATGATGCTGGCCATCCACAAGCTGCCTGTGCCGGTGATCGCGCGGGTGCAGGGCATGGCCACTGCGGCGGGGTGCCAACTGGTCGCGCAGTGCGATTTGGCGGTGGCGGCTGACAGCGCGACGTTTGCGACCAGCGGGATCAATTACGGCCTGTTCTGCGCTACGCCCAGTGTGCCGCTGGTGCGCAATGTGCCTGCCAAGCGGGCGATGGAGATGCTGCTGACTGGGGATTTCATTGATGCTGCCACCGCCTTGGAGCAGGGGCTGGTGAATCGGGTTGTGTCTGTGGATGGGCTCGATGCTGAGGTGGAGAAGTTCGTGGCGTCAATCCTGCAAAAGCCGCGTGTTGCTGTGGCCATGGGCAAGGCGCTGGTGTACCAGCAGCGGGAACTGGGAGTGGATGCGGCTTACCAGTTGGCTGGGCAGGTGATGGCGGTGAACATGGTGGATGGGGCTGCTCAAGAAGGGGCTCGGGCGTTTGTTGAGAAGCGTGCTCCGTCTTGGAGATGATTTTTTAGCGATATGGGTGGTGGTTGCTTCTTTTCTTTTGCTGAGGGCGGAGGCCGGGATGTGCGCCCGGCGGCGCACCCACCTTCTTTTGCGTCGCCAAAAGA
>NZ_LMIH01000003.1:131429-131521 GCF_001428645.1 Acidovorax sp. Root217
TGCCCCCTCGCCCCCGGGCGAGGGGGACGCGGGCAGCGGGGTCGCCTTTCTTTTGGGTACTTTTCTTTGGCGAAGCAAAGAACAAGTACCTC
>NZ_LMIH01000003.1:131573-133165 GCF_001428645.1 Acidovorax sp. Root217
CTAGATCAAGCAAACAGTCACCACCAGCACCGCGTGGAACGGACCCAACTGCATGGAAATCCTCGACAAACTACTGACAGACTTCAACCACTCCAGCGTCTGGCTGGAACTCGGCGTCCTGGCCGCCGCCATCGCCATCGCCCTGTTCGCCGCCAGACTGATAGGCCGCAACCAACCCCCCGATTCGGTCTGGATCGGCCGCAACACCATCGACGGCCTGCTCTTCCCCCTGATCGCCCTGGTGCTGACGTTTGCAGGCCGCCTCGCGGTGGAGCACTACCATCCGGTCTTCGTGCTGCGCATCGCAGTCCCCATGCTGGTCTCGCTCGCGCTGATCCGCTTCATCGCCCGCGTGCTGCGCGTCGCCTTTCCGGCATCGGCCCTCGTGCGGCTGCTGGAGGGGCTGTTCTCCTGGGTCATATGGGGCGCGGCCGTGCTGTGGATCGTGGGCCTGCTGCCCGCCGTGCGCAGCGAGCTCGATGCCATCACGCTCAACTTCGGCAAGTCCACCGTCAGTGTCGCCACGCTGATCGAGGGCGCGCTGTCGGCCAGCCTGGTGCTGGTGGCCGCGCTGTGGATCTCAGCCACCTTCGAGCGGCGCGTGCTCAGCACGGCCGTCACCGATCTGTCCATGCGCAAGGTCGCCGGCAACGCCGTGCGCGCCGTGCTGCTGCTCGTAGGCATGCTGTTCGCGCTGTCGGCCGTCGGGGTGGACCTCACCGCGCTGTCGGTGCTGGGCGGGGCGGTCGGCGTGGGCCTGGGCTTTGGCCTGCAGAAGCTGGCCTCCAACTACGTGAGCGGCTTCGTGATCCTGCTGGAGCGCTCGCTGCGCATCGGCGACAACGTGCGCGTCGACGGCTTCGAGGGCCGCATCACCGACATCAAGACGCGCTACACCCTGATCCGTGCGGGCAACGGGCGCGAATCCATCGTGCCCAACGAGACCCTGATCACCCAGCGCGTGGAGAACCTGTCGGACGCCGACCGCAAGTTCAACGTCACCACCAACATCATCGTCGGCTACGACAGCGACGTGGGCCAGGTGCAGGCCATCCTGTGCGCGGCCGCCGCAGCGCAGGCGCGCGTGCTCAAGGAGCCCGAGCCTGTGGCCTTTCTCATCAATTTCGCGCCAGACGGGCTCGAATTCAGCCTCAACTTCTGGATCAGCGATCCCTCGGCCGGCTCGCTCAACCTGCGCTCGGCCATCAACATCGCCATCCTCGATGGCCTGCGCGCCGCGAACATCGACATCCCTTACCCGCAGCGCGTGGTGCAGTTCAAGGACAGCGGTGCCGTCCCTGCCGGCCTGTCTCCGGGTGCTGCCGTGACCGGTGCCTCCGGCGAGACATCGGGCGGTTCGCCAAGTGCCCTATAATCACGAAAAAGCACGATCGTTCTTTTTTATGCCCCTGCAGTCGGTGGTCCCGGCCCGCGCCCTTTGGGGTGCACTGCGGCATAGAATGTTCCAGTTTACGTAAACGTCAATTCAACCAACTCTAGGAGCCGCAGCAATGAAGGTCTTGGTCCCTGTCAAGCGCGTGGTGGACTACAACGTCAAAGTCCGAGTCAAGTCGGACCAAACGGGTGTGGAC
>NZ_LMIH01000003.1:133232-134429 GCF_001428645.1 Acidovorax sp. Root217
GTGCCAGGAAACCCTGCGCACCGCCATGGCCATTGGCGCCGACCGCGCCATCCTGGTGGAAACCGACGTCGAACTCCAACCCCTGGCCGTGGCCAAGATCCTCAAAGCCCTGGTCGACAAAGAGCAGCCCGGCCTCGTGATCCTGGGCAAGCAGGCCATCGACGACGACGCCAACCAGACCGGCCAGATGCTGGCGGCCCTGGCCGACCTGCCCCAGGCCACCTTCGCCAGCAAGGTGGAGCTGACTGCCGACAAGGTCAGCGTGACCCGCGAAGTCGACGGCGGCCTGGAAACCCTGTCCCTGACCCTGCCCGCAGTCATCACCACCGACCTGCGCCTGAACGAACCCCGCTACGTCACCTTGCCCAACATCATGAAGGCCAAGAAGAAGCAGCTGGATACCGTCAAGCCCGAAGACCTGGGTGTGGATGTCACTCCGCGCCTCAAGACCCTCAAGGTCACGGAACCCGCCAAGCGCGGCGCCGGCGTCAAGGTGGCCGACGTGGCCGCCCTTGTCGACAAGCTCAAGAACGAAGCCAAAGTCATCTGAAGCATAAGGAGAACAACCAAATGACCGTACTCGTTATTGCCGAACACGACAACGCCGCCATCAAGGGCGCCACCCTGAACACCGTGACCGCCGCCATTGCCTGCGGCGGTGACGTCCATGTGCTGATCGCTGGCCACAATGCCGGTGCTGCTGCAGCCGCTGCCGGACAAATCGCCGGTGTGGCAAAGGTCATCCATGCCGATGCCCCCGGCCTGGAACACGGCCTGGCCGAGAACGTGGCCGCGCAAGTCCTGGCCATCGCATCCAACTACAGCCACATCCTGTTCCCCGCCACCGCCAGCGGCAAGAACGTGGCCCCCCGCGTGGCCGCCAAGCTCGATGTCGCGCAGATCAGCGACATCACCAAGGTCATCTCCCCCGACACCTTCGAGCGCCCCATCTACGCCGGCAACGCCATCGCCACCGTGCAGAGCGGTGACGCCACCAAGGTCATCACCGTGCGCACCACGGGCTTTGACCCGGCTGCCGCCACCGGTGGCAGCGCAGCGACGGAAACCGCAGCAGCGACCACCGACACCGGCAAGAGCATCTTCGTGGGCAGCGAGATCGCCAAGAGCGACCGGCCCGAGCTGACCGCCGCCAAGATCATCGTCTCCGGTGGCCGGGCTTTGGGCAGCAAGGAAAAG
>NZ_LMIH01000003.1:134482-134561 GCF_001428645.1 Acidovorax sp. Root217
GGGTGCCGCCCTCGGAGCCAGCCGCGCTGCGGTGGATGCGGGCTATGCACCGAACGACTGGCAAGTGGGCCAGACCGGC
>NZ_LMIH01000003.1:134622-152128 GCF_001428645.1 Acidovorax sp. Root217
CATCCAGCATCTGGCCGGGATGAAGGACTCCAAGGTGATCGTGGCGATCAACAAGGATGCGGAGGCGCCGATCTTCAGTGTGGCGGACTATGGGCTGGAGGCGGACTTGTTTACCGCTGTGCCGGAGCTGGTCAAGGCCTTGTAAACACGTGTTCTGAGGCTGCGTTCCCTGTGGCCCAGGCACTGAAAGGCATCGTTCGCGGTGCCTTTTTTTTGAGAATTTTTCCCGGAGACATCCATGAGCTACACCGCCCCCGTCAAGGACATGCTGTTCGATATCGAGCACCTGGCCAACATTGAACAGATCGCACAGATTCCCGGCTTCGAAGACGCGGGCCTCGACACCGCCCAGGCCGTGCTCGAAGAGTGCGCCAAGTTCAACGAGGGCGTGCTGGCTCCGCTGAACTTCGAGGGTGACAAGAACCCGTCGAGCTGGAAGGACGGCGTGGTCACCACCACCCCCGGCTTCAAGGACGCCTTTCGCCAGTATGGCGAGGGCGGCTGGCAGGGCCTGCAGCACCCGGCCGACTTTGGTGGCCAGGGCCTGCCCAAGACCATCGGCGCCGCCTGCATCGAGATGTGCAACAGCGCCAACATGAGCTTCGCGCTGTGCCCGCTGCTGACCGACGGCGCCATCGAGGCGCTGCTCACGGCCGGCAGCGATGAGCTCAAGGCCACCTACCTTGAAAAGCTGGTGACCGGCGAGTGGACCGGCACCATGAACCTCACCGAGCCCCAGGCCGGCTCCGACCTGGCCCTGGTGCGCACGCGTGCCGAACCCCAGCCGGACGGCAGCTACAAGGTCTTCGGCACCAAGATCTTCATCACCTATGGCGAGCACGACATGGCCGCCAACATCGTGCACTTGGTGCTGGCCCGTGTGCAGGGCGCGCCCGAGGGCGTCAAGGGCATCAGCCTGTTCGTCGTGCCCAAGTTCATGGTCAACGCCGACGGCAGCCTGGGCGCGCGCAACGACGCGCACTGCGTGAGCATCGAGCACAAGCTCGGTATCAAGGCCAGCCCCACGGCCGTGCTGCAGTTCGGCGACCATGGCGGTGCCGTGGGCTACCTCGTGGGCCAGGAGAACCGGGGCCTCGAATACATGTTCATCATGATGAACGCCGCACGCTACGCCGTGGGCGTGCAGGGCATCGCGATTGCCGAGCGTGCCTACCAGAAGGCCGTGGGCTATGCGAAAGACCGTGTGCAAAGCCGCCCCGTGGACGGCTCCATTGCCGCCAGCGCGCCCATCATCCACCACCCTGACGTGCGCCGCATGCTCATGACCATGCGCGCCTACACCGAGGGCTGCCGCGCCATGGCCACCGTGGCTGCCGCTGCCTACGACGCTGCGCACCACCACCCCGATGCCGATGCGCGCAAGCAGAATGCCGCGTTCTACGAATTCATGGTGCCCCTGGTCAAGGGCTACAGCACCGAGATGAGCCTGGAAGTCACCAGCCTCGGGGTGCAGGTACACGGCGGCATGGGCTTCATCGAGGAAACGGGTGCCGCGCAGTACTACCGCGACGCCAAGATCCTCACCATCTACGAAGGCACCACGGCCATCCAGGCCAACGACCTCGTGGGCCGCAAGACCGCGCGTGATGGCGGCCAGACCGCCAAGGGCATCGCCGCGCAGATCGAGAAGACCGAAGCCGAACTGCTGGCCAACGGCACCCCCGCCGCCAAGGCCGTGGCGCGCCGCCTGTCCGCCGCGCGCCAGGCCTTCCTCGACGTGGTGGACTTCGTCGCCGGCGGCACCAAGACCTCGCCCAACGCCGTGTTCGCCGGCAGCGTGCCCTACCTCATGCTGGCGGGCAACCTGGTGGCCGGCTGGCAACTGGCGCGCAGCCTGCTGGCGGCGCAGGCGCTGTTGCACAAGGGACAGGACAGCGCCTTCATGCAGGCAAAAATCACCACGGCGCAGTTCTATGCCGAGCACATCCTGGTCAAGGCACCAGGCCTGCGCGACAGCATCGTCGAAGGCGCCGACAGCGTGACGGAGCTGGCGCTCGACTCCTTCTGAGCGCACGGGGGAGACAAGCAGGGCCGGCGCGTTGTGCGCGGGCCCTGTACCCCACAAGAACCTGATCCATCCATCCTTTCAAACTGGAACGAACCCGCCATGTCCAAGCTGCCCCCCGCATTGCAGAACCTCTCGCTGCCCGTCATCGGCTCGCCGCTGTTCATCATCAGCAACCCCAAGCTCGTGATCGAGCAGTGCAAGGCCGGCGTGGTGGGTTCCATGCCGTCGCTCAACGCGCGCCCCGCCGAACTGCTCGACGAATGGCTGGCCGAGATCACCGAGACGCTGGCGGCCTACAACAAGGCCAACCCCGACAGGCCGGCCGCGCCCTTCGCCATCAACCAGATCGTGCACAAGAGCAATGACCGGCTGGAGCACGACATGCAGGTCTGCGCCAAGTACAAGGTGCCGATCATCATCACCAGCCTGGGCGCGCGCGAGGACGTGAACCAGGCCGTGCATGCCTGGGGCGGCATCGTGCTGCACGACATCATCAACAACAAGTTCGCGCACAAGGCCATCGAGAAGGGCGCCGACGGCCTGATCGCCGTGGCCGCCGGTGCTGGCGGCCATGCGGGCGTGAAGAGCCCCTTCGCCCTGATCCAGGAAATCCGCCAGTGGTTCGACGGCCCCATCGCGCTCAGCGGCGCCATCGCCAGCGGTGATGCGGTACTGGCCGCACAGGCCATGGGGGCCGACTTCGGCTACATCGGTTCGGCCTTCATCGCCACGCACGAAGCGCGCGCCAGCGACGAATACAAGCAGGCCATCGTGGCCGGCACGTCCGACGACATCGTCTACAGCAACCTCTTCACCGGCGTGCACGGCAACTACCTGGCGCCGTCGATCCGCGCCGCCGGCATGGACCCGGACAACCTGCCCGAGTCCGACCCGAGCAAGATGAACTTCGGCGGCGATGCCAAGAAGGCCTGGAAGGACATCTGGGGTTGCGGCCAGGGCATTGGCGCCATCGACGCCGTGACCAGCACCGCCGAGCTCGTGGCGCGCCTGCGCAGCGAATACCAGGCCGCCCGCGCGCGCCTTGCACTCTGAACCGTGGCTGGCTTCCCCGCGGGCTGCGGTGGAAGGGCTAACCCCTAGGGCATGGGTCGCGGGCCTGCAGATAATGATGATCAATAACCAAATGGACCGCAGGGCAGTGGGCCTGGTCGATCATCATTGGCAAGCTGGGGGACGACATGCTTCGGATACTTGTGTTGCTGGCCGCGCTGGGCGCGGCCGGGCTGTGCCATGCCCGCAATGAGGGCGTGACGCCGGACGAGATACGGCTCGGTGCCTCGGCCGTGCTCTCGGGCCCGCTCGGCCCCCAGACCGCGCAGTATGGCGAGGGTTCGCGGCTGCTGTTCGATGCCGTCAATGCCCAGGGCGGCGTGCACGGCCGCATGATCCGCTACACCACGCTCGACGATGCCTTCGACGCGCAAAAGGCGGTGGAGAACACGCGCAAGCTGCTCGAGACCGACAAGGTCTTCATGGTCTACAACAGCACCGGCACCGCGCAGACGGCCGCCATCCTGCCGCTGATCCAGGAGCACCGCACCCTGCTGTTCGGCCCCGTCACCGGTGCCTCGGTGTTCCGCGAGAACTTCAACCCCCATGTGTTCCACGTGCGCGCAGGCTATGCCAGCGAGGCGCAGAAGATCGTCTCGCAACTGCGCCAGCAGGGCATGGACCGGGTGGCCGTGTTCTACCAGGACGACGGACTGGGCAAGACCTTGCTGGCCGAACTCAAGAAGGCCTCCGCGCAGGAAAAGCTCCCCTTCGTCGCCGAGATCAAGGTCGATCCGAAGCAGCCCGATTTTGCCGCTGCCGGCCAGGCCACCGAAAAGGTCCAGCCGCAGGCCGTGATCGTGGCCACGGCGGGCACCACGTTCACCCACTACATCAAGGGCGTGCAAGCCACCTCGGCGCGGCCCACGTACTACGGCTTTTCGGTTGCCAGCATGGACGTGATCCAGCGCGAGCTCAAGGAGAAGGCGCGCGGCATCATCCTCGCGCAGATCATGCCTTCGCTGCGCAGCACCACCGTGCCGGTGGTCGCCGAGTACCTGGCGCTGCTGCGCGCCAAGTCGCCGGGCGCGCAACCCTCGGCCTCGCAGTTCGAGGGCTTCGTGCATGCGCGCCTGCTGGTCGAGGGCTTGCGCCGCGCCGGGCGCAACCTGAGCACCGAATCCTTCACCCGCGCCATGGAAGAGGCCGGCGAAATCTCGTTCGGGCGCTTCAACGTGAAATATTCGCCCAAGAACCACAACGGCTCGACCTATGTGGAGCTGGCTATCGTGGATGCCGAGGGCAGCCTCAGGTATTGAGGCGTGAACCGGCGCTCACAGCCCGTACGTCAGCTCCCGCGCCTTGCCCCAGAACACCCGGTACATGAAGACCGTGTAGACGATGATCACCGGCAGCGTGATCGCCACACCGATCCCGATCACCACCAGCGACTCAGTGGCGCTGGCCGCCTCCCACACCGTGAGGCGGTCGATCACGATGAACGGGTAGATGCTGTAGGCCAGCCCAAAGAAGGCCAGCACGAACACCACCACCGTGGCCACGAACACGATCCAGCCGTAGCCGGCCTGCACCACGCGCGGCGTGTGCAGCACATGGCGGATGGCGAAGAACGCGCCCACGCAGGCCAGCGGTATGGGCAGCAGCGCAAACAGCTCGGGCAGCACGAACCATTTGGCAAACACCGTGTGGCTCACCAGCGGCGTGGCCAGCGAGATGCCGGCCAGCGCCGCGCCCATGGGCCACAGCACCTTGCGGCCCCAGGCCAGGGCCTTGTGCTGCAGGTCACCCTCGGTCTTCATGATGAGCCAGCCCACGCCCAGCATGGCGTAGGCCGCCGGCAGCGTGAGCGCGATGCCCGCCGAGAACAGCAGGCCCCAGGTGTCGTTCTGCAAGCCGGTGATGTAGGCGCCCAGCATCCAGCCCTGGGCCAGCGTGGTGACCAGCGAGCCGGCTGCGAACAGGCGGTTCCAGGTGGCCTTGTGCGAGTCGCGCGCCTTCACGCGGAAGTCGAAGGCCACGCCGCGCAGGATCAGCCCCACCAGCATCACCGCCACCGGCAGGTACAGGGCCGACAGCACCATGCCGTGGGCCTTGGGAAAGCAGATCAGCAGCACGCCCACGCCCAGCACCAGCCAGGTCTCGTTGGCGTCCCAGAAGGGGCCGATGCTGGCGACCATCACGTCCTTTTCGGCATCGGAGGCAAAGGGCAGCAGAATGCCCACGCCCAGGTCGTAGCCGTCCAGCACCACGTAGGCCAGCAGTGCCAGCCCCATGACGGCCATGAAGATCAGCGGAAGGGCCGTGGCCCAGGTCATGTCCATGGTGTTGCTCCTCAGATGGCTTGCGGTGCTGGGGGCGCCACGGCCGCGGTGGGCATGGTCGAGTGCTCGGCCATGTACTTGATCACGCCGATGTAGGCCACCAGCAGCAGCACATACACAGTGAGGTAGGCCACCAGCGTGCCGGCCACCATCCCGGGCGGGTGCTGGGCCACGGCGTCCGCCGTGCGGAACAGGCCATAGACCAGAAAGGGCTGGCGGCCGATCTCCGTCACGTACCAGCCGGCCAGCGTGGCCACCCAGCCCGAGAACGTCATGCCCACCAGGGTACCCAGCAGCAGGCGGGGCAGGGTGCTCAGGTCCTGCCCGCGGCGGCGCCACAGCATGAACGCGCCCCACCAGGCCACGGCCAGCATCAGCATGCCCATGCCCACCATCACGCGAAAGCCCCAGAACACCGGCGCCACGGGCGGGTGCGCACCTGGAAAATCGTTGAGCCCCTTGAGCTCGGCATCGATGTCGTGCGCCAGGATCAGGCTGGCGGCCTTGGGGATCTGGATGGCGTAGTCCGTGCGGCCTTCCTTCTCGTTGGGCAGGCCGAACAGCGTGAGCGCAGCGCCCTTCTCGGTGTGCCAGATGCCTTCGATGGCGGCGATCTTGGCGGGCTGGTGTTCCAGCGTGTTCAGACCATGCAGGTCGCCCATGAAGATTTGCAGCGGGATCACGATGGCCACCGCCGTGATGGCCGTGCGCAGTGCCTTGCGTGTGCCATCGGTGGCCGTGCCCTTGAGCAGTTGCCAGGCACTCACCCCCGCGATCAGGAAGCCCGCCGTGAGGGCCGACGCCAGCAGCTTGTGGCCCAGCCGGTACGGGAAGGAGGGGTTGAACACGATGGCCAGCCAGTCCACCGCATGGAACTTGCCATCGATGATCTCGTAGCCCGCAGGTGTCTGCATCCATGAGTTCAGGCTCAGGATCCAGAAGGCCGAGAGCGTGGTGCCAAAGGCCACCATCAGCGTGGCCGCCAGGTGCACTCGGTCGGACACGCGGCCCCGGCCGAACAGCATGATGCCCAGGAACGACGCCTCCAGAAAGAAGGCCGTGAGCACCTCATAACCCAGCAGCGGCCCGGCGATATTGCCCACCTGCTCCATGAAGCCCGGCCAGTTGGTGCCGAACTGAAAACTCATGGTGATGCCCGAGACCACGCCCAGCGCAAAGCTCAGCGCGAACACCTTGGTCCAGAAGTAGTAGGCCTGCTCCCAGCCCAGCGCGGCGGGCGTGCCGCGCGTGGCCCCGTGGCGTAGCCGAAAGAACACCAGGAACCAGCACAGCGCGATGGTGATGGTGGGAAACAGGATGTGAAAGCTGATGTTCGCCGCGAACTGGATGCGCGACAGGGTGAAAGCGTCCATGGTCAAACCCCCTTGTCCTTGCCCGTGCTGCCGCCCTTGCCGGTCAGGCGGTCCTTGAATTCGAGCACCCGGGTGACGGCCGTGCCCATGCCCATCAACTGCATCGCCGTCTCGGGCGCCAGCCGCTGCACATCGTCGAACCAGGTCATCAGCCTGTCAATCAGCTCGTGCATCTCGCGCATGCGCTGCTGGGCATGGCGCTCCTCCTCGGAGCCGGGTTCTTCGAGCAGCGCCATGCGCAGCATGGACAGCGTGGGTTCGATCTCGCGGCGGCGGCGTTCCTCGGCCAGCACACGGAAGATCTCCCACACATCCTTGGGTGCCTCGAAGTATTCACGCCGGTCGCCCGGCTGGTGGCTCAGCTTCACCAGGCGCCAGGCCTGCAGCTCCTTGAGCCCCATGCTCACGTTGGAGCGCGAGAACTCCAGCGTTTCGGCGATCTCGTCCGCATTGAGCGGGCGCGGCGACAGGAAGATCAGGGCATACATCTGCCCCACGGTGCGGTTGATGCCCCAGCGGCTGCCCATTTCACCAAAGTGGGCCACGAACTGGCGGTTCAGGGGAGGGAGGTGTTTGACATAGGTCATGGGCCACATTGTGCTCCTTATTTATTGAATTTTCAGTAATTACTGAAAATTCGGAAAACACTTGCACCGGGCAGTCGCCTGAAGGATGCAGACGCGACAGCACCAGTTTCTGTAACAAGCGACAATAGGGGGTTTAACCGCATTGGCGGGAGTGTCAACCGCCGCCTTATTCGTTTACCCATGCCTTCCGCCACCTCCCGCACCCCCCTGATCGACATGGTCAAGGGGTTGGCGTGCGCCGCCATCGTCTGCCACCACCTGGCCTTCTACGGCCCGATGTCCGACATCGCCGCGCCACTGGCGCCGTGGCTGATGGCCTGGCTGTACGACTATGGGCGCATGGCCGTGCAGGTGTTCCTGGTGCTGGGTGGGTATCTGGCGGCCGCCAGCCTGGCGCCGCAGGGCGTGGCCCGCTTCGACAGTGCCGGGGCGGTGATCACCAAGCGCTTCGTGCGGCTCGTGGTGCCCTATGCGGTGGCACTGCTGCTGGCGGTGCTGGTGTCGGCGCTGGTGCGGTCGTGGATGGACCACCACTCCGTGCCCGACGAGCCCACGCTCGCGCAGTTGCTGGCCAACGCACTCTTGCTGCAGGACATCGTGCGCGAGGGTGCCCTCTCGGCCGGCGTCTGGTACGTGGCCATCGACTTCCAGCTGTTCGTGCTCAGCGTGCTCGTCTGGGCCGCCGTTCGGGCGCTGCCTGGTGGTTGGGCGCGCCTCAACGGGCCCGTGATCGGTAAGAGCCTGCTGGTGGCGCTCACGGCCACCTCGCTGTGGGTGTTCAATCTCGACAGTTCGCTCGACATGTGGGGCTGGTACTTCTTCGGCTCGTACGGGCTGGGCATGATGGCCTACTGGGCCGTGAAATCCCCTCGCTCCATCGGCTGGCTGGCGCTCATGGTGCTGCTGGGCGGCATCGCCCTCGCCATGGAATACCGCGGCCGCATCGCCCTGGCGCTGGTGGTTTCCGTGCTGCTGGTGGTCGCCTTGCGCTCGGCGCGGCTGCGCCAGTGGCAGGGCGTGGCGCCGCTGGTCCGGCTGGGCCAGATGTCGTACTCGGTCTTCCTCGTGCACTTCGCCGTGTGCCTGCTGGTCAACGCGGTCGTTAGCCACCTGTTCCCCGAGTCTCCCGTGGTCAACGCACTGGGCATGGTACTGGCCTTCACCCTGTCGCTGATGGCCGGGCGCGAACTCTACCAGCGGGTGGAGCGCCATGTGCCCACCTGGTCCATGGCATTGCGCTGGCAGGCCGGGCTGGTCGGGGCGGGCATGCTGGTGGCGATCAGCAGCCACTGGGCTTGATTCGGACCATCCCCCTGAGGCGCCGCCTACGCGGCTGGGCGGTCCTTGCACGGCTGCCCTGGCCGAGGCAGCTGTTGCGCGCACTTCGCCTGTCTTAACAACCCGCAGGAGCCAGAGAAGGCCAGCATCGTTGGCTCAGACCGGTGGCAGTCCCTCACGCCGCTTGCGCTGCTTGTCCAGGAACCAGGCCATGAAGGGCAGCAGCAGCATCGAGCCGGGGATCACCCAGATGAACAGGTAGGGGCTGACCGACGAGGCTGAGCGCATCACGTCGCGCAGTTGATCACGCTCCTCGGCAGTCCAGTTGCCCTGGCGGCGCTGCTTCATCAGCCAGGCCACCGATCCCTTCATGGTGGCCATCTCGCGCTTCAGGCGGCTCTTCTCGCGGATGTTGCCGGCCAGGAAGGAGCAGAACCATTCGGGGGCCCGCTCCATGCGCTGCTGGAAGGCGGTGGTGGAGTCTGGGTCGAACTCAGGGGGCGCAGCCGCCAGCGCCGTTGCCGGGGCGTTCGGTTCGTCGGGCGGGTGCGGGGGCGCTGTCATGGGCCCCGATTGTCGCCGCTCGCCCCCTTGGTCGCAAAGCACTGTTGCAATTTGCGGCCGTCGCCTGTGGCGCCGCCGCTCAGCGGTGCAGCTCGCCCGCCGCTTCAGGTTGGTACAAGATGGCCTTCACCCGCACCGTCATCGGCTTGCCGCCGGGGCCGGGCCACACCAGCGCATCGCCCACCGCCAAGCCCAGCAGGGCGCTGCCCACGGGCGCGAAGATCGACAGGCGGTCCGCACTGCCGTCCATGTCGCGCGGGTAGACCAGCGTCAGGCAGAACTCCTTGCCCGTCTCCTCGATGGCGAACTGCACCGTGGAGTTCATCGTCACCACATGCGGCGGGATGTCTTCGGGCGCCACCACGTCGGCGCGGTCGATCTCGGCCTGCAGATCGGCCTTGCCGGGGAAGACGCTGGCCGGAATGGCGGCCAGCAGGGCTTCGATGCGGTCGACGTCCAGGGACGACAGGATGATCTGGGGCTTGCGCGCCATGGGGTACCTCGCAGGGTGTGGTTGCAAAGGGCGGGACTATAGGCCGGCAGGCCCGGTTTGCCGACAATCTCGCACTGCACCGTGCGGGCTTTGGCAGGGGCGGTGCGTGGCCGCCCCACCACCGCCGAAGATCAGTCTCCGGTGATATTGCGCGCCTTGATCAATGCACCAAAGCGCTTGCTGTCGCTCATGGCTCGGTCGTGGAACTCCTTGGGCGCCATGGGCGCGGGCTCGCCGCCCAGCGCGGCAATGCGCTCCTGCACGGGGGCCGTGGCCAGGATCTTGTTGATCTCGCGGTTGAGTTTCGTCACCACCTCGGCGGGCGTGCCGGCCGGCGCATAGAAGCCGAACAGGGTATCGGCGTCAAAGCCCTTCAACCCCACCTCGTCCAGCGTGGGCACATCGGGGAACAGCGGCGAGCGCTTGGCGCTGCCCACGGCCAGGAGGCGCAGCTTGTTGGCCTTCACATGCTGCAGGCCGATGCCCGGGTCGAACATGAAATCCACCTGCCCGCCCAGCAGGTCCTGCATGGCAGGCGCCGCGCCGCGGTACGGCACATGCACCGCGAACACGTTGGCCTGGCTCTTGAGCATCTCGGCCGCCAGGTGGGGCGAGCTGCCGTTGCCCGGCGTGCCGAAGCTCACCTTGCCCGGGTTGGCCTTGAGGTAGGCCAGAAACTCCTGGATGGTGTTCACTGGCAGCGTGGGCCGCACCTCCAGGAACACCAGCACGCGCGCCGCTGCGGCCACGGGCACCAGGTCTTTCACCGGGTCGAACGGCATCTTGGGGTAGATGTGGGGGTTCACCGAGACCATGCCGCCCGAGCTCATGAGCAGCGTGTAGCCGTCGGCCGGCGACTTGGCCGCCGCTTCGCCGCCGATGTTGCCGCCCGCGCCGCCCCGGTTTTCCACCACCACGGGCTGGCCCAGCGCCGCCTGCAGCGGCACGGTGACGGCCCGCGCGATCTGGTCGGCCGCGCCGCCCGCCGGGAAGTTCACCACCACCTTGATGGGCTTGGCGGGATAGGCCTGGGCCCATGCGCCCGCGGGCAGCAGGGCGGCGCCTGCAAGCGCCGCCAGGGCGAGGGCGCCCGCCAGGCGGCGGCGAAGGAAGGGATGCTGGGATGCGTTCTGGTGCTTCATGGTCATGTCTCCGGGAAACTGGGGTGCCCGGTCATCCGGGTCTGTTGGGTTGGCTTGCTGCGATAACGAGAGGGGGCTTGCTCAGGCCACATCCACCTCCACCAGGATGGGGCGGGGATGCGCCAGCGCATCGCGCAGCACCTGGTGCAGCTGCGCTGCGTCGCTCACCTGCACGGCATCGCAGCCCTGGCCGCGTGCCAGCGCCAGAAAGTCGAGGTCCGGCAGCTCCGTGCCTTCGAGCTTGTCGTCCGGCCCAAAGCCGAAGGTCGGCGCAAACTCCTGCAGCGCCGCATAGCGCCGGTTCTTCAGGATGATGAAGGTGATGGGCAGGCGCAGCTGCGCGGCGCTCCACAGCGCCTGGATGGAGTACATCGCCGAGCCATCGCCCAGCAGGCCGATGACCTTGCTGCCCGGCTTTGCCAGTGCCACGCCCACGGCAGCCGGCATGGCATAGCCCAGCCCACCGCTGCACATGGTGTAGAAAGTCTCGCTGTGCAGGATGGGCAGGTAGGCATGCATGGCGGCGCGCGAGCTCGGCGCCTCTTCCACCACGATGGAATGCGCGTCACGCACATCGGCCAGGGTCTGCATCACGTACTGCACGCTCATCAGCGCCGAGGGTTCGGCACGCGGGCGCGCTGCACGCAGCGGGGGCGCGGTGCGCGAGGACGGTGTGGGCGGAGCCGGGCGGGCCAGCAGGTCCTGCACGCCCAGGCGCACGCCGCCCACGGCCGAGGTGCCCTCGGGCGTCCAGGCCGCCGTGCCCGGGTCTTCGATCAGTTGCACCAGTTGCGCACCGGGCGGCACGTGCGGGCCATGGCCCTCCACGTGGTAGGTGAAGGCGGCGGCACCGAGGGCAAACACCAGGTCGTGCCCACCCAGCAGCGCCACGATCTTCTCGCGCATGGCGGGCAGCACGCCCATGAACAGCCGGTGGTCCTGCGGAAAGCCGCAGCGCCCCGACATCGGCGCGATCCACACCGCAGCGTTGTGCCGCTCGGCCAGGGCCAGCACGTCGTCCCAGGCTCCGTCGCGGTCCACCGCTGCACCCACCACGAAGACCGGGCGCTGCGCCGCATCGAGCGCGTCGCCAATGGCGCCCAGCACGCGCGGCTCGGGCCGGGTCTCGGTGCTCACGGTGCGTGCCGCCAGCGGCTCGCAGGGCTTGTCCCAATCGTCCGCAGGGATGGACACCAGCACCGGCCCGCGCGGCTGCTGCATGGCGATGTAGTAGGCGCGGGCAATGGCCAGCGGCACGTCCTCGGCGCGCGCGGGTTCGATGCTCCACTTCACATACGGCTTGGGCAGCTCCGTGGCCTGGCCCGAGAACAGGAAGGGGTCGAACGGCAATATGGAGCGCGCCTGCTGCCCGGCCGTGATCACCATGGGCGTGCGGTTCTTGTGCGCCGTGAAGATATTGCCCATGGCATGGCCCACGCCCGCCGCCGAATGCAGGTTCACGAAGGCCGCGTTGTGCGTGGCCTGGGCATAGCCATCGGCCATGCCCACCACCACCGCCTCCTGCAGGCCCAGGATGTAGCGAAAGTCCTTGGGGAAGTCGAGGAACAGCGGCAGCTCGGTCGAGCCCGGGTTGCCGAAGATGGTGTTGATGCTGAAACCGCGCAGCAGGTCGAGCACCACCTCGCGCACGGTAGGGCGCAGGTCGGTGGCGGCGGCAGCGGCGGTGCCGACAGGGCGGGAGTCAAGGGCCTGGAGCATGGGCGGGGCAATGCGGGTGGAAAGGTCTGATCTTCGGCCCCCGCCGCACATCCATCAATACAATGAAACGACTAAGCGGTATTCGCCCAATGCATATCAAGGACATCGACCTCAACCTGCTGCGCCTGTTCGATGCGGTCTACCGCACGCGCAGCGTGAGCCGCGCCGCCGAGCTCATGGACCTGACGCAGCCCGCAGCCAGCCAGGCGCTCACGCGGCTGCGCCTGCTGATCAAGGACCCGCTGTTCGTGCGCGCCAGCGGTGGCGTGCAGCCCACCCCCAAGGCCGACCGCCTGGCCGACGCCGTGCGCAGCGCCCTGGGCACTTTGGAAGAAGCGCTCAACGAATCCGCCCTGTTCGACCCGCTGCAGTCGCGCAAGGTGTTCCGCATCCACATGAGCGACATCGGCGAGGGCCGCTTTTTGCCAGACCTCATGCTCGCACTGCGCCAGCAGGCGCCCGGCGTGCGGCTCGAAACCCTGCCCGTGCCGCGCGAGCAGATCGCGCCCCTGCTCGACAGCGGCCGCATCGACTTCGCCTTCGGCTTCTTGCCCGCGGTGAAGGACACGCAGCGCGTGCAATTGCTCAATGACCGCTACATCGTGCTGCTGCGCGAAGGCCACCCCTTTGCCAAACGCCGGCGCAACGCCACGGCATTGCTCGACGACCTGCGCCAGCTCGAATTCGTCGCCGTGCGCTCCCACTCGGACACGCTGCGCATCCTGGCCCTGCTGCAGCTCGAAGACCGCCTGCGCCTGACCACCGAGCATTTCATGGTGCTGCCCTCCATCGTGCGCGGCACGGATCTCGCCGTGGTCATGCCGCGCAACATCGCCCGCGGCTTTGCGGCAGCGGGCGGCTACACCATCATCGAGCCCGCACTGCCGCTGCGCGACTTCACCGTGGCGCTGCACTGGAGCAAGCGCTTCGAGGCCGACCCGGGCAACCAGTGGCTGCGCGGGGTGATCGAGGGGCTGTTCAAGGAGTAGTGCCGCCAAGGCGGGCGTTAGACTGGCATGCGAATTCGGAGTACATGGTGACGACAACCCTTCCCCCACGAACCTTCGGCCTGGCCGCACACCGCCTGCACCGCTCGACCGCCGACGGCGGCCTGGCCCAATGGGCCGCAGCGTCGCGGCCGGCCCTGGCCGAACTCCAGCTCGGCATCGCCGCCGTGGGCGGCTGCGCCGACGCCATCGAGCAACATGCCCTGGCCAGCCACTTTCCGCACCTCACGCGCCTGCCCTACGGGCGCGAGGGCGGGGTGATGCGCGTGGTATCGCGCATTGCCGGGGGCGTGCACCCCGAACAGGAACTGGCGGGCGCCATCTACCTGCTGGACCCGCTCGACCCCTCATCCCTGTACCCCGAGGCACAGGCCCTCAAGCGCCAGTGCATCTCGCACGGCAAGCCGCTGCTGCTCACGGTGGCCGCTGCCGTCGAATGGATGGCCGTGGAGGCCGCGCTGCAGGCCGGTGTCTCGCTGCGCGCGCGCCTGCCGGCGATGGTGCCCTCCATCGACAAGCAATCCGTCGCACTGATCGCTCACGATGCCTTGAAGTCGGCCATGGTCGACTTCGCCTTCCGCCACTTCGACCTGCTCTCGCAGACGCAAGAGCGCTTTGCCACCGGCACCACGGGCGGCAGGCTCAACGAGATGGCCTGGTCGCGCGGCTGGCCGCGCGACCTGCCGTGGGTGCAGCCCCTGCGCAGCGGCCCGCTGGGGGGTGACGCGCAGATCGCCGAGCTGGTGCTCGACCAGCGCTGCGACAAGGTGCTCTTCTTCGAGGACGTGCATGTAGCGCGCCAGCATGAGGCGGACATCCAGCTGCTCGAGCGCGCCGTCTGTACCAAGAGCTTTGAGGCCGCCTGCTACCACACGCCCGCCATGGCCGATGCGTGGGCCAGGGCCTGGGCGTAGATAGACGCTACCAGCCCAGTGTCGCAAAAAGGTCCACCACCCCGCGCAGATCACCCACGGTGGCATCGGGATGGTAGTCGGGCAGCAGGCGCCGCCCCGTGCCCCGGTCCACCCAGATGCAGCGAAAGCCGATGTCGCGCGCTGCCGCATGGTCCAGGTGCGGGCTCGCGCAGATGTGCACCACCTCGGCCGGCTGCACGCCCAGTTGCGCATGGGCATGATCGAACAGCCGGCGGTCGGGCTTGTAGGCGCCGGCCTGCTGGGCGGTGATCACCCGGTCGATCAGCCCGCCGAGTTGCGCCACGTTGCCGGCAATGATGTCGTCGTCGGTGTTGGACACGATGGCCAGGCGGTGCCCGGCCGCCTTGAGCGTGCGCAGCACGCCCACCACCTCGGGAAACGGCGGCATGGCGCCTATGCGCCCGGCGAGCAGCCCGGCATCGCCAGGCGATTCGGGCAGCCCCAGCTCCGCCAGGGTGCGCTGCAGCCCTTCACCCGACACCTCGCGAAAACTGCGGTGCGGCGGCGTCTGCTCCAGCGCGTGCTCGTGCCGGTCGTAGACCGCGATGAGTTCTTCCGGCGGGGTGCCCGCTGCGCCCTTGCGCGCCAGCAGCTCGCGCACGGCCTCTTGCAGGCCTTCATCCCACTGGATGAGGGTGCCGTAGCAGTCGAAGGTCAGCCACAAAGGGCGGGGGGTGTTTTTCAAAGGCATGGTTCAGTCCGCATCGTTTCAAGGAGGTGCGTAGCATGCGCAAGGCTGGAGATATTGGAAAATTAAATGTTCAAATAGAACCCAGTTGAATTTCGGATATGAACCATGTTGGACCTGGAACTCCTGAAAACCCTGGTGTGCGTCGTTGAAGAGGGCAGCTTCACCCGCGGCGCCGAGCGCGTGCACCGCACGCAGTCCACCGTCAGCCAGCAGATCCTCAAGCTCGAAGAGCGGGTTGGCCACCCTCTGCTGCAGCGCGACCGCAGCGGCAAGCAGGCCCTGCCCACCGAACAGGGCGAGCTGCTGGTGCATTACGCCCGCCGCCTGCTGGCCATGGCGCAGGAGGCCGAAGACGCGCTGGCCGCCACCCCGGGGCAGGTGGCATTGCGCCTGGGCGTGCCGGAAGATTTCGACGCCCGGCCCATGTCCGGCATGCTGGCGGGCTTCAGCGCCGCACATCCCGCCCTGCGGCTGGAAACGGTGAGCGGCATGAGCAGCGACCTGCAGCGCCGGCTGGTCCACGGCGAAATAGACCTGGCCCTGATGAAGCGGGAGCCCGGCAGTGGCGAATGCATCGCCGCCTGGCCCGAGCGCTTGGTGTGGGCCGTCGGCCAGGGCTTCGCACCAGACGCCGATGGCGCGGTGCCGCTGGTGCTGTTCCCTGCGGGCTGCATCTACCGCCTGCGCGCCGTGCGGCTGCTGGAGAAGGCGGGTCGCCCCTGGCGCCAGGCCTTCGGCAGCCAGAGCCTGACGTCCGTGCAGGCAGCGGTCGCCGCGGGCCTGGGCGTCAGCGTGCTGCCCCGCTCGGCGCTGCTGGCCGAACACCGAACGCTGGGCCGCGCTGCAGGTTTCGAGCCCCCGCCCCCCACCGAGCTCGCCCTGGTGGGCGCCGGCCCCCGTGGCATGCCCCTGGGTCGGGGGCTGAAGCAACTGGCCGACTACCTGGTAGGACAACTCGGCACGCGGCGCTGAGCCAGCGACAGCGCCAGGTGGATTGCGGTGAGGCGGCACCATGTAACAGCCCGGCATGAAAAGCCAAATAACTGTATATTTATACAGTTATGAAGCCGCCTCCGCCCGACGACAACAACGCCCCCCAGGTGATGCAGGAGGTGCGTATCCCCCTGCAGGCGGTGCGCGGCCGGGGCGCGGCCACGGCCCTGGCGCACCGCTTCGTGCGCGACACGCGCGAGGTGGTGGACGATGGCTGGGAGGCGTATGTGGAAGAGGGCGACGAACAACCCGCGCCACTCACCACCCAAGTGCATCTGGAGACGGCGAAGAGCGCCATCTGCGCCAACGACTCGCCGGACATTTTCTTCGAGCTCTCGGTCAACCCCTACCGGGGCTGTGAGCATGGCTGCGTCTACTGCTACGCGCGGCCCACGCACAGCTACCTCAATATGTCGCCGGGGCTTGATTTCGAAACGCAGATCATCGCCAAGCACAACATCGCCGCACTGCTGCGCGATGAGCTGGGCCGGGCCAGCCACGTGCCGCGCCTGCTCAACATCGGCTCGGCCACCGACTGCTACCAGCCCGTGGAGCGGGAGCTGAAACTCACGCGCGGCCTGATCGAGGTGATGCGCGACATGCGCCACCCGTTCTCGCTGATCACCAAGTCCGCCGGGGTGGAGCGCGACCTCGACCTGCTCGCCCCGCTGGCCGCGCAGCGCCTGACCGCCGTGTACGTCACCATCACCACGCTCGACGCCGCCCTGGCGCGCCGCATGGAGCCGCGTGCCGCCGCGCCCCACCGGCGCCTGCGCACCATCCGCACACTGGCCGAGGCGGGCATCCCCGTGGGCGTGAGCGTGGCGCCGCAGATCCCCTTCATCACCGAAGACATGGAGCAGGTGCTGCAGGCCGCGCACGAGGCCGGGGCCACCAGCGCCTTCTACACCGTGCTGCGCCTGCCGTGGGAGCTGGACCCCCTGTTTCGCGAGTGGCTGGAGCTGCACTACCCGCAGCGCGCGGCGCGGGTGATGGCACGGGTGCAGGACTTGCATGCCCTGGACCCGGCCCAGCGCGCTGCGGGCAAGGTCTACGCCAGTGACTTCGCTACGCGGATGAAGGGGACGGGATTGTGGGCCGATATGTTGCGTCAGCGCTTTGCGGCCACTTGCCGCAAGTTGGGGCTTAACCGGGTGAGGACAGAGTTGGATTTGACGCAGTACCGGGCCGGGTTTGCGAAGAATCAGGGGTGTCTGTTTTGAGCATTTTGTTTTGTTGGTGAAGGGTTTTTGTTGGTGGTTGCTGCATGCCTTGATGAAGGGCGGAGGCCGGGGTGTGCGCCCGGCGGCGCAGTAACTTTCTCTTGCGTCGCCAAGAGAAA
>NZ_LMIH01000003.1:152221-152364 GCF_001428645.1 Acidovorax sp. Root217
AATCTGGGGTGGGCGTCGCTGAACTCGCGCCGTTCCCCCTGCGGGTGAACTCTGCTCAAACAGCAGCGACGAGCCAGACGACGAAGCGTGTGTGTCCTTCGGCACACACGCCCACCCCAGCTCCTGCGCTTCTCGGCGCAGCC
>NZ_LMIH01000003.1:152436-152584 GCF_001428645.1 Acidovorax sp. Root217
AGCGGGGTCACGGACGGCTGCTGCTTCGCAGCTGCGCCGGGTGTCGGATCGCGCTGCGCGCTGCCGACGGGCGGCGCAGCCGCCATGGCGAGCCGAGCGCAGCGAAGGACCACAGGCCGAGCGAAGCAATGGCCCGAGTGGAGCCCGC
>NZ_LMIH01000003.1:152725-173438 GCF_001428645.1 Acidovorax sp. Root217
TCCCGACCTCTGCAAAGGCATGCAGTCACTAACAAAGCAAAGGACCACAGCAACTCCGGTCCAGCTCTTGCTTGCAGCTTCCCTTTTCAGAACCCTGCACCCTCCATGAACATCACCATCCTCCCCCAGACCGCCACCCTGCAAGGTCTGGAGAGCCAAGGCCCCGCAGCCCGCCCCCTGACCCAACCCCCCGCTCAGTTCAGCGGTATCGACGTCGACCTCGTGGGCGCCGGCGGCAACGCCACCGGCATCTGGGAATCCACCCCCGGCCGCTTCGCGCGCCACCTGCCCAATGCCGAAGTCATGCACATCCTGGCAGGCTCCTGCACCTTCACCCCCACCGATGGCTCGCCGCAGGATTTCCGCGCGGGCGACACCGTCTTCTTCCCGGCCCACACCACGGGCGAGTGGCATGTGCACGAAACGCTGCGCAAGGTCTATGTGCTGATGGCAGTGCCACAGGTTGCAGCCTGACGAGGCACCTGCAAACGGGTGCGCCAGCGTGTTGTTCCGGGGTGAGGGCTGTCAGGATTTGCGTGTGGGTGCCACCACCGCCAGGGGCGGTGTGGCGCCACCAGGCCCATCGGCCTTTGCCTGCGCAGCCCCCGCATCCCGGCAGGGCGTGAACATGTCCTGCTCCGGCTGGTAGGCCCCCGTCTGCACATCCATCAGCCCCAGCACCGAGTGGAAGTAGTGGTCGTGCGTGATGCGCCGCTCGCGCAGGTCCTTCTGCAGGCAACCCGTGCTGGCGCCGATGCGCGACTGCATGGCGGGCGAAAGCCAGGTGATCCAGGGCACGTGCTTTTGCACATCGGGCGCAATCGAATAGGGCAGGCCGTGCAGGTAGATGTTGTTCTCACCCAGTGATTCGCCATGGTCGGCCACGTACACCATGGCCGTCTGGGCCGTGGCGTCCTGCCGGCCCAGCCACTGCAGCACACCGTCGAGAAAACGGTCCGTCTCGACCACGCTGTTGTCATAGGCGTTCACCACCTGCTGGCGGTCGCACTCCTGCAGCGCGGTGGATGTGCATTCGGGTGCAAACTTCTTGGCATCGGGCGCAGAGCGCTTGAAGTACGCCGGCCCATGGCTGCCCAGCTGGTGCATCACCACCACCGTGCCGCGCTGGCGCTGCTCAGCCGGCAGCGCGGCAATGCGCGCGTCCAGGTCCTTGAGCATGATGCGGTCCAGGCACTCGCCCTTGTGGGCGCACAGCTCGGGGTCTTTCAGGTTGGCGGTGTTGGTGTCGCCCAGGCGGTCGCACACGCCCTTGCAGCCCGACTGGTTGTCCAGCCACAGCACAGCCAGGCCGGCATGGTGCAGCACGTCGATCAGGCTCTCGAAGTTGGCCGATCGCCCCTCGTAGCCGCTCTTGCCCAGGTGCGAGAACATGCACGGCACCGATGCCGCCGTGCTGGTGCCGCACGACCACGCATTGCCCGCACTCACCAGCTCCTTGCTGCGCGCCGACAGCAGTGGCGTGGTGTCGCGTGCATAACCGTTGATGCCGAAATTGCCACTGCGCCCGGTCTCGCCCAGCACCAGCACCAGCAGCGGCGGCTTGGCCTGGCCCGCGTAGCTGGCGCCCAGGTGGGCATCGCGGCCCACGGGCACCAGGGTGCGGTTGTCGATGCGAAACGGCTTGGCCGCCACGTTGCCCAGCGCGTACACGCTGTTGAGCGGGTTGATCAGGTAGCGCAGTTTGGTGTGGTTGCGCATGGTGGACGAGAAATCCTGAAACACCATCAGCAGGCTCGCCACGATGACCACGATGGAGCCCGCCAGCAGCAAGCCGTTGTGCGCCACCTGCTTGATCGGCGACAGGCGCCGCACCGGCGTACGCACCAGCCACACCAGCGGCGGTGCTGCCAGCGCCGCCACAGTGACCAGCATGCGCAGGCTCAGCAGATCGCCCGCCTCGTGCACGTCGGTCTGCAGCACGTTGGTGAGCATGCTCGCGTCGATGGCAATGCCAAAGGCCAGCATGAAATAGGCGCCAAATGCCGCCATCACAACCAGCAGGGCGGCAGCGGGCTTGAGCGTCCAGCGCCAGGCCAGCAGGGCCAGCAGCCCGGCGTTGCCCGCAGTGACGATGGCCCCGAATGCCAGCGCAAAGCCCCAGCCGCGCAGGCTGCCGTGGCCCGGCAGCGCAGCCACCTCGCGCCACAGCGGCACGTTGCACACGGTGGCCAGCCACAGGCTGATCAGCAGCACCACCCAGGCCGGGTGCAGCGCCTGCGGCGGTGCCGTGGGGCTGGGGCTGGCAGCATGTGGGGCGGAAGAAGAGGGCGGCAGGGGCCGCAGCTGCGGCAGGGTCAGGCGCATGAAGAGGAGTCTCCATGCCCAGGACTTACCAACGCATTACCGCACCGCCGCACCTGCCCCGTTGTGGGGTGGGTGCCGTGGCCGGGCGTCGCTTCAGGTAAGGGGTGCCGCGGGTGCGGCAGCGTCTTGGGCATGGAGGGGAGTCTCCCGCCCGAGACTTAAGGGCACATTAATGCGCCATCACTTGCACCATATCCATCAGATTGATGGGGGCTCCCGCCTGTTCACCGGGTACCCAGCTGTCCCGCATGGTGCGCCAGGTGGTCCGCCATGAAGCTCTGGATGAAGTAGTACCCGTGGTCATAGCCCGCATGCTGGCGCAGCGTGAGTGGCTGGCCAATGGCCTTGCACGCCGCCTCGAACAGCTCAGGGTGCAACTGCGTGGGCAAGAACTTGTCGGCCAGCCCCTGGTCGATCAGAATGCCCGCCGGGTAGGGCGCGATGGGGTGGTTCTGCATCAGCACCGTGGCATCGTGCTCGATCCAGGCCGTGCGGTCCGCACCCAGGTAGCCGGTGAAGGCCTTCTCGCCCCAGGGGCACTGCGTGGGCGCGCAGATCGGCGCAAACGCCGACAGGCTCTTGAACCGCCCCGGGTGGCGCAGCGCCAGCGTCAGCGCGCCATGCCCGCCCATCGAGTGGCCAAAGATGCCCAGGCGCCCGCCGTCCACAGGCAACTGCTCCAGCACCTGCGGCAGCAGCTCCTTCACCAGATAGCTCTCCATGCGCCAGTGGCGCGCCCAGGGCTCCGCCGTGGCGTCCAGGTAAAAGCCCGCACCCACGCCAAAGTCCCAACTCTCGGCCTCGCCCGGCACGTTGGCGCCGCGCGGGCTGGTATCGGGCGCTATCAGCGCCAGCCCCAGCTCGGCCGCCAGGCGCTGGGCCCCGGCCTTGACCATGAAGGTCTCTTCCGTGCAGGTCAGCCCCGCCAGGTACAGCAGGGCCGGCACGGGCCCTTGTTGTGCCTGCGGCGGCAGGTAGACCGAGAACTTCATCGGCAGCCCGATCTCGGTGGATGCGTGCTGATAGAAGCGCTGCACGCCGCCAAAGCAGGCGTGCTCGCTGAGCAGTTCAAACGACGTGGTCATAAGCGCCAAGCCTCACGCCGCGTATTTCACGACGGAGCGGATGGACTTGCCTTCGTGCATC
Source organism: Acidovorax sp. Root217 (assembly GCF_001428645.1). NCBI lineage: Bacteria > Pseudomonadati > Pseudomonadota > Betaproteobacteria > Burkholderiales > Comamonadaceae > Acidovorax > Acidovorax sp. Root217. Next base: position 156,197 of record NZ_LMIH01000003.1, read on the forward strand.
AAATCGAAAGCCTCGTTGATGTCCTTCAGCCCCATGGTGTGCGTCACAAACGGCTCCAGCTGGATCTTGCCGGCCATCGCGTCTTCCACCATGCCGGGCAGCTCGCTGCGGCCCTTCACGCCGCCAAACGCCGTGCCCATCCACTTGCGGCCCGTCACCAGCTGGAAGGGGCGGGTCGAGATCTCCTGGCCGGCCCCGGCCACGCCGATGATCACCGACTGGCCCCAGCCGCGGTGCGCGCATTCCAGCGCGGCACGCATCACGTTCACGTTGCCTATGCACTCGAAGCTGTGGTCCACGCCCCAGGTCGTCATCTCCACGATCACCTGCTGAATCGGCTTGTCATGGTCCTTGGGGTTCACGCAGTCGGTGGCGCCAAAGGTGCGGGCCAGGTCGAACTTGCTGGGGTTGGTGTCTACGGCGATGATGCGCCCGGCCTTGGCCAGCTTGGCGCCCTGTATCACCGCCAGGCCAATGCCGCCCAGGCCGAATACGGCCACCGTGTCACCCTCCTGCACCTTGGCCGTGTTCTTCACCGCGCCCAGGCCCGTGGTCACGCCGCAGCCCAGCAGGCACACCTGCTCGGGGTTGGCCTTGGGGTTGATCTTGGCCAGCGACACCTCGGCCACCACTGTGTACTCGCTGAAGGTCGAGCAGCCCATGTAGTGGTAGATCGGCTGGCCGTTGTAGCTAAAACGCGTCGTGCCATCGGGCATCACGCCCTTGCCCTGCGTGGCGCGCACCGCTACGCACAGGTTGGTCTTGCCGCTCTTGCAGAACAGGCACTCGCCGCACTCCGCCGTGTACAGCGGAATCACATGGTCGCCCGGCTTCACGCTGGTCACGCCTTCGCCCACCTCCACCACAATGCCCGCGCCCTCATGGCCCAGCACCACGGGGAACAGGCCCTCGGGGTCGTCACCGCTCAGGGTGAAGGCATCCGTGTGGCACACGCCTGTGTCGGTGATGCGGATCAGCACCTCGCCCTTCTTGGGCGGCGCCACGTCGATCTCGACGATCTGCAGGGGTTCTCCGGCCTTGAAGGCCACGGCGGCTTTGGATTTGATGGTCATGGTGTTGGGGTGATTGGTTGGTAAAGGGGAGGGCGAGCGGGGCTCTGCGGCCCGCATCGCGCGTGTTGACTTCGTGACTGTAGGCCATGTGCAGGGCTTCCCCAAACCCATGGCCGCAGACCTTGGGGGTATGGCCGAATTCAACGGTACATAGCCTTGGCGGACATCGGCCCCCGTATAGTCCATCGCTCTTTCCCTGCATTTGCGCGCCTCATGGACCACCCACAACACCACCACCCCGCCGGCAAGCCCCACCGCGTCGACCTCGTCGTCTACCCCGGCTTCAAGGCGCTGGAGGCCGTGGGCCCCATGTCCGTGTTCGACTACGCCAACGTGCACCTGCGCCAGCACGGCCGGCCCGACGGCTACGCCGTGCGCGTGGTGGCGGCCCAGGCCGGGGCCGTGCAGTCCGACACCCTGATGGCCCTGACCGCCACCCACACCCTGGCCGAGCTGGAGCAGCACCAAGGGAAGGAGGGCGGCACAGGCTGCACCGTGGTGCTGGTCGGCTCGCGCAACATCGAGCAGGTGCTGGCTGCTTCGCCCGACCTGGTCGCCTGGGCCGCCCGCGTGGCCCCGCGCGTGGACCGCATGATCGCCCTGTGCTCCGGCAGCTTCTTCCTCGCCGCCGCCGGCCTGCTCGACGGCCGGCGCGCCGCCACCCACTGGAGCGTGGCCGCCCTGCTGCGCCAGCGCTACCCCGCCATCGACGTGGACCCCGACGCCATCTACGTGCGCGACGGCCCGCTGTGGACATCGGCCGGCGTCACCGCCGGCATCGACTTGGCACTGGCCCTGGTGGAAGAAGATTTTGGCCACGCCCTGGCGCTGGAGGTGGCGCGCGACCTGGTCATGTACCTCAAGCGCCCCGGCGGGCAATCCCAGTTCAGCGTGCAACTGGCCAGCCAGGGCACCGCCCACCGCGACATCCAGGCCGTGCAGACCTGGGTGCTCGACCACCTGGCCGAACCCATGCCCCTGGCTGCGCTGGCCGCCCGCGCCACCATGAGCGAGCGGCACTTTCGCCGGGTGTTCGTGCAGGAGACGGGGCAGACGCCCTCGGCGTTTGTCGATGCCGCGCGGTTGGAAGGGGCGCGGCGGCTGCTGGAGTCAACCTCTCAGCCGCAGGCCGCACTGCCTCTCAAGACTATTGCCGCGCGCGTGGGCATGGGGTCGGAGCAGGCGCTGCGGCAGTTGTTCGTGCGGCAGTTGGGGGTTACGCCGCAGGCGTATCGGGAGAGGTTTGGGGGGCCGGGGAGGCGATGACTTAAGTATTGACTAATACTGGCCTTGACTGTTCATACACTTTGGAGTGCCTCCGAGGGATCTATGTATCTGTTGATAGGGTGGTCGCCAATTTCGACCTGGGAGCGCCGCATACATCTTTTTTCGGCATCCGTCCATAAATCGATTCCCGGGCATTCTGGCTTGGGTCAACGAATCATCCTGAACGCCCAAGATGCCACCTCGGCTAGACTCGTGGCATCTAGCTTGGGGTGATTTTATTGACGAAGGTAAAAAATGCTGTATTGTCCAAAATGTTTCTCTAGCAAAGTTCAAGCGATAGATTCAAAATGTCCTGACTGCGAGGCTCAATTTGGCTTCGCCACTCAACTCTGGCCAGTCAATAGCGAGGACATACCTCAGCTGTCAAAGCCACTTTCAGATCGATCACTTCGGCAACTCACTCCCGCACAGGTGGAAACCGTCCGACGCCGTTGGAGGCGCGATTCGACTTTTCTCGGATATCCTGACGCTGAGCGAGATACATCTCTGTCAGAGTGGTATTCGCATCTTTTGGTAAAGCCTGACTGGTTTAGCTCTGCTATTGCGGAGCAGGCAACAGTAATTGTGGGCCGGAAAGGTGCTGGCAAATCAGCTGTGAAATTAGCCAGTATGCATCAGCGAGCGGTTGGATCGCGGGTCCTGTGCATCGATATATCCGCGGATGAGTTGGCATCTATGCATGCAACAAAACTTGCCGAAGCGTCTACTAGGGGATTTGGTGCTGTAAACGATTGGATGCGAATTTTTGCGGACCTAATTGTCCGGCATGTTGCCAAAGATCTTAGTGGAAAACTGATCGCGGCGGATGACGAGATTGCTATTAGAGCATGGGCCAAGACTGAAGGAATTACTGAACGTGATTTTGGTGAACGACTCGTTGATGCTGTCAAGACTTTAGTTCCTTGGGCGAAGCAGCTTTCATCAGAACGCCAGGACTTGAAGGCCCATTCAGAAGAAAGATTCGCTCGCGTTGCTCAGGCGACCGAGTTTGTTCTCTATATTGATGACTTCGACAATCTTCAGGAAAATGCTAGCACGTCGAGTATTCGTTTGATCCGCGATGCGGTCGAGGCGGCAGATCGAATCACGCATCAGAATCAGGCAGCTAAAGTCCATCTTTTGATGCGTCAAGATCTTTGGCTGAGGCTGCGTCCAGGGTGGCACTATGCCGACAAAGTGGCGGGGGTCGTTCACCTGAACTGGACACAAGATGATCTTTTAAAATGGGCGGAAAAACGACTGAGGCGGGCTGTTGCGTTAGCGTTGGGGGTGGAGATTAAACTGATCAGGGCTAGGTTTGATGAACTATGGCAGATTTTTTTTCCCGATATCGTTGAATTAAGAAATGACAAGGTGAGTTCGTCATTTCATTATATCGTCAGACGAACGATGTATACTCCGCGTGGACTTCGACAGTTCATAAAACTCACCATAGAAAGTGCCGACCGTCTGCCCGTAACACTCACTGATATCGAAACGGGCGAATGGACATTTTCCAGCGATCAATTGGAATTTTTGAAAACTGAGTTCGGTGGACTTTGTTATGGACTTGACATTTGTCTGCAATCCTTCACAGGAAAGCCTCAAGAGTGGATTTCTTCCGATCTCTATAAGCATCTGAATGGGCTTATCGGTAATGGTCAGGTCCGTTTGGACGCAGGTGTATCGAATGGTGAGCCGGACGTCGCGCTGGCGCGATTTCTCTATCGAATTGGCTTCATGGAGGTTAGATATCCCGAGACGGGACGCTTTGAGGTTAGGGATGTCATGCGCCATCCCGAGCACTGGAAAAGTATAAGAAAAGACGATGCCGTGAAGTGGGCGGTCCGTAGTGCTTTTTTCCTTTCTTTGCGCTCTCACCGCAGTTGAATCAGCCGCCTTTTTGGTTTCAATTGGATTGCAATGTATGCAACATGATCGCCCCAGTGCTGATTCAAGGATTCTGATGGATTGATCTGCAGCATTCTTGGTAAGAGGTATCTGAAGTTCAACCTAGTCTGCTCCAACAAGGCAGGGGTGCCCAGTTCGTGATGGGGCTATCAGCCGGGGTGGCTTCGCTTCAGAGGGGTGCGCTCCGGGCTCGAAGAGGCTATCGCCTTGAGCGCGCCCCATTGCATATAAAAAAAGCCCGCCGAAGCGGGCTTTCCTGTCTGCGCCAAGAAGACCGAAGCCTTCCCAGCGCAAGCGCTAAACGCTCAGCGCTTGTCCAACGCCGGCACATCCCGGCGCACAGAGCCCGTGAACAGCTGGCGTGGGCGGCCGATCTTGTACTCGGGGTCGCCGATCATTTCGTTCAGCTGGGCGATCCAGCCGACGGTGCGGGCCAGGCTGAAGATGCCGGTGAACAAATTCACGGGGATGCCGATGGCGCGCTGCACGATGCCGGAGTAGAAGTCCACGTTCGGGTAGAGCTTGCGCTGCACGAAGTAGTCGTCTTCCAGGGCGATCTTTTCCAGTTCCTTGGCCAGCTTGAACAGCGGGTCGTTTTCCAGGCCCAGTTCGGCCAGCACTTCGTTGCAGGTTTCCTGCATGAGCTTGGCGCGGGGGTCGTAGTTCTTGTACACGCGGTGGCCAAAGCCCATGAGCTTGACGCCGGAGTTCTTGTCCTTGACCTGCTTGATGAACTCGCCGATCTTTTCCACGCCACCCTGGGCCTGGATGTCGTACAGCATGTTCAGGGCTGCTTCGTTGGCGCCGCCGTGGGCAGGGCCCCAGAGGCAGGCCACGCCGGCGGCGATGGCTGCAAACGGGTTGGTGCCCGACGAGCCGCACAGGCGCACGGTGGAGGTCGATGCGTTCTGCTCGTGGTCTGCGTGCAGGATGAAGATGCGGTCCAGCGCGCGTTCCAGCACGGGGTTGACCTTGTACTCTTCGCAGGGCGTGCCGAACATCATGCGCAGGAAGTTGCCTGCGTAGCTCAGGTTGTTCTGCGGGTACATGTAGGGCTGGCCCACACCGTACTTGTACGCCATGGCCACCAGGGTGGGCATCTTGGCGATCAGGCGGATGGCAGCGATCTCGCGGTGCTGCGGGTTGTTGATGTCCGTGCTGTCATGGTAGAAGGCCGACAGGGCGCCCACCAGGCCGGTCAGCACCGCCATGGGGTGCGCGTCACGGCGGAAGCCACGCAGGAAGAACTGCATCTGCTCGTTGACCATGGTGTGGTTGGTCACGCGGCTGGTGAAGTCGGTCTTCTGCGCTTCGTTGGGCAGGTCACCGTACAGCAGCAGGTGGCAGGTTTCCAGGAAGTCGCAGTTCTGGGCCAACTGCTCAATGGGGTAGCCGCGGTACAGCAGTTCGCCCTTGTCGCCATCGATGTACGTGATGGCCGACTGGGTCGCTGCCGTCGACAGGAAGCCCGGGTCATAGGTGAACATGCCCGTTTGCGCGTACAGCTTGCGGATGTCGATGACATCCGGGCCAATGCTGCCCTGGTAGACCGGCAGGTCCACGCTGGGGCTGCCGTTACTGAACGACAGGGTGGCTTTGTTGTCAGCTAGCTTCATTGTTACTTTCCTTGGGTAGGTGGTTTGCCGGAATTCCGGTGGTAAGGGGCCCTGTCTCCAGGTCAGGCCCGGGGCCGCGCTGCGCCACCACTGAGCCGCAGCATGCCGAGTACTTCACGCACTTCTTCTGTATCGAGGGGACCTTCGGGCTCGCGGCGGGCGAGCACCAGGTCCAAAAGGTCGTTGTCCGCCAGGTCCATCAGCGTGGTCATGCCCTGGGCCTGGCGCCAGTTGATGCTCGCCCCGTGCAGCGCGAAGAAGTTCTCGATGTAGAGATCGTTCTCCAGCAGGCCGCGGCGCGAGCGCCAGTGCAGCTTGGCGCGCTCGCGGTCGTCCAGCAGGTCAGTGGGCTCCGGCAGGACGGGGGTCGAGGTGTCTTCGGACATGGTGTCGATGGTGCTCTGTACAGGGTCAGACAGTGCGGCGCACCATCAGTTCCTTGATCTTGCCGATGGCCATCGTGGGGTTCAGGCCCTTGGGGCACACGTCCACGCAGTTCATGATGGTGTGGCAGCGGAACAGGCGGTACGGGTCTTCCAGGTTGTCCAGGCGCTCCGCCGTGGCTTCGTCGCGGCTGTCGGCGATGAAGCGGTAGGCCTGCAGCAGGCCGGCGGGGCCCACGAACTTGTCGGGGTTCCACCAGAAGCTGGGGCAGCTGGTGGAGCAGCTGGCGCACAGAATGCACTCGTACAGGCCGTTGAGCTCTTCGCGCTCTTCGGGGCTCTGCAGGCGTTCCTTCTCGGGGGCCAGGTCCTCGGTGATGAGGTACGGCTTGATCGAGTTGTACTGCTTGAAGAACTGCGTCATGTCCACGATCAGGTCGCGGATGACTGGCAGGCCGGGCAGGGGCTTCAGAACAATGGTGCCCTTGAGGGTGTTCATGTTCGTGAGGCACGCCAGGCCGTTCTTGCCGTTGATGTTCATCGCGTCCGAGCCGCAGACGCCTTCGCGGCACGAACGGCGGAACGACAGCGAGGGGTCTTGCTCCTTGAGCTTGACCAGTGCGTCCAGCAGCATGCGCTCATGGCCGTCGAGTTCGATCTCGATGGTCTGCATGTAGGGCTTGGCGTCTTTGTCCGGGTCGTAGCGGTAGATTTGAAAGGTGCGCTTCATGTTGTTCTTTCGTGAGGCTGCTGGATCTTCAGAACGTACGGACCTTGGGAGGCACGCTGTCCACCGTCAGGGGCTTGAGGTTCACAGGCTTGTAGGTCAGGCTGTTGTTCGCGCTGTGCCACAGGGTGTGCTTCATCCACTCCTTGTCGTTGCGGCCCAGCGGGAACTCGGCGTGGTCGGCAGGGTGCTCGTAGTCGTACACCGTGTGCGCGCCACGGCATTCGCGGCGGGCCGCGGCCGAGGTCATCGTGGCCTGGGCCACTTCGATCAGGTTGTCGACTTCCAGCGCTTCCATGCGGGCCGTGTTCCAGACCTTGGACTTGTCCTTCAGGGTCACGCCGCTCACGCGTTCGCGGATGGCGTTGATCTTGACCGTGCCTTCGTCCATGCTGACCTGCGTGCGGAACACGCCGGCGTGCTGCTGCATGCTTGCACGGATGTCGTTGGCGACGTCTTGCGCGTAGATGCCTTCGGTGGAGTCCTGCAGCTGGTTCAGGCGCGCCAGGGTGCGTTCTGCACCGTCAGCGGGCACGGCCAGGTTGTCGCCAAAGCCCTTCACGTAGCTCACGATGTGCTTGCCGGCCGACTTGCCGAAGACCAGCAGGTCCAGCAGCGAGTTGGTGCCCAGGCGGTTGGCGCCGTGCACCGACACGCACGAGCATTCGCCCACGGCGTAGAGGCCGTTGACCACATTGTTCTGCTGGCCGTCGTGCACCACGACCTGGCCGTTGATGTTGGTGGGGATGCCACCCATCTGGTAGTGAATGGTGGGCACCACAGGGATCGGTTCCTTGGTGATGTCCACGTTGGCGAAGTTGTGGCCGATCTCTTCCACCGATGGCAGGCGCTTGCGGATGGTGTCCGCACCCAGGTGGTCGAGCTTCATCAGGATGTAGTCCTTGTTCGGACCACAGCCACGGCCTTCCTTGATTTCCTGGTCCATCGAGCGCGACACGAAGTCACGCGGTGCCAGGTCTTTCAGGGTGGGCGCATAGCGCTCCATGAAGCGTTCGCCATTGCTGTTGAGCAGAATAGCGCCTTCGCCGCGGCAGCCTTCGGTCAGCAGCACGCCTGCGCCGGCCACGCCGGTGGGGTGGAACTGCCAGAACTCCATGTCCTGCAGCGGGATGCCGGCACGCGCCGCCATGCCCAGGCCGTCGCCGGTGTTGATGAAGGCGTTGGTCGATGCTGCAAAGATGCGGCCCGCGCCACCGGTGGCCAGCAGCACGGCCTTGGCGTGCAGCTCGTACAGGTCGCCGGTTTCCAGCTCCAGCGCGGTCACGCCGACCACGTCGCCCTGGGTGTTGCGGATCAGGTCCAGCGCCATCCACTCCACGAAGAAGTTGGTCTTGGACTTCACGTTCTGCTGGTACAGCGTGTGCAGCATGGCGTGGCCGGTGCGGTCGGCCGCGGCGCAGGCGCGCTGCACGGGCTTTTCGCCGTAGTTGGCGGTGTGGCCGCCGAAGGGACGCTGGTAGATGGTGCCGTCGGGGTTGCGGTCGAACGGCATGCCGAAGTGTTCGAGCTCGATCACCACGTTGGGTGCTTCGCGGCACATGAACTCGATGGCGTCCTGGTCGCCCAGCCAGTCAGAGCCCTTGATGGTGTCGTAGAAGTGGTAGTGCCAGTTGTCTTCGCTCATGTTGCCCAGCGATGCGGACACGCCGCCCTGCGCTGCAACCGTGTGCGAGCGGGTGGGGAACACCTTGGACAGGCAGGCCACGTTCAGGCCGGCGCGGGACAGTTCCAGCGAGGCGCGCATGCCGGAGCCGCCGGCACCGACGATGACGACGTCGAACTTGCGCTTGGTGATGTTAGCTTTGGAGTAGCTCATTTGTTGTTTGCCTTCAGTCGCGGGGGATCGGTATCAGAGACGCCACAGAACCTGGATGCCCCAGCCGGCGCAGCCGACGAGCCAGACGATGGTGAAAACCTGCAGTGCCAGGCGAATGCCCACGGGCTTGACGTAGTCCATCAGGACTTCGCGCACCCCGACCCAGACGTGCCAGGCCAACGCAATGATCACGGTGAAGGTCAGCACCTTCATCCACTGGGCCGAGAAGATGCCGGCCCACTTGTCGTAGCCCATGGGGCCCTTGTTGAAGATCACCTGGGCCAGCAGGGCCACGGTGAACAGCGCCATCAGGATGGCGGTGACGCGCTGGCTGAGCCAGTCGCGCAGGCCGTAGTGGGCACCGACGACGATGCGCTTGGAACCGTAATTGACGGACATGGGTACTTTCCTCTTGTGCGGCGGTGTTTGCTGCGGAATGGCAGCGGTCACCGCTTTTTTTATGGGGTGGTTATCGATCGATCAGTACAGGCCGAACAGCTTGGCGCCCAGCACCACGGCCAGCGTGATGCTGACCACGAAGACCACGATGGACGAGGTCTTGCCGAACTGCTTGTTCACGGCGCTGTGGCTCACGTCCATCCACAGGTGGCGCAGGCCGGCGGTGAAGTGGTGCAGGTACGACCAGATCAGCGCCAGGGCCACCAGCTTGATGAACCAGCCGGGCACGAAGCCGATGCCGATGCTGAAGGCCGCCGTGAACTTGGCGAACGAGATTTCGGACGACACCGAGGTGTCGAACATCCAGATGATGAAAGGCAGCAACAGGAACATGATCAGCCCGCTGCCGCGGTGCAGGATCGACACCCACGCTGCAGGGGTCATGCGGTAGGTGGTGAGGTCCTTGAAGGCATTGATGTTGCGGAATTCAGGCCGTTTTTTGGCGAGTTCGGTCATGTTTTGTGCTTTCGTGGATGTAACTGCTTTGTAATTTGGACATGCAAAGAACGCAAAATTCTATTGCAACGCAACACACACGGTTTCAAGTCGCCCCTAATGCCGACATTTCCGCTCGGTTGCCAGGGTAGTGTCAGCTCAGTTCATTACGGTAGTGGTGGGTGTCCGTGAGGTACAGCCCGCGCCGTAACTCCATGGGAACGTCGTTGTAGGTGTACGCAATGCGCTCCACGCTGAGCAACGGCGTGCCCGGTGCCACCATCAGCACCGCAGCCTGTTCGGCATCAGGCAGCACGGCGCGTATTTTCTCCTCGGCGCGCACCATGCGCACGCCGAAGTCGATTTCGAACATGGCGTAAGTAGGGCCTTCGTAGCTGGCCAGTTGGTCGGCCGTCAGCCCTTTGAAAGCCTGGCCCGGCAGCCAGATGTCTTCGAGAATGGTGGGCACGCCCGCAAACGACAGCACGCGCCGCGCCTGCATCACCGGGTCGGCGCTGCGCAGGGCCAGGGCGCGTGCCACGTCGGCACTGGCGCGCACGCGCTTGCAGTCGATCACCTGGCGCTGGGCGCGGCCCTCCACCCGGGCGTCGCCGGTGTCGGGCATGAGCTTCAAAAAGCGGTACTGCACATGCTGCTCGGCATGCGTGGCCACAAAGGTGCCCTTGCCCTGCCGGCGCATCACCAGGTTTTCTGCCGCCAGCTCGTCGATGGCCTTGCGCACCGTGCCCTGGCTCACGCGAAAGCGCGCGGCCAGGTCCATTTCGCTGGGGATGGCTTCGCCGGGCTTCCACTCGCCCTGCTGCAGGCTCTGCAGGATCAGGCCCTTGATCTGCTGGTACAGCGGGCTGAACGCCGGCGTGGCAGAGCCCGCGCCAGTCGTTGGCTGCGCAGGGGTGTCGGCGTTGAGCGGTAGCGAGGACATGGCAGTCGAAAAATGGGGCTGTGTCTGGGGGCGTGTGGTGCGCTGCGAACGGGCAGGCGCACACCTTCCCCAGGTTGCTTTTTCAGGGTCCTGATCATATCTTATATAAGACATAAGACAAATTGACCGGGGTATTGAATCGGCAGTACACTCCAAGGCTGTTTTGCGGGGCACGGGCTGCTGGTAACAGGCGCTGGTGCTTGCGTTGCACACACCCCCTGATTTCCTCACTTCCCTGGAGTTCTCACCATGAGCAAGAAGCCCGTTCGCGTAGCCGTCACCGGCGCCGCTGGTCAAATCGGTTACGCACTGCTGTTCCGTATCGCCTCCGGCGAAATGCTGGGCAAGGACCAGCCGGTCATTCTGCAACTGCTCGAAGTCCCTGTCGAAGGCCCCCAGAAGGCGCTCAAGGGCGTGATGATGGAGTTGGACGATTGCGCGTTCCCCCTGCTGGTCGGCATGGAAGCCCACAGCGACCCGATGACCGCCTTCAAGGACGCCGACTACGCCCTGCTGGTCGGTTCGCGCCCACGTGGCCCGGGCATGGAACGCGCCGAGCTGCTGGCCGTCAACGGCGCCATCTTCACGGCACAGGGCAAGGCCCTGAACGCCGTGGCCTCGCGCAACGTGAAGGTGCTGGTCGTCGGCAACCCTGCCAACACCAACGCCTACATCGCCATGAAGTCGGCACCTGACCTGCCACGCAAGAACTTCACCGCCATGCTGCGCCTGGACCACAACCGCGCTGCCAGCCAGATCGCTGCCAAGACCGGCAAGGCCGTGGCCGACATCGAAAAGCTGACCGTCTGGGGCAACCACTCGCCCACGATGTACGCCGACTACCGTTTCGCCACCATCAACGGCGAAAGCGTCGCCAAGATGATCAACGACCAGGAATGGAACGCCAACACCTTCCTGCCCACCGTGGGCAAGCGCGGCGCGGCCATCATCGAAGCACGCGGCCTGTCGTCGGCTGCCTCGGCTGCCAACGCCGCCATCGACCACATGCGCGACTGGGCCCTGGGCACCAACGGCAAGTGGGTCACCATGGGCATCCCATCGGACGGCCAGTACGGCATCCCCAAGGACACCATGTTCGGCTTCCCCGTCACCTGCGAAAACGGCGAGTACAAGCTGGTTGAAGGCCTGGAGATCGACGCCTTCTCGCAAGAGCGCATCGACAAGACCCTGGCCGAGCTGCAAGGCGAGCAAGACGGCGTCAAGCACCTGCTGTAATCATCCACAGGCAGGCTGTCGTACATGCTCGACTGGAACCCCGCGCTCTACCGCCGCTTCGAGGACGAGCGCACGCGCCCGGCCCAGGAGCTGCTGGCGCGGGTGCCCCTGGCCGACCTCTCCAGTGCCGCCCATGTGGTGGACCTGGGCTGTGGGCCAGGCAACTCCACCGAGCTGCTGGTGCAGCGCTTTCCAAAGGCGCGGGTCACCGGCATCGACACCTCCAAAGCCATGCTGGCCAGCGCGCGCGAGCGCCTGCCCGGCACGGCCTTTGAACAAGGCGACATCGCCACCTGGGTGCCCGCCGTGGCACCCGACCTGATTTACGCCAACGCCGCCCTGCAGTGGGTGGCGGGGCACGAAACCCTGGTTCCCCGGTTGTTCAGCCTGCTCGCCCCCGGCGGCGTGCTGGCCATCCAGATGCCCGACAACCGGCAGGAGCCTTCGCACCGCCTGATGCGTGACATCGCCGGGCAATCGCCCTGGCGCGAGCCGATCGGCGACGCCGATGCCGTGCGCACCGAACTGGCCACCATCGGCGGCTACTACGACATGCTGGCCAAGGAGGCTGCCCTGGTGGACGTGTGGCACACCGTCTACCAGCACGTCATGCCCACGGCCGGCGCCATCGTCGACTGGCTGCGCAGCACCGGCCTGCGGCCCTTCCTCGATCCGCTGTCGGATGAGTTGCGCGCCAGCTTCCTGGCCGAGTACGAGCGCCGCATCAGTGACGCCTACCCACTGCGCAGCGACGGCAACCGCCTGCTGGCCTTTCCGCGCATGTTCATCGTTGCGCAGCGCCCCGCACCATGAGCACTGTTGCCTCTCCCGCCCACCCCGCCAGCGTGCTGCTGGGCGCCCAGGCCGGTGCCAGCCGCCTTCCGGTGTGCGACCACTACAGCGGTGTGGAAGCGCGCATGCGCAAAAGCCTGCAGCTGCAGGCCGAGATGACCGCCGAGTTCGGCCACTGCGTGTTCGACGTCACGCTCGACTGTGAAGACGGTGCCCCCGTGGGCCAGGAGCGCGAGCACGCCGCCCTGGTCGCATCGCTGGCGCTTGGCGCCGCCGATGGCGCGCGCGTGGCGGCCCGCGTGCACACCGTGGACCACGCCGCCTTTGCCAACGACGTGGCCACCATTGCGGGTGAGGCAGGCCACCGCCTGTCGCACATCATGGTGCCCAAGGTCGAGTCGGTCGACGACGTGCTGCACGCGGAAAAGGCGCTGCTCGCCGCATCGGCCGGCCACCTGCCGCTGCACGTGCTGATCGAATCGCCCGCCGCCGTGCACCGCGCGTTCGAGATCGCCGCGCACCCGCGCGTGCAGAGCATCAGCTTCGGGCTTATGGATTTTGTCTCTGCGCACGGCGGGGCCATCCCTTCGTCGGCCATGGGTTCGCGTGGCCAGTTCGAGCACCCGCTGGTGGTGCGCGCCAAGCTCGAGATCGCCGCTGCCTGCCATGCCCACGGCAAGGTGCCATCGCACTGCGTGGTCACCGAATTCAACGACACCGCTGCCATGCAGGCCGCCGCCACCCGCGCCAGCGCGGAGCTGGGCTACACCCGCATGTGGAGCATCCACCCCGGCCAGATCCGCCCCATCCTGCAGGCCTTTGCGCCCCGGCAGGACGAGATCGACCTGTCCGCCCGCATCATTGCCGCTGCCGCGCAGGCCGACTGGGCGCCCATCAGCCACGATGGCACCCTGCACGACCGCGCCAGCTACCGCTACTACTGGCAGGTGCTTGACCGCGCCCACCAGACCGGGCGCGCATTGCCGCCCGAAGTGGCCCATTGGTTTGCTTCCCCCGCTCCCCACCACGACGCCTGAACCTTTTTTCCAGGACTTCCCCCATGAAATCACTGATCCTCACCTCCGCCCTGATGCTGGTGGCCCCTGGCCTTGCCCTGGCGCAGGCCGCAGCCGAGCCCGCCAAGAAGAGCGCGCCCGCCGCCAAGAAGGAAGCCGCACCGAAGAAGGAGGCTGCTGCGAAGCCAGCCGCCAAGCCCGCAGCCAAGTCGGCCGAAGCCAAGGAAAAGGCCCCGGCCAAGAAGACCGCCAAGGCCGAGCCCACGAGCAGCCGCCAGCAGCTCAACACGGCGGCCAACCAGGTCGCCACCGGCCTCATCGCCGCCGATGCCGCCCTGAGCCCTGAAGAACAGGCCATCGCCATGCGCGTGCACACCGGCCGCATCGCCTGCGAGCTGGGCGCCTTCGTCAACGTGACGGCCGACGCCGCCACGCCCGGCCGCTTCACCATCGAGGGCAAGGGCTTCAAGTACCACATGACCCCCGTGGTCACCAGCACTGGCGCCGTGCGCCTGGAAGACGCCAAGGGTGGCGCCGTGTGGCTGCAGATCGCCAACAAGTCCATGCTGATGAACCAGAAGCTGGGCCAGCGCCTGGCGGACGAGTGCATGAGCGCCGAGCAGACCCTGGTGGCCGAGGCCGCCAAGAAGGCACCGCCCCAGAGCGTGTTCGACCCCGCGCCTGCTGCCACGGCCACCGCCACCACCAAATAACCAGAATCCGACGAGACACGGCACCCCCGCGCCGCATGGCCCTTGCAGCCCCGGCGCCACCACCCCACTTTAGAACGCAACCGGAGAAAAATGATGTTGAAAGCCTACCGTGACCATGTGGCCGAGCGCGCCGCGCTGGGCATCCCACCGCTGCCCCTGACGGCCAAGCAGACCGGCGAGCTGGTCGAGCTGCTCAAGAACCCACCCCAAGGCGAAGAAGCCACGCTGGTGGACCTGATCACGCACCGCGTGCCTGCCGGTGTGGACGATGCTGCCAAGGTCAAGGCCAGCTACCTGGCTGCCGTGGCGCACGGTACCGAGGTGTGCACGCTGATCGGCCGTGAAAAGGCCACGCAGCTCTTGGGCACCATGCTGGGCGGCTACAACCTCACTCCCCTGATCGACCTGCTGGACGACGCGGCCGTGGCCTCCGTCGCCGCCGAAGCGCTCAAGAAGACGCTGCTGATGTTCGACCAGTTCCATGACGTCAAGGAAAAGGCCGACAAGGGCAACACCTTCGCCAAGTCCGTGCTGCAAAGCTGGGCCGACGCCGAGTGGTTCACCAGCCGCCCCGAAGTGCCGCAGAGCATCAAGCTCACCGTGCTCAAGGTCACCGGCGAAACCAACACCGACGACCTGTCGCCCGCGCCCGACGCCTGGAGCCGCCCCGACATCCCGCTGCATGCCCTGGCCATGCTCAAGAACAAGCGCGACGGCATCACGCCCGAAGAAGACGGCAAGCGCGGCCCCATCAAGTTCCTGGAAGACCTGCGCGCCAAGGGCAACCTGGTCGCCTACGTGGGCGACGTGGTGGGCACCGGCTCCAGCCGCAAGTCGGCCACCAACAGCGTGCTGTGGTTCACGGGTGAAGACATTCCGTTCGTGCCCAACAAGCGCTTCGGCGGCGTGTGCCTGGGCAGCAAGATCGCTCCCATCTTCTACAACACCATGGAAGACGCGGGCGCTCTGCCCATTGAGCTCGATGTGAGCCAGATGAACATGGGCGACGAGATCGAGCTGCTGCCCTACGCCGGCAAGGCGCTGAAGGACGGCCAGGTCGTTGCCGAGTTCACCGTCAAGAGCGACGTGCTGTTCGACGAAGTGCGCGCCGGTGGCCGCATTCCGCTGATCATCGGCCGTGGCCTCACCGCCAAGGCCCGCGAGGCCCTGGGCCTGGCACCTTCCACGCTGTTCCGCCTGCCGCAAGTGCCTGCCGCCACCGGCAAGGGCTTCACCCTGGCGCAAAAGATGGTTGGCCGCGCCTGCGGCCTGCCCGAAGGCCTGGGCGTGGTGCCCGGCACGTACTGCGAACCCCGCATGACCTCGGTCGGCTCGCAGGACACCACCGGCCCCATGACCCGCGACGAACTGAAGGACCTGGCCTGCCTGGGCTTCAGCTCCGACCTGGTGATGCAGTCCTTCTGCCACACGGCCGCCTACCCCAAGCCCGTGGACGTGAAGATGCACCACGAGCTGCCCGACTTCATCAGCACGCGCGGCGGCATCTCGCTCAAGCCCGGCGACGGCATCATCCACAGCTGGCTCAACCGCATGCTGCTGCCCGACACCGTGGGCACCGGCGGCGACTCGCACACGCGCTTCCCCATCGGCATCAGCTTCCCCGCCGGCTCCGGCCTGGTGGCGTTTGCTGCCGCCACGGGCGTGATGCCCCTGGATATGCCTGAATCGGTGCTGGTGCGCTTCAAGGGCAAGATGCAGCCTGGCGTCACGCTGCGCGACCTGGTGCACGCGATTCCGCTGTACGCCATCAAGGAAGGCCACCTCACCGTGGCCAAGCAGGGCAAGAAGAACATCTTCTCGGGCCGCATCCTTGAAATCGAAGGCCTGCCGGACATGAAGGTCGAGCAGGCGTTCGAGCTGTCCGACGCATCGGCCGAGCGCTCTGCCGCCGGCTGCACCGTGCGCCTGAACAAGGAGCCTGTGATCGAGTACATCAACTCGAACATCGTGCTGCTCAAGAACATGATCGCCCAGGGCTACGCCGACGCACGCACCATCGGCCGCCGCATCAAGGCCATGGAAGCCTGGCTGGCCAACCCCCAGCTGCTGGCCCCCGATGAGAACGCCGACTACGCCGCCATCATCGAGATCGACCTGGCCGAGATCACCGAACCCATCGTCTGCTGCCCCAACGACCCCGATGACGCCAAGACGCTGTCGGACGTGGCCGGCGCCGCGATCGACGAAGTGTTCATCGGCTCGTGCATGACCAACATCGGCCACTTCCGCGCAGCCTCCAAGCTGCTCGAAGGCAAGCGCGACATCCCCGTCAAGCTGTGGATGGCACCGCCCACGAAGATGGACGCGCACCAGCTCACCGAAGAAGGCCACTACGGCGTGTTCGGCGCGGCCGGCGCCCGCATGGAAATGCCCGGCTGCTCGCTGTGCATGGGCAACCAGGCGCAGGTGAAGGAGGGCGCCACCGTGATGTCCACCAGCACCCGCAACTTCCCCAACCGCCTGGGCAAGAACACCAACGTCTACCTGGGCTCGGCCGAACTCTCGGCCATCTGCTCCAAGCTGGGCCGCATTCCTTCCAAGGAAGAGTACCTGGCCGACATGGGTGTGCTCAACCAGAACGGCGACAAGATCTACAAGTACCTGAACTTCGACCAGATCGCCGAGTTCAAGGACGTGGCAGACGGCGTGGCCGCCTGATAGGTCAGCGGATCGCCCAGCCCCTTGCTGGGCTGGACATGGTCCCCAAAGAAAAACGGGCTCCCAGATGGGAGCCCGTTTTGCTTGGGGAGTGGGGAAACACTTCCACATGGTGGCGGCACCCACGACCGTGAGATACCACCACCATGGGAAGGC
>NZ_LMIH01000003.1:173479-173612 GCF_001428645.1 Acidovorax sp. Root217
CAGGCGCACAGCTTCTGCAGCTGCGGCACGCACGGCAGCACGGTCAGCCGTCGACTTGTAGGTCACGACGCGCGAACCAGCGGGTTCGGTGCTGCGGGTCTGTGCCACGGTGGCGGCTTCAGCAGCCACTTCG
>NZ_LMIH01000004.1:0-147 GCF_001428645.1 Acidovorax sp. Root217
GGCTCGCCAGGGCGCTCGCGCCCAGCACGTCGGCAGCGCACAGCGCGAACCGACCCCAGGCGCGGCTGCGCAGCAGCAGCCGTGCGGACCCCGCTCCCCACCCCTGCTGGCTGCGCCGAGAAGCGCAGGGCCTGGGGTGGGTGCGTG
>NZ_LMIH01000004.1:258-10471 GCF_001428645.1 Acidovorax sp. Root217
TATGCATGCATGCTGCAAGCAAGGCAACCAGCCCGCCATCAAAGCACGCAGCAGGCGCCACCTGCGCGGCGAGGCCAGATCCGCCGCAAGCCAACAGCGGCGCAACCCCCGCTGCTACCCGTTCTCCAGACTCAACTCCGGCCAGGAACTGAGCGGCGCGGGCCCGGTCGGCGGGTCATCCGGGTCCGCCAGCGCGTTGATCGCCGGCCGGGGCGCCAGGCACATCTGCAGGTACAGATAGTCGCGCAGCACGGCGCGGCCGGGGTCGAACTGAACAGGGGGCATTTCGTCGCCGGGCTCGAAGAGCACGTCGATTTCGACCTTGGCGCCGCGGGGCGGGTTCAGAAACTCCTGCGCGGCGGCGATGGCTTCGATCCAGACAAAGGCGCCTGCGATCTCTGCCGTGGCGAAGGCCGAGGAGGGCAGGTTCAGCCCGGAGTGGACCAGCGAATAGTCGTGCCAGGCCATGTAGGGGTGCACGCCAGCGGCCAGGCAGACTTCGAGCGCGGCACGCTCTGCCATGGCAGCCTTCTCTGTGCTGTCTGCATCCTCGGGGTAGGCAAGCACTAATCGCATGGGGAGGTGCTCCGGTTCATCGGGCCATCGTAGCCACAGACCCCGCGTTTGATCAATCAAACAATTGCCACCACCTGTGCCGGCGCACCTACATCGGTGCCGGCGTGGGGTGCGGCCCTACCGGCTCGGGTGGCAAGGGGTTGCCGGGCAGGGGATCGGGCACGGGGTCCACCGGCCCCATGGGGCTGGGGTGGGTGGCCCCGAGCAATTGCTGCAGCAACGAGGGGAAGTGGAACAGCATGGTGGGGGCTTTCGTGTGCGTGGGTTTAGCGCTGGCCGAGTGGGGAACTCGACGGCCATGGTCACGCTGGAGCGGGTCGGGTGCTGTAGGACGGGTCCGCGTGGTGCCGCCGGACGGCGGCAAGACAGGTAGGGGCTGGGCTTCTGTGGCTGGGCTTTTCGAATGGCTTGTTGCACGCCAGGCAGCGGCCCGCTGGCAAGGCATTGCCCTGTCGCAGGCGCCGGATGGTGGGGTGCACAAGGCACGCGGGCCTGCCTACGGCGCTATCGACGATCAAGGCAACGCCGCAGACACCCGTGGCACCTGGCTGCGCGCTGGACGGAAGGTTCCGGGCGCGGCGCGCCTTGGTTGGCACGGCGGGGCAGAGCTGAGCCGCCCTGCGCGGGGCAGGGCTGCCCCGCCCTCCATCACCGCGCCCCATCACTCCTTGGTCTTGCCCTGGGCTGCCCCTGCGGTGGTACCCGGGTTGGTGGTGCTGCTGCCTTGCTGGCTCTTGGCCGGCGGGTTCTGCACCACCTGGCCCGACTGGTTGGAGCCGAGCAGGCCTTCGTTGCGGCTACGCGAGGTGCGCCAGGTATTGAACTCGTCTGAGAACTTCTGGTAGCGCTCGTTGCGCCACGAGTCATAGTCCTCGTCGAGCAGGCGCAATTGCTCCTGGCGCCAGGCAGAGTAGTCGGGGTCATGGTGCTCGCGCTGGCTGCTGCGGTACAGGGGGTTGCCCTGCTGCTGGCGGTCGTAGTTGCCACCGTAGCCTTCCTGCCGGGCATCCGGCCGGCCGTCGTAGCCATGGCCATAGCTGCGGCCCCGCTGGCTGGCGTAGACGTCGCCCTGGTCACGCTCAGGGCCACCATAGCCTTCGCGGACCCAGGCGTCGGGGCGGTTCAGGCGGACACGGTCCTCCTGGCCGTAGCCGCCGCCGTAATGGCCGCCGCTACCGTGCTGTTGCTGCTGGCGAAAGCGTTGCTCTGCTTCGTACGGGTCGTAGCCACCGATGTCGGGGCTGCGCGCGCCGTAGCCATAGCCGCTGTCGCGGTTGCTGCGGTAACCGCTGCCCTGGCCTTGGTCGTAGCGCTCGCGGCCAAAATCCCGTCCGGCATCGCTGTGGGCTTGCCAGCTGCGCCCGCCCTGGTAGCCCTGGCCGTCGCGGCGACCGCCGAAGGGCTCGTAGCGGCCTGTGCGGCTGTCCCCGGGGATGGAATGGCTGGTGCGCAGGTCTTCGTCGCGGGCCAGGTCGGGGTGGTCGTTGTCGCGGTGGTTCATTCCGTGGCGCGAAAAGCCACTGTCGTCACTGTCTCGGTATCCCATTGTCTTGCTCCTTGGGTGGGGCGGGCGGCGGCGGGTGCGGTACGCAGGCCTGGCCGCGCGCCCCTCTTTCTTCAAATGCAATTGATCGATCAAGCGCACTGGCTCGAAAGAGCCGGTGCCGTTACGGGGGGCTGCAACCCTTGCGGTTGCGTCCACCCGGTCAGTGCTGATTTTTGGAGGACCGCTGGTTCGACGACGAAGACTCGCCCTGCTGGCGGCTGGCCTGGTTGCCGGTCTGTGGGCTGGATCGGTCCTGCTGGCCCTGCTGGCGGTTCCCCGGGCTGCCGGTGCTCTGCTCTTGCTGGCGCTCGCCCGAGGGCTTGCGCTGAGGGTTGCTGTCGTCCTGGTACTGGTTGTTGCCTTGAGGGTTGTTGTTGGGCATTCACATTCTCCTGTTGGTGAAAACACATGCACACGACGACCGTGTGTGACTCCATTTTTGGGCGCCGCGGTGGCGCGGTTTTGTAGGTCTTGTCCTATGCGCCGGTCGGAAAAACGCCATGCCCGGTAAGCAGATGCACGGGCGGTATCCAGCGGCCCCCTGGGGCCCCGATTTGTAAGCCGCGTGAGCGAGCGCACGGCGCACAGGGCCCCTGTGCGTTGGCCTGCAGTCCTACATGGGTGGGTGGGGCGGCACTTTTACGATGGCTACGCCGCGAGGTTTGCGGCGTCTCTCTCCCTCGTGACCATCGCGAGTTGGGCCCGCCGCCGAGCGGGCCCTTTTTTGGGGGCGCGGGCAGTACACAATGGCTTACTTCTCGCGCAGGCTTTGTTGGACACCCGGCCAGCCCAGTGTTGCTACCATGGTGCCACCTGGGCATCGCTCAGAGGAAGACCTGGGCCTGCCCCTACCCCCTGCCTGTATGCCAATGTCGTCAGCCGTTTTCCGATTCACGCGCGACGGGCGCGAATCGCACAGCACCATGATCAGCGCGACCACGGACGCGATGAGCGTCGTGCTCGTCTGGCAGGCTTTGGGCGCCGCGCGCCGGCACGAGGTGCTGGACGACAGCGGCGAGGAGTTTCTGGTGGTGCGCCTGATCTACCCGGACGAGCAGGCCGACCAAGCCATCAGCGACCTGGACGAGCAGTGCGACACGCATGGGGTGCTGCGCGAAGAGGTGGCGGGGGGCTGAGTGCGCCAACCTCCCCCCACCCAACATCTGCCGCACCTTGTAGAGCGCCCACTGGTAGTGCAATTGTCGTTCATAGGGTCTGCGCCTGTTGGGTTGTTGTGGGATCAGCTGTTTTTGTTTTTCTTACGCGATCACACGCATCAGTGTGTGGCGAATGGCGGTGGAAAAAGACAGGTGGGCTGTGGTGGCAATTTCCTGCCGCAGCTCTTGCTCGACAAGCGGTCGCCAAATCAGCTTCTGGGAACTGGCTGGCGTATTCCGCCCACTGCTTCAATTGCTGCTGGTAGCCGTATGCAGCGGCGCTGCGCATGTAGGGTAAGCCTGCGCCCTGCAGGTTCAGGATGAAGTTGAGGATGAAGATGGTCTCTTGCGCTCTATGGTGCGGCTGCGGCGACAGGGCTGCCTTGGGTTGAACTCCGCCGCACTGCGGGTCGAACACCAGAAAATCATCGGGGTCCTCGGTGTCTGTTTAATCAAATAGGCGGGGCGTGCCCATCTACCTCGCCCCATCCAGCATCTGCCGCACCTTGTTCACCAGGTGCGGTATCTCAAAGGGCTTGGTGAGGATGGCCATGCCTTCGTCCATGAGGCCGTTGCCCACGGCGGCGTTCTCGGCGTAGCCGGTGATGAACAGCACCTTGAGCCCTCGGCGCACGGTGCGGCCGGCGTCGGCCACCTGGCGGCCGTTGAGGCCGCCGGGCAGGCCCACGTCGGTGAGCAGCAGGTCGATGCGTTCGGGGCCCTGCAGCAGGTGCAGGCCGGTGGGGCCGCTGTCGGCCAGCAGCACGCGGTAGCCGGCCTCGGCCAGTACCTCGCTGAACAGCTCGCGGATGGTGTGCTCGTCCTCGATCACCAGCACCGTCTCGCCTGCACCTGGCGCCAGGTCGTGGTGGGCCGCTGCGGCTTCCTCCTGCGCATGGCCCTGGTGGCGCGGCAGGTACAAGTGCATGGTGGTGCCCTGGCCCGGGGCCGATTGCACGCGCACCTGCCCGCCCGACTGGCGCACGAAGCCATACACCATCGACAGCCCCAGGCCCGTGCCCTGGCCCAGGGGCTTGGTGGTGAAGAAGGGGTCGAAGATGCGCTTGATGAGACCCGGTGGCATGCCTGAGCCGGTGTCGGCCACGCTCAGCACCAGGTATTCGCCGGGGGCAAGTTCGTGCTCGCGGGCGCTGCGCTCGTCCAGCACCCGGTTGGCGGTGGTGATGACGAGGCGCCCGCCCTGGGGCATCATCGCGTCGCGCGCGTTGATGCACAGGTTGAGCAGCGCGTTCTCCAGCTGCGAGGGGTCGATGCGGGTGGCCCACAGGTCGGGGGCTGCGGCCACCTGCAGGTCCACCGTGGGGCCCACGGTGCGGGCGATCAGGTCCTGCATGCCGGTCACCAGGCGGTTCACGTCCACGGGGCGCGGGTCCAGCGTCTGGCGGCGCGAGAAGGCCAGGAGGCGCTGGGTGAGGCTGGCGGCGCTGCGCACCGAGCGCTCGCACATCTCGATGTAGCGCTCCAGCCCCTCGCGCTTGCCCTTGGCCATCTGGATCTTCATGACCTGCAGGCTGCCGCTCATGGCGGCCAGCAGGTTGTTGAAGTCGTGCGCAATGCCGCCGGTGAGCTGGCCCACGGCCTCCATCTTCTGCGCCTGACGCAGGGCCTCTTGCGCCTCGTCGAACGCGGCCTGCTGGCGCAGCCGGTCGGTGATGTCCACACCGGTGGCAAACGCGCCGATCTGCGTGCCGTCGGCGGCGCGCAGCACTTCGAACTTGAGCTCATACTGGCGCTGGGCAATCGCCGGGTTGCCGAACTGGCCCTGGATGGTGAAGGACTCGCCGGCCATGGCACGCTGCCACAGCGCCAGCGCGGCCTGCACATCGGCCCCCGTGCCGTTCAGCAGCGCGGTCAGGCTATCGCCGGGAGCGGGGCGCACGCCGTACACGCGCTCGTACTCGTCCGCATTGGCCTGGTTGATGGCCAGGAAGCGGTAGTCCCGGTCCAGCACCTGGATGAAGGCGTCGGTGGTCTGCACGATGGTGGCCAGCACGTCGCGCTCGGCCGTGCGCTCGGCCAGTGCGGCGGCGTGGTCCTTTTCGTCCTGCACGTCGCGGGTGATGCAGTAGACCAGGCCCTCTTCAGGCACCGCCACCCAGGACAGCCAGCGCCAGCCGCCGGCCTTCATGCGGTAGCGGTTTTCAAAGCGCAGCACGGGCAGGCCGCGCTCGCTGGCATCCACCCAGGCGCGCTCGCTGGCGGCCAGGTCGTCGGGGTGCACCAGCTCGCGAAAGCCCATGCGCTGCATCTCGTCCTCGGTCCAGCCCAGCGTGCGTTCCCAGGCGGGGTTGGCGGCCTCGAAGTGCCCGCTGGCGTTGATCACGCACAGCAGCTCGGGGCTCACGGCCCAAGCGCGGCCGCGAGATAGGGTGCGCTCGATCACCTGGCGCTCCAGGTCGGCGTTGAGCGCGCGCAACCGCGCCTCGCTGGCCTGCGCGGCGACCTGGGCCTGCACGCGCTCGGTCACGTCGTAGCCGCCGACGAATATGCCGTGGATGGCGCCGGCGTCGTCGCGCATGGCTTCGTAGAGGATGTCGATATGGCGCTCGTGGGCCTCGCCCTGCAGCTGGATGGGCATGGCCGAGGCCTGCATGGGCACGCCGGTGGCGTACACCCGGTCGAGCATTTCGTAGTAGCCCTGGCCTGCCAGATCGGGGAACACTTCGCGCACGGTGCGGCCGATGAAGTCGCGCGGGCCCGAGATCTTCACGTAGGCATCGTTCACGTACTCGAAGGTATGTTCAGGCCCGGTGAGCACGCCCACGAAGCCGGGCATCTGCTGCAGCAGGCGCTGCTGGCGCGCGCGCTCAGACCGCGCCTTGCGTTCGGCGAGCACCTTGTCGGTGGTCTCGACCACCGTGTCGAGCATGGCGACGATGGCGCCGTGCTCGTCGAACCAGGGGCTGTAGCAGAAGGTGAAGTAGGCATCCTCCAGCGTTCCGCTGCGGTCGATGCGAAGCGGGAAGTCTTCGATGAAGGTGGACTCGCCCGCCAGGGCCTTCTCGGCAATGGGTTGGAGCCCCTCCCACGCCTCGGCCCAGGTCACGCGCAGGGGCTGGCCCAGCGCTTCGCCCTTACCGCCCAGGATGGCCTGGTAGCCGTCGTTGTAGATCGCGACCAGGTCTGGCCCCCAGAACAGGCACGAGGCGAAGTCGGAGCCGAGCATCATGTCCACAGCGATGCGCAGCGAAGCCGGCCACTGCGCGATGGGCCCCAGTGGCGTGGCAGCCCATTCGAATGCGCGGATGCGGGCGCCCATTCGGCCACCACCACCATGGAATGCAGAAGGTCGATGGGGGAGGGGTTTTATTGGGTCGGCTGACATGCGGTTACGAGGATAACCGGACCACAGCGCACAAGTTTGTCAGCCATTGCCTCATTGCACCCAGCGGAACGGCACGGTCTTGACCCCATCGCCGTTCCACGCCGACACGGTGCCCGTGATCTCGCGCCCCGCAGGGGTTTCCTTCGCCTGGATCAGGCTCAGGTGGTAGCGGTAGCCATCGCCATGGGCGGCACGGGCCTGGGCGATGGCGCGGGCCGCCGCATCGGTGTGCTGCAGGGCCATGCTGGCACCGGCCAGCAGCACGGCGATGCCCGCTCCCATTGCAATGGGCCAGCGCGTGCTGCGCACCTTGAGGCCGGCAGCCGCTGTGGCTGCCAGCACCGGGGGGGCGCCCAGCTCGCGTGCCAGCCACGCCATCAGCGCCACGGTGAAGACCAGCAGCACGCCGCCGAGCAGGGCCAGCGCGGCGTGCGTCTTGACCATGGCGAGCGTCAGGCCCGGCGGCTGCAGCAGCGGCGACACCAGCACCACGGCGGCCAGTAGCGCCAGCATGGAGATGGCCATGCGCCGCACGATGGACGCCGCGCGCAGGCTGCCGCGCAACAGGAAGATGCCGCCGGCCACGGAGAAGATGTTGAAGCTCGACACATAGGGCACGTCGAGCGCCAGGCACACCAGCCAGGCGGCGATGTCGATGCCGCCCACGATGAGCAGGGCCAGGCCGGTGCGGTGCAGGTGGGGGCGGTAGGAGGTATCGGTGGGCATGGGCTGTAGTCGGTTTGCCCCGCAGTCTACGTGGGCTTGCCGCTCTTTCAGGCTTTGCCGACGGCGGCCATGCCCCATTGCCTTCTTGAAGCGCCGCCGTGGATGGGGCGTCTCGGCCGCTCAGTACGTTTTGTGACAGGCCATGCGCTTGATGTGTCTATAACGTGAAAGCGTCTTCGGTACTGGTTGGCGCAGAAGAAGTACAACCTGAATGGGAGAAGCGCATGGGATTTGTTGGTTTTTCGGGCTTGCTCGCTTTGTTCGCTCTGGCCGGGTGCTCGGCCATGACCCGGCCACTGGAGGTGCACATCCGGCCCGATGCCTACCAGGTCGGCAGTGTCAAGTCAGCGCTTGCAACGCCTGCAGTGGACGAGGTGGTGCGCGTCAACCCCAGGAGGGTCTTGATGGTGACGTGCCGCAGCACGCCCCCGGCCAAGATCATTCAGTTTGAAGTGGAGCTGCGAGCGCGGCACAAGGCCGAGTTGCAAGGCACTCTCACGAGCGAAGGCTGCGCTGCGTAGGCACTTTTCCACCCCACTCCATCCCGAACCAGGGCACGCCCCATCGCGAAGACTTACTCCGCGTTGTCCGAGGGAGGCCCTTGCGGCCAGCGGCGGTAGTCGCTCGGCCGCAAGGGTGCGCAAAGGGGACTATTCCGCCGCTTTGGCCGACTTGCCTTCACCGCGTGGCTTGCGTGCACGGGGTGCCGCTGCAGCCTTGGCGGGTGCGGCTGCAGGGGCGGCAGTAGTCGTCTTTTTGCCCCTTGCCGGTGGTGCGGGCTCGGCCGCAGGTGCGTCGGCCTGCGCTGCGGCTGGCTTGCGCCCGCCGCTGCTGCTTGCGCCCTTGCGCGGTGCAGGTGCCGTGGCCGCACGGCGGCTGCGGGGCGCGCGCGCGGTGGCCGAAGCGGCTGCGCCAACGCTGTCCGCGGCGTCGTCCAGCGCGTCTACCATCGCAGCGGCTGCTGCCTCGGCACGCTCGTCGGCGGCCTCGGCATCGTCTGCCGGCTCGTCGCGGTAGGGCGGTTGTGTTTCAGCAGGCTCTGGCGTCGGCACGGGGGCGGGCGCTGGCTGGGTGAAGTAGCTGGTGCGGGCCGGGCGCTCGGCTGGCGCGTCGTCGCGCTCGTCGGCGCCCTGGTGGTCTGTGCGGGCGTCTGCATGCTGTGGCTGCTGCAGGTCTTGCCGCGCATCGGCATGCTGCTGCGTCGCGCCGGATCGGGCAGAGCCTTCTCCACGGCGCCCGCGCGAGCGGCCGCCGCGCCCACCACCGCCTTCGCCGCTGCCGCCGGAGGCATCCGGCAGCGCTGCCACGGCGTGGAAGTCATGGCGCTGGTTGCCTGCGTTGTTGTTGCCCTGGCGTTCGGCGGGGGCTGCATCGCTGCGGCCGGCAGACTCGGGCGCATCGCCACCTGCGGTGCCCAGGCCGCGGAACACATACGCGCCAGACCGTTCGTCGCGGCCAAACTCCAGCAGCCCGCGCGCCTGCGCCTCTTCGAGCAGGTTGCCGAAGGTGCGAAAGCCGTAGTAGCTTTCGCTGAAATCGGGCTTGCGGCGCTTGATGGCTTCCTTGAGCACCGAGGCCCAGATCTTGCCGCTGTCGCCGCGCTCGGAGGTCAGGGCCTCGAAGGTCTCCACCGCCAGCTCCACGCCCTGGGCGCGGCGCACGTCCTGCGATTCCTTGCGGCTGCGCTCTTCCTCGGGCGTGCGGCGCGGGGCGGGCGGCGAGCCGGGGCTCTGGCGCCGGGCCAGGGCGCGCTGCTTTTCGCGCACCAGGTCGTCGTAGAAGATGAACTCGTCGCAGTTGGCGATCAACAGGTCCGAGGTGGACTGCTTGACGCCCACGCCGATGACCTGCTTGTTGTTCTCGCGCAGCTTGGAGACCAGGGGCGAGAAGTCCGAATCGCCGCTGATGATGACGAAGGTGTTGACGTGCGACTTGGTGTAGCACAGGTCCAGCGCGTCCACCACCAGGCGGATGTCGGCCGAGTTCTTGCCCGACTGGCGCACGTGGGGGATCTCGATCAGCTCGAAATTGGCCTCGTGCATGGTGGCCTTGAAGCCCTTGTAGCGCTCCCAGTCGCAATAGGCCTTCTTGACCACGATGGAGCCCTTGAGCAGCAGGCGCTCCAGGATGGGCTTGATGTCGAATTTGTCGTACTGCGCATCGCGCACGCCCAGGGCGACGTTTTCAAAGTCGCAAAACAGGGCCATGCTGATATTGTCGGGAGGGGTTGCCATGGAAGTGTGTCCGTTCTAGTTCGGTTGCCATCATCACACGGATCGCGGATGGCCCTGTTTCTGCACGGGCACAAGGGCCACCCCAACCGCGCTCGGATACCATCGTTGCCAAAGTCTTATCCGCCCGCCTGTCTGCTTATCCACCTCATCGACACCACGGCTTGATGACATGATCGACATCATTTACTACACGCTGATGCTTCTTCTCGGGTATGCCGTGTACCGCTACGGGCAGAAACAACTCGCCAAAGGCTATCGCGACGAGAACGACGAAGTCACCAAGCCGCCCCTGGGGCCGGTGGGCTTCGTGGTGTGCGCTGCCATCACCGGCTTTCTGTCCTTCGGCCTGCTGCGCGCGCTGGCCAGGGGCGAGATCGAATGCGTGGGAAAGGGCTGCAGAGGACAGGTCTACACCCTGGCAGAACAGGCGGGCCAGTACTGGAGCAACATGTTCTTTCTGGCGTGGATCGTGCTGTTCCTGGCGTACATCCTGTACGTGACATTCAGGATGTGGAGGGGCTAAGAGCGGCTAACAAAACTCTTCTGGCGTCGTTGCAGCGTCTTGTCGTACTGCCTGCGACGCAGCGCCTAGCCAGAACCGCTTCGCTGAGTTTTGTTAGCCGCTCTA
>NZ_LMIH01000004.1:10494-25893 GCF_001428645.1 Acidovorax sp. Root217
GAGGCTGAGAGTCTTTCGTCCATGCCCGCTTTGCACGCCAAAACACCCCGGCTCGTCGTTGCAAATGCTCACCATAGCCCGAGCTATGGCTGCGCTTTGCGCCTAGATCCAGGGCGTTGTGGCACGCCTTTCGGGCACGGTCAAAAACTCCCAGCCTCTGAGGGCTGGTCTGAGCGCTGCAGGCGGCGCAGGAACACCTGCATCTCCTTGCGGGCCTGGTGATCACCCTTGCGTTCGGCCACGGCCATGCCCTGGGTCCAGGCGTCCTGTGCGGCCTCGGTGTTGGCGTTGAGCGCGTGGGCCTTGCCCAGCAGCTTCCACGCGGCGGAGTAGTCTGGAGACCATTGCAGGCACCGCTGAAGGTGGGCGATGGCTGTGCCAGCGTCGTTCATCTTCAGGTAGTGCGATGCCAGCGTGAACCTGAGCACGGCGTTGTCTACCCCGCGCTGGAGCAGGGCTTCGAGGGGTTGGATGTGCATGGTGCAGGGGCCTTGGTAGTTGCATTGCCCGTGTTTGTAAAACATCAACTGCACTTGAGGTCAAGCAGACCCGCTGGTCCCCTACACCAGCCGCGTGATCGGCCGCTTGCGCCACACGGCGTAGAAGTAGGTCGCCTGCAGCACCAGCGCGCACAGGTAGGTCAGCGGGTAGCTGGCCCATATGCCCTGCAGGCCCAGCACCTGCTGCAGGGCATAGGCCAGCGGCACCAGCAAAAAGGCCAGGCACGACAGCGAGATCGTGGTGGGCACGCGCACCGTGCCCGCCGACCGCATGACGCCGGTGAACACGCTGGCCATGCCGAAGGCGAGGCTGCCCCATACGGTGATGCGCAGCACCGTGGCGGCCAGGCCCACCACGGCCGGGTCGCTGGTGAACAGGCGGGTTGCCAGCGGAGAGGCTGCCGCCACGATGCAGGCCAAGCCGCCAGTCAGGCCCAGGTTCATCCACAGCCCCACCCGCGTGACGCGGCGCACCTCGTCGGGGTTGTTGGCACCAATGGCCTGCGCCGCAAAGACCGAGGCCGCGATGGCAATCGACATGGCGGGCATCTGCACATAGGCCATCACCTGGTTCACCGTGCCCCAGGCTGCCGTGGCCTGCCACCCGTAGCTGTTGACCAGCCGGAGCAAGAGCACATCGGCCAGCGAGCTGGTGATGAAGAACAGCCCGGTGGGCACGCCCAGCCGCGCCACGGTGCGCAACGAGGGCACATCCCAGCGCAGGTGCGGCCGCAGGTGTCTGAGGGCCAGCAGGTGGTCCTTGCGATGCAGGTGCCAAGCCAACCAGGCCACCGCAACGCCGTTGCCTATCAAACTGGCCCAGCCGGCACTGGCCGTGCCCAGCTGCGGCAGCCCCAGCCAGCCCAGGATGAAGGCCGGCGTGAGCAGCATCCACAGGCCCGAGGCCAGCACCAGCACGCGCAGCGGCGTGGTCGTGTCACTCAGGCCGCGCAGCAAGGCAGCGGCCAATTGGTGCACGAACAGCACCGGCATCGCCAGGAACAGGATGCGCGCATAGGCAACTGCCTCCGGCAGCACATCGTCTGCCGTGCCCAGTGCGCGCAGCAGATCGCCAATGACCGTGGCGCCCAGCACCCCCACCACGCAGCCCAGGGCCAGGCCGCCGACCAGCACGGCGCCGGCTACCCGGCGCACCTTGTCCGGGTCGCGCGCCCCCCAGGCCTGGCCGACCAGCACAGACGAGCCCGCGCCCAGCCCGATGACGAAGGCGATGCAGCACATGAACAACGGGAAGAAGCTGACCGCAGCGGCCAGAGCGCGCGCGCCCAGCAGTTGCCCCAGGCAAATGACGATCACCGTGCCGCCGAGCGCCTGGAGCAGGTTGGTGGCGAGCAGGGGGCCGAGGAAGCAGAGGAAACGGTGGGGGAGGGTGGTGGTGGTCGGGGTTGCGCTGTCTGCTTGCATGGGAGGGCCATGGTAGGGACATGCCGGGCCGGCGACAAGCGGTGGCGCGGGAACGCAACACGGAGGCCAGCGCTATAGCGACCACAGTGAGACGATTGCGCTGCTGTTGGCGGGAGTGCAGTTTGTAGAAATGCTGCGAGTGCAATCAATCACTGGCTTGATGGCACGAAGGCAGTGCCGGCGTGAGCTGGTGGTTCTGCGCTCGTTTTGCACCATCAGATAGGGTACTTTGCTATTGCGAATTCACCTTCAATTCACCCAAGGATTGCCCAGTGAAACGCCTGTCTTGTCATACCCGCCGGTATCCCGGGTCACGACGGACAGGCCATGGTGCAAGGCGGTGGCTGCAATGATGGGGTCCGGCTGCGGAAAGGTGTGGCCCGCTTTGCGATTTTCCTCGACCAGGAGTCTCCATCGAAGCATGGCATCCTCGCTGACCGGCAGCAACCGGTTCTCGAACATCGGACGCAGTTCGAGGTTCAGCCAATCCGTCAGGACCGAACGCTTGTGAAGGTCGTCGATCCGCTCGATGCCGAAACGGATTTCGGCGAAGGTGACGGAGCTGACGAAAAGGCTTTCAAGCGCTTGGGCGCTGACGAAGGCGACCACCCGGGGTTCCGGGCGGGGACGCCGCAACTCGGGCAGGATGTTCGTGTCGAGCAGGAAGCCCTTCACAGCTCCACGTCCCGAACGGGTGCGGCCACGGGTGGTGCCAGCGCAAGCTCGATGTTCTGGTGGGGCGAGGCCTGAAGGGCATCGACCAATGCCTAGCCGGTCCGCGCACCCTGCAGGCGCCGAAAGTCCTCCACCGCAATGACGACGACTTCATCCCGCCCATGGATGGTCACATGCTGGGGACCCTCGCTGCGCACGCGTCGCACCAGCTCGCTGAAGCGTGCTTTCGCATCCTGAAGCAGCCAGTGCCCCGGAGGCGGGGCCGGGCGCCTGGCGGAAGGTGGGCCATCGGGCTCGTTGAATCTGGTCATTCTGACCAAAATATCATCCGCCCCGTTGCACGGCAAGGAAAATCGGCCCCGCGCCGCTCCAACGCAGCAGCAGTCACGCACTCTTTTTGGCTTTTCAGTTTCGACAGTTCCTCTGGGGTCGCGTCGCCTTCATGGGCCTGCAACTCAGCCGTTGTGCGAGAAGATGATCAATCCCATAGAAGGAACGAGCACCAGATCGTGCTCGGGGCCGGTGGTGAAGAAGGCGCCTTCCTTGTCAACGAGTCGCTGTGCCTGCTGCAGCAAAGCGGGCGCATTTTTCACGCAGTGGGCACCGCGAAAGAGGTCCTCTTTCTTCGCAGCCGGGGTGGCTGTCCACGGCTGGTACTGGTAGTAGGGCGTGCCGACCCGACCCAGGCGAGCCGATTCCAGGTAGGTCAACCCTCCGCGGTGAATCCTCGCAATGCTCTCGTCGGAAAGACGGAAGATGGCCACACCGCAGCCCTC
Organism: Acidovorax sp. Root217; assembly: GCF_001428645.1. Taxonomy (NCBI): domain Bacteria; kingdom Pseudomonadati; phylum Pseudomonadota; class Betaproteobacteria; order Burkholderiales; family Comamonadaceae; genus Acidovorax; species Acidovorax sp. Root217. Next base: position 13,871 of record NZ_LMIH01000004.1, read on the forward strand.
GCGAAAACCAGAGATCTCATCGTGGTAGAGGGTGTCAAGCAGTTCGAACTGCGGTGGGATCGCCTTGCGGTACATCTGCACCTGCAGATAGTCGCACCCTCGCATGGGCAGCAGAATCAACAGGCAGAGGGCGCAAGCGGCTGACCCAAGACGCAGTGCTGCAGCCGGAGGTCGGCGTTGAAACAGCAGGTAGGCCACTGACCCGAGGGCGTATGCGATCCCCTTTGCCGTGAAGAAGACCGCCACTCCCAAAAGCGCCAGACAGAACAAGCCGAAGCCAACAGCCATGATGACGATACCCATTGCCAACCTTCACGAGTTTCAGAATTGCGCGCAAGTGTTGACGCGCTGTGTGAGCTGAGCATGAAGTCTGTGAGGACCATGTGATCTTCTGGCGGAATGCGGCCATGCATGCTCTTCGCAAGAAAGAAAAGGGGCGCAGACTCCCGTCCACGCCCCTCCCGTCTTTGCGCTGCCAGGCAATCAAGCCCGGCTCAGTTCACTTCACTGAACCAGCGCAGCCATCGCCCCCGCAGGCACCACCCCGTAGTGGTCCAGCTGCATCGAGTACTGCGCACGCCCCGAAGACAGCGCACGCAAACTGCCGATGTAGCCGAACATCTCCTTCAGCGGTACCTCGGCCTCGACCGTGGCGGCGTTGCCGCGTTGGCCCTGGCCGCGCACCACGCCGCGGCGGCGGTTCAGGTCGCCGATGGCATCGCCCAGGTAGTCGGCCGGGGTGATGACCTCGACGGCCATCACGGGTTCGAGCACCTGGGGCGCGGCCTTGGCGAACGCCTCGCGGAAGGCGGCCATGGCCGCCAGCTCGAAGGCCAGCGTGGACGAGTCGCGCTCATGGAAGCTGCCATCCACCAGCGTGGCCACAAAGTCCACGGCGGGGAAGCCCGCGACCACACCCGTGAGGGCGGCGCGGCGGATGCCGGCCTCCACTGCGGGGATGAACTCGCGCGGCACGGCGCCGCCGACGATGCGGTTCTCGAACTGGATGCCTTCGCCCCGGGGCAGGGGGGCGAGCAGCAGCCTCACCTCGGCGAACTGGCCGGGGCCGCCCGTTTGCTTCTTGTGCACATGGTGTACCTCCACACTCTTCGAAATGGTTTCGCGATAAGCCACCTGGGGGCGGCCGACCGACACGTTGACGCCGTGGCGTGCGCGCAGCTTCTCGATCGAGACTTCGAGCTGCAGCTCGCCCATGCCGGACAGAATGGTCTGGCCGGATTCGGCGTCGTGCTGCAGCCGCAGGCTCGGGTCCTCGCGCAGCAGGGACTGCAGGGCCTTGGACAGGCCTTGCTGGTCCGCGCTCGCCTTGGGCTCGATGGCCACGTGGATCACCGGCTCGGGCACGCTAATCTGCTCCAGCACCACGGGGTGGCCCGGGTCGCTCAGGGTGTGCCCGGTCAGCGTGTCCTTGAGGCCCACGACGGCGGCGATGTCACCGGCCACCAGCTCGTCGCGCTCGATGTGCTTGTCGGCATGCACTTCGTACAGGCGCGAAACGCGCTCGGTCTTGCCCGTGCTGGTGTTGAGCACCACGTCGCCCCGGCCCAGCCGGCCGCTGTACACGCGCACGAACACCTTGGCGCCATGGTCGTCGGTGACGACCTTGAACGCCAGGGCAGCGAACGGGTCGGCGGCAGAAGCCGGCTTCTCGCTGCCTTCGCGCACGATGTCGTCCGGCGAGGGCAGGTAGTCCACCACGGCGTCGAGCAAGGGCTCCACGCCGCGGTTCTTGAAGGCCGAGCCGGCGAGCGCGGGCACGAAGGCGCCGGCCAGCACACCCTTGCGGATGGCGGCGCGCAGCACGTCGCCGGCGATCTCTTCGCCGTTCACGTAGGCCTGCAGGGAGGCTTCGTCCTGCTCCACTGCCGCTTCGACCAGGCGGGCGCGGCTGCGCACGGCTTGCTCAAGCAGGTCGGCGGGCACGTCGGCTTCGCGGTAGGGCGCACTCGCGTCGTCCTGGTCCCAGATGCGGGCGCGCAGGCTCAGCAGGTCCACCACGCCACGGAAGTCGCCTTCCGCGCCGATGGGGATCTGCAGCGGCACCACGCGCACGCCCAGGCGTTCTTCCATCATGGCCACCACGCGCTGGAAGTCGGCACCCACGCGGTCGAGCTTGTTGATGAAGGCGATGCGCGGCACGCGGTACTTGTCGGCCAGGCGCCAGTTGGTCTCGGTCTGCGGCTCCACGCCGGCCACGCCGTCGAACACGACGACCGCACCATCGAGCACGCGCAGCGAGCGGTTCACCTCGATGTTGAAGTCGATGTGGCCGGGTGTGTCGATCAGGTTGAGCTGCGTGCCCTTCCAGTGCACGGTGACGGCCGCGCTGTTGATGGTGATGCCGCGCTTTTGCTCCTGCGGGTCGAAGTCCATGTGCGCCGTGCCGTTGTGCACTTCGCCGATGCGGTGGCTTTCGCCGGTGTAGAACAGGATGCGTTCGGTGGTCGTGGTCTTGCCCGCGTCGACGTGGGCGATGACACCGAGGTTGCGCAGTTGCGCGTTGCTGTTGGGGGTGCGTGAATTCTTGGTCATGGCGAATCTTTCGGTCTTTCTTGCGGCTGCACTCGGCTCTGCGAGCAGTTGCCGCCTGGTTGGCATTGCGCCAGCCCAGGCATCACAAAAAAGGATTCGCCTGGGGGCTAGCGTCGATGGGAATTGCTGGTGCTGTCGCCGGAGCCCGGGCGCACGGGGCTCATGCTCCGGCGGTCGGGAATCGTGGCGATCAACTTGTCGTAGGTACGCATGGGTTGAGAAGTGAGTGAGTAGTCTGAAAACAAAAAACCCCGGGAGGGACGAAGCCTGCCGGGGTTGTTGGGTCCGGAAGGCGCACAGCCCTCCGACACGCGATCGAGGGGCGCAACTAGGTGGCGAACGATGCCTTGATCACGTTGGTGAGGATTTTCATAATGGGTGGATTATCCGCGCGGTGCACAAAGCTTGCAAGCGGCCTTGCCTATCGCGCCGATAGCGTAAGACCCGGCAGACCGGTGGGCCCCGGGAGGCGACCAGTGGCGCGTGCCCATCATGGCTCGCGCACCAACCGGTGGTACCGCCAGACCCCCCAGATCGCGCCGACGGTGAGGCCTATCCCTATGCTCCAGCCCGCCGGAACACCGAATGCGAACGTCAGGACGAACATCAGGCCGGCACTGACCAGCGCGATGAAAAACAGCGTGACGAAATCGAAGCGCGCGACTTCGATTGTGTCTTCCATGGCGCTGCGCTCCCGGTGGCCCTGCGCGCGGCGCTGGCCCCGGAACAGCAGGACATCCACCACGAACTCGAAGAAACCGATGACGATATCGGCGAGGGTACTGAACATGGGTTGCTCCATTGGCGGCGCAAGCTGAGCGCACGGTCGGCAGGGGCGGCCATCGTAGTCCTTTACCCCATTGACCGCAGGCGGACTGGGGCCTTGCACGCCGGCCTACCTGGCCACGATGGCCCAGCGCTCGTGGTCGCGCCAGCGGCCGCCGATCTTGAGGTACTTTGGCGAGTAGCCTTCTTGCGTGAACCCGCAGGACCGCACCAGTGCCAGCGAGGCGGCGTTGCCAGGCTGGATGTTGGCCTCCAGCCGGTGCAGCTTGAGCGTGCGAAAGGCATGCCGAACGGCCAGGGTGAGCCCTTCGCGCATCAGGCCCTGGCGCTCGTAACCCGCAAAGGCGTAGTAGCCGAGGTAGCCGCTGCAGAACGGTCCCATCACCATGTTGGTGATGTTGACCACGCCCGCCAGCTCCAGCGAGCCGGCGCCTTGCCGCACGACCAGCAGGCCGCAGTTGCCGGGCGTCTGCATGCGTGCCACGTAGGCAGTGAACTGCTCGGTTGTGGCGGGCGGTGATGTCCACGGGCGGTGCAGTGCCCGGCTGGCGCGCACGGCGGCAAGGAATGCGGGTTGGTGCATGGCCTGCACGGGCAGCAGGTGCACGCGGGCGGCGGTGGCTGGTGGTTTGCGGCGGGTGGTCACCTAGGGATTGTGACCCCGCCGCATGCCTTCCCTCAGGTTCAGAACTTGGTGGCCTTGATGTCCGCCTTGGCCTTGTCGTAGTCGGCCTTGGCCTGCTTCTCGCAGGCGTTCTTGGCATCACCCGTCTGGTCGTCGCACTTTTCCTTGGCGACATCGTGCGCGCCTTCGGCCTTGGCTTCGGCCACCTTGCGTGCATGGGCGGGGCTGGGCTTGTACTGCTGCTCCAGCTCGGCCTTGGCGATCTTCTCCTTCGCCTCGGCTTCTTCTTCGCAGACATCCTTGGCGTTGGCCTTGAGGGTGTCGCACTGGACCTTCTGGGATTTGTAGTCGGCTTCGATCTTTGCCTTGGCGGCCTTGTGCTGGTCGGCGGTGAGGGCGTGGGCGCCGGAGCAGGCCAGGAGGCCCGATGCAATGACTGCTGCAATGACGTTGGTCTTCATGGTGAACCTCCTTGGATGAGAGACAGTGCACTGTCGCTGTGCTGGCGCCTGTGCCACGTAGGCCATCGCTGACGAAGAAGGTCGGACGGGCCCATGGCCCGAAGCGCCTGGTCGGCCGGGCCAGCCTAAGAGGACGAAAGCCATGGTGCAAACGCTCTCGCCAAGCATGGTGCGTTTTCATCGGAGTTCATGGATGATGGAGAGACCCCGCCCAATGCCGAACTCGCCATGAATTACCTGCAAACGCTCGTTTCCGATCCCGCTGCCTGGGTGGCCTTGCTCACGCTGATAGCGATGGAGGTGGTGCTGGGTATAGACAACCTGATCTTCATTTCGATCCTCACCAACAAGCTGCCGGAGAAGGACCGTGCCCGGGCGCGCAACATAGGAATCGGCGCTGCATTGGTGATGCGGCTGGCGCTGCTGGGGACCATCGCGTTCATCGTTGGGCTGACCGCAACGGTGTTCACCGTCTTCGGCAAGGGGTTCTCCTGGCGCGACATGATCCTCATCGCGGGCGGGCTCTTCCTGGTGTGGAAGGCGACCAAGGAGATCCACCACAGTGTGGACCCGGACCCCGGGCCGGATGTGTTCACGCCCCAGAGCGTGGGGCTGACGGTGCCGGCCGCCATCGGGCAGATCCTGCTGCTGGACCTGGTGTTCTCCATCGACAGCATCATCACCGCCGTGGGCATGACGGAGCACATTCCCATCATGGTGGTGGCGATCCTAGTCACTGTCGGGGTGATGCTGTTCGCCGCCACGCCGCTGGCCAATTTCATCCAGGCCAACCCGACCATCGTGATGCTGGCGCTGGGCTTTCTGCTGCTGATCGGCACCACGCTGATCGCAGAGGGCTTTGGCGCTGCCATCCCCAAGGGCTATATCTACGCGGCCATGGCGTTCTCGGCGCTGGTCGAGCTGCTCAACATGTTTTCGCGCCGCGCCAGGCAGCGCAATGCGTCCCGATGAGGGCGCCTGCGGCGGCATGCGCGCCCCCGCAGCGTCAGTTTGCCCCGCCCCTCAGAAGAAATCCGCCTCTGCCAGCTGCAGCGCACGCGGGTTGCCCTGGGGCTGCTTGTGCAGCGCCACGGTGGGGCCGGTGTCGCTGCTCGCGTTGCCCTGCTGATCCGTTGGTGCGCCGGCTTCCTGCACGGCCACGGCACTTGAGCGGGCGAGGGCGCCGGTGGCCAGGTTGCGGTAGCGCACTTCGTAGCGGCCGGCGCTGAGCTGCTCCACGGCGAAGCGGCGGAAGGCGGGCACGTACAGGTGGCGCACGGCCTGGGGCTGCATGCCGTCCAGCGACACCAGTTTGACGAACATGTCGCAATCGTTGTGGCTGTTGTCCACGGTCAGGCGTGCCGCCCCATCGGTGTTCAGCTGCGGGTAGCTGGCGAGGTAGCCGGCACTGGCGGGCCAGGGCTGGCCATTGGGGTCGGTGGCGGGGCGGTTGTAGCGCGGCACAAAGAACACGGGCACCGCGAACCCGCGCAGCGGCCCGGATGCTGCGGCGCCGATGTCGTTGTCATCGCCCAGAAAGGGCCGGGGTACCAGGGTGACCAAGGCCAGGCAGGCCACCACGGCGCCCAGGGCGTACAGGCTCCAGTTGCGCTGCAGGTGCTGCGCCAGGGCGCTGGTGGCGGGCGCATGCGCCCGGTTGCGGCGGCGGCGATGGCGGTTGCTGCCCCCGTTGATGCTGCTGCCCGATTGCAGCCCATGCGCCGTGGCGTGGCTGTAGCGCGGCGTCTCGCTGTGCATCCACAGGGGCTGGATGGAGGGGGGCGCTGTATCCACCTCATCGTTCTGGTCCACCCACAGGTCGTGCAGTGCGCGCTGGTGGGGGTTGGACAGCACGGCGTACGAGGTGTCGATGATGGCCATCTTGCGCGCGGCCTGGGGGTCGCCCGCGCTGTGCCCGGGGCCAAACCTGCGCACCATGGCCTGGTAGGCAGCATCGATCGCCGCCGGCGACGCATCGCGCGCCACCTTCAGGTTGTCGTAATGGGTGTGCAGCGTAGTCACGCGGGTGGCCATTGGGGGTGAAGCATTCGCCGACCGTACCGGGGTTGGTGATATGAAACCACATGTTACATCGACCGCTGTCTGTAATCCAGAGGACGCGCCTTGCAAATGCGGGCGGTGGTGATCTTCGTCACGCGAAGGCACGTGACAGCGTATGTGCCTGCGTGCATAGGTTGCTTGCCGTTGGCTTGGCCCCGGTGTCAGCCGAAGACAGCCATGCCTTCGGCCCAGATGGTGTGGCCGGGGTGGTGCTCTGCGATGGTGAGCACGGCACCCGCCATGGCATCTGTGTCGCCGGGGTCGATGGTGTAGCTGAAGGTGCTGACGTTGGCTCCCTTGAGTTGGGGGCCAAGCTGCTCCTCGTGGACCGCAGCGGCGCGCTCGTTCAGGCCGACGGCCTGGGGTTTCGGTGTGCCAGGGCCAGGATGATGGGCACGACCAGCTCGGGCACCAGGTAGCCGATCCAGGCAGCAGCCGGCTCGGGCAGGCCCACCTGGCTCATCGAGACCAGGCGTCCCACGGCGGCCATGGCCACGCCCAGAGCGATCAGGTACACCAGCGTGCCCTGCTGGCGGATGGTGACGGCGGCCCATGCCGCGATGAAGCCCATCGACAGGTACACGCCCGCCATGAAGCGGTGTACGTTGTCCAGCCGGGGTGTGCTGTCGGGCTGGCCGAGGAACATCTGCAGCGTGCCGCCGAAGATGGAGATGGCGGCGACGAGGAAGAGGCAGACCTGCACCACGCGCTGGCGGCCGGTGATGGGGGATTGCGGTGGGCTGGATGGCATGGCGGTTCCCGGTGGATGGGCCGAGGCGCATGCCAGGGTTGCTGCATGCTAACGCCGGGGCGACCAGTTTGGCAAAGCATGTTTGGCATGCATTGGTCCACTGAATCCGAGAGTCAGGTCCCTTCGCCCTCAGGCGAATTCAAGCCCCTTGCTCGTGAGGCCCACCAGGTCGATGCGCACGGCCGTAGCATCCAGGTTGGCCGCCATCACCACTACCTCATTGAACGAAACCCCGCTGGCCATCAGGTCGGTGATCAGCTTGAGCTCGGCCTGCGTGCCCGCGCGGCCCACCACGTTGGTCCACAAGAGCTGCGCGACTTGGTTGGGCGTTTGCACGCCCAAGGCCTGCAGGCCGATGCCTGCGATGGTCTGGCTGGTGGCGCCAGCGTCCAGCAGGCGGATCACCTCGCCCACCACGCCCTTGTTGGTCAGCAGTGCTGGGCCGCCCAGGGCACCGAGCAGCTTGGCTGCCTGGCCGGCGTTGCCGGCGAGGTCCAGCGCCAGCTTGGTGTCGCTGAAAGTGACGCGTTCGACCTGCGTCACATCGAGCATGGCCCCATCGGTCAGGCGCTGCAGCGTGTAGTTGCCATTGCCATTGGCCTGCACATGGGTCTGGCCCAGTGTGGCAGGGATCACCACCGTGTCGGTGCCTGCACCGCCTTCCACATAACGGGCCAGGCCCAATGTGGGGCTGATGGTGTTGTTGCCCGCATTGCCCGTGACGGTGACCTCGCGGATGGCATCCACGCGCACGGCGCCTGCGGCGTTCATGCCGTCGAGCAACTGCGCTGGCGTCTTGCCAGCGCTTTGCTGCGGGAAGAACTGGGCAAACAAGGTGGCCACCTCCAGCGCCGACGTGCTGGTGAAGGGCTGGATGACGGCACCCTCGCCTTGCGTGAGATCGCGCCCCAGCCACTTCTGGAACAGGTAGGCGGCAGCCTCCTCGGCGGCGCTGTGCGCCACGGTGAGGCTTGGGCCCGCCGCAAAGCGCACCTGCTCCACATCCACCAGCCAGTCGGAGACGCCCGAGGCGGTATGGGTCAGCTTGATGCCATTGGCTTCGAGCACCACCGTGTAATCTGCGCGCGCGCCTTCCTGCACGGCCACATCGAAGCCCGTGCCGCCATTGAGTTTGTCGCTGCCCGTGCCACCCGAGAGCAGGTCGTTGCCTGCACCGCCGAAGACGATGTCGTCGCCCGCATCGCCGTAGACCTGGTCGTCCCCGGCCTCGCTGCCCACGGTGTCATTGCCGGCGCCGCCGTGGAGGGTGTCGTTGCCCGGGCCGAGCACGATCCACTGGGCGGCACTGTCGCCGACGGCCATGTTCGGGCCGGCACCGCCGATGGTGCGCACGGCACCGACGATGGCCACGAACTCCACGTTGTCCACCTGGATGACCGTGCCTGCGGGCAGGGCGCGTGCGTCGACGATGATGGCCTGCTTGCCGTCACCGGCCGCGGCGCCGCCGTTGATCACCAGCGGCACATTGGGGTTGAAGCCAGCGCCGGTGGTGGGCTTGATGGTCTGCACCACCAGCGATTCGCTGGCGCCCAGGGTGGCCAGGAAGTCCTGCGCCTGGGGGGCCAGATCGGAGTTGCTGCCCGCCGCAGAATCGATGCGCTTCAAGAGCTCGGCCTGTGCGGCCGAGCCCGTGGTGCCGACGGACTGCCCCACGGCCGTGAGGCCCATGCCCACGGGGATGCTGACGGACACCAGGGCGTGGCCGTCGGCGGCCTTGACGATGGGGATGTCGGCCAGCGGGCTGCCCGAGCCGGCCGTTTCGGGCCGGTTGCTGGCGACCACGGGCACCGTGGTGGTGGTGCCGTCAGGCGCCGTGGTGACGATGACAGGCGTTCCATCCACGGTGTTCGATGCAGGCGGCGTGCCCCCGACCGTGATCGCATTGCCGGTGAGGTCGGCGATCACCACGGTCGCATCGGCACCGGCGTTCCAGTCTTCGGCAAAGGCGATGTTGTAGGTGGTCCTGTCGGTGGCGCTGGTGCCGGTCTTGTCCAGCAATTGGTTCACGAAGGCCTTGTCGGAGGCGCTCAGCGTGAGGCTGAAGGTGGTGGCGCTGGTGGTGTCCACGTTGGCGGTGTCGGTCAGCACATAGGTGCCGCCGCCCTTGCCTGTGAAGGTGAGCTTGTTGGCCACGATGTCGTTGGCGGTGCCGGCCTTGCCCAACAGGTTGGTGCCCGTGACCACCAGCACCCCGGTGCCCACGTCGTAGGTGGCGCTGGTGACGGTGGGTACGGCGACGTTGCTCACGGTGATGGCATTGCCCGTGAGGTCGGCCACCACCGAGGCGGCATCGGCCCCGGCGGCCCAGTCCTCGCCGGCGGCCAGGTTGTAGGTGGTGCCACTGGTGGAGCCGGTGCCGTTCTTGTTGACCAGCAGGTTCAAGGCCGCACGGTCGGCCGTGCTGAGCGTCAGGGTGAAGGCGGTGGCGCTGGTGATCTCCACGTTGGCGGTTGTGGTCAGCGTGTACTGTGCGTCGCCCTCGCCGGTGAAGGTGAACTTGTTGGCGACGATGTCGTTGGCGGCCCCCGCCAGGGCGGTGAAGCCGGTGCCGGTGACCACCAGGGCGCCGCTGGTGGCGTTGTAGGTGGCGCTGGTGATGGTGGGCGCCGGCCCCGGGATGGATACCGTGATGGCATTGCCCGTGAGGTCGGCGATGTTGCCGCCTGTGACCACGCTGTTCCAGTCATCGGCTGCGGCCAGGTTGTAGACGGTGCCGCCCGTGGAGCTGCTTCCGACCTTGTTGAGCAGCGCCTCCACCGCGGCGATGTCGGCGCCCGAGAGGGTCACGGCAAAGCTGGTGGCCGACGTGACCTCGACGTTGGCCGAGGTGGACAGCACGCGGGTGGCGCCGCCTTCGCCGGTGAGGGTCAGCTTGTTGACTGTGACATCGTTGCTGGCCCCGTCGGCCTTGACCAGGTTGGTGCCCGTGACCGTGAGGACATGGGAGCTGGTGTTGTAGGTGGCGCTGGTGATGGTGGGGGCGGCCACGCCGGAGACGGCGACGGCGTTGCCGGTGGCATCGGCGGCGGCCGCCGACTGCCAGCCCGCCGCTGCTGCCAGGTTGAAGACGCTGGCGTCCACCGCCGCGACGCCGTTGCTGTTGAGCAGGCCGTTGACGTTGAGCATGTCCACCGCGTTGAGGGTGACCGAAAAGGCGGTGGCGCTGCTGGCGTTGACGTTGCTGCTGGTCAGCGTGTAGCTGGCGCCGCCCTGGCCGGCGAGGGCGAGCTTGCCGACATCGACATTGCCGCCGCCGGTGAGGTTGGTGCCGGTAACGGACAGAATCCCGGTCGATGCGTTGTAGGTGGCGCCGGTGATGGCGGCGATCGATACGACTGCTGGCTCGAAATCCAGGTCATCAAGGGCGAGGGAGAGGTTCGTTCCCGCGAAGGTGAAACCGGTGATGTTCTGGAAGCTGGTATTGGCCGAGGTATTGATGTTCTGCTGCAGGATGGTCGCGCCGCTGCTGGCGTAGGTCAGGGCCGATCCAACGTCGGGGGTGACGGTGATGTTGCCATCTGCCGCTGCACCGAAACTCAGGCCATTGAGCCGGAAGGCACTGCCGTCGGCAGCCTCGACCTTGATGCTGGAAATGCCCGAGACGTTGGTCCGGTCGAAGCGCAGAAAGTAGTCGCCCGCGTCGTTGCCGAGCGCCGACAGGGTGCTGTCGTTGGAAACCCGGTTGGTGTAGCTGCTGGTGCCCGTGATCGTGTACTTGATCCCATCCAGCGTGAAGCTGGCCGTGGAGAAGTTGGTGACGCCATTGGAGTCGTAATTTTCGTCGGCGGGCACGGCCAGCACTGCGGCATAGGAGGCAGGGCCCACCAGCGCGGGGGTTTGCACGGTGCCGTGCTGCCGCCCGAGCACCCAGTCGCCGCCCAGCTGCGGCGATCCGGTGAGCGTGGTGGATGCCGCCACGTTGGCCCCGAACAGGTCGGACAGCGTGCGCAGCAATGCGGCCCCTTGCCGGCCCGCGCCGGAGTGGCAGCCGTAGAGCAGCACGTCGCCATCGTCGGCAAGCGCGCTGCCCATGGCGCGCAGCAGGTCGGCATGCCCGGGCGCGTTGGCGGCATCCAGCACGGTGGTACCCCAGTGCAGACGGCCATGGCTGCCGTGGCTGAGCACATGCAGGGCGCCGATGCCGCTGCGCCCCTGCAGGTGCGCAGCCATCTGCGCCAGGCCGTCGCACATGCCGTCGAGCACCACGACCTCGGCGCCCTGCGGGGCCGCTGTCGCCAGCGCAGCCCCATCGTGCAGGTCGTTGAAGATGAAGACCACCTGCACGGGGCCGTGAGCGCTTGTGGGATGGGTGAGGTCGATAGGGTAGGCCATGCTGATTGCATCCTCGTTCTGGCGGCCAGGAGACCGCATGCCTGCGGCATCAGAGCTCCATGGGGGACCGGATACCTGCGCGGGCGTCCGGCTTGGGGGCGTGCGGCACAGCGGCATGGGCTGGAGAAGCCCAGGATGTGATCGGCCGCGACCATTCTTTCTACCAGAAAGCAAGCGGCAGGGCGATGTGTTTATTGTTTGGGGCGCTTTGGCGTCCCCGTCGCCATCAGGCGAACTCAATCCCCTTGGCCGCCAACCCCACCAGATCAATCCGCACCGCGTTCAGCTCCAGATTCGCAGCCATCACCGTCAGGTCGGAGGCTGATACCCCACCCGCCATGATGTCGGTCAGCAGCTTGAGTTCGCTGTCCGTACCCGCCCGGCCCACCACATTGGTCCACAGCGTCTGCGCAATCTGCGTAGGCGTACTCGC
>NZ_LMIH01000005.1:0-27773 GCF_001428645.1 Acidovorax sp. Root217
TCGCCATCCGTGAAGGCGGTCGTACCGTCGGCGCCGGCGTCGTGGCCAAGATCATCGCCTAATAAGGTTATAGGGGTATAGCTCAATTGGCAGAGCGTTGGTCTCCAAAACCAAAGGTTGTAGGTTCGATTCCTACTGCCCCTGCCACTTGAATGTGGCCCCCAACAAGCCCGCCAGACCCTGGCGGGCTTCGGCGTCTTGGGCGACGCCGCGAATCGGAGCAGGAAACAATACACATGGCCACTTCCCAGGTTGAAACCGTCAATACCGGTGCTGACAAAGCCAAGCTTGCTGCTGTGGCCGCGCTGGTCATTGCATCGGTCGCTGGCTTTTACTTGCTGAGCAAGCAGGGTGCGATTGCCCAGTGGGCCGCATTGATCGTCGGACTGGTTGCTGCCGCTGCCGTGTTCCTGGTGTCCGAGCCAGGCCGGCAGTTTGTCGCGTTTGCGCGCGAAGCCTGGCGCGAAGTCAAGAAGGTCGTCTGGCCCACCCGCAAGGAAACCTTGCAGATGACGGCCTACGTGTTTGCGTTTGTCGTCATCATGGCGCTTTTCCTGTGGTTCACCGACAAGACCCTCGAATGGCTTCTGTACGACCTCGTTTTGGGCTGGAGGAAGTAACGCCATGACAAGCACCCCTGTGGAAACCACCGGAGCCGAGGCTCTGGCACCCGCCGCGCCATCGAATCCCGATCTGCGTTGGTACATCGTTCATGCCTACTCGGGCATGGAAAAAGCGGTCGAGCGCAACATTGTGGAGCGCATCGGCCGTTCGGGCATGGAGACCAAGTTCGGCCGCATCCTCGTTCCCACCGAAGAAGTCGTGGAAATGAAGAACGGCCAGCGCAAGACCACCGAGCGCCGCCTGTTCCCGGGCTATGTGTTCGTTGAAATGGTCATGGACGACGATACCTGGCACTTGGTGAAGCACACCAACAAGGTCACGGGTTTTGTGGGCGGTGCCAAGAACCGTCCCGCCCCCATCTCGGAAGACGAAGTGCAGAAGATCGTCAGCCAGATGCAGGAAGGCACCGAGAAGCCCCGCCACAAGGTGGAGTTCATGGTGGGCGAGCTGGTGCGCGTCAAGGAAGGCCCGTTCACCGACTTCAATGGCTCGGTGGAAGAAGTCAATTACGAGAAGAGCCGTGTACGGGTGTCCGTCATGATCTTCGGCCGCTCCACCCCGGTGGAGCTCGAATTCGGCCAGGTTGAAAAGACCTGAGCTTCAAGGTTTGGATGCCGCACCTTTCGGCTCGGTGCGGATGAAAGTGTTGTCGAGTCGTTAACCCCGGGGAGCTCAGGCCGCAAGGCCAAGGCGTTATCACCCGCAAGGAGTAAAGCATGGCGAAAAAAATCGTCGGTTTTATCAAGCTGCAAGTTCCAGCTGGTAAGGCCAATCCATCCCCACCGATCGGCCCAGCACTGGGTCAACGTGGTCTCAACATCATGGAGTTCTGCAAGGCATTCAATGCGCAGACCCAAGGCGTTGAGCCAGGCCTGCCATTGCCCGTGGTCATCACGGCTTTCGCAGACAAGAGCTTCACCTTCATCATCAAGACGCCGCCTGCGACGACCCTGATCAAGAAGGCCATCAAGCTCGACAAGGGTTCTGCGAACCCGCTGAAGACCAAGGTCGGCAAGATCACGCGCGAACAGCTCGAAGAGATCGCCAAGACCAAGATGAAGGACATGAACGCCGCCAACGTAGCCGCCGCTGTGCGCACGCTGGCTGGCTCTGCACGCTCGATGGGCGTGACGGTGGAGGGTTTGTAATATGGCCAAGCTGACCAAGAAGCAAAAAGCCCTGCAAGGCAAAGTCGACAGCAACAAGCTGTACGCATTCGCCGATGCAGTCGTGATCGTGAAGGAAGCCGCTACGGCCAAGTTCGACGAATCCATCGATGTGGCCGTTCAGCTTGGCATCGATGCCAAGAAGTCCGACCAGGTGGTTCGCGGCGCCGTGGTGCTGCCCAACGGTACCGGCAAGACGACCCGCGTGGCTGTGTTCGCCCAGGGCGCCAAGGCTGAAGAAGCCAAGGCTGCTGGTGCCGACATCGTCGGTATGGACGACCTGGCCGCCATGGTCAAGGCCGGCGACATGCCCTTCGACGTGGTGATCGCTGCCCCTGATGCCATGCGCGTCGTGGGTACGCTGGGCCAGATCCTGGGCCCACGTGGCCTGATGCCCAACCCCAAGGTGGGCACCGTGACGCCTGACGTCGCTACGGCTGTGAAGAACGCCAAGGCAGGTCAAGTGCAGTTCCGCGTCGACAAGGCCGGTATCGTGCACAGCACGATCGGCCGCCGCTCGTTCGACAACGACAAGCTGCAAGGCAACCTGGCTGCACTGATCGAAGCCCTGACCAAGGCCAAGCCTGCAACCAGCAAGGGTGTGTATCTGCGCAAGGTGGCAGTGTCTTCCACGATGGGCCTGGGTGTCCGCGTGGATACGCAGACCATCGCAGCGTAATTGCTAGAAATCTTCGGACCCGCCTTCACGGGCAGGCCCGATGTGGTGGGCTGAGGCTGCTTCGGTAGCCACAGGCCATCCAAGACCGTTGGTGCGCGATCCCGTCGCGCTTAAAGACACAGAGACGCCAACGCAGATGGCGATCCCGCTGCAGATGGAAAACTTTCCTGAACAGTTGGTCGCTGCAACAAGAGCGTGCACGAGGCAACCGCCGAGTGCGCATTTTAAGGAGTAGACCTTGAGTCTTAATCGCAGTGAGAAAGAAGCGGTCATCAGTGAAGTGACCAGCCTCGCCGCTAAAGCTCAAACGCTTGTGATCGCGGAATACCGTGGCATCACGGTCGCCGACATGACCAAACTGCGTGTTGATGCTCGCAGCAAGGGCGTGACCTTGAGTGTTCTGAAGAACACCCTGGCCCGCCGTGCTGTAGCAGGCAGCGCATTTGACGTGGTGGCTGACCAGATGACCGGCCCGCTGATCTACGGCTTCTCCGAAGACGCTGTGGCCGCCGCCAAGGTGGTGGCCGATTTCGCGAAGACCAACGACAAGCTGGTGATTCGCGGTGGCGCTTTCGGTGGCAAAGCCCTGGATGTCAACGGCGTTAAGCAACTGGCCAACATTCCTTCCAAGGAAGTCCTGTTGGCTCAGATTTGTGGCTTGCTTATGTCCCCCATGTCGCGTACGGCCGTTGTGCTGGGCGCGCTGGCGGCCAAAAAAGGCGAAGGCGCTGCCGTACCGGCCGCCGAACCTGTCGCGGCCTGATGGCCCGATGGATAACCAACAAAATTGTTAGGAAATAAAAATGGCATTCGATAAAGACGCATTTTTGACCGCTCTGGACAGCATGACGGTTCTGGAACTCAATGACCTGGTGAAGGCCATTGAAGAGAAGTTTGGCGTGAGCGCAGCTGCCATGGCAGCTCCTGCTGCCGGCGGCGGCGGCGGCGGTGCTGCAGCAGCTGAAGAGCAAACGGAATTCAACGTGGTCCTGCTCGAAGCCGGCGCCAACAAGGTTTCCGTGATCAAGGCTGTGCGCGAAATCACCGGCCTGGGCCTCAAGGAAGCCAAGGACCTGGTGGACGGCGCTCCAAAGAACGTCAAGGAAGCTATTGCCAAGGCCGACGCCGAAGCAGCAGTCAAGAAGCTGGTGGAAGCCGGTGCCAAGGCTGAACTGAAGTAATTCAGTCCCCTTCAAGGGCTGGAGTGCTCCTCGCGGGCCTCCAGCCTTTGGTGCTTTCAGAGCGCACCCGAAAGCCGCACCCATAAAGCGGTTTTCGAGTGTCTTCTGACAACCCCGACAGCAGAAGATACCTTGGTTCGGGTGATGTGCAACGCATCGCCGTCCGCCATGGTTGGTAGTGGCCAACCGCCAAGCCCGCAAGGAGGAGAGCCTTTGCGGGTCAGTCGTCGAAGACCCAGGACTCATGTCTTTGCCCGGAGATCTCATGGCCTATTCCTATACCGAACGCAAGCGAATCCGCAAAAGTTTCGGCAGCCGCGACAGCGTGCTGGAAGTTCCTTATCTGCTGCAGATGCAGAAGGACGCATACACCGCCTTCCTGCAGGCTGATAAAGCACCGCAAAAACGCACCATTGAAGGTCTGCAGGCTGCCTTTGACGCTGCCTTCCCCATCGTCTCGCACAACGGTTTTGTGGAGATGAAGTTCATCGAGTACAACCTGGCCAAGCCGGCTTTCGACGTGCGCGAGTGCCAGACCCGTGGTCTGACCTTCGCCTCGGCCGTGCGCGCCAAGGTGCAGCTCATCATCTATGACCGCGAGTCCTCGACGTCGCAGTCCAAGGTGGTCAAGGAAGTCAAGGAACAAGAGGTCTACATGGGCGAAGTGCCCCTGATGACCGAGAAGGGCTCCTTCATCATCAATGGCACGGAACGCGTGATCGTTTCGCAGCTGCACCGCTCGCCTGGCGTGTTCTTCGAACACGACAAGGGCAAGACGCACAGCTCGGGCAAACTGCTGTTCTCCGCGCGCATCATCCCCTACCGCGGCTCTTGGCTGGACTTCGAATTCGACCCGAAGGACATCCTGTACTTCCGCGTGGACCGTCGCCGCAAGATGCCGGTCACGATCCTGCTCAAGGCCATCGGCCTGAACCCCGAGTCCATCCTCGCGAACTTCTTCGTGAACGACAACTTCCGCATCATGGACAGCGGTGCGCAGATGGAATTCGTGTCCGAGCGCCTGCGCGGAGAAGTGGCGCGTTTCGACATCACCGACAAGTCGGGCAAGGTCGTGGTCGCCAAGGACAAGCGCGTCACCGCACGCCACACCCGTGAACTGGAACAGTCCGGCACCACGCACATCAGCGTGCCCGAAGACTTCCTGATCGGCCGTGTGGTGGCCCGCAACATCGTCGATACGGACACCGGTGAAATCATCGCCAAGGCCAACGACGAGCTGACCGAAGCGCTGCTCAAGAAGCTGCGCGTGGCCGGCATCCAGGACGTGCAGTGCATCTACACCAATGAACTCGACCAGGGTGCGTACATGTCGCAGACCCTGCGCATCGACGAGACGGTGGACGAGTTCGCTGCCCGCGTGGCCATCTACCGCATGATGCGCCCCGGCGAGCCGCCAACCGAAGACGCCGTGCAGGCCCTGTTCCAGCGCCTGTTCTACAACCCGGACACGTACGACCTGTCGCGCGTGGGCCGCATGAAGTTCAACGCCAAGATCGGCCGCGACGAATCCACCGGCCCCATGGTGCTGTCCAACGAGGACATCCTGGCCGTGGTCAAGATCCTGGTGGACCTGCGCAACGGCAACGGCGAAGTCGATGACATCGATCACCTGGGCAACCGCCGCGTGCGCTGCGTGGGCGAACTGGCCGAAAACCAGTACCGCACCGGCCTGGCACGTATCGAGAAGGCTGTGAAGGAGCGTCTGGGCCAGGCCGAGCAAGAGCCGCTGATGCCCCACGACCTGATCAACAGCAAGCCGATCTCGGCGGCCCTGAAGGAATTCTTCGGTGCCTCGCAGCTGTCGCAGTTCATGGACCAGACCAACCCGCTCGCCGAAATCACGCACAAGCGCCGTGTTTCCGCACTGGGCCCGGGCGGTCTGACCCGCGAACGCGCAGGCTTCGAAGTGCGCGACGTGCACGTGACCCATTACGGCCGAGTCTGCCCTATCGAAACGCCTGAAGGCCCGAACATCGGGCTGATCAATTCGCTGGCCCTGTACGCCCGCCTGAACGAGTACGGTTTCATCGAAACCCCGTACCGCCGCGTGGTGGACGCCAAGGTCACGAACGAGATCGACTACCTGTCGGCCATCGAAGAAGGCAAGTACGTGATCGCGCAGGCCAACGCCCTGCTCGACAAGGACGGCCGCCTGACGGGCGACCTGGTGTCTGCCCGTGAAAAGGGTGAATCCATCCTGTGCGGCGCAGACCGCGTGCAGTACATGGACGTGTCGCCCGCACAGATCGTGTCGGTGGCTGCATCGCTGGTTCCGTTCCTGGAGCACGATGATGCGAACCGCGCGCTGATGGGCGCCAACATGTCGCGCCAGGCCGTGCCTGTGCTGCGTCCTGAAAAGCCGCTGGTGGGCACGGGCATCGAGCGCGTGGCCGCTGTCGACTCCGGCACCGTGGTCACGGCCACCCGTGGCGGTATCGTGGATTACGTGGATGCCACGCGCATCGTGGTGCGCGTGAACGACGTGGAAGCCGTTGCCGGTGAAGTGGGTGTGGACATCTACAACCTCATCAAGTACCAGCGTTCCAACCAGAACACCAACATCCATCAGCGCCCCATCGTCAAGAAGGGCGACATGCTGGTCAAGGGTGACGTGATTGCCGACGGCGCATCGACGGACTTCGGCGAAATCGCCATCGGCCAGAACATGCTGATCGCCTTCATGCCATGGAACGGCTACAACTTCGAAGATTCGATCCTGATCTCCGAACGCGTGGTGTCCGAAGACCGCTACACCTCGATCCACATCGAGGAACTGGTGGTCATGGCCCGCGACACGAAGCTCGGTGCGGAAGAAATCACGCGCGACATTCCGAACCTGTCGGAACAGCAACTGAACCGCCTGGACGAGTCCGGCATCATCTACGTGGGCGCCGAAGTGCAACCCGGCGATACGCTGGTGGGCAAGGTCACGCCCAAGGGCGAGACCACCCTCACGCCTGAAGAGAAGCTCTTGCGCGCCATCTTCGGCGAGAAGGCTTCCGACGTGAAGGACACCTCGCTGCGCGTGGACCAGGGCTCGCAAGGCACCGTGATCGACGTGCAGGTGTTCACCCGCGAAGGCATCCAGCGCGACAAGCGCGCCCAGCAGATCATCGACGATGAACTCAAGCGCTTCCGCCTGGACCTGAACGACCAGCTGCGCATCGTCGAGGCCGACGCCTTCGACCGTATCGAGAAGCTGCTCAATGGCCGCGTGGCCAATGGCGGCCCGCAGAAGCTGGCCAAGGGCACGAAGATCGACAAGGCCTACCTGGCTTCGGTCGAGAAGTTCCACTGGTTCGACATCCGCCCTGCGGAAGACGAAGTCGCCACCCAGCTCGAAAGCATCAAGAACGCCCTGGAGCAGACGCGCCACAGCTTCGACCTGTCTTTCGAGGAAAAGCGCAAGAAGCTCACGCAAGGCGACGAGCTGCCCGCTGGCGTGCTCAAGATGGTCAAGGTCTACCTGGCCGTCAAGCGCCGCCTGCAGCCTGGTGACAAGATGGCCGGCCGCCACGGCAACAAGGGTGTGGTGTCCAAGATCGTTCCGGTCGAAGACATGCCCTACATGGCCGACGGCACCCCTGCCGACATCGTGCTGAACCCGCTGGGCGTGCCTTCGCGGATGAACATCGGGCAGGTGCTCGAAGTCCATCTGGGCTGGGCCGGCAAGGGCATTGGCCAGCGCATCGGCGACATGCTGCAGCAGGAAGCCAAGGCCTCCGAGATGCGTACCTTCCTCGAAGAGGTGTACAACTCCCGCGGCCGCAAGGAAGACCTGTCGCAGCTGACCGACGAAGACGTGCTGGCCATGGCCGGGCATCTGACCGCTGGCGTGCCTTACGCGACCCCGGTGTTCGATGGTGCTTCGGAAGAAGAAATCATGGACATGCTCAAGCTGGCCTACCCCGACGACATCGCCGAGCGCAAGGGCCTGACGCCCACGCGCACGCAGGCTTACCTGCACGATGGCCGTACGGGTGACCGCTTCGAGCGTCCCACCACCATCGGCTACATGCACTACCTGAAGCTGCACCACTTGGTGGACGACAAGATGCATGCCCGTTCCACGGGCCCGTACTCCCTGGTCACGCAGCAGCCGCTGGGCGGCAAGGCCCAGTTCGGTGGCCAGCGTTTCGGGGAAATGGAAGTGTGGGCGCTGGAAGCCTACGGTGCAGCCTACGTCCTGCAGGAAATGCTCACCGTCAAGTCCGACGACGTGGTCGGTCGTACCAAGGTGTACGAGTCCATCGTCAAGGGCGAACACGCGATCGAAGCCGGCATGCCGGAATCGTTCAATGTGCTGGTCAAGGAAATCCGCTCGCTGGGCCTTGATATCGAGCTGGAACGCTCCTAAGCGGAAAAGGAAAGAGTCACTATGAAATCGCTACTCGACCTGTTCAAGCAATTCACGCCGGATGAGCACTTCGATGCCATCCGCATCGGAATGGCCTCGCCCGAAAAGATCCGTTCGTGGTCTTTCGGTGAGGTGAAGAAGCCCGAGACCATTAACTACCGCACGTTCAAGCCCGAGCGCGACGGCCTGTTCTGCGCCAAGATCTTCGGTCCCATCAAGGACTACGAATGCCTGTGCGGCAAGTACAAGCGCCTCAAGCACCGCGGCGTGATCTGCGAGAAGTGCGGCGTTGAAGTCACGCAGACCAAGGTGCGCCGCGAGCGCATGGGCCACATCGACCTGGCCGCGCCCTGCGCGCACATCTGGTTCCTGAAGTCGCTGCCATCGCGCCTGGGCCTGGTGCTGGACATGACGCTGCGCGACATCGAACGCGTGCTGTACTTCGAAGCCTACGTGGTGACCGACCCCGGCATGACCCCGCTGAAGAAGTTCAGCATCATGTCCGAGGACGACTACGACGCCAAGCGCAAGGAATACGGCGACGAATTCATCGCCAAGATGGGCGCTGAAGGCATCAAGGACCTGCTGGAATCCATCGACATCGACCTGTCGATCGAACGCCTGCGCGGCGACCTGACCGGCTCGGAAGTCAAGGTCAAGAAGAACGCCAAGCGCTTGAAGGTGCTCGAAGCGTTCAAGAAGTCGGGCATCAAGCCCGAGTGGATGGTGCTTGAAGTGCTGCCCGTGCTGCCACCGGACCTGCGTCCGCTGGTGCCGCTGGACGGCGGCCGCTTCGCCACGTCCGACCTGAACGACCTGTACCGCCGCGTCATCAACCGCAACAGCCGCCTGCGCCGCCTGCTGGAGCTGAAGGCCCCTGAAATCATCGCCCGCAACGAAAAGCGGATGCTGCAGGAAGCCGTGGACTCGCTGCTGGACAACGGCCGCCGTGGCAAGGCCATGACGGGCGCCAACAAGCGTGCCCTGAAGTCGCTGGCCGACATGATCAAGGGCAAGTCCGGCCGTTTCCGCCAGAACTTGCTGGGCAAGCGCGTGGACTACTCCGGTCGTTCCGTGATCACCGTGGGCCCAACGCTCAAGCTGCACCAGTGCGGCCTGCCCAAGCTGATGGCCCTGGAGCTGTTCAAGCCTTTCATCTTCTCGCGCCTGGAAGCCATGGGCATCGCGACGACGATCAAGGCCGCCAAGAAGGAAGTCGAATCCGGCACGCCGGTGGTGTGGGACATCCTGGAAGAGGTCATCAAGGAACATCCGGTGATGCTCAACCGTGCACCTACGCTGCACCGCCTGGGCATCCAGGCGTTCGAGCCCATCCTGATCGAAGGCAAGGCCATCCAGCTGCACCCCCTCGTCTGCGCGGCCTTCAACGCCGACTTCGACGGTGACCAGATGGCCGTCCACGTCCCGCTGTCGGTGGAAGCGCAGATGGAAGCCCGCACGCTGATGCTGGCCTCCAACAACGTGCTGTTCCCCGCTTCGGGCGAGCCTTCCATCGTTCCTTCGCAGGACGTGGTGCTGGGCCTGTACTACGCCACCCGTGACCGCATCAACGCCAAGGGCGAAGGCCTGATCTTCGCCGACACCGGTGAAGTGCAGCGCGCGTTCGACGCGGGCGAGGTCGAGCTGGCCACGCGCATCAACGTGCGCCTGACCGAGTGGACCAAGAACAAGGACACCGGCGAGTTCGTGCCCGAGGTCAAGATGGTGGAAACCACCACCGGCCGTGCCCTGCTGTCCGAGATCCTGCCCAAGGGCCTGCCGTTCTCGAACATCAACAAGGCCTTGAAGAAGAAGGAAATCTCCAAGCTCATCAACGTCTCCTTCCGAAAGTGCGGTCTGAAGGAAACGGTGGTGTTTGCCGACAAGCTGCTGCAAAACGGTTTCCGCCTGGCCACGCGCGCCGGCATTTCCATCTGCATCGACGACATGCTGGTGCCGCCCCAAAAGGCCGGCATCATCGAGCGCTCGGAGAAGGAAGTCAAAGAGATCGAACAGCAGTACGTCTCGGGTCTGGTGACCTCTGGCGAGCGCTACAACAAGGTGGTGGACATCTGGGGCAAGGCTGGCGACGAAGTGTCCAAGGTGATGATGGCCCAGCTGTCCAAGCAGAAGGTCATCGACCGCCACGGCAAGGAGGTGGACCAGGAGTCCTTCAACTCCATCTACATGATGGCCGACTCCGGCGCCCGCGGCTCTGCCGCCCAGATCCGCCAGGTGGCCGGCATGCGGGGCCTGATGGCCAAGCCTGACGGCTCGATCATCGAGACGCCCATCACCGCGAACTTCCGCGAAGGCCTGAACGTGCTGGAGTACTTCATCTCCACCCACGGTGCCCGTAAGGGTCTGGCCGACACGGCGCTGAAGACGGCCAACTCCGGCTACCTGACGCGCCGCCTGGTGGACGTGACGCAGGATCTGGTCGTGACCGAAGAGGATTGCGGCACTTCCAATGGTTCGCTGATGCGCGCCATCGTTGAAGGCGGTGAAGTGATCGAATCGCTGCGCGACCGTATCCTGGGCCGTACCGCTGCCGAAGACGTGCTGCACCCCGAGAACCGTTCGGTGCTGGTGCCCGCCGGCGTGATGCTGGAAGAAGACCTCATCGAGGAAATGGAAGCTGCTGGCGTGGACGAGGTGAAGGTGCGCACGGCACTGACCTGCGAAACCCGCTACGGCCTGTGCGCCCGATGCTACGGCCGAGATCTGGGCCGCGGCGGCCTGATCAACCTCGGCGAAGCCGTGGGTGTGATCGCTGCCCAGTCTATCGGTGAACCCGGCACGCAGCTGACCATGCGCACGTTCCACATCGGTGGTGCCGCATCGCGCGCTGCCATCGCTTCGAGCGTGGAAGCCAAGTCCAACGGCGTGATCGGCTTCAACGCCACGATGCGCTACGTGAGCAACACCAAGGGCGAGCTGGTGGTGATCGCACGTTCGGGTGAGATCATCATCCATGACGAGCATGGCCGCGAGCGCGAGCGCCACAAGGTGCCGTACGGCGCCCTGCTGACGGTGAAGGCCGACCAGACCATCAAGGCCGGCACCATCCTGGCCAACTGGGACCCGCTGACCCGCCCGATCATTACCGAGTTCGCCGGCCAGGTGAAGTTCGAGAACGTCGAAGAAGGCCTGACGGTTGCCAAGCAGCTCGACGAAGTGACCGGTCTGTCCACCCTGGTGGTGATCGATCCCAAGCGCCGTGGCGCCGCCAAGGTCGTGCGTCCGCAGGTCAAGCTGATCGATGCGCAGAACAACGAAGTGAAGATCCCTGGCACCGACCACTCGGTGACCATCGGCTTCCAGATCGGTTCGCTCATCCAGGTGCGTGACGGCCAGGACGTGGGCCCCGGCGAAGTGCTGGCGCGTATTCCGGTCGAAGGCCAGAAGACCCGCGACATCACCGGCGGTCTGCCCCGTGTGGCCGAGCTGTTCGAAGCCCGTACCCCGAAGGACAAGGGCACGCTGGCCGAGATGACCGGCACCGTGTCGTTCGGCAAGGAAACCAAGGGCAAGGTCCGCCTGCAGATCACCGATCCCGAAGGCCACGTGTTCGAAGAGCTCGTGCCCAAGGAAAAGAACATCCTGGTGCACGAAGGCCAGGTGGTGAACAAGGGCGAGTCCATCGTCGACGGCCCGGCCGACCCGCAGGACATCCTGCGCCTGCTGGGCATCGAAGAGCTGTCGCGCTACATCGTCGATGAAGTGCAGGACGTGTACCGCTTGCAGGGTGTGAAGATCAACGACAAGCACATCGAGGTGATCGTTCGCCAGATGCTGCGCCGCGTCGTGGTCGAGAACACTGGCGAGTCGAACTACATCGGTGGCGAACAGGTCGAGCGTTCCGAGATCCTGAACACCAACGATGCACTGCAGTCCGAAGGCAAGATCCCTGCGACCTACAGCAACCTGCTGCTGGGTATCACCAAGGCATCGCTGTCCACCGACTCGTTCATCTCGGCGGCTTCCTTCCAGGAAACCACCCGCGTGCTCACCGAGGCTGCCATCATGGGCAAGCGCGACGAGCTGCGTGGCCTGAAGGAAAACGTGATCGTGGGTCGCCTGATCCCTGCCGGCACCGGCATGGCCTACCACCAGGCACGCAAGGCCAAGGACGCCATGGACGACGCCGAGCGCCGCGCCATCGCCGAAGCCGAAGCCGCTGAAATGGCTGCGTCCTCGTCGTCGGACGATGCCACGGAAGTCGAAGGCAGCAGCACCACCACTGCCACGGACGCTTCCGCAGACTAAAAGCCAGGCGGCACCGGACAAGGACCCAGCGATGCAATGCGCGGCGCACGGGGTCCTGCTTCGGCGCAACCCCGGGCCTTGATGCGCTCCCGCCCTGTCTCTGGACAGGTCGGGAGCGTTTTTACTGGAGCGATCAAGCGCTCCGATTTTTCCCTGTTCCCTCTTTCTCGGCCGCGGGCTGCGTTTGCAGCGCACGCCCCAGGCCATGCGTATGTGGTCATCGCCTCTTTTCTGGATTCTTGTCGCCATCATGCTGTTCTGGGCCCTGGGGGCCTACAACCGGCTGACGCGGTTGCGCTCCTCCGTGGTCCAGGCCTTTGGCGCGGTGGACGCCCACCTGGTGCGACTGATTGCGCTGCTGGGCGAGTTCGACGCGGTCCAGGGCCACAGCGCGGGCCCCGGCATGCCCAGCGGCTGCACGGACACCGCGCCGCCGGTTCAGCGCCCGGTGTTCGACCCGGCCAAGATCGCCGCCCTGCGCGGCGCCACCACGCAGATGGGGGCGTCGCTGGCCGTGGCACGCTCGCAGCCCCTGCAGCGCGATGCGCTGGCCGCGCTCACCGCAGCGCGCAGCGTGCTCGATGCCACCTGGCGCACCGTGGTCACCGAGGCCGATGGCCCGGGAGCCAGTGATGTGCTGGCGCCCTGGTCCATCCGCTGGGAAGAGCACCACGCGCAGATCGATCTGGCCGTGCAGGTGATCAACCATGCCGCCGGGCAGCACGACGCCGCCATCCACCAGTTTCCCGCCCGTGTGCTGGCCTGGATTTTCGGCTTCAAGGCCACCAAGGGGCTGTGATGAACGCGCCCCGGCCCCCTTTCTTTTGACCGCCAGCGCACCTGTGCGCCGGCACCACGAGGCACCCACCATGCATCCAGCCCCCTCCCACCCTGCCGCGCCCGAAGGGCGGCGCCCTGATCGCAACCCCGCGCAAGCCGGTGCCGGCCGTGGAGGCGATGCGCAGCAGGTGGCACTGTGGCAGCAGCTCAGCGCCGTGGCCGGTGTGCTACAGGCCATCCGCGAGGGTGTCTCGGGCACGGCCGCGCTGGACGCGGTCAGCACCACGCTGCGCCCCGGCGTGCAAGCCCTGCTGTTCCAGGTGCTGCGCAACCTGGGGCGTGCCGAGGCGCTGCGGCGCCAACTGGCCAAGCGGCCGCCGCCGCCCGATGCGGACGCGCTGCTGTGCAGCGCGCTGGCACTGTGCTGGCGCGCCGACGAGGCGCCTTATGAACCCTTCACCCTGGTCAACCAGGCGGTGGAAGCGGCCAAGCGGCACCCGGCCACGCATGCGCAGGCATCCTTCATCAACGCCTGCCTGCGGCGCTTTCTGCGCGAAAGCGATGCGCTGGTAGGGGCTACCGATGCCGATCCCGTGGCCCGCTGGAACCACCCGCTGTGGTGGATCAAGCGCCTGCAGAAGGACCACCCCCAGCAGTGGGAGCAGATCCTGCACGCCAACAACACCCACGCCCCGATGGCGCTGCGCGTGAACCGCCTGCAGGGCAGCCAGGCGCAGTACCAGCACGAGTTGGCCGCCATGGGCGCCGATGCCGACCCGATTGGCACCGAGGGCCTGGTGCTGCACCGGCCGCTGCCGGTACAGGCGCTGCCCGGTTTTGCGGCTGGCCGGGTGTCGGTACAGGACACCGCCGCCCAGCAAGCCGCCCCGCTGCTGCTGCAGGGCATGGACCGCACGCGCAGCCTGCGTGTGCTGGACGCCTGCGCCGCCCCCGGTGGCAAGACCGCCCACCTGCTGGAGATGGCCGGCGAGGGCGAGCCCTTGCAGGTGACGGCGCTGGAGATCGACGCCACGCGCGCCGAACGCATCCACCAGACCCTCGCCCGCCTGGGCCTGGCGGCACAGGTGCTGGTGGCCGACGCCGCCCAGCCCGAGGCCTGGTGGCCGGCGGCCAATGGCGGGGCGCTGTTCGACGCCATCCTGCTCGATGCGCCATGCACCGCCTCGGGCATCGTGCGCCGCCACCCGGACGTGCGCTGGCTGCGCCGCGAGACGGACATTGCCCAGCTCGCGGCCCTGCAAAAGCGCTTGCTGGCCACCCTGTGGCCCCTGGTCGCCCCCGGTGGGCGGCTGCTGTACTGCACCTGCTCCGTCTTTCGTGCCGAAGGTGATGCGCAGGTACAAACGTTTCTTGCACACAACACCGATGCACATTTGCTCCCCTCGCCCGGGCATTTAATCCCTCGCGCAGCGGACAAGCAGGGGGCTGTCCCGGACAATCGATTCGGTGATCACGACGGATTTTTTTACGCACTGTTGCAAAAATCGACCGACTGAGCGCTTTGCGGCTCGTTGGCTCTGGATTGGCGCGCTTTTGATGCTGATCACCCTGCTGGCCTGGGTGCCGACGGCCCGGGCAGAAGCCAACCGCGGCGAGGTGGCCGAACTGCGCCTGCAGCGCCTGGACGATGGCGTCTACCTGAGCACCAGCCTGGAGTTCGACCTGCCGGAACTGGCCGAGGAGGCCCTGCGCAAGGGCATCCCGATGTTCTTCGTGATGGAGGCGCAGGTCATGCGCGACCGCTGGTACTGGTCCGACCGCCAGGTGGCCGAGGCCACGCGCTACCTGCGGCTGAGCTACCAGCCCCTGACCCGGCGCTGGCGCCTGAGCACCTCGACCGCCCCCTTTACCAACACCGGCCTGGGCGTGGCACTGGGCCAGAATTTCGATGACCTGGACGATGCCCTGTCGGCTATGCAGCGGGTTTCGCGCTGGAAGATTGCAGAAAGTGCCGCAATCGATGCAGATACAGGCCATACGATACAGTTCAAGTTCAGGCTCGATATGTCGCAATTGCCCCGGCCGTTCCAGATCGGCGCCGTGGGCCGGACCGGCTGGAACCTGCTTGTCTCGCGCTCCGGCCGCCTCGCGCTGCAGGAGGGCGCCAAGTGACACCGGACCCCAGGCCGCCTGCGTCGGCCTCGGCCCATCTGGCGGCGCGCCAGTCCCGCGCCGTGCGCTGGGCCGTGGGGGTGGGGGCGGCCATCATGTCCGCCATCGGGCTGGTGCTGCTCTTTTTGCTGACCCTGGCCACCAACAACCGCGCCCTGTACGAGCGCAACTACGCCTGGCTGTTTGGCGTGAACGTGCTGGTGGCCTTGTTGCTGCTCGCGGTGCTGGGCTGGGTGGCCGTGCGCCTGTGGCTGCGGCTGCGCCGGGGTCGCTTCGGCAGCCGATTGCTGGTGAAGCTGGCAGCCATCTTTGCGCTGGTCGGCCTGGTGCCTGGCCTCTTGATCTATGTGGTGTCCTACCAGTTCGTCACCCGCTCCATTGAAAGCTGGTTTGACGTGAAGGTGGAGGGGGCGCTGTCCGCCGGGGTGAACCTGGCGCGTGTCTCGCTCGATGCCCTGGCCACCGACATGGCCTCCAAGACGCGCACGGCCAGTGCCCAGGTGGCGCAGGTCCCCGACGCCTCGGCCGGCGTGGTACTGGAGCGCATCCGCGACCAATTGGGCGCCACCGACGTCATCC
Source organism: Acidovorax sp. Root217 (assembly GCF_001428645.1). Lineage (NCBI taxonomy): Bacteria > Pseudomonadati > Pseudomonadota > Betaproteobacteria > Burkholderiales > Comamonadaceae > Acidovorax > Acidovorax sp. Root217. The sequence continues at coordinate 15,790 of NZ_LMIH01000005.1, forward strand.
TCTGGAACAGCGCCGGCCAGGCCGTGGCCAGCGCCGGCCAGTCCCGCTTCAGCCTGAACCCCGAGCGCCCCGGTGTGCCGCTGCTGCGCACGGTGCGTCAGCAGCGTGCCCTCACGCAGATCGAGGGGCTGGACGACATCGCCGACCCGGCCGCCGTGCAGAACGCGCGCGTGAAGATCATTGCCCTGGTCAGCAGCCCCACGGTGGGCCTGCTGGCCGAGCCGCGCTACCTGCAGGCCACGCTGATGCTGCCGCCGGCCCTGGTGGAGAACGCCATCGCCGTGCAGGAGGCCAACCGCGAGTACCAGGAGCGGGCCCTGGCGCGCGGCGGCCTGCGGCGCATGTACGTGGGCACGCTCACGCTGAGCCTGTTCCTGGCCGTCTTCGGTGCCGTGCTGCTGGCTGTGCTCCTTGGCAACCAACTGGTGCGGCCGTTGCTGGTGCTGGCCGAAGGGGTGCGCGAGGTGGCCGCCGGCAACCTGAGCCCCAAGGCCGCCCTGCAAGGCAGGGACGAACTGGGCGGGCTGACCCGCTCGTTCGCGCTCATGACCCAGCAACTGGCCGACGCCCGGGGCGCGGTGGAGCAGAGCATGAGCGAGGTGGATGCTGCGCGGGCCAACCTGCAGACCATCCTGGACAACCTGACCGCCGGGGTGATGGTGCTCGATGGCGCGGGCGCCATCCGCTCGTCCAACCCCGGCGCCACACGCATCCTGCGCGCGCCCATGGCCGCCTTCGAAGGGCGGGCGCTGGCCGAGGTGCCTGGCCTGGCCGACTTTGCCGCCGCCGTGCAGAAGCAGTTCGCCGCCTTTCTGGGCGAGCGCGACCACCACGGCCTGGACCACTGGCAGCACCCGTTCGAGCTGCACGCCTCGCTCGCGGGGGTCGGCCAGCATGCGACGAGCATCATCGCGCGGGGGGCAGAACTGCCCGATTCGACCCGACTGTTGGTTTTTGACGACATTTCTGAAATCGTTTCTGCACAGCGCGCGCAGGCCTGGGGAGAGGTTGCGCGGCGCCTTGCGCACGAGATCAAGAACCCCCTGACGCCCATCCAGCTGTCGGCCGAACGGCTGGAGATGAAGCTCACCGGCAAGGTGGCTGCGAGCGAGCAGGCCGTGCTCGCCAAGTCGGTCAAGACCATCGTCGAACAGGTCGATGCCATGAAGCGCCTGGTCAACGAATTCCGCGACTACGCGCGCCTGCCGGCGGCCGAACTGCATGCCCTGGACATCAATGCGCTGGTGACCGATGTGCTGCACCTCTATGGGGAGGAAAACGCCACCGTCCCTGTGAAAGCCGAGCTCGATCCGTCCTGTCCGAGCATCGCCGGAGACGCCCAGCAACTGCGCCAGGTGGTGCACAACCTGCTGCAGAACGCGCAGGATGCGACGGAGCAGGCACGTGCCGCCGGGGCCGAAAACCTGCCCGCCGTGCGCATCGCCACGCGCTGGAGCGAGTCCTCGCGGCGCGTGCGGTTGACTGTTTCGGACAGCGGCAGCGGCTTTCCCGCACACATCCTGCAGCGCGCTTTCGAGCCCTATGTCACCACCAAACCGCGGGGCACGGGGCTCGGTCTTGCCGTGGTCAAAAAGATCGCCGATGAGCACGGCGCACGCATCGACCTGTCCAACCGGATGGAAGATGGCGTGGTGCGGGGCGCCCAAGTGTCGTTATCATTCGCCACTGAACCAGCGGTGGCGGCATAACAACGCCCCCGCAGTACCTCCCAAGGCGCTTCAACACACATGGCAAACATTCTGGTGGTCGACGATGAGCTCGGCATTCGCGACCTGCTGTCGGAAATCCTGAACGACGAAGGCCACAGCGTGGACCTCGCGGAAAACGCGACCCAGGCCCGTGCGGCCCGTGCCGGCAGCAACTACGACCTGGTGCTGCTGGATATCTGGATGCCCGATACCGACGGCGTATCGCTGCTCAAGGAATGGGCCACCGGCGGCGTGCTGACCATGCCCGTCATCATGATGAGTGGCCACGCCACCATCGACACGGCGGTCGAGGCCACCCGCATCGGCGCCTTCTCGTTCCTTGAAAAGCCCATCACCCTGCAAAAGCTGCTCAAGGCCGTGGAGCAGGGCCTGGCGCGCAACGCAGCCCACCATGCGGCCCCCGTGGCGGCCGTGCAGGCCCCGGCGGCGGCACCGGCCGATGCGACCTTCACCCAGGTGCCCGTGATCACGGCCCTGTCCGGCGTGGAGACCGGCCCGCATTCGCACCAGGGCTTCGATCTGGACCGCCCGCTGCGCGAAGCGCGCGACGGTTTCGAAAAAGCCTACTTCGAGTTCCACCTCGCCCGCGAAGGCGGCTCGATGACCCGCGTGGCCGAAAAGACCGGCCTGGAGCGCACCCACCTGTACCGCAAGCTGCGCCAATTGGGTGTGGACCTGGGCCGCGGCAAGCGTGCTTGAAAAAAATTTGCCTCCAATTTTTTCAGGGCCAATTTTCTGGCTATAATTTGAGGCTCAGGCCCGGTAGCTCAGTCGGTAGAGCAGAGGATTGAAAATCCTTGTGTCGGTGGTTCGATTCCGCCCCAGGCCACCAAATATGCATGCGCCCCAGCGCCCTAACGGGTTCTGGGGCGTTTTGCTTTGACGCGCCGGTCCTCTTTGCAGAGCGGGTTGGGGCAGCGCCATCATCTGGGCCCTCAGGGTCCGGCGTGATGCAAATTGATAGCGCCTGTCATGGCGGCATGGGGTCAGCGGCCAGTCACGCCACCTTGACGGCGACGCCGGCCCCTTCAGTGGCCGTTGATCTCGTCAACCGCGTCCCCCGCCGCCGTTGCCTCCATTGCCACCACTGCGCAATCCCTGAGCCACTTCTCTTGTGCCTGCGCCGGCACCCTAAGGTTGCCATGGGCCGATGGCATCTGCATCGCGACCCCAAGGACTGCCGTTGCCCAGAGTGCGCGGTGGGCCGCCGTTGGGCAGGGCGGGGGAGCCGCATCGAACCGGGCACAAAAAATTTTCCCATGAAGTGGTTGACTGCAAAGTAAAGACTATTTACAGTCTGATTCATCGCGGTTTCGACCGCCCCCGATTTCCGCCGATTGACTTATTCACCAGGATTGAACGTGAACGCAGCAGCCACCCCCATCAGCAACCGACCCGCACCGGGCCGGGCGCTCGTGCGCGTCGCCTTGTGTTCTGCCCTGCGCAAGCTGCCGTGCCTGGCTGCGCATTTGTGTGCGCATGACCATCGGGATCCGTGGCTACCGGGTGGAGGGGGCGCATAGGCGCGCACCTCCCAAGCTCTCTTCGCAGAGGCCCGGACACCGCAAGGTTCCGGGCCTCTTTTGTTTTCGCAACCGGGCGGCAAGCCGCTCCCATCCACTCCGCAGTGATCGTGCTGCGGCGCACCGTTCATTAAAAATTTGCCGTGGGGCCCTGCTGAACACTGGAATCGGCACTGCGACCCCACTGTGTGGACCCCGGGATCTGGCCCGACGGTCCGCTCCATTTCGGGTGTGTCTTCACCACACCGCCAGCAAGCAACCGCGTGGACGGCCTGGCGGGATGTGCAGGGGTTCCCCCTGTGCAGCGATGTCGACGGGGCGCGCGTCGGCCGTGCGTTGCCCATCGCGTGAGGGCACAACCGAAATGGAGGCTTTCTCTTTTTATCAAGCCCCGGTGACGGAACCGGCATACGTGCTTGCCTTAGAAGCAAGATTCTGGGAGTTCGAATCTCCCCTGGGGCACCAATTTATTGTTCCGCTAACTCAGTGGCCAGAGTGCCTCCCTGTCGGGGGCCAGTTCACCCTGATTTAGGGGATCGCGTTGCCCGGCCTGGGGCTGGATGCAAGGCGCCCGCGCGCAGCAAGGCGTCTGCCTTGCAAGCGCGGGCAACGCCGCAGACGGCCCCAGGCCGGGCAACCCCAAGGGCCTTCGCGACCCCGAAATCAGGGTGAACTGGCCCCAGGAAGCCAGGGGTTCGACTCCCCTGCGGAACGCCATTTTTCCCGCGTTAGCTCAATGGATCAGAGCACCTGCCTACGAAGCAGGGGGTTGCACGTTCGAGTCGTGCACGTGGGGCCATTTGTCAGAGCCTGTTGACGGTCCTTTCGCGGCTCTGAAGGGATTACAAACAGCCTCTCCAGGGTGCGGTAGCAAAGCGACCATGCAGCGGATTGCAAATCCGCAGACACCGGTTTGAATCCGGTCCGCACCTCCATCTCCCATTTTTATTTTCGTGGTGCGCGTAGCTCAATGGCAGAGCTGCGGGTTGTGATCCCGCCGACGACGGTTCGATTCCGTTCGTGCACCCCATTCATTCCCCTTGCCTCTCTCCATGGCGCAATCGGCAGACGCACCAGCTTCAAACCCTGGCGCCTTCGGGCATGTCCGTTCGAATCGGACTGGAGAGACCAGCGCCAGCATGCACCTGCGAGACACCCTGCCGCAAGTCCGGTGAAAGCCGCGCGCCCGGGCAGTGTCCCTCGACCCTGGTCTAACATGGTTCCGTTCGCCAGCTCCCCGGTGAACGATGGCTTCCATGCCGCGCAATGGGGTGGGCTTCCACCCCTGCGCCAGCCAGCCCCTGGGCACCGCACGCGCACGACACCCGTTGCGCGCAAGGCAGTCGCCGCCCGGCCGCCCGCCACCATGTCCCCTTGCCATCGCTCGCGATGCCGACCGGCATCGGGGTGCTCTTTTCGCCCGATCGCAAAGGACACCATGTCTGTCTCTGACCCCTCCACCCTGGCCTTGTCCCACCCGCTGTTGTCGCCAGCGCAGCGCCATGCCATGGACCTGCTGCTCAGACGGCAATCGCCGTGGCCACTGGTCGAGCCGGCGCCCGATGCCGCTGCACTGGACCTGGTCTTCGCTGCCGCCATGCGCGCGCCCGACCATGGGCAACTGCGGCCCTGGCGTTTCGTCGTCGTGCGCGGCGACGCGCGGGCTGCGCTGGGCCAGGTATTCGCGCGGGCGGCCCGGGCGCGCGACCCCTATGACGATGGCGAGCGTTTTCGCGGCAAGGCCATGGCGGCGCCGATGCTCGTGGCCCTGGTCGCCCATGTGAAGGTGCCGCACAAGGTGCCGGAGAGTGAGCAGGTGCTGGCCACCGGTGCTGCGGTGATGAACATGCTCAACGCGCTGCACATCCTGGGTTTTGGGGGCTTCTGGGCCACGGGCGCGAATTCGCACGACGAGCGCGTGAAGGCGGCACTCGGCCTGGGTGCCAGCGACCGCCTGCTGGGATTTCTGTACATGGGTACCCCCAAGGACCAACTGCCGCCGCCTGATCGCGTGGATGCGGGCGACTTCGTGCGCGAATGGACACCACCGGGCCTGGGATCCGTGGAATAAGCCGGAACCTGCGTGCCTCAGGCGGTGCTGCCCGCCCGTTGGGCCGAACCTCCCATGCGCACGGCCAGGGCCGCCAGGCTGGCCGACACGGCCAGCAGCGTCACGCCCATCCAGCCCCACTGCACCAGCAGCAGGCTGCCCAGGGCGGCGCCGGCGGCCATGCCGATGAACATGCCGGTCATCAGGACGGCATTGAGCCGGCTGCGGGCACCTGGGTCGATGCTGTAGACCAGGGTCTGGTGCGCGATCAGCGCGGCCTGCACACCCAGGTCGAAACCGATGGCAGCGGCCACCAGCAGGCACAGCTGGGCGGTGGGGGACAGCCAAGGCGCCAGCGCCATCGCCGCAAAGGACAGGGCGGCCAGGCCCGCCCCCAGGCGGGTGACGAGCCCGGGCCCCCGGCGGTCGGCCAGGCGTCCTGCCAGCGGCGCCGCCAGCGCGCCGGCCGCCCCGGCCAGGCCGAAGGCGCCAGCCGCAGTGCTGCCCAGGTGGAAGGGCGCGCCATGCAGCATCACCGCCAGCGTGGACCAGAACGCGCTGAACCCCACCGAGAGCAGGCCTTGCGCCAGTGCCGCGCGCCGCAGGCTGCCATGGCGCTGCCACAGCGTGGCCAGCGATGCCAGCAGTTGGCCATAGGGCAACTGCGTGGTCGGGCTGAAGCGCGGCAGGCCGCGCCAGGCGGCGATGCCGATGGCGGCCATGCTGGCTGCCGCCGCCACGAACATGCTGCGCCAGCTGAAATGCTCGGCCACGAAGCCGCTGACCACGCGTGACAGCAAAATGCCCAGCAGCAGCCCGGTCATCACCGTGCCCACCACCTTGCCCCGGTGTGCGGCAGGCGCCAGCGCAGCGGCCGCGGGCACGATGTCCTGTGCCAGGGTGGCGGTGATGCCGATCGCCAGGCTGGCGGCCAGCAGCACGCCGATGGTTGGCGCCAGGGCGGCCAGCAGCAAGGCCGCCACCAGCGCGGCGGCCTTGGCCAGGATGATGCTGCGCCGGTCGAACCGGTCCCCCAGCGGCGCCAGCAGCAGGATGCCCAGCGCGTAGCCGAGCTGCGTGAGCGTTGGCACCCAGCCCACGGCCTGGTCGGATGCCCCGATATCTGCCCCCAGCACACCCAGCATGGGCTGGCTGTAGTAGAGCGAGGCCACGCCCAGGCCGGCACCGGCTGCGAGCAGCAGCACCAGGGGGGTCGCAATTGTGGGCGTGTCGGCCATCGGGCTGTGGGTGCCGGGGGTGATGCCGCCAATGGCATCCGTTTTGTGTATGAGATACATGGTATTAACCCTTGGTGAGGACCTTGGGCCCAAGTGTGATCTCCTGGCGGTGCTCTTGGTAGTAGGATGTGGTGCACATTGGATATACGCTGATTGCATGACCAAAGACGCTGCGTTCACCCCCCCAGTTCCACGGTCCGCAGCACCGCTGCCCCAGGGGGGCAGCGCCAGTGCGCTGGGCAACCGCCTGCAGCTGATGGAGACCTTCGTGCGCATCGTCGAGGCCGGCAGCCTCTCGGCTGCGGCAGCGCAGATGCATGCCACCCAGCCCACGGTGAGTCGCCGCCTGCAGGCGCTGGAACAGTCGCTGGGGGTGCGCCTGCTGCAGCGCTCCACGCACACCATGCGCCTCACGGTGGACGGGGAGCGCTGTTACCAACGGGCCAAGGAGTTGCTGGCGAGCTGGGCATCCTTCGAGGCCGATCTGCGCGGCGCGCAGGAGGAGCCCGAGGGAACGCTGCGCGTGGCCATGCCGCATGCCTTCGGGCAGGAAATGTTCGTCGGGCCACTGGCGCAGTTTCTGCGGGCGCACCCGCGCGTGTCGGTGGAATGGCTGCTGCAGGACGATGTGCGCGATTTCATCGGTGCAGGCATCGACTGCGCCATCCAGGTTGGCGAACCGGCCGACCCGGCGGTGGTGGCCGTCCGCCTGGCCGAGGTGCCGCGCATCGTGGTCGGCACCCCGGCGCTGCTGGGCGCGGGCGTGCCCACGGATCCCGAAGGCCTGGCGGCATTGCCCTGGCTGGCGCTGCATACCTACTACCGCAATGAGCTGGCGCTGACCCACGCCGCTACTGGGGAAACGCGCCGCATCGCCCTGCGCCCGCGCATGAGCACCGACAGCCTGTATGCCCTGCGCAGCGCGGCCAAGCTGGGGCTTGGCGCCTGCGCGGGGTCGGCCTGGCTGATGGCGCAGGATGTGGCCGAAGGGCGGCTGGTTCACCTTGCGCCCCCGTGGCAACCGGCACCGCTACCGGTGTACCTGACCTATCCGTACGCCAGCTTCTACCCATCGCGGCTGCTGCGTTTCGTTTCGACCATGCGGGAGGCTGTGCCGGCCATGATCACCTCGCCGCCTCAGGCGTGATCATCGGGCCTGGCAGGGTCGAATGCACTCCGTGCCCTTGGGGCCGTCTAGGCCGTGGCACAATCCCGCTCCCCTTGCGCTGGCGCAGCCTCCTGGGCGTTCAAGGGGCCCTTCCCTCTCCCGTGGTGGGCCGAAGGAGCCTTGTGCTCCCGCATTTCCACCCCGTGCATTCCCGGGGGTCCAGCCCTGGCTTGCGCCTTGCTTCCCCTTCTCTTTTGCAGACTCTCCCATGCCCCTCCTGAAGGACACCACGCTCGGCATTGACTTTGGCACCTCGAACTCGGCCATGGCGGTGCGCCAGGGGCGCTCGCCCGCGCGCATGATCGCGCTGGAAGGGGAGGGCGTCACCTTGCCCACGGCGCTGTTCTTCAACGCCGAGGACCACCGCACGCACTTTGGCCGCGATGCCGTGGGCCAGTACCTTGCAGGCACCGAGGGGCGGCTCATGCGCTCGCTCAAGAGCCTGCTGGGCAGTGCGCTGCTGCAGGACAAGACGGCCGTGCACAACCAGCTCATGAGCTACCAGGACATCATCGGCCTGTTCCTGCGCATGCTGGCCAAAAAGGCGACCGAGGCGCTGGGCGCCATGCCCGGCCAGGTGATGATGGGGCGGCCCGTTCACTTCGTGGATGACGAACCGGCGCGCGACCAGCAGGCCGAGGATTCGCTGCGCAAGGCGGCGCTCGATGCCGGCTTCGAGAACGTGTCCTTCCAGTTCGAGCCGATTGCCGCCGCGCTCGACTACGAGCAGCGCATCAGCCACGAATCGCTGGTGCTGGTGGTGGACATCGGCGGCGGTACTTCCGATTTCACCGTGGTGCGCCTGGGGCCCGAGCGCCTGGCGCTGGGCAACGACCGCGCTGCCGACGTGCTGGCCACGACCGGCGTGCACGTGGGCGGCACCGACTTTGACCGGCGCCTGAGCCTGGAGCTGCTGATGCCCATGCTGGGCTTTCGCCACCTCGGGCCGACCGGGCGCGAAGTGCCCAACCGCGTGTTCTTCGACCTGTCGACCTGGCACCTGATCCAGTGGCTGTACGCGCCGCGCGCGCTGCGCGATGCCCAGAACCTGCGCACCGACTATGCCGACCAGGTCCTGCATGCGCGGCTGATGACGGTACTCAACGAACGTCTGGGCCACCGCATGGCGAACACGGTGGAGCAGGCCAAGATCGCCGCCTCGCTGTCGGATGCATCGGCACCCATGGCGCTGGACTGGATCGAGCCCGCGCTGGCTTCGGCCATCACGCCCGAAGGGCTGTCGCAGCACCTGGCCTCGCCCCTGGAGCAGGTGGTGGCCTGCGCGCAGGAGTGCGTGCAGCTCGCGGGCCTGGCACCGCGCGGGCCCGATGCGATCTACCTCACGGGGGGCTCATCGGCATTGCGGCCGCTGCGCGAGGCGTTGCGCCAGGCGTTTCCTGCAACGCCGCAGGTCGAAGGCGACCTGTTCGGTGGCGTAGCCGCCGGCCTGGCGGTGTCGGGCCGCTGAAGCTTCGGTTCAGCCTTCCTCGCCCTTTTTCCAGGTGAGCGCCGTGTCGTAGAGCACGTTGCGCGAGGTGCCGGTGATTTCTGCGGCCAGGCGCACCGCCGTCTTCAGCGGCAGTTCGGCCAGCAGCAGGCGCAGCACGCGCAGGCTCTCGCCATCATCGGCGGCCACGGGCACCGGGTGGAGCAGCACCACAAATTCGCCACGCGAGCGTTGGGGCCCGCCTTCCAGCCAGGCGGTGAGCGCCTGCGCGGGCTGGGTCACCACCTCTTCGAACTGCTTGGTCAGCTCGCGTGCCAGCGTCACGGGGCGCTCTCCCAGCACCGCCAGAGCCTGCGCGAGTTCACCGATGCGGTGGGGGGCCTCCAGCAGCACCACGCAGCGCGGCTCGCTGGCCAGTTGGGCGATGGTGCTGGCGCGCTCGGCGTTCTTCACCGGCAGAAAGCCCACAAACACGAAACCGCCATGCTCGGCGCTGTGCGCCACGGCGCCCGCCACGCTCAGCGCCGTGGTGATGCTGCTGGCCCCGGGCAGGGGCAGGGCGCGCAGGCCCGCCGCCTGCACGGCAGCCACCAGGCGGGCGCCCGGGTCGCTCACGCCCGGGGTGCCGGCGTCGCTCACATAGGCCACACGCTGGCCCTGCTGCAGGCGCTGCACCACGTTCTGCGCGGCCTCGGCCTCGTTGTGCTGGTGCACCGCCAGCAGCTGCGAGGTGTTCTTGTCGACGCCGTAGGCGCGCAGCAGCGACTGGGTGTGGCGCGTATCCTCGCAGGCCACGGTGTCGGCCATCTGCAGCACGTGCAGGGCACGCAACGTGATGTCGGCCAGGTTGCCGATGGGTGTGGCCACCACATACAGAGCCCCTTGCGGATAATGCTGCGCAGCCGCCGCATCGCGTGCGGCATCAAGGGCGGAAGCGAAAGAGGCGCTCAATGAAATTCCTTGGGTTTGGACGAAAGCAGGCCGTTGCAGAGCCGGCGCCCGCCACCGGCGGGGGCACCACGCGGGCGCAAGGCAACGCGGCGGAGGACCGCGCCCTGGCGCATCTGCAGTCTGCCGGCCTGCAACTGCTTGAGCGCAATTATCGGACGCCTGGGCGCGGCGGGGGCGAGATCGACCTGGTGATGCGCGAGCGCGATGGCACGACCGTGTTTGTGGAGGTGCGCAGCCGTGCCAGCCAGGCCTTTGGTGGGGCCGGGGCGAGCATCGGCGCCGTCAAGCAGCAGCGCATCGTGCTCGCGGCGCGGTTCTACCTGATGCGCCTGGCTTCTCCGCCGCCCTGCCGCTTCGATGTGGTGCTGGTGGAGGAGCTGAAGGTGCAATGGCTCAAGGCGGCTTTCGATTCCCAATGAGCATCGGGTTCGTGACCAGGGGCAATGCCCTGTGCAGCCTAAACCCTTTGCTACAAAATTTGCGGCAAAAGCTGTAACACGCGGCGGGTATCATCGGGCCTCCATGCTTGAGCAACGCATCCAACAGCACTTCATCGACAGTGCCGATCTGAAATACCAGTCGGCCCAGACCCTGAGCACCCCTATCGCGGCGGCAGTGCAGGCCATCCTGGCCTGCGTGACCAGCGGCGGCAAGGTGCTGGCCTGCGGCAATGGCCCCTCGGCGGCCGAGGCGCAGCAGTTCGCCGCCTTCTGCGTGGCGGGCTTCGAGCGCGAACGCCCCGAGCTGGCCGCCCTGGCCCTCACGGCCGACAGCACCCTGCTGACGGCCGGGCTGCCCGGCGCCCAGGACGTGGGGGCCCAGCAGTTTGCCCGCCAGGTGCGGGCATTGGGCCAGGCGGGTGACCTGCTGCTGGTCCTGTCGGTCAGCGGCAACGACGCCAACCTGCTGGCAGCGACCGAAGCGGCGCACGAGCGCGACATGACGGTGGTGGTGCTCACCGGCCGCACCGGCGGGCAACTGGCGGCCGTGCTGCGCGAGACCGATGTGCTGGTCTGCGTGCCGCATGACCGCGCCGCCCGCGTGCGCGAAGTCCACGCCCTGGTGCTGCACTGCCTGTGCGACGGCGTGGACGCCCAGTTACTTGGTGAACAGGAGATACCGCTATGAAGCAAACCGTGACCCGTACCCTCTGCACGGCCCTGGCCGCTGCCGCCCTGGCAGCCGGCCTGTCGGCCTGCGCCCCGCTGATCGTGGGGGGCGCCGTGGTGGGCAGCATGATGGCCGTGGACCGCCGCACGACGGGCACCCAGGTCGAGGATGAAGGCATCGAGCTGCGCGCCGCCAACCGCATCCGCGAGGCACTGGGCGACCGTGCCCATGTGAACGTGACCAGCTACAACCGCCAGGCCCTGCTGACCGGTGAAGTGGCCAGTGCCCAGGACCGCGAGACCGTCGAGCGCATCGTGACCGGTGTGGAGAACGTGCGCTCGGTGGTCAATGACCTGGCCGTGCTGCCCAACACCTCGCTGGGCCAGCGCTCCAACGACACCGTGATCACCGGCAAGGTGCGCGCGAGCTTCGTGGATGCGGCCGACATCTCGGCCAACGCCTTCAAGGTGGTGACTGAGCGCAACATCGTCTACCTGATGGGCCGCGTCACCCAGCGCGAAGCCGGCCGCGCCACCGAGATCTCTCGCGGCGTGAGCGGCGTGAGCAAGGTCGTGCGCGTGTTCGAGATCGTCACCGAAGAAGAACTGCGCCGCAACGCGCCGGCACCCGCGCCGGTCACCACCGACACCGCGCCCGCTCGTTCGCTCTGACCTCTGTTTGGGGCATGGCATTTGAAACTGGCACTGCCCAAGCCAGTGCCCCCGTGCAAGGGCCGCCCCGCCGCACCGGGGGCGTCCCCCTCCCGA
>NZ_LMIH01000005.1:27788-177840 GCF_001428645.1 Acidovorax sp. Root217
GAGAGAGAGGGGGCTGAGGGCCGCGGCTCCAAGCCTGCCTGCGCAGGCTTGGACGTGCCCAAAGAGCGGCCGCCTCTGGCGTACGCACCGAGGCGCGCAGCGCCTCAGGGGGAGCTTATTTCAAGCGTTTGACCAGGCTGGATGTATCCCAACGGTTGCCGCCCATGCCCTGCACGTCGGCATAGAACTGGTCCACCAGCGCGGTGACGGGCACGCGCGAGCCATTGCGCCGGGCCTCGTCGAGCACCAGGCCCAGATCCTTGCGCATCCAGTCCACGGCAAAGCCGAAGTCGAACTTGCCGTCGACCATGGTCTTGCCGCGGTTGTCCATCTGCCAGCTCTGCGCTGCGCCTTTGCCGATCACGTCCAGCACCTGCTTCATGTCCAGGCCCGCGTTCTGGCCAAAGGCCACGGCTTCGGACAGGCCTTGCACCAGCCCGGCGATGCAGATCTGGTTGACCATCTTGGCCAACTGGCCCGAGCCGCTGGCGCCCAGCAGCGTGAAAGCCCGCGCAAAGGCCATGGCCACAGGCTGGGCGGTCTCGAAGGCCGTAGTGTCGCCACCGCACATCACGGTGAGCAAACCGTTCTGCGCACCCGCCTGGCCGCCGGATACCGGTGCATCGACGAACTGCAGGCCCGCAGCCTGCGCTGCGGCGTACAGCTCACGCGCCACCTCGGCCGACGCCGTGGTGTGGTCCACGAAAATGGCGCCGGCCTGCATGCCCGCGAAGGCGCCGTCGGCACCCAGGGTGACTGAGCGCAGGTCGTCGTCATTGCCCACGCAGCAGAACACGATGTCAGCGCCTGCGGCCGCCTCGCGGGGCGTGGCGGCCTGGCGTGGTGCCTGGCTGCCGGCGAACTCCTCGCACCAGGCGGCCGACTTGGCGGCCGTGCGGTTGTACACGGTGACTGCGTGGCCCGCCATGGCCAGGTGGCCGGCCATGGGGTAGCCCATGACGCCCAGGCCCAGGAAGGCGACCTTGCGCGAAGGGGTGGCGTCGTAGCTGCGGGGATTGGTGCTTGGCATGGGATTCGGTCCGTGATGGGGTCAAAAAAAAGCCCGCCCTCATGGGCGGGCGAGTGTGTGTGGTTCTGCTCGGTACTTGTTGTAGGGTGAAAACTCAGACGATCGCGAAATGCTCGGTGCCCTGGGCCAGGTCGGGCGACTTGGCGCGCTGGCTGTTGAGCTTGATCTGCAGTCGCAGGTCGTTGAGCGAGTCGGCGTTGCGCAGCGCGTCTTCGTAGCTGATGACGTTGGCCTCATAGGCGTCGAAGAGCGCCTGGTCGAAGGTCTGCATGCCCAGGTTGCGGCTCTTCTTCATGATCTCCTTGATCTCGGAGACATCGCCCTTGAAGATCAGGTCCGAGATCAGCGGCGTGTTGAGCATGATCTCCACGGCAGCAGCACGGCCCTTGCCGTCCTGCTTGGGAATCAGGCGCTGGGAGACCATGGCGCGCAGGTTCAGCGACAGGTCCATTAGCAGCTGAGCGCGGCGTTCTTCGGGGAAGAAGTTGATGATGCGGTCCAGCGCCTGGTTGGCACTGTTGGCGTGCAGCGTGGCCAGGCACAGGTGACCGGTCTCGGCAAACGCCACGGCATGCTCCATGGTCTCGCGGTCGCGGATTTCGCCCATCAGGATCACGTCGGGCGCCTGGCGCAGCGTGTTCTTGAGTGCGGCTTCCCAGCTGTCGGTATCCAGGCCCACCTCGCGCTGCGTCACCACGCAGTTCTTGTGCGGATGCACGAACTCGACCGGGTCCTCCACCGTGATGATGTGGCCGAACGAGTTCTCGTTGCGCCAGTCCACCATGGCGGCCAGCGTGGTCGACTTGCCCGAGCCCGTGGCACCCACCAGGATGCACAGGCCGCGCTTGGCCATGGTCACTTCCTTGAGCACCTGGGGCACGCCCAGGCCATCGATGGTGGGCAGCGTGAGCGGAATCGTCCGCATCACCATGCCGACCTTGCCCTGCTGGATGAAGGCATTCACCCGGAAGCGGCCGATGCCTGCGGGCGAGATCGCGAAATTGCATTCCTTGGTGCGCTCGAAGTCGGCCACCTGCTTGTCGCTCATGACGGCACGCGCCAGCGTGAGCGTGTGGTTGGGCGTGAGCGGCTGCGGCGACACCTTGGTCACCTTGCCATCGACCTTGATGGCCGGTGGAAACTCTGCCGTGATGAACAAGTCGCTGCCGTTGCGGCTGACCATCAGCTTGAGCAGGTCGTTGATGAATTTACTGGCCTGATCGCGTTCCATCAGAGTTTCTCCCTTGGGGTCCTGGTCTGCCGGACGGTCATTGTCATTTCTGGTTGTTGTCGCTCAGGCGGGCACTCACCACGCGCAGGCGCAACGACAGTTTGCGGGCCAGCAGCGCAATCAGGCTGGCCGCGAGCTGGGGGTCCTTGGTCATCATGTCGTCCATGGCTTCGGCGCTCAGCACGGCGATCTCGCAGTCGGTGAGCGTGGTGCAGGCCGAAAAGCGGATACCGCTGTCCAGCAGCGACATTTCGCCCAGGATGTCACCGGGCCGGGTCTCGGCCAGGCGCAGGTGCTCGCCCCAGGGCTGTACGCGGTCCACGGCAATGGTGCCGGTGAGCAGCACCACCATGAAGTTGCCGTACTCGTCCTGGCGGATCACGTCGCGGTTGGAGGGGATGGCGGCAAACTCGAAAAAGCGCTCCATGCGCTCCACGGCGTCCTTGTCCAGGTGGGCCATGTACTTGTCCTTGGCCCACAGCCCCTGCAGCAGCTTGCCGCCGCGGCTCGTGGGCAGGCGCTTGGCCCCCACCTCCACGGCGCGGGCCTCCCAGGGCACCAGCATGGAGTCGTCCACCCCCTGGCCGGCAAAGGCCGTGGAGAACAGCACGGAATCGGTGTTGTCCTCCGCCGGCTTGTTGCCGATCGACTTCATGCGCAGAAGGCCGAGAATGCCTTTCATAGTGTGCTCCGTAGTGCGGCGCACTGCGCCGCCGTGTCGTCTGTCAATGTGGGGAAATGGCAGCCTTGGCTGGCCTGCGAATGCCCCATTGTGCTGCGGGTTCTGCCGCCGCGCATGAAACCGGCGCGGCCCGGGCCAGCGGCCGCCGCGCAAGGGCCGCCCCGCCGCGCTGGCGGCGTCCCCTTTGAAGGGGAAGGCGCGAAGCGACTCAGGGGAGGGCTCATGGTCACCCGGGGAAGTTTTCCGGAATCTTGGCCTTGCCGCGGGCTTCTGCGGGGCTGATGATGTTGCGGCGCACCATGTCGGTGAGGTTCTGGTCCAGTGTCTGCATGCCCACGCTGTTGCTGGTCTGGATGGTGGAGTACATCTGCGCCACCTTGGCCTCGCGGATCAGGTTGCGGATGGCGCTGGTGCCCAGCATGATCTCGTGTGCGGCCACGCGGCCCGAGCCGTCCTTGGTCTTGCACAGCGTCTGCGAGATCACGGCCTGCAGCGATTCGGAGAGCATCGCGCGGACCATTTCCTTTTCCTCGGCGGGGAACACGTCGATGATCCGGTCGATGGTCTTGGCGGCGCTGGAGGTGTGCAGCGTGCCGAAGACCAGATGGCCCGTTTCGGCGGCCGTCATGGCCAGGCGGATGGTTTCCAGGTCGCGCATTTCACCCACCAGGATGGCGTCCGGATCTTCGCGCAGGGCGGATTTCAGCGCGGCGGCGAAGGACAGCGTCATCGGGCCGACTTCGCGCTGGTTGATCAGGCACTTCTTGGATTCGTGCACGAACTCGATCGGGTCTTCCACCGTGAGGATGTGGCCGTATTCGGTTTCGTTGAGGTAGTTGACCATGGCGGCCAGCGTGGTGGACTTGCCCGAGCCCGTGGGGCCGGTCACCAGCACCAGGCCGCGCGGCTTCAGGGCCAGGTCGCCGAAGATCTTGGGGGCATTGAGCTGCTCCAGCGTCAGGATCTTGCTCGGAATCGTCCGGAACACGGCGGCTGCGCCCCTGTTCTGGTTGAAGGCGTTGACGCGAAAACGGGCCAGGCCCTCGATTTCGAACGAGAAGTCGACTTCCAGGAACTCCTCGTAGGTTTTTCGCTGGGAGTCGCTCATGATGTCGTACACCATGCCGTGGACCGTCTTGTGGTCCAGTGCGTCGACGTTGATGCGCCGAACGTCCCCGTGGACCCGGATCATGGGCGGCAGGCCTGCGGAAAGGTGCAGGTCGGAAGCCTTGTTCTTGACGCTGAACGCCAGCAGCTGGGTAATGTCCACGGGATCCCCTCTATCGTTTGGTACGCTTGCCAATCATTATGACCACGATTGATAACAACCTCCAACAGGTTATGCGACGTATCGCACAGGCGTGCGCTGCTGCCGGGCGCGATCCGGCCGAGGTGTCGCTGCTGGCGGTTTCCAAGACCTTCGGTGCCGACGCGGTGGCCGAGGCCGTGGCCGCAGGCCAGCGGGCCTTTGGCGAAAACTACATCCAGGAGGGGGTGGAGAAGGTGGCAGCCCTGCGCCAGCTGTCGCCCGCCAGCCTGCAGTGGCACTGCATCGGCCCCATCCAGAGCAACAAGACGCGCCTGGTGGCCGAACATTTCGACTGGGTGCACACGGTGGATCGCCTGAAGATCGCCGAGCGCCTGTCGGCCCAGCGCCCCGAGCACCTGGCCCCGCTGCAAGTGTGCATCCAGGTCAACGTGGATGGGGGCGACACCAAGTCCGGCGTCCCCCCCGAGGAGGCGCTGCCTTTGGCCCAGGCTGTGGCGAAACTGCCACGGCTCGTGGTGCGCGGGCTCATGAGCATCCCTGACCATGCCCCCGATTTCGAGGTGCAAAAGGAATTGCACCTGCGCGCGCAGCGCCTTTTTGGGCAGATCAAGGCCAGCGGCGAACCGGGCCTGGCGGACTTTGACACCCTGTCGATGGGCATGACGGCTGATCTGGAGGCTGCTATCCATGCGGGCGCCACCCTGGTGCGGGTGGGGACCGGCATCTTCGGCGGGCGGACGTATCCCGCCGGCTGAACCCCGGGGTCAGTTCCCGGTGAAGATCGCCACGCAGTCCAGCGCGGCCTTGATGTCGGCGTCGCTCACATCCAGGTGGGACACCCAGCGCAGGCGGGTCTGGCCGGCGTAGAGGCCGCTGGTCACGCGCACGCCGTGCTGGGCCAGCCAGGCGGTGAAGGCGGGGGCCACATCCGTGTGCAGGTCGGTGAACAGAATGTTGGTCTGCCAGGGGTGCACGGTGATCTTGCCGCGCAGCACCGGGTGGCTGCGGTTGGCCTCGGCCAGGCCCTCGGCCAATTGGGCCAGCCGGCCGTGGTCGTCGGCCATACGGCGCACATGGTGCTCCAGTGCATAGCGGCCGGCCGCGGCCAGCACGCCAGCCTGGCGCATGCCGCCGCCCAGGATCTTGCGCGTGCGCCGCGCCTGGCGGATGAAATCGTGCGATCCCAGCACCAGCGAGCCGATGGGCGCGCCCAGGCCCTTGCTCAGGCACAGCGAGGCCGAATCGAAGTGGCTGCACAGGGCGCGGGCCTCGTCGTACACATCGGTGCCGGCCTTCGCCGCATTGGCCGTGGCGGCGTTGAACATGCGTGCGCCGTCCAGGTGCATGGCCAGACCGCGCTGGCGTGCCAGCGCGGCCACCTCGGCCACGTAGGCCGGGGGCAGCACCTGGCCGCCCGTGGTGTTCTCCAGCACCACCAGGCGGGTGCGCGCGAAGTGCGGGTCGTCGGGCTTGATGGCGGCGGCGATGTCGGACAGGCGCAAGGTTCCGTCGGGCTGGGTCTCCACGGGCTGGGGCTGGATGGAGCCCAGCACCGCCATGCCACCGGCCTCCCAGCGGTAGGTGTGCCAGCTCTGGCCGACGATGGCCTCGTCGCCACGCTGGCAGTGGCCCCACAGGGCGATCAGGTTGGTCTGCGTGCCCGAAGGCGCGAACAGAGCGGCCTCGAAGCCCAGCAACTGCGCCGCGTAGTCCTGCAGCGCGTTCACGGAAGGATCGTCGCCAAACACGTCGTCGCCCAGCGGGGCATCGAACATGGCCGCCCGCATGGCGGGCGTGGGCTGGGTGACGGTGTCGCTGCGAAAGTCGGGCATGGGGCTTCTCGGAGGCTGTGGAAATGCAAGGCATGGTAGCGGGCACCGATGGCGGGTGGAACCTTGGGGGTTAATGCGCCTGGGCCGTTGTCCCCTGCGTACCACCTGCGGCGCGCAGCGCGCGCCAGAATGCCGTGCCACTTGCCCGACCGGAAAGCCCCCATGCCGTCTGCCCCTTCTCCGATGTTCCACAAAGTCCTGGTCGCCAACCGCGGCGAGATCGCCCTGCGCACCGTGCGCGCACTGCAAGACCTGTCCATCGCCAGCGTGGCCGTGTACGCGCAGGACGATGCCCAGGCGCCCCACGTGCGTGCGGCCGATGCGGCGGTGGCGCTTGGGGCCACGGGCCCGGCGGCCTACCTGGATGGCGCGAACCTCATCGCCATCGCGCGCGCCCAGGGCTGTGATGCCGTGCACCCGGGCTATGGCTTCCTGAGCGAACGCGCCGACTTCGCGCGTGCCTGTGCCGAGGCCGGTCTGCGCTTCATCGGCCCCACACCTGAACAACTGGCACTGTTCGGCGACAAGGCCCGGGCGCGCGCAATGGCACTGCGCTGCGGCGTGCCGCTGATGCCGGGCACGCAGGCCGCCATCACGCTGGAGGAGGCCTTGCAGTTCTGGCAGGCGCAGGGTGGCGCGGGCATCGTGGTCAAGGCCATCGGCGGTGGTGGCGGACGCGGCATGCGCGCCGTGCAGTACGCCGATGAGTTGCCGGCTGCCTATGCGCGCTGCCGCAGCGAGGCGCTGGCGGCCTTCGGGGTCGATGGCGTCTATGTCGAGCGGCTGATGGCCGGGGCGCGCCATATCGAGGTGCAGGTGCTCGGCGACGGGCGCGAGGTGATGTCCCTGGGCGAGCGCGAGTGCACGCTGCAGCGGCGCTTCCAGAAGCTGGTGGAGGTGGCGCCCAGCCCCTCGCTGCCTGCACCGCTGCGCGAACGCATAGTGGCGGCAGCGCTTGCCATGGCGCGCGCGGTGGCGTACGAGGGCCTGGGCACCTTCGAGTTCCTGGTGGACCTGGCGTCCGAGACGCTGCCCTTCGTCTTCATCGAGGCCAACCCGCGCCTGCAGGTGGAGCACACCATCACCGAGGAAGTCACGGGCGTGGACCTGATGCAGACCCAGATTGCATTGGCGGCCGGCCGGAGCCTGCGCGATCTGGGGCTCGACCCCGGTGCGCCGCCCGTGGTGCAAGGCTTTGCCCTGCAGTGGCGCATCAACGCCGAAACCCTGGATGCGCAGGGTGGCGCCATGCCGGGCAGCGGCCCGCTCACGCGCTTTGATCTGCCGGCCGGACCGGGCATCCGCGTGGACACGCATGGCGTGGCGGGGGTGGCCCCCTCGCCGCACTACGACACGCTGCTGGCCAAGCTCATCGTGCACACGCGCAGCCCCCGCTTTGCCGACGTGCTGCGCCGCTCCCGGCGCGCGCTGGCCGAATGCCGGATCGGCGGCGTAGCAACCAATGTGGCGTTGTTGCGCGCGCTGGCCGCACGGCCCGAAATGGAAAGCCAGCAGGTGCACACGCGCTGGCTGGAGACGGTGCTGCCCGAGCTGCTGGATGTGGCGGGGCACCTGGCGGATGAGCCCCTGGCTGCGGCCGCTGGTCACGAGGCCGCGCAGCCAGAATCCGCACCCGAAGGGGCGGTGCTGGCACCCATGCCTGCGCGGCTGGTGCAATGGTCGGTGGCCGAGGGCGATGTGGTGGCCGCCGGGGCCGAGCTGGCCGTGCTCGAAGCCATGAAGATGGAGCATGTGCTGCTGGCGCCGCATGCGGGCCGGGTGCGCGCACTGCTCGCGGTGCCGGGCGGCTACCTGGTACAGGGCCAGCCGCTGCTGGTGCTCGACGCAGCGCAAGGCGCGCAGGCCGTGGTGGAGGACGCCGCTGCGGCGCAGGGCGCCGACCACATCCGCCCCGACCTGCAGCGCGTGCTTGATCGCCACGCCTTCACGCTCGACGCCGCGCGCCCCGAGGCCATGGCCAGGCGCCGCGCCCAGGGCGGGCGCAGCGCGCGCGAGAACATTGCCGACCTGTGCGACGAGGGCAGCTTCATCGAGTACGGCGCGCTGGCCATTGCCGCGCAGACGCGCCGGCGCAGCCTGGACGACCTGGTCGCCAACACGCCGGCCGATGGCATGGTCACGGGCATCGGCGGCATCAACGGTGCCGAGTTCGGGCCCGAGAAATCGCGCGCGGTGGTCCTGTCGTACGACGCCACGGTGCTGGCCGGCACGCAGGGCGCGCGCAACCATGCCAAGACCGACCGCATGCTCGCCATTGCCCTGGCGCAGAAGTTGCCCGTGGTGCTGTTCGCCGAAGGCGGGGGCGGGCGGCCCGGTGACACCGACATACCGGTGGTGGCCGGCCTGCACGTGCACACCTTTGCCAGCTATGCCGCGCTGTCGGGCCAGGTGCCCGTGGTGGGCATCGCCGCGGGGCGCTGCTTTGCCGGCAATGCGGCGCTGCTGGGCTGCAGCGACGTGGTCATCGCCACGCGCGCCAGCAACATCGGCATGGGTGGGCCCGCCATGATCGAGGGCGGGGGGCTCGGTGTGTTCAAGCCAGAGCAGATCGGCCCGAGCCGCGTGCAGCATGCCAATGGTGTGATCGACGTGCTGGTGGAGGACGAAGCCGGCGCGGTGCGTGCGGCGCGGCACTATCTTTCGTTCTTCCAGGGGCGCGTGGCGCAGTGGGCTGCGCCCGACCAGCGCCTGCTGCGCGCTGTGGTGCCCGAGAACCGGATGCGCGTGTACGACACGCGCGTCGCCATGATGGGCCTGGTGGACGAAGGCAGCCTGCTGATGCTGCGCACCGGCTTCGGCGCCGGCATCCACACGGCGCTGGCGCGCATCGAGGGGCGCCCCGTGGGCCTGCTGGCCAGCAATCCGCTGCACCTGGGCGGCGCCATCGATGCGGATGCAGCCGACAAGGGCGCGCGCTTCATGCAGCTGTGCAACGCCCATGGCCTGCCGTTGGTGAGCCTGGTGGACACGCCCGGCTTCATGGTCGGCCCCGAGGTGGAGTCCACGGCCCAGGTGCGCCACGTGAGCCGCCTGTTCGTGACCGCCGCGAGCCTGCGCGTGCCCTGCTTCAGCGTGGTGCTGCGCAAGGGCTACGGCCTGGGCGCCATGGGCATGACGGCCGGGGGCTTCCATGCCCCCGTGTTCACCGTGGCGTGGCCCACGGGCGAGTTCGGTGCCATGGGGCTCGAAGGCGCCGTGCGCCTGGGCTTTCGCAAGGAGCTCGAGGCCGTGCCCGAGGGGGCGGAGCGCGACGCCTTGTTTCAGAAGCTGGTGGCACGCCAGTACGCCAATGGCGAGGCCCTGCACATGGCGGCGACGCTGGAAATCGACGCCGTGATCGACCCGGCAGATACCCGCGCCTGGCTTGCGCGGGGCTTGGCATCGGCCCAGGTGGCGCCCATGGGGCATCGCTTTGTCGATACCTGGTAGCCACGCCGGTGTGAAAGGGCCATGCTAAGCTGGCCGGCTGATTGAGGCGCCTGCGGCCGAATGGTCGCGTGCTGCCCTGTGCCCCTTCCAATGGAGATTTTTCCCATGCCCGGACTGCTGCCCGATATCGACCCCGACGGCCTGCTCGAATTCTCGGTGGTTTACACCGACCGCGCGCTCAACCACATGTCCAAGCGCTTCACCGGCGTGATGCAGGACATCCTGGCCACGCTCAAGCAGGTCTACAACGCCCACACCGCCGTGCTGGTGCCCGGCAGCGGCACCTTCGGCATGGAAGCCGTGGCGCGCCAGTTCGCCAACAACGAAAAAGTGCTCATCGTGCGCAACGGCTGGTTCAGCTACCGCTGGAGCCAGATCTTCGACGCGGCCGGTGGCCTGGGCGGCGGTGCCGTGGTCTGCAAGGCGCGCAAGCAGGGCGATGGCCCGCAGGACGCGTGGGCGCCGTGCCCGGCCGACGAGGTGGCGGCTGCCATCCGCGCCGAGCGGCCCAAGGTGGTGTTCGCACCGCATGTGGAGACGGCCAGCGGCATCATCCTGCCCGACGACTACCTGCGCACGCTGACGGCGGCCGCGCACGAGGTCGGCGCGCTGTTCGTGCTCGACTGCGTGGCCTCGGGCGCGATGTGGGTGGACATGCAGGCCACCGGCGTGGACGTGCTGATCTCGGCCCCGCAAAAGGGCTGGAGCGGCTCACCCTGCTGCGCCATGGTAATGCTCAGCGAACGGGCGCGCCAAGCCATCGAGGGCACGACCAGCAGCAGCTTCTCGTGCGACCTCAAGAAGTGGATGCAGATCGCCGAGGGCTACGAAAAGGGCCAGCATGCGTACCACACGACCATGCCCACCGATGCACTGGTGCGCCTGCGCGAGGTGATGCTGGAGACGCGCGAGTACGGCTTCGACAAGGTGCGCGACGAGCAGATCGAGCTCGGCGCCAAGGTGCGCGCGCTGCTCGAATCCAAGGGCTTCCCGAGCGTGGCGGCCGAAGGCTTCAAGGCCCCGGGCGTGGTCGTGAGCTACACCACCGACCCCGGCATCCAGAACGGCAAGAAGTTCATGGAGGTCGGCCTGCAGACCGCTGCCGGCGTGCCGCTGCAGTGCGACGAAGGCCCGGATTTCAAGACCTTCCGCATCGGCCTGTTCGGCCTGGAAAAATGGCACAACGTGGAGCGCACGGTGGGCCACCTGTCCACGGCGCTGGGCCAGATCGCGGCAGCCGCCTGAGCTTTCTCCTGCCCATGGGGCCGGCACGATGACATCCCGCACCGAGCCGGACGCCGCGCGCGCGGCGCTGCGCACGGCCAAGCGCCAGGCGCTGGCCCTGCTGCTGCTTGCTACCGCGGTGTTCATCGGCACCAGCCTGGTGGAGCGGGGCCTGGCGCTCGATTGCCTGAAGGCCGTGGCCGAGGCGGCCATGGTGGGCGCGCTGGCCGACTGGTTCGCGGTGGTGGCGCTGTTTCGCCACCCCCTGGGCCTGCCCATCCCGCACACGGCCATCATCGCGCGCAACAAGGACCGCATTGGCCGCAACCTGGCCGGCTTCGTGCGCGACAAGTTCCTCGATCCGCCCTCGCTGGTGGCGCTGATTCGCCGGCACGACCCGGTCGCGCGCCTGGCCGAATGGCTGGTGGCGCCGGGCCATGCCGCGCTGCTGGGCCAACAGGCCGTGCGCCTGCTCTCGGCCGGGCTCGATGCCGTGCAGGATGCCCAGGTGGAGCGCTTCATCCAGCGCGCCGCGCGCACGCTGATCGGGCAGATCGATCTGTCGCAGACCATGGCCACGGTGCTGGGCGCGCTCACGCACAACGGCCGCCACCAGGCGCTGCTCGACGATGCGCTGGCCCGGCTCATCACCCTGCTGCAGAACGAGGAGACGCGCCATCTGATCGCGCACACCATCGTGCAGTGGCTCAAGAAGGACCACCCGGTCAAGGAAAAGGTGTTGCCCACCGACTGGCTGGGCGACAAGGGATCGGCCATGGTGGCCAATGCCCTGGCCGGTCTTCTGGGCGAGGTGGCAGAGAACCCGCAGCACCAGCTGCGCGCCCAGTTCGACGATGCCGTGCAGCGCCTGGTGGCGCGGCTGCAGACCGACCCCGACTGGCAGCGCCGGGGCGAGGAGATCCGCACCTACCTGCAGACCGATGCCACGCTGGGCAGGTATGTGCAGGAGCTGTGGCAGGGCATGCGCGCGGCGCTGCAGCGCGACCTGGACAATCCCGGGTCTGCGGTGGCGCGCAACGTGCAGGCCATGGGGGGCTGGCTGGGGCAATCGCTGGCAGGTGACCCGGCGCTGCGCGAATCGCTCAATGCGCGGCTCGAGCGCTGGGTGCAGGGCCTGGCACCCGATGTGTCGGCCTTCATCGCCCAGCACATCGAGGACACGGTGCAGCGCTGGGATGCGCGTGAGATGTCGGACCTCATCGAGCTGCAGGTCGGCCGGGATCTGCAGTACATCCGCATCAACGGCACGGTGGTGGGCGGGCTCATCGGGCTGGTGTTGTTCGGCCTGTCGCACGCGGGTGAGATCTGGCGCGTGGTGCGCTAGAAAAGCTTGACCACCAGCGGCACCAGCAGCGCCGCCAACACCACTTGCAGTCCGAGCGCCAGGCCGGCATAGGCGCCCGCATCGGCATCGTCCTGCAGCGCCTGCGCAGCGCCGATGCCGTGCGATGCGGTGCCCAGCGCAAAACCGCGTGCCACCATGCCCGATGCGTCGGTGCCCACGCGCAGCCAGCCAAACAGGGTGCGGCCCGAGAGCGCGCCGACCATGCCGGTGAGCACCGCGAACAGCGCGGCCAGCGCCGGCACGCCGCCGATCTGCGCGGCCACGCCCATGGCCACGGGCGCGGTGACCGACTTGGGTGCCAGGGACATCAGCATGTCCACCGGCAGGCCCATAGCCCAGCCGAGGCCCACGGCACTCGCGGCTGCCACGCTGCCGCCGGCCAGGGAGGCCAGCAACAGGCGGCCCCAGCGCTGGCGCAGTTCGGCACGGCGTTGCCACAGCGGCCAGCCCAGGGCCACCACGGCCGGCCCCAGCAGGAAGTGGATGAACTGCGCCCCGGCAAAGAAGGTGGGGTAGGCCGTGCCCGTGGCCAGCAGCGCACCGGCCAGCACCACCACCGACCAGAGCACCGGATTGGCCCAGGCCGCATGGCCCATGCGTGCGGAAAAGGCCTGCGCCAGCACGTACACCGCCAGTGTGGCCGTAAGGCCGAACAGCGGCGCCTGCGACAGGTAGACCCAGAGCTCCACGAAGTTGGTCATTGCGTGCTGCCTCCTTGCGTGGTCGCCTCTGGCTTGAACGCCCGCAGCACCAGCACCGTGGCCGCCATGCCGGCCCAGGTGGACAGCACGATCACGATGACCAGGCGCAGGCCGTAGGCGCCCAGCAGATCCAGGTGCGTCATCACCCCCACGCCCACCGGCACGAACAGCAGCGACAGGTGCGTGAGCAGAAAACCCGCCGCCGGTGCCACGGCCCGCTGCACGGGCCCCCAGTGCAATGCCAGGAGCAGCAGCACCATGCCCACCACCGGGCCGGGCACGGGCAGGTGCAGAAAGTGCGACAGCGCCTCGCCGGCCGACTGCATCAGGAGCAGGAAGGCCAGGCCCTGCAGGCCCTTCATGGGGCTGGGGACGGGTGGCGCAGCAGTGGTGAGCGGTTGTCGCGGCACGTCAGAAGCGAGGCAGATCGGGGTGCTTGATCTGCCCCGCGCGCACCAGCATCTTGCCGTACTCCGCGCAGCGGTGCAGCGTCGGGATGACCTTGCCGGGGTTGAGCAGCCCGGCCGGGTCGAACGCATGCTTGAGGCCGAACATCTGCGCATTCTCGGCAGCAGAGAACTGCACGCACATGCTGTTGAGCTTTTCCACACCCACGCCGTGTTCGCCGGTCACCGTGCCGCCCATGGCCACGCTGGTCTCCAGGATGTCGGCGCCGAACAGCTCGCAGCGATGCAACTGGTCGGGGTCGTTCGCGTCGAACAGGATCAGCGGGTGCAGGTTGCCGTCGCCCGCGTGAAAGACGTTGGCGCAGCGCAGTTGGTATTTCTTTTCCATCTCGGCAATGGCCAGCAGGATGTCGGCCAGGCGCTTGCGCGGGATGGTGGAGTCCATGCACATGTAGTCGGGGCTGATGCGCCCACTGGCCGGGAAGGCATTCTTGCGCCCGCTCCAGAAGCGCAGGCGCTCGGCCTCGTCGCAGCTGACCGAGATGGCCACGGCGCCTGCGGCGCGCAGCACCTCGGTCATGCGGCCGATCTCTTCCTCCACCTCCTCGGGCGTGCCGTCGCTCTCGCACAGCAGGATGGCCTCGGCGTTCAGGTCGTAGCCCGCGTGCACGAAGTCTTCCACGGCGGCGGTCATCGGCTTGTCCATCATCTCAAGGCCGGCGGGGATGATGCCGGCGGCGATCACCGCTGCCACTGCGGCGCCCGCCTTGCGCACGTCGTCGAAGCTGGCCATGATGCAGCGCGCCAACTGCGGCTTGGGGATCAGCCGCACCGTGACCTCGGTGGTCACGGCCAGCATGCCTTCGCTGCCGATCACGGCGGCCAGCAGGTCATAGCCGGGCGCATCGAGCGCACCGCTGCCGAACTCCACGGCCTCGCCCTCGACGGTGAAGCCGCGCACCTTGAGCACGTTGTGCACCGTGAGGCCGTATTTGAGGCAGTGCACGCCGCCCGAGTTCTCGGCCACGTTGCCGCCGATGGTGCAGGCGATCTGGCTGCTGGGGTCGGGCGCGTAGTACAGGCCATAGGGCGCGGCCGCCTCGCTGATGGCCAAGTTGCGCACGCCGCACTGCACCACGGCCGTGCGGCTCACCGGGTCCAGGTCGAGGATGCGGTTGAACTTGGCCAGCGAGAGCGTCACGCCCAGGGCGTCGGGCATGGCCCCGCCCGACAGGCCGGTGCCCGCGCCGCGCGCCACCACCGGTACGTGCAGCCGGTGGCAGGCCTGCAGCACGGCCTGCACCTGTTCGTAGGTCTCGGGCAGGCAGACCACCAGCGGGCGCTGGCGGTAGGCGGTGAGACCGTCGCATTCGTAGGGCGTGGTGTCTTCGGCATGCCACAGAAGGGCATGGGCCGGCACGGTGCGGGACAGTGCCTGCACCACCTCGGCCTGGCGCGCTGCGCGCTCGGCTGGCGTGGGCCCGGTGGCTGCCTTGGCTGCGAGGGAGGAGAGGGAAGCGGTCTGCATGCCGCCACTGTAGGCCATTGCGGCGCCGGCTGCCGTGAGATTTTTGGAGTGCCGGTGTGAAATCCGCTGCGGGGCGTCAGCCGCCGCGCGCCAGCGGGCAGACCTGGCGGACCTCGTCGATCAGCGCTCCAGCCACCGTGATGGTCCTGTCGCTCCCTGGATCGGGCACGAAGCCCAGCGCCGCATAGAAGCGGATGGCCCGCTGGTTGGCGGCCAGCACCCACAGGCTGGCCTCGTCCTTGCCCTGTTGCTTCAGCTGCTCCCGGGCCTGCTGCCACAGCGCCTGGCCCGCCCCCTGCGACCAGCGGGCCGGGTCCACGTAGATGGCCCAGACCTCGCCCCGGGTGGCCGGCGCATCCTTGTCGCGGCAGTCGCCGAAGGCGATCCAGCCCGCCACTGCACCGTCGCCGTCCTGCGCCAGCAGCAGCCTGGGCCGGCCTTGGACAATCGCCTGAGCCCAATAGGTTTCGCGCTGGGCGGTGGACAGGGCCGCCAGGTAGGCCGCGTCGATGATGCCCGCGTAGGCCGCCTGCCAGGCCGCCACGTGGATTCGGGCGATGGCGGCGGCATCGTCCGGTTGCGCTGGGCGTATGCGCATGCTCACACCATGATCTTGCGCAGCCATTCCGCAAAGGCCGCGCATTCCCAGCGGTCCATGGTGCCGGTGCGCCAGCACAGGTAGTGGGCGTGGGGGCTGGTGGTGTCGGTGTCGAACAGGCGCACCAGCGTGCCGTTCTCGAGCCAGGGCGCACCCAGCTTCAGGCGCACCAGCGCCACGCCCATCCCGGCGGATGCGGCGTCGCACATCAGGCCGATGTCGTTGAACTGCGAGCCCTCGCTCGGCTCGGCCCAGTCCAGGCCGGTGGCGCCGAACCAGGTGCGCCAGGGTTCGAGCGGGCTTCGCAGCATCGCCACGCCCTCCAGGTCCTCGGGGCGCTCGAAGGGGCCGTGCTCGCGCACGAAGGCCGGCGAGGCCAGCGGGGTGACCACGTCGCGCGCCAGCTCCACATGCTCCACGTCGGCATAGTGGCCTGCGCCAAAGCGCACCATCAGGTCGGCGTCTTCGGCCACCACATCCAGCAGCGGGATGGAGACCTGCAGTGCCAGGTCGATCTCGGGGTAGGCCTCGGTGAACTGGCGCAGGCGCGGGATCAGGATGGTGCGCGCAAAGGTCGGCGTCACGGCCAGCTTGAGCCGGCGGCGCCCAGGCGCTGCGGCTGCGCCCGGAAAGCGCTGCAGCGCCCCCAGCCCCTCGCGCACATGGGCCAGGTAGGCGCTGCCCTCGGTGGTCAGCGAGAAATCGGCCCGGCCGAACAGCCGCACGCCCAGGATCTGCTCGAGCTGCTTGACGCGGTGGCTCACCGCGCTGGGCGTGACGCACAGCTCGTCGGCCGTCTGCGTCACGCTGCGCAGGCGTGCCAGCGCCTCGAAGGTCAGCAGGCACTGGATTGGGGGTATTCGCGAGGCCATGCCTTGCTTACGCTCTCGAATACTGCTCAAGATCGGATGAAGTGATGGCACGTGCATTGACCAATTGATAGTGTCGCTCTTCCACGACTTTCACACTTCCATCTACAACCGTTAGTTCGAACATGGCGATACGGTCATCAGTCATGAACTGTGCGGACACAGGCCTGCAAATCAAACCTGGAAAGGACTGAGCACACAGTGCGATATCCTGCTGCGTCTGCACGACGCCGTGCTTATCCGACCCGCCTTTAGCTTGTACAGGGACCACGAATTGCCGACCGTGCTTGTCCAGGCCGACATAGATCTCGTCAATCTCGATTTGCCCTATGCCTCTGACGGTGGTCCGCAGGTGATTCTGAAGAGAGTAGGCGGCTATGCCAAGGAATACGTCTATCAGTCTGTTGTAGCGGACTTTGGCCAACAAGGCTTGCTCGTCGCCTAACGCGTAGGCAGCAATAATTTCTGGCGTTGAATCCGGCATCTTGATCGTGAGCAAATCGTCCCGAGGCAGAATGCGATTGCGTTGTGCGAGGCGAAAGCGGTACTTTGCGCGGCCTGCCCCTTCAATGATCCATTCAAGCCCAGGTTTGGCAGCGTCTAGTATTTTCCCCGGCAGTTCATTTCTGTAGCGAAACGAATAGATCAAGTCGCCTACGTTTTTTGGGCAGTTGCAGTCCCAGTTCGGAGGCAACAGCAAAAAGCTCTTCTCGAGTGAACTCAAAGGAGTCCGCGTCGGGCGCATAGTGATTCTGAAAAACATGCTCAATGATGGCGGAGTATCGATTGAGGTTTTTGGAGCCACTATGTGGTTGATGCTGTGTCGTGAGCTTAGACATATGCCTCTTCAATGCTTCTTGTGAACACGTCACGGCTGGTAGTGCTGCGCTGCCTTTGAGCAATGACGTTCCTTGCAACACCGAAATACCGTGAAGCATCTAGCATCTGAAAATTCAATAGCGAGGCGTTTCCAAGCTGCAACGATCCTTTTGGCTTGCGGGGAGTTGGGCCCAGTGCACTCATGATCTGCGCTGCCACTGCGCGCCCCAAGAGCGGGGGGACGCTGTTGCCAATTTGCCTGAAACCGTGCCACTTCGTAGCATGAAAGCGGAACCAATCAGGGTAGGAGTGCAGTCGCGCGGCCTCCCTAACAGTGATAACTCGGGGTAGTGTTGGATGGATTGGCCGAGGGGAGGTGAACGCACCACGTGCACTGTCTGTCCCCGCGCGCAGGGTATTGCATAGTCCATCGGGATGAAGCTTCTTAAAGCGGCTAATTGGCTCGTTCTCTCCTGGAGGGGTCGCCAAGAAGCGTGCTTTTGAAAGATCTGTGTGAATTGTGCGTAGGCTGCTTGTCAGGAGGTCTTTGCTGAACTCACGCGCATAGCTGAAATCTGTAGCGTCAGAGTCCATGCACCGCAAGCGTCGAGCGTAAGCGGGTCGCGTACTCCATCGAACTGATGTCGCATCGCTGTTCTCCAATTGCACAAAGTCATCAGCGTTTGGCAGGTCACTGATCGCATCCCACACAGTTGCTCGCAGTACAGAAGTCTTGGGATAACACGGAAGAGTTTGATCTGGTCGGGCCCCTATGAGAAAGAGACGCTTGCGGTCTTGGGGGACACCGAAGTCTGCTGCATTCAGCACTTGGTACGGCAACAGTACTTTGTATCCTGCACTTGCAAGAGCCTCGATGAGCTCTTCGAGAAAACGAACGTGTTTGCCAAGAGTCAAACCTCTGACGTTCTCGAATACAAAGTACTTGGGATTCAGCTCTCGAACCAGTCGCACATAGTGAAAGACCAATTGATTGCGAGAATCATCCAGCGCACGCTTTCCGATCAAGGAAAAGCCTTGGCAAGGAGCGCCCCCGAAAACTACATCAATGTCAGCTTTTCCGAGGCCAGCGATACGTCGAATGTCTGCTCCTGACAAGTCGACGACTGAGGCGCAAATTGCCTTGGAGTGCGGAAAATTGTATTCGTGGGTAGCGCAATGGATCGGGTCGATCTCCACTGCGGCCGCCACATCAAATCCCGCTTGTTCAAAACCTAGCGAGAGGCCTCCCGCACCGGCAAAAAGGTCTACGCCAATGGGGCGCGTAGTAGCTTCAGTGGATTGCATATTTTGCCGTTGCTTGGTTGAACATGTGGCATGCGAACTGCGGTTCGTGTGTTTGGCGGGGGCTCAGCGGAAGACGACCGTCTTGTGCCCGTTGAGCAGCACGCGGTGCTCGCTGTGCCACTTCACGGCGCGGGCCAGCACCTGGCTTTCGGTGTCGCGGCCGCGGGCCGTGAGGTCTTCCACCGTGTCGGTGTGGTCGGCGCGGGCCACGTCCTGCTCGATAATCGGGCCTTCGTCGAGGTCGGCGGTGACGTAGTGGGCGGTGGCGCCGATGAGCTTCACGCCCCGGTCATGCGCCTGGTAATAAGGCTTGGCGCCCTTGAAGCTGGGCAGAAAGCTGTGGTGGATGTTGATCGCACGGCCCGAGAGCTTCCTGCACAGGTCGTCCGACAGCACCTGCATGTAGCGCGCCAGCACCACCAGCTCGGCCCCTTCGGCCTCGATGATCTCGTACTGTTTGGCTTCGGCCTGCGCCTTGGTGGCGGCTGTGACCGGGATGTGGTGGAACGGCACGTTGTAGCTGGCGGCCAGCTGGTAGAAGTCGCGGTGGTTGCTGATGATGGCGCGGATGTCCACGGGCAGCAGGCCGGATTTCCAGCGGAACAGCAGGTCGTTGAGGCAGTGGCCTTCGCGGCTGACCATGAGCACGGCCTTGACGGGCTGGGCCGTGGCGTGCAGGCTCCAGCGCATCTCGTGCGGGTCGGCGAAGGCCGTCAGCCGCTCCTTGAGCGTGGCATGGTCGTGCTGGCTGCAGGCGAACTGCACGCGCATGAAGAACAGGCCGGTGGCGTGGTCGTTGTACTGCGCGGCTTCTTCGATGTTGCCGCCGTGCTCCAGCAGGAAGCCGGAGACAGCGTGCACCAGCCCCAGGCGGTCGGGGCAGGACAGGGTAAGGATATAGGCTTGGGTCGTCATAGCTGCGCCATTGTCGCAGCAAGGCCCGGACGGGTTTGGAAGAGGGATTTCATGCAAGAGTCGGAAGGCCCACGGGCGTTGGTTCCCTGGCGCGTGGCGGCGCTGTACCTCGTGCTGGGCGTGGTGTGGGTGTGGGTGGGCGACCTGTTGCTAGTCCACTGGGTTGCGGACCCGCAGGACCTGACCCGCTACCAGACCTGGAAGGGCTGGCTCTACGTGCTGCTCACCGGGGGGCTGGCCGGCTGGCTGGCGCACCGCGCACGCGAGGCCGAGCAGGCCCGGGCGCGCGTGCTTCAGGACAGGGTCGACATCGCGGCCGTGCGTGCGGCCCTGGCCACCAGCGAAGAGCGCCAGCGCCTGGCCAGCACGGTGGTGGACAACACCATCGAGGGCGTGGTGGTCACCGACGCACAGGGCCGCATCCTGTCGGTCAACGCGGCGTTCACGCGCCTGCTGGGCTATACCGAGACGGAACTGCTGGGCCAGAACCCGCGCGTGTTCAAGTCAGGCCGCCACGACAAGGCTTTCTACGACGCCATGTGGGCGTCCATCCACGGCGCCGGCCACTGGCAGGGCGAGATCTGGAACCGGCGCAAGAACGGCGAGGTCTTTCCCGAGCACATGTCGCTGAGCGCCGTGCGCGACCCTGCAGGCGCGGTGACGCACTACGTGTGCATGTTCTCCGACATCTCCGAGGAGAAGGCACAGCAGCAGCGCCTGGAGTTCCTGGCGCACAACGATGCGCTCACCGGCCTGTCCAACCGCACGCGCTTCGGCGCCGAGCTGGCCGCGGCGGTGGGCGAGGCGCGCCTGAGCGGCGAGCACCTGGCGGTGCTGCTGATCAACCTGGACCGCTTCAAGGACGTGAACGACAGCTATGGCCACGCCACCGGCGACCAGGTGCTGCAGCACATTGCGAAGAAGGTGCAGTTGGCTTTGCGCCCAGGTGACCTGCTGGGCCGCATGGCCGGGGACGAACTGGCCGTGGTGGCGCGCCACATGCGCAACTCCGAGGGCGCAGCCGCCGTGGCGCGCCAGCTGATCGCGGCCGTGGCCGAGCCCTGGCGCTCGCCCGATGGCCTGGAGGTGGTGGCCGGGGCCAGCGTGGGCATCTGCATGTACCCGACCCACGCCGATACGGTGGAGGGCCTGCAGCAGGGCGCGCATGCCGCTGTCTATGGCGCCAAGGCGCGCGGGCGCGGTGCCTGGTGCTTTTTCCACGAGACCATGACCCAGGCCGCGCGCGAGCGCCTGGCGCTGGAGTCGCGCCTGCGGCTGGCGCTGGCGCAGGGCCACATGGAGGTCTACTACCAGCCGCAGGTCGATATCGCCAGCGGCCGCATCGTGGGGGCCGAGGCCCTGGTGCGCTGGAACGACCCCGACGAAGGCCTCATCTCACCCGCGCGCTTCATCCCGGTGGCAGAGACCTCGGGCGTCATCGGCCCGCTCGGCGAATGGGTGCTGCGCGAGGTCTGCCGCCAGGGCCGGCAGTGGCGCGATGAGGGGCTGCCGGACCTGACGCTGGCCGTCAACGTCTCGCCGCGCCAGTTCCACCTGACCGACGTGGCCGGCTGCACGGCCGCAGCGCTGGCCGATTCGGGCTTTCCGGCGGCGCTGCTGGAGCTGGAGATCACCGAGACTGCGCTGGCCGAACGCGCCGAAGAGGCCCTGCAGGTGCTGCTGGGCCTGCGGGGCCTGGGCGTGCGGATCGCGGTGGACGACTTCGGCACCGGCTACTCCTCGCTCGCACAGCTCAAGCGCTTTCCCATCGACGTGCTCAAGATCGACCAGGGCTTTACCCGCGACATCCCGCAAAGCACCGATGACATGGCCATCAGCGCGGCCATCATCGCCATGGGGCACAGCATGGGCCTGTCGGTGCTGGCCGAGGGGGTGGAGACCCCCGCGCAGCTGGCCTTCCTGCAGGAGCGGGGCTGCGACACCTACCAGGGCTACCTGTGCAGCCGGCCGCTGCGCGCGCAGGCGTTTGCTGCGCTGCTCAAGGCCCAACCTGCGTCCGATCACCCCGTCTTCTAGGATTTTTCCTGCGGCCTGCCTGGGGTCACGGCTTTTGCGGGGCATTGCCCCACTTCTCGCGCAGCTCGGCACAGGCATCGCGCGGCGGCAGCGCCGGTGTCGGTGCCACCAGGTCGGCATCGGCATGCGCGGCCGCCGGTTCGCCGCCAGCGCGGGCCACCACCACCTTGGCCGCCACCTGGGTGCCCAGGTGCGTGGGCACGCCCAGGCCGCGCCAGACATGGCCGGCGCCGGCCACGAGCAGCACGGTCTTGCCGGGCTGCAGGGCCGAGGTGGCGGTCTGTGCCATGCTCGCGTCGCGTGCGATCTGGATGCGCGCCATGGGCGCGATCTGCGCTTGCGGCAGCAGGCCGCAGTGGCCGTCGCGGATCTCGGTGTACTGGCGCTGCAGTGCGGGCGCGGGCAGGTGCGCATCCCACTGCGCCTGGCCCATGGCGGCGCGCATCTGGCTGCGCGGCAGGTTGCCGCCCAGCACCGGCACGCCGGCGGCCACGGCCGCCATCACCACCGGGCCGTATTGGGCCCAGGGCCAGGCCTTGTCCTGCCATTGCAGGGCCGTCTGCGCCTGGGCCTCGGTCGCATCGCGCGCCAGCCCGGCGGTGCTGCCGCCCTGTTCTGCCATCTCCATCACCACGGCCGCCAGCGCGCCGCGCGCGGCCAGCCACTGCACGGCCTCGCGCTGCAGGCGCTGGTGCTCGGCGGCATCGTGCTGCTCGCCCAGCAGCAGCACGTCGGCGGGCAGCACTTGCAGCAGGCGGGCGGGCCAGGAAGGGGGCTCCTGGGCCGGCAGGGCTGCGCAGCCGGCGAGTGCGAGGGCCGCCAGCAGCAAGGGGCCCAGCCGGGCCAGGGAGGAGGTGGACAAGAAGCTTGTATGCATGCCGTAATGCTAGCGGGCGGCCATTTCCCGGCCGCCGTGCGGCGCGACCCGCAGGGCTGAGGCCACGGTGGCAGTGTGGCTATCCCGGCGATGTATGGTGCTGCCTTCGCCCCCGCATGACCGGGTTGCAGCGTGGGGGGAACCCCGTTTGTTTGATGGAGCGCAAGGACCTTCAGCCATGAAACGCGAAACATCCAGTGCTTTGACCGGCGCCACCTCCATGCAACCCATCAGCCTCGACGTCCTGCGCGAGAAATACCTCAAGAACGGCGAAACCAGCGCCGACGACCTCTACCGGCGCGTGGCGCGTGCCCTGGCCTCAGTCGAGGCACCCGCCCTGCGCGACAAGTACGAGGCCCTTTTCCTCGGTAACCTGCAGGCCGGCGCCATCGGTGCCGGGCGCATCATGAGCGCGGCGGGCACCGACATCCAGGCCACGCTGATCAACTGCTTCGTGCAGCCCGTGGGCGACTGCATCCAGGGCGTGGACGACGGCGGCTACCCCGGCATCTACGAAGCCCTGCGCGAGGCGGCCGAGACCATGCGTCGCGGCGGCGGCGTGGGCTACGACTTCTCGCGCATCCGCCCCAAGGGCGCGCGGGTGATGGGCACCGCTTCCACGGCCTCGGGGCCGTGCAGCTACATGAACGTGTTCGACCAGTCCTGCTCCACGGTGGAGAGCGCGGGCGCGCGGCGCGGCGCGCAGATGGGCGTGCTGCGCATCGACCACCCCGACGTGCAGGAATTCATCACCGCCAAGCGCGCGCCTGGGCGCTGGAACAACTTCAACGTCTCGGTCGGCGTGCCCGATGCCTTCATCCAGGCCGTGCAGAACGACGGCCCCTGGGAGCTGGTGCACCAGGCA
This sequence comes from Acidovorax sp. Root217, assembly GCF_001428645.1. Taxonomy (NCBI): domain Bacteria; kingdom Pseudomonadati; phylum Pseudomonadota; class Betaproteobacteria; order Burkholderiales; family Comamonadaceae; genus Acidovorax; species Acidovorax sp. Root217. Next base: position 50,795 of record NZ_LMIH01000005.1, read on the forward strand.
CGTCCCATCGAGCCGCTGATCGCCCAGGGCGCCCACCAGCGCGCCGATGGCCAATGGGTCTACGCCACGGTGCCGGCGCGCACGCTGTGGGACAGCATCATGCAGTCGGCCTACGACTTCGCAGAGCCCGGCATCCTGTTCCTCGACCACATCAACGAGGACAACAACCTGCACTACTGTGAGGACATCGCCGCCACCAATCCCTGCGTGACGGCCGATACCTGGGTGCTCACCACCGGCGGACCGCGCCAGGTGGCCGATCTGGTGGGCCAGCCTTTCAGTGCCGTGGTGGACGGGCGCGCCTACCGCGTGGAAAGCCAGGGCTTCTTCCAGACCGGCACGCGGCCCGTGCTGCGCCTGCAGACCCGCGAGGGCCATGCGTTGCGCCTCACGGCCGACCACCGCGTGCGCCGCGTGGCGCGCAAGACGCGTTACTGCCTGGAGGTCGAGTGGACCGAGGCCGCCCAGCTCTCGCCGGGTGACGAGATCGTGCTGCACGACCACCGGGCCCTGCAAGGCTGGGCCGGTGCGGGCAGCGAGGCCGAGGGCTACCTGCTCGGCCTGCTCGTCGGCGACGGCACGCTCAAGGCCGACAAGGCGGTGATTTCGGTCTGGGCGCCCGAACTCAAGGCCGTGGGACAGGGCACCGTGGCGTATGCCGCCACGGGTGCTGCGGGCATCGTGCAGGCCGCCGAGGCCGCGGCCGCCACGCTGGCGCACCGCGCCGATTTCGGCGGCTTCCAGCGCCCGGTGGCCGGGCGCGGCGAGGCGCGCATGGCCAGCGGCGCCTTGCGCAATCTGGCCCTCGGGCTGGGTATGGCACCCGGGCACAAGACCATCACCCCGGCCATGGAGCGCCAATCGTCGGACTTCGCGCGCGGCCTGCTGCGCGGCCTGTTCGATGCCGATGGCTCGGTGCAGGGTACGCAGGACAAGGGCGTCAGCGTGCGCCTTTCGCAAAGCGACGAGCCCTTGCTGCAGACCGTGCAGCGCATGCTGTTGCGCCTGGGCATCGCCTCCACCCTCTACCGCGACCGGCGCCCTGCGGCCGAGCGTGCCCTGCCCGATGGCCACGGCGGCCAGCGCCTGTACGGCACGCGGGCCCAGCACGAACTGGTGGTCAGCGGCGACAACATCGCGGTGTTCGCCGAAGGTATCGGCTTTGCGGACACGGACAAGGCCGAACGCCTCGCCAGGGCCCTGGCCGGCTATCGCCGCGCACTGCACCGCGAGCGCTTCACGGCCACCGTGCAGGCGCTGGTGGACGATGGCGTGGAGGACGTCTACGACGTGACGGTGGCCGACGTGCATGCCTTCGATGCCAACGGCATCGTGGCGCACAACTGCGGCGAGCAGCCGCTGCCGTCGTACGGCTGCTGTGACCTGGGGCCCATCATCCTCACGCGCTTCGTGCGCCACCCCTTCGGCTTCGGCGGGGTTGCGCAGTTCGACTTCGAGGCCTTTTCTGCCTCGGTGGCGCTGCAGGTGCGGGCACTCGACAACGTGCTCGACGTGACCTTCTGGCCCCTGCCGCAGCAGCGCGACGAGGCCATGGCCAAGCGGCGCATCGGCGTGGGCTTCACGGGCATGGGCAATACGCTGGCCATGCTGTGCCTGCGCTACGACCTGCCTGAAGGGCGCGACATGGCGGTGCGCATCGCACAGGCCATGCGCGATGCGGCCTACCTGGCCTCGGTGGACCTGGCGCGCGAGAAGGGCGCCTTCCCCAAGTTCGAGGCCGGGCCTTACCTCTCTGAAGGCACGTTTGCCAGCCGCCTGCCTGAACCCATCAAGGAGGCCATCCGCACGCACGGCATCCGCAACAGCCACCTGCTGTCCATCGCGCCCACGGGCACGGTGAGCCTGGCCTTTGCCGACAACGCCTCCAACGGCATCGAGCCGCCGTTCTCCTGGACCTACAAGCGCAAGAAGCGCGAGGCCGACGGCAGCACCAGCGAGTACGCGGTGGAAGACCATGCCTGGCGCCTGTACCGCGAACTCGGCGGCAACGTGCTGCAACTGCCCGAGTACTTCGTCTCGGCGCTGGCCATGCCGGCCGAGGGTCACATCGCGATGATGGAGGCGGTGCAGCCGTTTGTGGACACGGCGATCTCCAAGACCGTGAACATCCCTGCCGACTACCCTTACGAAGGTTTCAAGGACCTGTACCTGCACGCCTGGCGCGCGCGCCTCAAGGGCCTGGCGACCTACCGGCCCAACGCCATCCTGGGCTCGGTGCTCGAAACCCACAGCGCCCCAGCGACGCTGGCCCCGGCACCCGCCGCGCCGCCGGTGGACCCCATGCGCACGGTGATCGAAAGCCGGCCCAAGGGCGGCCTGTCGGCCGTGGCCGAGAAGGTCGAATACTGGACACAGGAGGGCCGCAAGACGCTGTACCTGCTGGTCTCCTTTCTGCCCGTGCCCACGGGCGTGGGCCATGCCACGGTAGACCGGGCCATCGAGTTCTTCATGCCCGTGGGGCAGAGCGGCGAGTCGCAGCAGTGGATCACCTCCAGCATGCGCATGCTCTCGCTGGCGGCGCGCGGCGGCTTCCTGGAGCGTGCGCTCAGCGACATGCGCAAGGTGGCCTGGGACCGGGGCCCCGTGCGCCTGGGCACGCACCGCAAGGAGGACGGCACGCAGGTGCCCATGTGGCATGACTCCGAAGTGGCAGCCATGGCCTATGCCATCCAGAACATCCTCGCACGCCGCGTGGCCGACCCGGTGCAGCAGCAGTTGCCGCTGGACGAACCGGCAGCGCCCCCCGTGGCGGTGCCCCAGGCCATGGCCGGCAAGAAGTGCGTGGAATGCGGTGCGCATGCCGTGATCCGCAAGGATGGCTGCGACTACTGCACGCAGTGCGGTCACACGGGGGCCTGCGGCTGATGCGCGGCCTCTGCCTGCCCGTTGCCGGCCCGGAAAGCCCAGCATGGCGGTGATCCCCTGGCCGCTGCGGCCCGTGCCCCATGGCGTGCCGCCTGCGGTGGAGGCCACGGCGGCCAGTGCCTGGGCGCTCATGCGCACCCGCCGCACCGTGCTGCCCAAGCGGCTGGTGGCCCCCGGCCCCAGCGCTGCCGAGCTCTCGGCGATCCTGGACGCGGCGGCCCATGCGCCCGACCACGGGCAGTTGCTGCCCTGGCGTTTTGTGCTGGTGCCCGAGGCCGCGCGCGCGGCCCTGGCGGAGGTGTTTGCCCAGGCGCTGGCCGAGCGCGACGAGGCCGCCACGCCGGAGCAACTGGCGCTGGCGCGCGAGAAGGCCTACCGCGCGCCGGTGCTGCTGCTGGCGGTGGTGGATGCCGGCCGGGGCGACCCGCGCATCGACCTGGCCGAGCGCCTGGTGTCCACCGGCTGTGCGCTGCAGAACATGCTGCTCATGGCCACGGCGCAGGGCTATGGCTCGGCGCTGACCAGTGGCCGGGCCCTCAAGTCGGCCGGGTTGCGTGCGCTCTTCGGACTGGGCCCGGACGAACTGGCCCTGTGCTTTCTGAGCATAGGCAGCGTGCAGGCGCGCAAGACAGCGGCCCGCGTGCGGCCGGCGACCACCAGCTATGTGAGCACGCTGGGAGCCGATGGCGTGGTGCTGCCTTTTGAATCGGCTGAGAAGCTGGTCTGACGGTGCTGCTTCCTGGTTTCAACACCCCGGCCGTGGGCTTCGAGGAGCCCTTTGCCATGCTCGAGGCCTGCCACGAGCGGGTGCAGCGCACGCTGGCACTGCTGGGCCGGTTGCGCGCGCATGTAGCGCTGCAGGGCAGCGACGAGTCCGCCCGGCAGGCCGCGCACGACGTGCTGCGCTACTTCGACATCGCGGCGCCCCTGCACCACCGGGACGAGGAACTGCATGTGTTCCCGCCGCTGCTGGCCGAGGGGGACGCCGCGATGGTCGCGCTGGTGCAGCGCCTGCTGCAGGACCACCAGGACATGGTGGCCGAGTGGGCTGCGGCGCGGCAGCCCCTGCAGGCCCTGGCGGACGGCCAGGCCAGTGCCTTCAGCGCGGAGGACGAGGCCGCTCTGGAGCGCTTTGCCCTGCGCTATGCGCGCCACATCGAGGACGAGGAAGGCGCGGCCTACCCGGCCGTGCAGCAGCTGTTGCCACCCGAAGCCCTGGCCCCCATGGGGCGCGAGATGGCATCCAGGCGGCAGGTCATACCGCCACCGGCCCGGCCGCGCGCAATTGCGTGAGCGAGGCGCGCTGCGCGCCCTGGGTGTCGAAATTGGCGGCTGCCAGCCAGCGCTCGAAGCCAGTCTTGATCACAGGCCACTCGCTGTCGATGATGGAGAACCAGGCCGTGTCGCGGTTGCGGCCCTTGTAGACGATGGCCTGGCGGAAGATGCCCTCGAACGTGAAGCCCAGGCGTGCAGCCGCCTGGCGCGAGGGGCCGTTCAGGCTGTCGCACTTCCATTCATAGCGCCGGTAGCCCAGGTCGGCGAACACGTACTTCATCAGCAGGTACTGCGCCTCGGTGGAGATCGGCGTGCGCTTGAGCAGCGGCGAGAACATCACATGCCCGACCTCGACCACGCCGTTGGCCGGGTCGATGCGCATCAGCGCCAGCGTGCCCACGGCCTTGTCGGTGCGCTGGTCGATCACGGCGTAGTGCAGCGGGTCGGTGCTGGCCGCCGCCTGCTCGCAGTGGGCGCGGTAGCTGGCCTCGTCGGCAAACGGGCCGACGCTCATGTAAGTCCAGTCCCGGCCGTCCGAGGCCTTCACGTAGGCGGCATGCAGTTGGGCGGCGTGGCGGGCTGCATCCAGAGGTTCGAGGCGGCAGTGCCGGCCTTCGATGGCATCGCGTGCGGGGCGCGGGCGTGCGCTCCAGCCGGGCAGGGGGGAGCCGACGGGCTGCTGGTAGGCGTTCAGGGTGGAAGCCATGCGGGAGTTGTCCTTTGGGTTGATCAAAGAGGGAAGGGCAGGCTGCACGGTAAACTGGGCGTGGTATTGTGAAAAGTGCCAGTTCAGGAAAAATTTCAGGTGCCACGCATGTCCGATGCCTTCATGGATGCCGCGCTGCCGGCCGAACCCTCGGTTCCCCCAACCCTGCTGGAGCAGGCGTTGGACCATGGCCCGGGGGCCGCGCCCCTGCGGCGCCAGCTGTTCCAGCGGCTGCGCCAGGCCATCCTGGATGGGCGCCTGGCCGCCGGCAGCCCGCTGCCCGGTTCGCGCGCCCTGGCCGAGGGCCTGGCCATCTCGCGCAATACCGTGACGGCGGCGTATGAGCACCTGCTGGCCGAGGGCTATGTGCAGTCCGACCGGCAGGGCACACGGGTGGCAGCGCTGTCGTCGCCATCGGTGGTCGCGTCCAGCCCGCAGCCGGCAGTACAGCCTCCCGCCACGGCGGCGCGCCTGGCGCTCATCCAGCCCAGGGCTGCGCGCCCAGGGCCGGCCCATTGGCTGAGCCCGGGCATGCCCGCACTCTCGCAGTTTCCATTTGCTGCCTGGCGCCGCGCACTCGACCGCGCGGTGCGCGACGGCGGCCCTGCCGCCCTGGGCTATGGCGATCCGCTCGGCGAAATGGTGCTGCGCACCGCCATCGCACGCCACCTGGCGCTGGCCCGGAGCGTGCGCTGCACGCCGCAGCAGGTGGTGATCACCGAAGGCGCGCAGGAGGCCCTGGTGCTGTGCGTGCGCCTGCTCACCAACCCGGGCGACACGGCCTGGGTGGAAGACCCCGGTTACCGGGGCGCCCAATCGGCCCTGCATGGTGGCGACCTGCGCACCCTGCCGCTGCGGGTGGATGCCCAGGGCCTGGTGGCCGACGAAGCCGACTGGCGCACGCGCACGCCGCGCCTGGTCTACACCTCGCCCTCGCACCAGTACCCGGGCGGGTCGGTGCTCTCGGTGGCGCGGCGCCTGGCGCTGATGGAGCAGGCGCGCCGCCATGGCGCCTGGATCATCGAGGACGACTACGACAGCGAGTTCCGCCATGCCGGCGAGCCCATCGCCGCGATGCAGGGGCTGGCTGATGGTGCGCCGGTGCTCTATGTGGGCACCTTCAGCAAGACCATGTTCCCTGCGCTGCGCATCGGCTTCGTCGTGCTGCCCGAGGCGCTGCTGGCCGCCGTGCGCCCGCCCTTGGCCGAGATGCTGCGCGGCGGCCAGCGCCACGCCCAGCTGGCGCTGGCGGACTTCATCGACAGCGGCCAGTTCAGCCGCCACCTGGGCCGCATGCGCCGCCTGTACCGCGAGCGCCAGCACCAGCTGCGCGCGGCGCTGGCGCAGCACCTCGTGGTGCCGCATGGCATCGAGGGCGGGCACTGCGGCATGCACCTCATGGTGCGCCTGCCGCCCGCTTACCCGGACCAGGCCATTGCCACCGCAGCGCGCGGGCACGGCATGGCGCCCGCGCCGCTGTCGGCCTTTGCCCTCCAGCCCCGGCCCGAGGACAACGGCCTGGTGCTGGGTTATGGCCACACGCCCGTGGAGCTGTTTGCGCCGCTCGTGCAGCGGCTGTCGCAACTGGCAGGAGACGTCCGCCGGGCGTGACCCCCCGCCATGTGCGATGCCTGCCATGCCCCACGGGCAGTGCAGGGCTTTTGGGCGCATCCGAGTGCGCAAGCGATACTCGCGGGTTGCTGTCTTTCGTATGCGTACTTATTTTCAATTCACCAGCCGCGTGGTGCTGACCCTTGCCGTGGCATGGGCTGCGGCCGCCGCCTGCGTCGCCCTCAAGACCCCGCTGCCGTGGATGATCGGGCCGCTGCTGGCCACCTCGCTGCTGTCCATCGCCGGTGCGCCCACCGAGAGTTGGGGGCCGCTGCGCAATGGGGGGCAGTGGACCATTGGCGCGGCCCTGGGCCTGTATTTCACGCCCCAGGTCATGGGCCTGGTGGCTGGCCTGTGGTGGGCGATTGCGCTGGGCATCGTCTGGGCGCTGGTGCTGGGCTGGCTGTTCGGCGCCTGGCTGTACCGGGTGCATGCGCCGCGCATGCACGGCGTGCCGGCCAGCATGATGCGTGCGACCAGCTATTTCTCGGGCGCCATCGGCGCCGCGTCGGAGATGACCCTGCTGGCCGAGCGCGAGAACGCCCGCACCGATCTGGTGGCCGCCAGCCACAGCCTGCGCCTGCTGATCGTGACCATCACCATCCCGTTCGCGCTGCAGTGGAGCGGGTTGCACGGCATCGACATCCTGCCGCCCGCCACGCGCGTGGTGGACTGGCCCGGCCTCGCGCTCATGGCCTTGCTCACCGGCGCGGGCGCCCTGGCCATGGACCGGCTGGGCCGTGCCAACCCCTGGTTCATGGGCGCGCTGGTGGTGTCCATGGGTTTTGCCATGGCGGGCATCGGCTTCTCGGCCGTGCCGCAGTGGCTGGTGAATGCCGCACAGCTGGTGATTGGGGTCAGCCTGGGGGTGCGCTTCCGGGCAGATTTTCTGCACACCGCGCCGCGCTGGCTGGCCAGCGTGGCCGCGGGGACGCTGGGACTGATGGGCATCTGCGCACTGTTCGCCGCCGTGCTGGCCTGGGGCACGGGCCTGCCCTGGGTGACGCTGCTGCTGGGCACCTCCCCAGGCGGCATCACCGAGATGGCCATCACGGCCAAGGTGCTGCAACTGGGCGTGCCGGTGGTCACGGCCTTCCAGGTGTGCCGGCTGATTGCCGTACTGATCCTGGTGGAGCCACTGTTCAGGCGGCTCTATCCGGTGGAGTGACCGCTGGCGCCCGATTGCGCCGACGGGTCAGTGGACGACGACGGGGTTCTGTGCCAGGCCTGCATAGCGGTCCAGGGCATCTTCCACTTCTTCCTGCGTGGGGGTGTCGCGCTGCCAGGCCAGGATCTGCTGCTGGAACATCTCTGCCCACGATCCGTCCAGGTACACCTCTTTGCCCGAGCGCTTGTCCACGATCTCGAAGCCGTGGCGTGCCAGCTGGGGCTTGGGTGGTGCGGTGTCGTTGAGTACCTGGCCAACGGACTCCCGGGCGTCGGGCAGCATATGGACCACCACAAAGGATTCGGAGTCGTAGAGCATGTGCATCGTGTTCCCTTTGTCGATATGAATGTCAGATGACAGCGGGTCGGCAGAGTTCAAGGCTTGTGGGCTGGCCCTGCGTGGTAACAGTATTTCACGAATTGTGCGAAGCGGTGGTTCCGCAGGGGTATTTCGCAGGCGGTGGGGATAACGCAACACCGGCGCAGGCGCGGTTCCTACTTCCACTTCGCCAATTCGGCCGTGGGCCAGGGCGCCATGGCCTACGGCGGCTCAGGGCTTTTCACTACCGCGCAGCAACAGGTCCGCAAAGTCGCCGTTGGATTGGGTGAGCTTGATGCGCGCGGGCAGGTAGCCCAGGCTGGGCGCAAGCCACAGCTCGGCCTTCTGGTCGTAGTCGCGCCGGGGCAGGCGCAGCAGCTTGAGGGTGGGGGTGGCGCCCACCGGCAGGTTCAGGGTCTCCGGGGCCTCGATGCTGAAGGTCCAGCGGTCGGCATTGCGGGCGCTCACGGTGGTCAGCGTGATCTGCGTGCCCGGGGTGTAGCGGGCCGGGTCGGCCGCCAGCATGGACGCGAGCTGGATGAACATGCTCAGCCTGTCCTGCGCACCGGGGCCGATAGCGGCCTGCGGCGTGTTGGCGCTGAAGGTCACGCGGCCCTGGGCATAGTCGAAATGCGCGGCCTGCTCGCTGCGCGAGCGGTCCCCGAAGCGCTCAGGCTGCAGGCCTTGGGCGCTGACCAGGCCCGTGCTGCGCTGGGTGCGTGAGCCGATGAGGAAGGCGCTCACCTCCTGGCGCGCCTCGTAGCGGCTGCCGTCGTGCTGCCACAGCAGCTCGGCCCGGGCCGTGTAGTCGAATTTCTTGACTTGGCCCTTGACCTCGTAGGTCAGGCGCACCGGGGGCGGAATCTGCACCGGCGGTGGCGTGGCACTGGCGTTCTGGCCCGTGCCGCTGCCGGGCGGTGCGATGTCGATGCCGGCGGCCGTGGGGTTCACCTCTGCCGGGGTGGACGCGGGTGCGACTGGTGCGGATGCCGCTGCCACGGCGGCAGAGGCTGCGGGCTCGGGCGTGGCAGGAGGGGGGGGCGCCGCGGCCGCCGTCTCCATCGCTGGCTCGGGGGGCGCTACAGGCTCTGGTGCTGCCACTGGCGGCTCGGTGGGGGGGGCTTCGGCGACCGGTGCGGGGCGCGGCGGTCTCTTGCGTGGCATGGGTGCCGGCGCGGCGGGTGGCGGGGTGGCCGAAGGCGTGGGTGTCGGTGCAGGTGCGGCCACGGGCGCGGGTGCCGCCGCAATGGTGCGCGTGCTGAACACCTGACCCGTGGGAGCGGCCGGGCTGTCCCACACCAGGGGCACGCCTTGGAGCAGCAGCCAGTGCAGCACCAGCACCAGCGCGGTGAGGGCGATCAGCGCGCGCCGGGGCATCAGCGGGGCTGCCCGTGCGTCATGCGCAGCCCGCGCCCAGATCGCGCGACAGCTGGCCCGCCGCGGCGCGCAGCGGGGTGTCGATGGCGCCGCCCCATTCGGGGTCGAAGGTGGCGATGGAGCCCAGCGTGGTGATGCCCAGCTCCAGGTGGCCGTCGGCATCGAACACCGGCGCGCAGAAGCCCACGATGCCGGGCAGCAGGGTGTCCACCACACGCGCCGCGCCGCGCTCGCGCACCTCGGCCAGCATGGTCTGCACCTCGGCCATGGTGGTGGGCAGGTCGGTGCGGCGCATCTTGCTGGCGCGGGCCAGTTCTTCCTTGAGCAGGGGGGCGGCCACCTCGGGCGGCAGGTGGGCGGCGAAGCAGCGGCCGGTGGCCGAGGCCAGCAAGGGCATCACGTCGCCCAGCCGCAGGTTGGCGGTGACGGCCTGGGGCGACTCCTCCCAGTGCACGATGGTGGGCCCATGGTTGCCCCATACCGCCAGTGCCAGGGTGTGGCCGATGTCTCCCATGAGGGCCGGCATGCGCTCGCGCGCCAGTCGCACCGCGTCGAGCCGCGCTAGCGATGCCAGGCCCAGCTTGAGAGCCGCCGGGCCCAGGTCGTAGCGCGCGGTGCGGCTATCCTGCGTAACCAGGCCCAGGCGCTGAAAACTCACCAGGTAGCGGTGGGCCTTGGCGGCACTCATGCCGGCCGAGGCCGCCACGTCCTTGAGCATCAACGGGCCTCGCGCATGGGTGAGGCCTTCCAGCAAGGCAAAGCCGACTTCCACGGACTGGATACCTGCACGTTCTTTGTCCATGTGCACTAAAATTTGGTAGTTTTGTTTAGTTAAATCAGTTTACCCAAGCGTAATTTTCGCCAAGGGTTGTGCCATCCACCTTCCAGAGACAGAGGTTCTGCCCCATGAAACTAGCCACTTACAAAGACGGCTCGCGCGACGGCCAACTGGTCGTCGTCTCGCGCGACCTGGGCACGGCCCATTATGCGACCGGCATTGCCAGCAAGCTGCAGCAGGTGCTCGACGACTGGGGCTTCCTCTCGCCCCAGCTGCAGGACGTGTACGACCAGCTCAACGCCGGCCGCGCGCGCCATGCCTTCCCGTTCGACCCGGCCCAGTGCATGGCCCCGTTGCCACGCGCCTACCAGTGGGCCGACGGCTCGGCCTACCTCAACCATGTGGAGCTGGTGCGCAAGGCGCGCAATGCCGAGGTGCCCGAGAGCTTTTACTCCGACCCGCTGATGTACCAGGGCGGCAGCGATGACTTCATCGGCCCCTGCGATGACGTGGTGGTGCCCAGCGAAGCCATGGGCATCGACTTCGAGGCCGAGATCGCGGTCATCACCGGCGACGTGAAGATGGGCGCCACGCCCGAGCAGGCGCTAGACGGTATCCGCCTGGTGATGGTTGCCAACGACGTGAGCCTGCGCAACCTGATCCCGGCCGAGCTGGCCAAGGGCTTCGGCTTCTTCCAGAGCAAGCCGGCCACTGCCTTCAGCCCGGTGGCGGTGACGCTCGACGAACTGGGCGACGCCTGGCACCAGGGCCGCCTGGACCTGGTGGTGCAGTCCACCTGGAACGGCCGCAAGGTCGGCATGTGCGATGCCGGCCCGGAGATGACCTTCCACTTCGGCCAGCTCATCGCCCATGTGGCCAAGACGCGCAACGTGCGCGCCGGCTCCATCATCGGCAGCGGCACCGTGAGCAACAAGGGCGTGGAGCAGAACGGCCGCACCGAGTGGCCCAAGGGCTACAGCTGCATTGCCGAAAAGCGCTGCATCGAGACCATCCAGGACGGCAAGCCCAGCACCGAGTTCATGAAGTTCGGCGACACCATTCGCATCGAGGTCAAGGGCAAGGACGGCGCGAGCATCTTTGGCGCCATCGACCAGGCCATCGTGGAGCCGGGTTGAGATGCACCCCCTGAGTCGCTTCGCGCCTTCACCCCTCTCTCATATTGCTTCGCAATCTGGGAGGGGGACGCCCCCAGCGCAAGCGCTGGATACGCCGCCTTCGCGGCGGGGCGGCCCTTGCGCGGGGGCACTGGTATGGAGCGCGCCAGTTTTACAAGCCGTGGCGATGCTTGGCACATTGGGCTGCTGATATGCCCAGTCTTTTCCTGCCACTCCCAGGCCGCTGCCTGCGCGCAGGCCTTGTCGGTCTGGCCTTGCTGGTGTCGGCCCTTGTAGTGCATGCCAAGAGCGACGCCACTGCCTGCCCACCCGCCGCGACCCCCATCGGCCCCGCCGATGCCGAGGCGGCCCGCCGTGACGACCGCGACCGCGGCCTGCTCTGGCGCATCGAGAAGGACGGCCGCACCAGTTGGCTCTACGGCACCATCCATGCGGCCGAGCGTGGCTGGGTGCTGCCCGGACCTGCGGTGCGCGAAGCACTGCGGCGTGCCGACCGCATCGCGCTGGAAGTGGACCTGATGGACCCGGCGGTCGCCGGTGGACTGGCCACCGCCGTCATGCCAGGCCCCAATACGCCACCCCTGCCCGAGCCCTTGGCAAAGCGCCTGCGCGTGCAGAGCGAAGCACTGTGCGCCGATGCGGCGCTGGCGCGCCTGCGGCCCGAGATTCAGCTCATGTCGCTGGTCGGCCTGGCTGCGCGCACCGCCGGGATCGACCCGGCCTATGGCATCGACCTGTTCCTCGCGGGTCTGGCGCGCGCCATGGACAAGAAGGTCGTCTCGCTGGAGTCCGCCGAGGCGCAGATCGCGCTGCTGGTGTCGGACGACCCGGCCAAGGTGGCGCGCACCATGGACGAGGGCCTGCGGCAGCTCGAAGGCGGGCAGGCCCGCAAGATCATTGCCACCCTCACACGTGCCTGGGCCGACGGCCAGCTTGAAACCTTGCGCAATTACGGCGACTGGTGCGATTGCCTCAAGACCGCCGAAGACCGCGCCGACTACGCACGCATCGTGGAGGGCCGCAACCCCGCCCTGGCCGCCGGCATCGCAGCGCAGCATGCGGCCGGCCACGCGGTGTTCGCGGCCGTTGGGGTGCTGCACATGGTGGGCCCCGAGGGCCTGCCCGCCCTGATGGCCGCCCAGGGGTTTCGCGTGACGCGCGTGCCCCCTGCCGCATCGGGCTCACGGCAGCGCAAGCCACCGAATGCGCCGCGATAGTCCCGTTCCCAGTTTCCTTTTCTTTCTTCCTGCAACGGAGACAAAACCATGACCCTGCAACGCCGTACCGTTCTTTCCGCCCTGGCCGCTGCCGGCGCGTCTGCCGCAGCCCCCTTGGCCCAGGCCCAGGCTGCCTGGCCCGACCAACCCCTGCGCTGGGTCGTGCCCTACCCGGCCGGCGGCGGCACCGACGTGCTGGCCCGCACGGTGGCAGAGGCCATGCGCCAAACCCTGGGCCAGCAGATCGTGGTGGACAACCGCCCGGGTGCTGCCACCAACATCGGCGCGCAGCTGGTGGCCACGGCCAAGCCCGATGGCAACACCTTCATGTCGGCCGACAACGCCGTGCTGGCCTTCAACGAGCACCTGTTCACCAAGCTGCCCTTCAACCCCGAGAAGGACTTCACCTACGTGGGCGGCATCAGCCGCTTTCCGCTGGCGCTGGTGGTGCACCCCTCGTTCGAGGCCAAGACCGTCAAGGAATTCCTGGCTTACGTGCGCGCCAACCCCGGCAAGGTCAACTACGCATCGCCCGGCAACGGCTCGCCGCACCACCTGGCGATGGAGATGTTCAAGAACCGCACCAAGACCTTCTTGACGCACATCCCCTACCGCGGCGCGGCGCCCGCGCTGCAGGACGTGATGGGCGGCCAGGTGCCGTGCATGTTCCTCGACCTGGCGGCCGGCCTGCCCGTGATCACCTCGGGCAAGGTGCGCGCCCTGGCCATTGGCTCGGCCAAGCGCGTGGCGGCCTTGCCCGACGTGCCCACCCTGGCCGAAGCCGGCGTGCCCAATACCGAGGTCTACGCCTTCCAGGGCATCCTCGGCCCCGCCGGCCTGCCTGCCGCTATCACGGCGCGCCTGAACGGCGACCTGAACAAGGCGCTGGCCAACCCCGCCGTGCTCAAGCGCATGACCGATTTCGGCATGGAGCCGCTGCCCGGCACGCCCGAGCAGTTCCGCGCCATGGCCCGCGCTGAATCCAAACGCTGGGGCGAGATCATCAAGGCGGCGGGCGTGAAGCTGGACTGATTGTTGTGCGCGGGGCCTTGCCGGCCCAGCCTTTCCAAAGGGGTGCCATCGCCGCGACATCCGTGCGGTGGCAGCCCTTTTAGGTTGGGCATTGGTATTCCGGTGCCGAGGGTTTTCCCTGGTCATGGCCTTGTCGATATCCGCCATGGTCGAACGTCGTAGGTTTCAGAGGGCCGTCCTCTGCTTCACAGGCACCAACCATGACCACCACCGGCACTGTTCGTCTGCACCGCGTGATCCGTTCCACGCCCGACCGCATCTACCGCGCCTTTCTCAACCCCCAGGCCCTGGCCAAGTGGCTGCCGCCGCACGGCTTCACGGGCGAGGTGCACGCCCTCGATGCCCGCGTGGGTGGCGAATACCGCATGTCGTTCACCAACCACGGCGCGGGCGGCAGCCATTCGTTCGGCGGTACCTACCTGGAGCTGGTGCCTGGCGAGCGCCTGCGCTACAACGCGCGTTTCGACGATGCCAACCTGCCCGGCGAAATGACCACCACGGTCACGCTGGCCCCGGTGTCCTGCGGCACCGAGATGAGCGTGGTGCAGGAAGGCATCCCCGCCGTGATCCCCACCGAGGCCTGCTACCTGGGCTGGCAGGAGTCGCTGACGCTGCTGATCCAGCTGGTCGAGCCGGACATCCCTGCCGGGTACTGAGCGCGCGGACGCAAGGCAGGCATCCCGGCTTTTTGCCATACTGAGGGCGTATTGCACAGGCGCAGCCGTTGCGCCTTCCAAGGAGCCTTCGCCTATGTCCCTCGACATCTGGTTCGCCTTCGTCGCCGCCTGCGCGGTGATGCTCATCATCCCCGGGCCCACCGTCCTCACGGTGATCAGCTATTCCATGGCCCACGGGCGCCGCGCCAACGTGCCGCTGGTCGCTGCCGTGGCGCTGGGCGATTCGACGGCGCTGGCGGTCTCACTGCTGGGCCTGGGCACGCTCTTGGCCACCTCGGCCTTCTGGTTCACGGTCATCAAGTGGGCCGGTGGCCTGTACCTGCTGTACCTGGGCATCAAGATGCTGCGCGCCGGCGTGGGGGTGGCCGAACTGGCCGCGCCCAAAGCCCCGGGCTCGCGCTGGAAGCTGTTCGCCAACACCTACCTCGTGACCGCGCTCAACCCCAAGGGCATCGTGTTTTTCGTGGCCTTTTTGCCGCAGTTCATCCGCCCGGGTGCGCCGATTGCGCAGCAGCTGTGGATCCTGGCCGCGACCTTCGTCACGCTGGCAGCGCTCAACGCCACGGCCTATGCTGTGTTTGCCGGTTCGGCCAGCCAACTGCTGGCTTCGCCGCGTGCGCAGCGCCGCTTCAACCTGGCAGGGGGCTCGCTGCTCAGCGCTGCGGGCGTGTGGGCCTTGATGGCCCGCCGCCCGGTGTGATGGGCGGAGCTGCGCGCTTGCCTGGCGCATCCGACTTCTGGTTGGGCTGGTGTGCGCGCAGGATCTGCCGATGCTGCATGGCTGGCTGCTGCGGCCGCATTTGGCGCAATGGCGGGGGCCGGCCGAATCCATCGAGCAACTGCACGCGGACCATGTGGCCGGGCAGGGCGCACCCGGCGCCACGCTGGCTACATCGCCTCGCTGAACGGAGAGCCTGTGGGGTTCATCCAGTCCTATGTGGCGATGGGCTCGGGCCACGGCTGGTGGGAGGATGTCACCGACCCCGGCGTGCGCGGCATCGACCAGGCCCTGGCTGAACCAGGGCATCGGCCGGGCCATGGTGCGCGCCTTCACCGACCGGCTGCTGGCCGACCCTGCCGTGAGCCTGGTCCAGACGCACCCCAGCCCCGACAATGCGCGCGCCATCCGCTGCTACGCGCAGGCCGGTTTTCGGCCGGTGGCAGAGATCACCACGCCGGATGGCGCAGCGCTGCTCATGCACTGCGTACGGAGCGGCCTGAACCGCTGAGCGGGAAGGCCATTACGGCGACAGGGTCGTTCCGGCAGATTGCTAGACGACCGGTCTAATCGGCGCACAATAGCCCCGTGACCACCGACCAACCCTCCGCCAAGACCCACATTCTTCGCTGTGGCGAGCGCCTCATTGCCACCAAGGGCTTCGTGGGCGTGGGGCTGGCCGAGATCCTGGCTGCGGCCGGCGTGCCCAAGGGCTCGTTCTACCATTACTTCAGCTCCAAGGAGCGCTTCGGCGAGGCCCTGCTGGCCAGCTACATAGAGCGCTACCTGGCCCACCTCGAGCAGGTGCTGGCACCCGATGGCCAGCCAGCACGCGCACGGCTGATGCGCTACTGGGCCTACTGGAACGTATCGCAGTGCGGGGTGGACGGCCCGGCCTGCGATGCAGGGGCGGGCGAAGGCAGCAAGTGCCTGGTCGTCAAGCTCAGCGCCGAGGTGGCCGACATGTCGGACACCATGCGCATCGCCCTGCGCGATGGCACTACGCAGATCGTGGCGCGGCTCGCCCGCTGCCTGCGCGAGGCCGTTCAGGACGGTTCGGTGCCGCAGGCCACGGACCCCGAGGCCATGGCGCTCACGCTCTACGAGATGTGGCTGGGCGCCAGCCTATTGGCCAAACTGCGGCGCGATGGCTCATCGTTCGAGCACGCGCTGCGCGCCACGAACGCCTTGCTGGGCGGCGCGGATGCCGGGCCCGTTGCTCCAGCCAGGCCGCAAGCCGCACATGCGCAGAGGAGCCGGGCGGCGCCTCGCGGAGGCAAAGGCAAGGCGCCGCGCCAGTCCGCCTGAAAGCAGTCGTGTCAGTACCGTGCCATGCCCATTTGAATAACTAGCCGACCGGTCTACTCTGATCGACTTTCTTCCAACGCTTCACCACCCCAACCCCACGGAACCCCCATGCTCAACTTCGACTTCCACAACCCGACCCACATCGCCTTCGGCAAGGACCGCATCGCCGACCTGGACAAGCTGGTGCCGCCCCATGCCAAGGTGCTCATCCTGGTGGGCGGCGCCAGCGCCGAGAAGACCGGCACGCTGGCCGAGGTGCGCACGGCGCTCGGCGCGCGCCAGCACGCCACCTTCAGCGGCATCGAGCCCAACCCGAGCTACGAGACCTCGATGAAGGCCGTGGCGCAGATCAAGGGCGGCGGCTTCGACTTCCTGCTCGCCGTGGGCGGCGGCTCGGTGATCGATGCGGTGAAGTTCATCGCCGCCGCCGTGCAGTTCGAGGGCGGCGACCCCTGGGCCATCCTGGAGCAGCATGGCCGCAACGTCACCGGCGCGCTGCCCTTCGGCTCGGTGCTCACGCTGCCCGCCACGGGCTCGGAGATGAACAACGGCGGCGTCATCACGCACCGCGCCAAGGGGGCCAAGCTGGCCTTCGGCAGCCAGCACACCTACCCCGTGTTCTCGGTGCTCGATCCGACCAAGACCTACACCCTGCCGCCGCAGCAACTGGCCAATGGCGTGGTCGATGCCTTCGTGCACACGGTGGAGCAGTACCTGACCTACCCGGTGGACGGGGCGGTGCAGGACCGTTTTGCCGAAGGCATCCTGCAGACGCTGATCGAGGTGGGCCCGCGCATTCTGGCCGCACCCGAGCCGGTGTATGCCGACCGCGCCAACCTGATGTGGACGGCCACGCTGGCGCTCAACGGCCTGATCGGTGCCGGCGTGCCGCAGGACTGGGCCACGCACATGATCGGCCACGAGCTGACCGCCCTGCACGGCATCGACCATGCGCGCACGCTAGCCGTGGTGCTGCCCTCGCTGCTCGACGCGCAGCGCGCCACCAAGGCCGCCAAGCTGCTGCAGTACGGCGAACGGATCTGGGGCATCCGCACCGGCACCGACGACGAACGCATCGACGCCACGATTGCCTCCACGCGCGATTTCTTCGAGCGCATGGGTATTCCCACGCGCCTGTCGGCCTACGGCGTGGGCGCGGACAGCGTGGACAAGCTGGTGTCCCAGCTCGAAGCGCACGGCATGGTCACGCTCGGCGAGCACCGCGACGTGACACCGGCCGTGAGCCGCCGCGTGCTCGAAGCGGCACTTTGATCACTGCTTTCCATTTCCTTCACCAACCCTGAAAGCCACACCATGACGAAAAACATCCTGATGGTCCTGACCTCGCACGACCAACTGGGCGACACCGGCAAGAAGACGGGCTTCTGGCTCGAAGAGTTTGCCGCTCCGTACTACGTGTTCAAGGACGCGGGCGTGCAGATCACGCTGGCATCGCCCAAGGGCGGCCAGCCGCCGCTGGACCCCAAGAGCGATGACCCGAGCGCGCAGACCGATGCCACGCGCCGCTTCAAGGCCGACACCGACGCGCAGCGCGTGCTGGCGAACACCGTGGCGCTGGCCAGCGTGCGCGCCGAGGACTTCGACGCCGTGTTCTACCCCGGCGGCCATGGCCCGCTGTGGGACCTGGCCGAGGATGCGCAGTCGATCACGCTGATCGAGAAGACCTTTGCCGCCGGCAAACCCCTGGCCCTGGTCTGCCATGCCCCGGGCGTGCTGCGCCATGCCAAGGCGCCCAACGGCAAGCCGCTGGTCGACGGCAAGAAGGTCACCGGCTTCACCAACACAGAGGAAGAGGCCGTGCAACTGACCAAGATCGTGCCCTTCCTCGTGGAAGACATGCTCCAGGCCAACGGCGGCCAGTATTCCAAGGGTGCCGACTGGGCGCCCTATGTGCTGACCGATGGCAACCTGATCACGGGCCAGAACCCGGCCTCGTCGAAGCAGGGCGCACACGCCGTGCTGCAGCAACTGGGCTAAAGCCTGGCCCGGGGCTTGGGCCCTGGCCGGATCAGTGTGGCAGGATCCCGGGCAGCAGCGGCCGGGCCAGCCGCTGGCGCCACCACTTGAGCGCCTCGCCCATGTGCTCGGGCCTCCAGGCCAGCCAGAAGGTCTCGTCGGCGCGGGGCTCCTGCACCACCAGCTCGACCAGAATGCCGGTCTGGAGCTCGTGGCGCACGCAGGCGCGCGGCACGAAGCCATGGCCCAGGCCCGCGGCCTGGCAGGCGATCTTGGCCTGCATCGAGGGCACGGTGATGCGCCGCTGCCCCGCCAGCAGGCCCACCGTGCGGTCCGACAGCGATCGCGCGCCATCCCCCACCACCACGGCCGTGTGCTCCAGCAGGTCGTTGCGTGCCAGCGGGCGCTGGAGCTGCGCGAGCGGATGCGTGGCCGTCACGCAGAACGCGAACTCCAGGCTGCCCACGGCCACGGCCTTGTAACCCCCGCCAGCCGGGCCTTCGCCTGCCGCCACGACGATGTCGGCGCGGCCCTCGCGCAGCGCCTCCCAGGTGCCGGTGAGCGCTTCGCAGCCAATCCGCAGGCGCGTGCCGCAATGGAGGTCCTCGAAGGCGCAGATGTCGTCGTTGAAGGCGCTGGTAGGGATCAGCGAGTCGTGCACCAGGCGCAGCTCCGACTCGAAGCCCGTCGCGATCTGGCGCATGCGCGATTCCAGGTGACCGGCGGCCACCAGCAACCAGCGGCCTTCCTTGAGCATCTCCTGCCCAGCAGGCGTGAGCGTGACGCGCGGGCCGTTGCGTGTGAACAGGGCAAAGCCCAGTTGTTCCTCCAGCTTGCCCACGGCGTAGGAGATGGTGGAGGGCACCTTGTGCAGTTGCTCGGACGCGCCCGCGAAGGAGCCGTGCCGCGCGATGGCGTCCACGAGTTCGATGGCTTCCAGGGTCAGTTTCAGCATGGCCAAAAGCGGGATGTTTCAATCATCGAAATTATCGATCATGGAGCCGTTGATGTTTCAACCTATGCCCCCCTCTGCGGCGAGATACTTTCTTCACCCGAGCACTGCAGCTCTCTGACAACTGCCGGACGGCAGGCCAGAAGTTCAGTGTGAACCCCATCGAATCTGAAGAAAGGACATCACCATGCTCGACATCCGCAAAGCCCAACACCGCGGCAATGCCAACCACGGCTGGCTGCACTCGCGCCACACCTTTTCGTTC
Organism: Acidovorax sp. Root217; assembly: GCF_001428645.1. Classification (NCBI taxonomy): domain Bacteria; kingdom Pseudomonadati; phylum Pseudomonadota; class Betaproteobacteria; order Burkholderiales; family Comamonadaceae; genus Acidovorax; species Acidovorax sp. Root217. Next base: position 70,196 of record NZ_LMIH01000005.1, read on the forward strand.
GGCCACTACCGTGACCTCAAGCAGCAAGGCTTTTCGGACCTGCTGGTGATCAACGACGACCGCGTCGCCCCTTCCAAGGGCTTTGGCACCCACGGCCACCGCGACATGGAAATCTTCTCCTACGTGCTCGAAGGCGCGCTGGAGCACAAGGACTCCATGGGCACGGGTTCGGTCATCCGCCCTGGCGACGTGCAGATGATGAGCGCCGGCACCGGCGTGGAGCACAGCGAGTTCAACCACTCGGGTGACGAAGCCGTGCACTTTTTGCAGATCTGGCTCGTGCCCGGCGTGCGCGGTGCCGCACCGCGCTACCAGCAGGTGCACTTCAGCGAGGCCGACAAGCGTGGCCGCCTGCGCCAGATCATCTCGCCCGAAGGCACGGATGGCTCCCTGGCCGTGAACCAGGACGCCCGGGTCTATGCCGGTCTGTTCGATGGTGCCGAGTCCGCCACGCTGGACGTGGGTGTCGACCGCCATGTGTATGTGCACGTGGCCCGCGGCAGCCTCACGGTCAACGGCGAGCGCCTGTCCGAAGGCGACGGGGCCCGCATCCGCGAGCCCGAGGCGCTGCGCTTTGCCGATGGCGAGCAGGCCGAGGTGCTGGTGTTCGACCTGCGCCCCAACGAGTTGCCTGTGATGCCCGGCTGAGTCCGATCCCTTTTTCCAAGGCCTTTTTCCAATTTTTAGGAGATTCCCATGATGCCCATCGCCAAGCCCGCCGCCGGTTCCACGCTACTGACCCCGAACGACCACACCCTGGTGATGATCGACTTCCAGTCGCAGATGGCCTTTGCCACGCACTCCATCGATGCGATCACGCTGCGCTCCAATGCCGGCCTGGTGGCCAGCGCAGCGGCCGGCTTCAAGGTGCCGACCATCCTCACCACCGTGGCCGAAAAGAGCTTCTCGGGCCCCATGTTCGAGGAAGTCACGGCCCCGTTCCCCGGCCAGGCGCTACTGGACCGCACCTCCATGAACACCTGGGAGGATGCCGCGGTGATCGATCGCATCAACGCCATCGGCAAGCCACGCATCGTGCTGGCCGGCCTGTGGACCAGCGTCTGCATCGTCGGGCCGGCCCTGTCGGCACTGGACCAGGGGTTCGAGGTCTACGTGATCGCCGATGCCAGCGGCGACATCTCCACCGAGGCCCACAACCGCGCCATGGAGCGCATGGTGCAGGCCGGCGCACGGCCCATCACCGCGCTGCAGTACCTGCTGGAGCTGCAGCGCGACTGGGCCCGCACCGACACCTATGACATGACGACGGGCATCGCGAAGAAGTTCGGCGGGGGTTACGGCTTGGGCATCACCTACGCGAAAAGCATGTTCAACGCGCACGAAGGTTGATGGGCTGCGCTTTCCCCGAGTCACCCAACAGCCCCGAGGGGTGCCCGATACTGCGGCACCTCGCCATCTCCCGCCTCTGAAGGAACCTCTCCCATGGCCCAGACCAGCACGCCCGACCTGATCCTGCACCACGGCCGCTTCACCACGCTCAACCGGGCCCAGCCCACGGCCAGCGCCGTGGCCATCGCGGGCGGCCGCTTCGCCCAGGTCGGTGCGGACCGCGAGATCCTGCCGCTGGCCGGCCCCGGCACGCGCGTCATCGACCTGCAGGGCCGCTCTGTGCTGCCCGGGCTCATCGACAACCACCTGCACATCATCCGTGGCGGCCTGAACTTCAACATGGAGCTGCGCTGGGACGGCGTGCGCAGCCTGGCCGACGCCATGGCCATGCTGCGCCGCCAGGTGGCGGTGACGCCTGCGCCGCAGTGGGTGCGCGTGGTGGGGGGCTTCACCGAACACCAGTTCGCCGAAAAGCGCCTGCCCACGATTGCCGAGCTCAATGCCGTGGCGCCCGATACGCCGGTGTTCATCCTGCACCTGTACGACCGGGCCTTGCTCAACGCCGCGGCGCTGCGCGCCGTGGGCTACACGCGCGAGACCCCCGCGCCCCCGGGCGGCGAGATCGTGCGCGACAGCGCGGGCAACCCCACGGGCCTGCTGCTGGCCAAGCCCAATGCCGCCATCCTGTACGCCACGCTGGCCAAGGGCCCCAGGCTGCCGCACGACTACCAGGTCAACTCCACGCGCCACTTCATGCGCGAGCTCAACCGCCTGGGCGTCACGGGCGCCATCGATGCAGGCGGGGGCTTCCAGGCCTACCCGGACGACTACGCCGTGATCCAGGAGCTGGCCGACGCGGAGCAACTCACCATCCGCTTGGCCTACAACCTGTTCACGCAAAAGCCCAAAGGGGAGAAAGAGGACTTCCTGCACTGGACGGCGACCTCGCAGTACAAGCAGGGCACGGACTACTTTCGCCACAACGGCGCGGGCGAGATGCTGGTGTTCTCGGCCGCCGACTTCGAGGACTTCCGCCAGCCCCGGCCCGACATGGGCCCGGAGATGGAAGACGACCTGGAGGACGTGGTGCGCATCCTGGCGCAGAACCGCTGGCCCTGGCGCATGCACGCCACCTACGACGAGACCGTCACCCGCGCGCTCGACGTGTTCGAGAAGGTGAACCGCGACACGCCGCTGGCCGGCCTGAACTGGTTCTTCGACCATGCCGAGACCATCTCCGAGCGCTCCATCGACCGCATTGCCGCGCTGGGCGGCGGCGTGGCCGTGCAGCACCGCATGGCCTACCAGGGCGAGTATTTCGTCGAGCGTTACGGCGCAGGCGCCGCCGAGGCCACGCCACCGGTCAAGCGCATGTTGGAGAAAGGCGTCAAGGTCTCCGCCGGCACCGACGCCACGCGCGTGGCTTCGTACAACCCCTGGGTCTCGCTGTCCTGGCTGGTCACGGGCAAGACGGTGGGCGGCCTGCAGCTGACCCCCCAGCGCAACTGCCTGGACCGCGAAGCCGCGCTGCGCATGTGGACCGAGAACGTGACCTGGTTTTCCAACGAAGAGGGCAAGAAGGGCCGCATCGAGGTGGGCCAGCTCGCCGACCTGGTGGTGCCCGACCGCGACTTCTTCGCCTGCCCCGAGTCCGACATCGCCGACACCACGGCCCTGCTCACCGTGGTGGGCGGCAAGGTGGTCTACGGCGTGGGCGACTTCGCCGCGCACGATGGCGCTGCGCCGCCGCCGGCCATGCCCGACTGGTCGCCCGTGCGCACCTTCGGCGGCTACGGCGGCTGGGGCGACCAGGAAGGCGCGCCGCTGCAGGCCGTGGTGCGCCGCGCGGCGGCCGCCTGTGCCTGCGCCAACGACTGCAATGTGCATGGCCACCAGCACGCCACGGCCTGGAGCAGCCAGCTGCCGATTGCCGACCTCAAGGGCTTCTGGGGTGCGCTCGGTTGCGCCTGCTGGGCGGTGTGATGGCACAAGCCCTCCATTCCGCCGCGACCGCACCCTGGGTGCAGTCGCTGGCCCTGCTATGCCTGTGCGCGGCCTACCTGCAGGGCGGCCTCGCCAAGGCACGCGACTTCGCCGGTGCCGTGGCCGAGATGCGGCACTTCGGCCTGGCGCCGGCCGCGCCGCTGGCGGCCGCCACCATCGCATTGCAGCTCGGGGCCTCGGCCCTCGTGGTTTCGGGCTGGTATCGGTGGGTCGGGGCGCTGGCGCTCGCAGGCTTCACGGTGCTGGCAGCATTTCTGGCCGACCGCTTCTGGCAGGCAGCACCGGCCGAGCGCCGGCGCGCGGCCAACGCATTCTTTGAACACTGGGGTCTGGCGGGCGGTTTCGTGCTCGTGGCCTGGCACGACCTGGGAGGCCTGCATGGCACATGAAAACGACCACCACCATCCTGAAACCCCTGCGCCAGCGGCAGTGCCCGCTGCGCAGTCCGGCAGCTTCGCACCGTTGCGCCTGCCGGTGTTCGCGGTGCTGTGGGCTGCCACGGTGCTGGGCAATATCGGCAGCTTCATGCGCGATGTGGCCAGCGCCTGGATGGTGACCGAGCTGTCCACCAGCCCCACGGCCGTGGCCCTGGTGCAGACGGCGGCCACGCTGCCGATCTTTTTGCTGGCGCTGCCGGCGGGCGTGCTGTCGGACATCCTGGACCGCCGGCGCTTTCTGATCGGCGTGCAGATCCTGCTGGCCGGCGTGAGCGGTGCCCTGCTGCTGCTGGCGCAGACCCACACCCTCACGGTGGAGTACCTGATCGCGCTGACCTTCCTGGGCGGCGTGGGCGCGGCCCTCATGGGCCCCACCTGGCAGTCCATCGTGCCCGAGCTGGTGCCGCGCAGCGAGCTGCGCAACGCCGTGGCGCTCAACTCGCTGGGCATCAACATCGCACGGGCCGTGGGGCCCGCAGTGGGCGGCCTGCTGCTGGCCAGCTTCGGTGCGGCTGCGGCCTATGGCCTCGACGTGCTGAGCTATGTGTTCGTGGTGGCGGCACTGCTGTGGTGGCGCCGGCCGCCGGCCGTGGACACGGGGCGCAACGAGCAGTTCTTCGGCGCCTTCCGGGCCGGCGTGCGCTATGCCCGCGCCAGCCGCGAGCTGCACGTGGTGCTGCTGCGCGCGGCGGTGTTCTTTCTGTTCGCCAGTTCCGTGTGGGCGCTGTTGCCGCTGGTGGCCCGGCGCATGCTGGGCGGCTCGGCTGGATTCTATGGCGTGCTGCTGGGTGCCGTGGGGGCGGGCGCCATCCTGGGCGCCGTGCTGCTGCCGCGCCTGCGCCGCAGGCTCGATACCGATGGCCTGGTGCTCACCGCCTCGCTGCTCACGGCGGTTGTGATGGGCGCGCTGACCCTGGCGCCGCCGCAATGGGCCGCCGTGGCGCTGATGATGGTGCTGGGCCTGGGCTGGATCATCGCGCTGACGACCCTCAACGGCGTGGCCCAGGCCGTGCTGCCCAACTGGGTGCGCGGGCGCGGCCTGGCCATCTACCTCATGGTGTTCAACGGCGCCATGGCCGCCGGCAGCCTGGGCTGGGGCCTGGTGGCGGGGCAATTGGGGTTGGCGGCAACGCTGCTCATCGGCGCGGCCGGGCTGGTGGTGGTGGCCTTCCTGTTCCACCGCGTGAAGCTGCCCACGGGCGAGGCGGACCTGCAGCCCTCGCGCCACTGGCCCGAGCCCCTGTTGGCAGAACCTGTGGCGCACGATCGCGGTCCGGTCATGGTGCAGGTCGAATACTGCATCCGCAAGGAGGACCAGCCCGCCTTCCTGCAGGCCATGCAACTCGTGGCGGCAGAGCGCCGGCGCGACGGGGCCTATGCCTGGGGCGTGGCCGAGCACACGGGCGAGCCGGAGCGTGTGATCGAATGGTTCCTGGTCGAATCCTGGGCCGAGCACCTGCGCCAGCACGACCGCGTTTCCCAGGCCGATGCCGACCTGCAGGCCCAGGCGCTGCGCTTTCACCAGGGGCCGGACAAGCCCGCAGTACACCACTTCCTGGCGCTGGCGCCCGGGTGAAGGATCAGGCCACGGCGTCCGTCGCGTCCACGGCCTCCACCTCCACCAGGCAGTCATAGAAGGTGGGGGCGCGGCCGAGGTCGGTCAGGGCCTGGCTGGTGATCTCGTTCACGTTGGTGCCATCGAGCCCCAGCTTGCGCCACCAGATGCCCATGCCGTTGACCACGCCGGGCCGGGCGCGGCGCGACACGCTGGCGTGGCAGCGGTAGCTGCCCCGGGCATTGAACACGCGCACGATGCTGTCGTTGGCAATGCCGCGCGCTTCGGCGTCGTCGGGGTGGATCTCCAGCAGCGGCCGGCCTTCGATGTCGCGCAGGCTCTTCACGTTGACGAAGCTGGAGTTCAGGAAGTTGCGCGCCGGCGGCGAGATCATGGCCAGCGGGTACTGGGCCGAGCTGCCCTGCAGCTCGTAGTTGGGCAGGTGGTCGGGCAGGCCGTCCAGGCCTTGGGCGGCCAGGCGGGCACTGTAGAACTCGCACTTGCCCGAAGGCGAGGGGAACTGCCCCTCGGCAAACGGCGCATCGGGCATGGCCAGCGTGGCAAAGCCCTGCGATTCGAGCAGCGCGAAGTCCACCGCATCGCCGAAGGCCTGGCGGCACAGGGTGGCGTCGTCGTCGGCAAAGCAAGGGTCGGTGTAGCCCATGCGGGCGGCCAGGTCGCGGAAGATCTGGGCGTTGGAGCGCGCCTGGCCCAGCGGTTCGATGGCCGGGCGGTTGAGCACCACATCGGTGTGGCCGTACGACAGGTGCACGTCCCAGTGCTCGAGCTGCGTGGTGGCGGGCAGGATGTAGTCGGCGTAATCGGCCGTGTCGGTGCGAAAGTGCTCCAGCACCACGGTGAACAGGTCTTCGCGCGCAAAGCCCTGCACCACCTTGCCCGATTCGGGCGCCACGGCCACGGGATTGCTGTTGTAGACCACCACGGCCTGCACCTGCGGGCCGAAGGGGGGCGAGGCCGGGCGCAGCAGGTCGTCGCCGATGGTGGACATGTTGATGGTGCGCGGCTGGCGCCCCGCCAGCAGGTCGGGGCGCTGCAGCACGGCGCGCTGCACCGGGTACTGGCCCGAACTCGACAGCAGCATGCCGCCCGCGCGGTGGCGCCAGGCGCCCGTGAGCGCGGGCAGGCAGGTGACGGCGCGCACGGCGTTGCCGCCACCGCGCACGCGCTGCATGCCGTAGTTCAGGCGGATGGCGGCGGGTTGGGTGGTGCCGTAGTCCTTCGCCAGCTGGCGGATCTGCTCCACGGGCACGCCACAGACCTCGGCCGCGCGCTCGGGCGGCCACTGCAGGGCGCGCTCGCGCAGGCCCTCCCAGCCCAGGGTGTGGTGCGCGATGTAGTCGTGGTCCAGCCAGTCGTGGGCGATCAGCTCGTGCATCAGCGCCAGGGCCAGCGCCGCATCGGTGCCGGGGCGCAGGGCGATGTGCTCGTGGCACTTGTCGGCCGTCTCGGTCTTGCGCGGGTCGATGCAGACCAGCCGGGCGCCATTGCGTTTGGCCTGCTGCGCATAGCGCCAGAAGTGCAGGTTGCTGCCGATGGAGTTGCTGCCCCAGATCAGGATCAGCTGCGCCTCGGCGAAGAACTCGACCTTCATGCCGACCTTGCCACCCAGGGTCTGCACCAGGGCCTCGGCACCGGCCGACGCACAGATGGTGCGGTCCAGCAGCGAGGCGCCCAACCGATTGAAGAAGCGCCGGTCCATGCTCTCGCCCTGCACCATGCCCATGGTGCCGGCGTAGCTGTAGGGCAGTATGGCCTCAGGGTCGTGCGCGGCGATGGTGGACAGGCGCTGCGCGATGTCGGCCAGGGCTTCGTCCCAGCTAACGGGCGTGAACTGTCCGCTGCCCTTGGGGCCGCTGCGCTTGAGGGGGGTGAGCACACGCTCCGGGTGGTAGCTGCGCTCGGTGTAGCGCGAAACCTTGGCACACAGCACGCCATCGGTGTGTGCATGTTCGGGGTTGCCCTGCACCCGGGTGGCCACGCCATCGACCACGGTGGTCAGCAGCGCACAGGTGTCGGGGCAGTCATGGGGGCAGGCGCCGCGCACGGCAAAGGGCACGGAATCAGTGGGGACAGAGGCCGAAATCGTGGGCATTTGGTGGGCTGGTCGTTAAACTGGCTGCGGGGCTGGAGGCTGCGCGCTCGTGGCGCGCCCTTCCAGAGGGGTCGCCTTGCGGCGATGGCAAATGGGGCGCAAAGCCCTGAAACCAGGATTTCACCATGAACCAGACTGTAGTGGGGCGCAGGCAGTTTTCGGTGGGGCTGGGCGCTGCGGCGCTTGGCGGCTTCCAGATGGCCCGGGCGCAAGGCGAAGGGCGCATCGTGCTGGGCCAGTCGGCCCCTTTCACCGGCCCGGCGGCGCAACTGGGCATTCAGTTCCACCAGGGCGCCAAGCTGTTCTTCGACCAGCTCAATGCCCAGGGCGGCGTGGGCAAGCGGCAGGTCGAGATCCGCACGCTCGACGATGGCTACGAGCCCGACCGCTGCGCCGAGAACACCAAGAAGCTCATGGCCGACGACGTGTTTGCGCTGTTCGGCTACATCGGCACCCCTACCAGCCTGGCCGCGCTGCCCCTGTTCACCAAGGAGAAGGTGCCGTTCTTCGGCCCGTTCACGGGGGCCGAGGCATTGCGCCAGCCGTTCAACCGGCTGGTGTTCCATGTGCGCGCCTCGTACTACGACGAAACCGCGCTCATCGTGCGCCAGCTCACCAACCTGGGGATCAAGAAGATCGCGGTCTTCTACCAGAACGATGCCTATGGCAAGGCCGGGCTCGACGGCGTGGTGCGCGCGCTGACCGAGCAGAAGCTGGCGCCCGCCGCCACGGCCACGGTGGAGCGCAATTCGGTGGATGTGAAGGCCGCGGTGGACAAGCTGGTGGCCGCCAAGCCCGACGCGGTGGTGCAGATCGCTGCCTATGCGGGCAGCGCAGCCTTCGTGCGCGCGGCGCGCAAGGCGGGTTTTGGCGGCACGTTCTACAACGTGTCCTTCGTGGGGACGCAGGCCCTCGCCGATGAATTGGGCAAGGACGGTGCCGGGGTGGTCGTCTCGCAGGTCATGCCCTCGCCCTACCAGCCCTCGCGCCAGATCACGCGCGAGTTCCTTGAAGCCATCAAGAAAGGCGGCGACAAGGTGCAGGCCAATTACTCCAGCATGGAAGGCTATGTCGCTGCACGCGTCTTTGCCGAGGGCCTGCGCCAGGCCAATGGCAGCGGCAAGTTCACCCGCGACGGCCTGATTGCCGGGCTCGAAGGCCTGGGCTCGCAGGCCATCTCGGGCTTTCAGGTGTCGTACAGCGCCACGGACCATGCGGCATCGCATTTTGTGGAAATGTCGATGCTGACCGGTGATGGGCGCGTGAGGACCTGACGGCCCTCCTGTTTCAGCCGAAGGCCTTGGTGCGTGCCAGCCCCTGCATGAAGGCCTCGCAGCGGCCCAGTTGCTCCAGGCTCACGAACTCATCGGGCTGGTGCGCCTGCTGGATGCTGCCGGGGCCGCACACCACGGTGGGGATGCCGGCGTTCTTGAACAGCCCCGCTTCGGTGCCGAAGGCCACCAGGGTGGTGCCTTGCTCGCCGCTGAGTTCCTGCGCCAGGCGGGTCACGGCATCGTCCTTGCTTCCCAGAAAGCTCGGGATCTCGCAGATGGTCTCGAAGGAAAAGCCGGTCTGCGGGGCCACCTTCTGCATGGCGGGTTCGAGCGAGCGCGCATAGGCCAGCACCTCGGACTGCATCTGGGCGGCGTTGGCAGTCGGCAGGTCGCGGAACTCGTAGCGGAACTCGGCGTCGCGCGGCACCACGTTGTCGGCAATGCCGCCATGGAATTGGCCCACGCTGGCGGTGGAGAACGGCACATCAAAGCCCTCGAAGCGCGGCTCGCTGCGCTCGAAGCCCTCGGCCATGTCACGCACCCGGCCGACCACGCGCGCCGCCATCTCGATGGCGTTCACCGACTGCGGCGTGAGGGACGAATGTGCCTCCTTGCCGCGCACGCAGCATTTGTAGCGGTACACACCCTTGTGCGCGATGGCCGGCACCATGCTCGTGGGCTCGCCCACGATGCAGGCCAGCGGGCGGATGCTGGCGTCGCGCAGGTCGGCGATCAGCTCCTTGACGCCGAAGCAGCCCACCTCTTCGTCGTAGCTGAAGGCAAAGTGCAGGGCGAACGGCGCATCGCTGGCAAGGAACTGCTCGGCATGCGATACCGCGATGCCGATGAAGGCCTTCATGTCGGCGCTGCCCCGGCCGTACAGGTTGCCGTCCTTGACGAGGGCGCTCAGCGGGTCCATCGTCCAATCCTGGCCGTCCCATGGCACGGTGTCGGTGTGGCCCGAGAGGATCACCCCGGCGGGCTTGCCCTCGCCCAGCGTAGCGAACAGGTTGGCCTTGGTCTTGTCGGCGTTGTAGGTCAGGCGGCTTTGCACGCCCAGTTTCGCCAAGTGGTCGCGGATGAAGTGGATCAACTCCAGGTTGGAGTTCTGGCTCACGGTGTTCATGCGCACCAGGGTCTGCGCGAATTCGAGGGCGGGGGAAGAAATCATGGGCTTGGACTGGTGATTAACCCGGGTTGGCATATAGGTTGCTGTGAGAACGTATTTACGGCTTTTCCGGGGTCGCGTTGAGGTGCAATCGGGATGAGTGCGGTGCCAATGTTGCGCCGCATGGGCTTGTGCCCATGCAAGCGACTTGGCCCCGCAATCGCCCGATTTCACCTCAACCCGAAGGGCAAGTGCCTTGTCGGGCGGTCTGCGGCGTTGCGGCGCTCGCCAATAGCTGGGCTATTGGCAGCGCACCGCGCCTAGCATCCCATCCCGGCAAGGAACTTGCGCGATCCCCGGAAAAGCCGTAAATACGTTCTCGCGCTAGACTGTGAAATCGTAAGGACACATATCATGAACGTTATTGACTCCATCGTCACCCAGGCGGCCAGTATTGCAGCGGTGCGCCGGGACATTCACGCCCACCCCGAGCTGTGCTTCGAAGAGGTGCGCACGGCCGACGTGGTGGCCAACAAGCTCACTGAGTGGGGCATTCCGATCCACCGCGGCCTGGGCACCACGGGCGTGGTCGGCATCGTCAAGGGGCGTGACGGGGGGGCCAGTGGCCGGGCCATCGGCCTGCGCGCCGACATGGACGCCCTGCCCATGCAGGAGTTCAACACCTTTGCCCACGCCAGCAAGCACACCGGCAAGATGCACGCCTGCGGGCATGACGGCCACACGGCCATGCTGCTTGCTGCAGCGCAGCATTTTGCCAAGCACCGCAATTTCGATGGCACCGTGTACCTGATCTTCCAGCCGGCCGAAGAGGGCGGTGGCGGTGCGCGCGAGATGATCACCGACGGCCTGTTCGAACAATTCCCGATGCAGGCCGTGTACGGCATGCACAACTGGCCGGGCATGCCCGTGGGCCAGTTCGCCGTGAGCCCCGGCCCGGTGATGGCGTCGAGCAACGAGTTCAAGATCACCATCCGCGGCAAGGGCAGCCATGCGGCGCTGCCGCACAACGGCATCGACCCGGTGCCGATCGCCTGCCAGATGGTGCAGGCCTTCCAGACCATCATCAGCCGCAACAAGAAGCCGGTGGATGCCGGCGTGATCTCGGTGACCATGGTGCATGCCGGCGAGGCCACCAACGTGGTGCCCGACAGCTGCGAGCTGCAGGGCACGGTGCGCACCTTCTCCATCGAGGTGCTGGACATGATCGAAAAGCGCATGAAGCAGGTGGCCGAGCACACCTGCGCCGCGCACGACGCCACCTGCGAGTTCCACTTCCACCGCAACTACCCGCCCACCGTGAACTCGGCCGCCGAGGCCGACTTTGCCCGCAAGGTGATGGCCGGCATTGTGGGCGAGGCCAACGTGCTGGTACAGGAGCCCACCATGGGCGCAGAAGACTTCGCCTTCATGCTGCAGGCCAAGCCCGGTGCCTACTGCTTCATCGCCAACGGCGACGGTGCGCACCGCGAGATGGGCCATGGCGGCGGCCCCTGCACGCTGCACAACCCGAGCTACGACTTCAACGACGACCTGATCCCTCTGGGCGCGACCTACTGGGTCAAGCTGGCCGAGGATTGGCTGGCGCAGCCCACGGCGGCCTGACACCGGCACCCGTTGTCGTCTCTTTCCTGAAGCCCAGGGCTCCCTCGCGGGCCCCGGGTTTTCTTGTGTTCCCGACCCCACCCACGAAAGCAACCGCCCATGATCGGCATCGTCGACGCCTTTTCGCCCAGCTACGCCCAGGCCCGCAAGAAGTTTCTGGAGGGCGCGGCCGCGGCGGGCCTGCCCATCGAGTCGCATGCCCACCCACTCAAAGGGCGCGATGGTGAAGACCTTGCCATGGACGTGGTGCGCGACGGGCCGGGCGATGCGACCAAGCTGCTCATCGTGAGCAGCGCCTGCCATGGCGTGGAAGGCTACTGCGGCACCGGCGTGCAGGTGTTTGCGCTGCACGACCAGGAGTGGCGCGACAAGGCGCACGCGGCGGGCGTGGCCACGCTCTACATCCATGCGCTCAACCCCTACGGGTTTTCGCACGTGCGCCGCTTCACGCACGAGAACGTGGACCTGAACCGCAACTTCCAGGACTTTTCAAAGCCCCTGCCCGTGAACGAGGCCTACCGCGAGGTGCAGCCGCTGCTGCTGCCCGAAGTGTGGCCACCGTCGGCCGACAACCTGGCGGCCGTGCAGCGGTACATAGACACCAAAGGCGAGGCATCCTGGCAGGCCGCCATCTCGCGCGGCCAGCACGAGTTTCCCGAAGGCGTGTTCTTCGGAGGAACGCAGCCCACCTGGAGCAACCGCACGCTGCGCCAGGTGCTGCGCCAGCATGGTGCCCGGGCCTCGCAGATCGCCTGGATCGACCTGCACACCGGCCTGGGCCCCAGCGGCCACGGCGAACGCATCTACGCCGGCAAGGACGACGACGCCTCGGTGGCCCGCGCTCGCGCCTGGTGGGACGGCGGCGGCGCCACGCCGGTCACCTCGATCTACGACGGCTCCTCGACCTCGGCCTTCCTCACCGGGCTGATGTGGAACGCGATCTACGACGAATGCCCGCACGCCGAAAGCACCGGCATCGCCATGGAATACGGCACCGTGCCCGTGCTCGACGTGATGAACGCGATCCGCGCCGAGCAGTGGCTCAACCTGCACCCGGATGCGCCGGCCGAACAGGCGAAACAGATCAAGGCGCAGATGATGGAAGCGTTCTACACCGACACGGACGCCTGGAAGGGCCAGATCGTGAGCCAGGCGCGCCAGTCCATGTTCCAAGCGGTGGACGGTCTGGCAAGCTGATTCTCCTTACAGCCCCAGCTCGGTCAGCCCCGGATGGTCGTCCGGGCGCCGGCCCTGGGGCCAGAAGAATAGCCGGTCGGCCGCCTTGATCGGTTGGTCGTTGATGCTGGCGTGGCGCACGGCCATCAGCCCGGCGTCGCTGAACTCCCAGTTCTCATTGCCGTGGCTGCGGTACCAGTTGCCGGCGTCGTCGTGCCATTCGTAGGCAAAGCGCACCCCGATGCGGTGCGAGCTGAACGCCCAGATCTCCTTGATGAGCCGATAGTCGAGCTCGCGTGCCCATTTGCGTTCGAGAAACTGCCGTGCGGCCTCGCGCCCCACGGGGAACTCCGCCCGGTTGCGCCAGCGTGTGTCTTCCGTATAGGCCAGCGCCACGCGCGCCGGGTCGCGCGAGTTCCAGCCGTCTTCGGCCAGACGGACTTTCTGGATCGCGGTCTCCAGGGTGAAGGGGGGCAGGGGCGGGCGGGATTCCATGGGCAGTACCTCGGTCGGAAAGGGTGGAATGCATGTGGACAGGTCTGTCTACATGCTCATCATATCCGCATGTAGACAGACTTGTCTACAATGCGCCATGCTGCTTGCCCCGACCACTGACGTCAAAGACCTGCCTGCCCGGGACCGCCTGCTGCACACGGCGCACCGGCTCTTCTACCGCGAGGGCATTCGCGCCACCGGCATCGACAAGGTGATCGCCGAGTCGGGGGTGACCAAGGTGACCTTCTACCGGCACTTTCCGAGCAAGAACGATCTCGTCTGCGCCTACCTGGAATACCGGCACGTGCTGTGGATGGGCTGGTTTGCCGATGCGCTGCAACGGCATGGCCGGGCGAAAAAAGGCCTGGCCGCCTTGCCACCGGCCTTGGCCGAATGGTTCGGGCGCGCGGACTTTCGTGGCTGTGCCTTCATCAACAGCGTGAGCGAACTGGGCGACACCGTGCCCGATGTGAAGGCCATTGCCCGCCGCCACAAGCGGGACATGGCGGACCTGCTGGAGACCCTGCTACCGCCAGCGGCCACGAAGGCGCATGACGCCCAGGCCCTGGCGCTGGTGGTGGAGGGCGCCATCGTGCGCGCGCAGTTGGGCGAGCCCGTGCCTGCGGTGCTGGCCAGCGTGTCGCGCCTGCTGTCTGCCTTGGCGCCCGAATAGTCGCCCTCAGTCCAGGCGTGCACCTTGGGCGGTGCCATGGCCGGTGTCGCGGTCGTACTGCTTTTCCCGCTCCACATGCTCCTGGAGCCGGCGGCGGCCCAGCGCGTCGGCGTTGCGCTCCAGCGTGGCGCAATCGGCGGCCGCAGGCAGCCGGGCAATGCCCTGGTCGATGGCCTGGGCCGCATCGCGCCCGACTTGTACGTGACCCTGCTCATGCTGCGACAGTGCGCGCAGATAGCGGTCAAATGTGGCCTGCTGCTGGGGTGTCGCGCCGCGCAACTCCGGCAGTTGCACCTCCGAGGTCAGCCGCGTGTTGACTTCGGTGATGGCGCAGCGGCCCGAGGCCTCGCGCCACCAGCGGTAGTCCCAGCGCACATTCCAGCGTGTGTAGCCGTGGAAGCGGCGGCCGTCCACCACGATGGGCGTGGCGGACTGCAGCGCCTGGCGCAGCGTCTGCCCGGGCTGCACCTGCACAGGGTAGGGGCGCTGCGCATGTTCCTGCACCACGGCAGCGCCGGCGGGCACCTGCAGCAGTGGCACGGCCAGTGCCGAAACGGCAAGCCAGCGCAAGGTGTCAATCTCCCCAGGGCAGCATCAGCGTGAGCAGCGAGAGCTGGTCGAATTCGGGCGCGAAGGCATCGATGATGAGCTGCGGCTCGGGGCACAGCGTGGTGTCGGTGATCACGCCGAACTGCACGCCGCCGCCGTAGCTCAGGATGGAGACCCCGAGGCCGATGTCCCCCGACTGCGGCACCCAGAACATGCACTGCGTGACGCGCGCGCCGCACAGCGTGAGCTGCTCCTTCGGGCCGGGCACGTTGGTCATCACCGCCGTGGTCTTGCGGCCGAAGAGGTTGAGCAGCGCGTCCTGCGCAGGCTTGATCATCAGGCCTGCCACGGCCAGCATCGCGAACGCGAGGATGGGTTGGGTGCTGCCCTTCAATGCATTCATGCGCCGGCGCACCTCGTACACGCGTTCCACCGGGTTGGCCACGCCGATGGGCAGCACCAGCGGCACCAGGCCGAAGCGGTTGCCCAGCTTCCAGGCCTCCTCCATGGGGCGCAGGTTGACCGGGATCATGGCGCGGATCTCCTGGCCCGCAGGGTCGTCGCCCTGGCTGCGCAGGTAGCCCCCGATGGCGCCCGCCACGCAGGACATCAGCACGTCGTTGATCGAGCAGTTGAGCGCCTTGCCGATGGCCTTGACCTCTTCGAGCGGGATCGGCGGGCACCAGGCCACACGCTTGGCCCGGCCGGGCTGGCCCTTCAGTCGCGTGGGCGAATCGTCGGGCATCAGCGCCAGGGCGGCTGCGTCGCTCACCAGTTGGTAGGCCACGCGCGCCATGTCCATGGTGCCAGCCAGGCCATGCTGCATGGCCTTCTCGGGGTCGCCCAGCACCTTGAACGAACGCGCCGCGCCGTCGCCCGCCAGGTCCAGTGCCTTCACGGTGAGGCCGGCCAGCGGCTTGATCAGCGCGTCGGCGATCCAGTCCTCGGCCGTGGCGGCGGCCTCGCGCTCCTTGCGGCTGCGCTTGGGCGGCTCGGCACCGCCGTCCACGATGGACATGGTGACCGAGATCAGCGCGATGCCGTCGGCGATGCAGTGGTGGATGCGCACGATCAGCGCGCTGCCCTGCTGGCCGTCATCCCCTGTGAAGTTCTCGACCAGGTGCATCTGCCACAGCGGGCGGCGCGGGTCCAGTGGCTGCATGGCCAGCTCTCCCACGCGGTCCTGCAGCGCGCGCTGCATGCTCTGGCCGGGCTCCTGCGGCAGGGTCTCGCGCAGCACGTGGGCGGCGATGTCAAAGTGCCTGTCTTCCACCCAGGTGGCCCCGGCCGCGTCTTCGACCACGCGCTGGCGAAAGCGCGGGTACTGCAGCAGGCGCTGCTGCACGCGCTCGCACAGCGCCTCCCAGGCGATGCCGGGGGCCATCGTCCACACGCCGTTGATCATCATCAGGTTGCTGCCCGAGTCCATGCGCAGCCAGGCCGTGTCGACCTTGCTCATGCGCTCGCCCGACAGGCCCAGCATGCCGGTGGCAGCGCGGCGCACGTTCTTGCGCACCACGCCAGCGGCCTTGCGCGCCGCTGGCGGCAGGGCCCGGGCGCCACGGCTCGCTGCGGCGGCCGTCGTGGCACCGGCCTTGCGGGCCGCCGCGCCAGCGGCATTCAGCGGGTTGGCGATGCCCTCGGGGCGGGTGGCGTCGGGAGCAGCAATGCGGGTCACCATCGGATGTACACCTGTTGTGGTTGTTTTGGGGGCTTGCCTCTATGGATTGCACAGCGCAGGGCCTTGTGCAGACCGTAAGATACAACGCCGCAAACCATTGCCGACACCGTTCTTTCCCTCCCCCATCTTTCGAACCCCAAGGAGCAACCCATGGCCGACCTGAATGCCGCCTTCGAAGCCGCCAAAGCCAATTCCGAGAACCTGAGCGAGCGCCCCAACAACGCCACGCTGCTCAAGATCTACGCGCTGTACAAGCAGGCCACCGTGGGCGACAACACCGAAAAGAAGCCCAGCTTCTCCGACATGGTGGGCCGCGCCAAGTGGGATGCGTGGAACGCGCTCAAGGGCACCGAGGCCGATGCCGCCAAGCAGCAGTACATCGACCTGATCACCGAGCTGAGCTGATCCGGGCCATACCCCGCGACTGACCGAGCGGCCTGCGGGCCGCTTTTTCATGGGCGTTGCGGCACGGGCTGGACGGGTGGGGGCATCAATGTTTCAATAGACAGAACCTCATTCTCTTGGGCGACTCCTTCGCGCACCCTGGTCTCCATGCCCCGCAAAGCCGTTTCCGAATCCGTTGCCGATGCCGATGCCGCCCCGGGCGGCGCGGCTGCCGTGGACCGCGCCCTGAGCCTGATGGCCGCCTTCCGCCAGGGCGACGGGCCGCTGGCCTTGACCGAGCTGGCCACGCGCACCCGGCTGTACAAGAGCACGGCACTGCGCCTCTTGGCCTCGCTCGAGCATGCGCGCTGGGTGCAGCGCCTGGACGACGGCCGCTATGCCATCGGGCCCGAGGTGGGGCGGCTGCATGCGCTGTATGCCGCCTCGTTCTCGCTCGACCGGGTGGTGCTGCCCGTGCTGCGCGAGCTGGTGGCCGCCACGGGCGAGAGCGCGGCCTACCACGTGCGCCAGGGCGATGCGCGGCTGTGCCAGTTCCGCGTGGACTCGCCGCACCCCATCCGCGACCATATCCGCGCAGGCGACCTGCTGCCGCTGGACCGGGGCACGGGCGGGCGCGTGCTGGTGGCCTTCGACGCGGCACTGTCCAACTCGCTCGGCCGGCATGACCGCGCGCTGTACGCGCGCATCCGCGCCGACGGCTACCTGGCCAGCGTGGGCGACCGGCTCAGCGAGGTGGCCGGCATCTCGGCGCCGGTGTTTGCCGCCGATGGCACGGTGGCTGCTGCCGTCACGCTGACCATGCCGGCCCACCGCTACGACGAGCGCTACGTGAAAAGCGTGCTCGAAGCCGCACGCAGCCTGGGCGGCCAGATCGGCTGAGCACTGCCTGCCAACCGCTAGCGGTAGGTCGTGAGGTGGATATTGGTCTCGGTGCCTCGGATGCCCGAAATCAGTCGGATGCGCTCGAGCACCTGCGCCAGCTCGGCCATGCTGCCCGCCTCCAGCTCGGCCAGCAGGTCCCAGCGGCCATTGGTGTCGTGCAGGGCGGCCACGCCGGGCTCGCCCAGCAGGCTGGCCACCACCTGGCGCGACTGGTTGCCTTCGACCAGCACGCCCATCCAGGCACGGATGCGGTCGGGCTCGGCCTCGGGCCGCAGCTTGACGGTGTAGCCCACGATCACCTGGCTGTCTTCGAGCTTGCGGATGCGGTTGGTCACCGTGCCGCGGGAGACACCGAGCTTGTGCGCCAGGTCGGCGACGTTCATGCGCGCATTGCCACGCAGCAGTGCAATCAGGGAGCGGTCGAGTTCATCCATGGTGGTGATGCAGAAAGTGAGCAATGGCTGCCATTTTGACAATCAACCGCGCATTTCGGTACATTTTTGCCGATTCACATTGCCTCGCGCCCGCTGGACACTGGATGCCACCGAACCGGAGACACCCCATGCGACACGACGCCACCCCCCACCACACCAGCGTATCCACCCTCTACCTGAGCGCCCCCGAAGCGGTGGAGCTGATCCGGCGCAAGGGCCTCGCGGCCTGCCTTGCTGGCATTGCCGCCAACATCACCGAGGACTTCTTGCGCTGGGAGAGCTTCGACAAGTCGGCCCGGGTGGCCAGCTACTCGCCCGATGGCGCGATCGAGCTCATGCCGATTGCCGACGACGCGACCTACACCTTCAAGTACGTCAACGGCCACCCCAAGAACACGCGCCTGGGCCTGTCCACCGTGATGGCCTTCGGCGTGCTGGCCGACGTGGCCACGGGCACGCCGCAACTGCTCAGCGAGCTGACCCTGACCACCGCCTTGCGCACGGCAGCCATGTCGGCCGTGGCGGCCAAGGCCCTGGCGCGGCCCGGCAGCCGGGTGATGGCGCTGATCGGCAACGGCGCGCAGAGCGAATTCCAGGCCCTGGCCTTCCAGCATCTGGTGGGCATCACCGAAGTGCGGCTGTACGACACCGACCCTGCCGCCACCGCCAAGCTGCAGGCCAACCTGCAGCCATCGGGCCTGGTGGTCACCGTCTGCGGCAGCACGGCCGAGGCCGTGCGCGGCGCCGACATCGTGACCACGGTGACGGCCGACAAGACCCGCGCCACCATCCTCACCGCCGACATGGTGGCGCCCGGCATGCACATCAACGCCGTGGGGGGCGACTGCCCCGGCAAGACCGAGCTGCAGGCCGAGGTGCTCACGCGCGGCCGCGTGTTCGTCGAGTACCCGCCCCAGACCCGCATCGAAGGCGAGATCCAGCAGATGCCGGCCGACTTTGCCGTGACCGAGCTGTGGCAGGTGCTGGCCGGCCGCGAGGCCGGCCGCGCGAGCGATGCCGAAGTGACGATTTTCGATTCGGTGGGTTTTGCACTGGAGGACTTCTCGGCCCTGCGCTTCATGCGCGATGCGGCGCTGGAACTGGGCGTGGGCGAACGCATCCAGTTGATCCCGGATCTGGCCAACCCCAAGGACCTGTTCGGTGCCTTGCGCCAGGCCGGAGCAGGTGAGGCTGTTGTGCAGAGCGCGACGCACCGGCTTCAGGCCGTTGCCTGAAGCGACGAAAGCCTCACCAGCCCAGCGGCACCGGAGCGGATCCAGTGACCGGCAGGCTGCTCGGTGGGGTCACAGGCGAGGCTCTGTCCTGCCCCGGGGCTGTAGCTCAGTCGCGCCAGACCACGCTGCTGGCCGGATCCGCCCGCGTGGTGCGGAACTGGTTGGCCGGGTGCGCCGGGTCGGCCAGGCCGAAAGAGATGCCGCAGACGATGGTGCGGTCCTCGCCGATGCCCAGCACCTCGCGCAGCACACCGGGGTACGAGGCCAGCGCCGCCTGCGGCACCGAAGCCACGCCCAGGCTGTGCGCGGCCAGCAAAAAGTTGGCGACGTAGGCGCCGCAGTCCACCGCGCCATACACACCCAACGCCTCGTCGCTGCTCACAATGGCCACGTGCGGCGCACCGAACATGCTGAAATTTTCGGCCGCCTGGCGCGCCGATGCGGCCCGGTCACCCTTGGCAATACCCAGCGCTTCGTACAGGCCGTAGCCGCATTCGCGCCGGCGCTCCTGGTACACGCCGCGGTACTCACGCGGCCAGGGCAGGTCGGGCTCCGGCGGTGTGCTGGCAATGCGCTCCTGGAAGGCGCTGCGCAGGCGCTCCAGGGCTTCGCCGCTGGCGATGTGCACCTGCCAGGGCTGGGCGTTGCACCACGATGCCGTGCGCTGCGCCGTGGCCAGGATGCTCTCAGTGGTGGCGCGGGGCAGCGGCTCAGGCAGAAAGGCGCGGCAGCTGTAGCGCGTGTGCAGCAGGTCGCTGAACGTGTCGAACGCGGGCGCGGCCATGGAGGGCTCAGGCCTTTTTGGCTTTGGCCGGTGCCTTGGCTGCGGCCGCCTTGGCGGGTTTCGCGTCGTCGGCGGCCTTCTTTTTCGGCGCGGCCTTTTTGGCGGCGGGCGGGGGGGCGTTCAGCAGGGCATCGAGCTGCTCGCCGATCTCTGCTTCGATGCGGTCCTTGAACGCGCCGAACAGAAAGCCCAGTTGCGCCTTCATCTCGAACTGGTTGGCATCCACCAGCAGGGTGCCCTTGACCCCGGAGCGGCTGAAGTGCAGCGTGTCCTCGGTCTCGCCCTCTTCGTAGGTGCATTCCATGTCGAACTTCTCCTCGGCCTTCTCGGCCCAGGAAAAAGCGACTTTGCGGGCCTGCTTGAAGCCCAGTTGGTGTTCGCGGTGGATATGGATGTCAGGCACCGGGGGTCTCCTGGTTGGGTAGCAATTGGCGCAGCGCCTCGTGGCGCTGTGCCTGGGGTTGTTCACTCAGTACACGCACCGCATCATAGAACCGGTGCCAGTCGCGCCCCTCGCGCTCGAAGATCGCCTCGAAGGCGGGCACGAACTCGTTGTAGGCCGCCTGGGCCGCAAAGCTGGCATTGTTGGCGCTGGCCACCCAGCGGTCGTAGCCGGCCGTCTGGGCCGGCGTGGCCTGCCAGCGCTCGCGCAGGGCCGCATAGTCGGCGCGAAAGAACTGCATGGCTGCGGCCTTTTGCGCCTGCCGGTCGGGTGCATCGCTCTGCGCATAGATCCTGGCCAGGCGTTCGCGCGTGGCCTGGGTCAGCGCGCGGAACTCGCGCCGGCGCGCCTCGCTGGCCACGAAGGCGGTGCTCGCCTGGGGCGTGGCCTGCTGGGCCAGCCAGCGTGCGCTGCCCAGCCGCTCCACGGCGGTGGCAAAGGATTCATTGAACAGCGTGTCGCCCTTGGCGTAGACCACCTGGTGCGCCAGCTCATGGAACAGCAGGCGCACGAACTCGCCTTCTGGCCAGCCGATGAAGGTGCTCAGCAGCGGATCGCCCCCAGCCCAGTTCATGTAGCCCAGGGTGGAATAGGCGGGCACGCCATAGACCTCGACCTCCAGGCCTTCTTGCGCCAGCCGGCCAGCCTCGGCCTTCGCGTCCGCCTCGTCGAAATAGCCCCGGTAGCCGATGCAGCCCGTGACCGGAAAGCACCAGGTGTGCAGCGTGAGCGAATAGGGCGGCGCGGCGACCACGTTCCACACGGCGGCCGGGCGCTTCAAGTCCGCATAGCGGCGGTAGCTCGGGTTGTCGGGCAGGCCCAGTTCCGCGACGGCGAAGGCGCGGGCGCGCTGGGCCAGTTGCAGGCGCTCGCGCAGCGGCAGGGGGATGTCGGTGCGCGCGATCCAGTCCTCCAGCGGCTCGGCCGAGCGCATCAGCTGCACATGGCCGCGCACCGATTGCCAGTAGTAGCCGAGGGCATTGCCCTGGCTGGCGCAACCGGCCAGGGCCAGGCTGGCAGTGAGTGCCGACAGGGCGGCCCAGGGGCGGGTCCGGAATGAACGGGGAGCGAATGGCTGTGGCATATCCTTGTGGACCAGTTTAGGGCCTGTCAGCAGCATGTCGGATGGAATTCCTAGAATCCTGCCCATGACCGAAGCCACTGCCACCCCCCAGATTCCCGACGGCCTGTTCGCCGACGACGCAGGCTGCCCGCGCTGCACCTGGTGCCAGGCCACGCCGCTGTACCGCCACTACCATGACAGCGAATGGGGTTTTCCGGTGGCGGACGACCGGCGCCTGTTCGAGAAGCTGTGCCTGGAAGGCTTCCAGTCCGGCCTGAGCTGGCTCACCATCCTGAACAAGCGCGAGGGCTTTCGCGCCGCGTTCGCGCAGTTCGATGCCGAGCAGGTCGCAGAGTTCACCGACTCCGACGTGGAGCGCCTGGTGCAGGACGCAGCCATCGTGCGCCACCGGGGCAAGATCGTCTCGACCATCAACAACGCCAAGCGTGTGCTGGAGCTCAGGCAGGAATTCGGCTCGCTTGCGCGCTACGCCTGGCAGTACGAGCCCGCCGCTGGCGAGCGGCCCGAGCGCATCACGCGCGAGGTGGCGCGCACCTTCATCACCTCGCCAGGCTCCACCGCGATGTCCAAGGACTTCAAGAAGCGCGGCTGGAGCTTTGTCGGCCCAACCACCGTGTATGCCTTCATGCAGGCCATGGGCCTGGTCAACGACCACCTCGAAGGCTGTCATGCGCGCGAGAAGGCGCTCAAGGCGCGGGCGGATTTCACCCCGCCGGGGCGTTGACCAGGCCTGGCCAGCCGGGCAGCCTTTCCAGGGCCTGCAGCAACTGCCGGCCCGCCGCGTCCAGGCTGGTGTCGTTGCGCACCTCGATGCCGGCCGTGCCCGGTGGCGCCAGAAAGCGCAGCGCGCGCTGCACGCGCTGCTCCACCTCGTCGGCGTTTTCCCGGCCCCGTGATTGCAGGCGGTGGCGCAGCACCTCGGGGCTGGCGGTGATGTGCACGGCCACCAGGGCCGGGTAGCGCGCCAGGGCTTCGGGCAGGTAGGCGCGTGAACCATTGACCAGCAGCCAGCGGCCCTGGGCCAGTGGTGCCAGCTCGGCATGGCGCACGCCATAGGCCAGGCCGTTGGCCTCCCAGTGCAGGGCAAACGCATCGGCGGCGCGCAGCGCGGCGTGGGCGTCGGGCGTGGTGCTTTCATGCGCTTCGCCACCGGGGCTGGCCGGGCGGCTGATGGTGCGCCGTGCCCACTGCACGGGCAGGCCGGCGGGCAGGTGCTGGCGCAGCCAGTCGAGCAGGCTGTCCTTGCCGGCGCCCGAGGGGCCCATGAAATACAGCAATTTCGCTGTGGTGCTCATGCGCCCAGCTCCAGGTGGTCCAGCAGCACGAAGTCGGCGCCCGGCGTGGGTTCGGCGAACAGGGCCAGGCTGCCAAAGCGCAGCGGCGGCAGGTCGGCAAAGAACTGGTCGGCTGCGTCCTGCACCAGCTCCACGGTCTCGTCATCCGCAGCCGCGAGCGAGCCGGTCAGCGACATGTGGAAGCGGAACTCCTCCAGCACGAAGGGGTAGCCCCACTGCTGCAGCAGTGCATCCTGCCGGGGCGTGAGCCCGGCGGCGCGGCGGCGCGCCAGGTCTCCTTCCGACAGCGGCGCGGCCAGCGGCTGCAGCTGCGTCACGCAGGCCGCAGCTGCGGCCTGGATCTCGGCGTTGGCCGGGTGCGATGGCGTGGGCACCAGCGCCAGGAAATCGTCGATGCGCTCCACCTGCATGGGGGGCATGGCGAAGGGGCGCAGACTGCTGGCCAGGGTCTGCACCGCATGGTGCAGCGTGAGCCAGTCCACGCCCGGCGCCAGCGCAAACGGGGCCTTGAGCGTGGCGTGCCAGCCGTAGCGGCGTGGGGCGGCGGTCAGGCGCTCCAGTTCTTCGCTGGCCACGCCGTGGATGTCCAGTGGCTGCATGGGCTGCAGCAGTGCGGCGCAGCGGCCCAGCCAGTGGCTGCCAGCGAGCCAGGCCAGGGTGCCGGGGTTGGGCGCGAAGTACACCGCATAGCGGTGGTGGGCGGCGGTGGGGGAGGAGGTGTTACTCGTCGTCATGGGTGATGGTGAGTTTGACGCGGTCGCCCGCAAACCAGGCGCGCGCCCATTCGATGGGCGTGCCGGCCAGGTCGACGTTCAGGCTCTCGACCAGCAGCACCGGGCGCGTGGCGGGCTGGCGCAGCTCGGCGGCCACGGCAGCATCGGGCAGCTCGGCGGTGATGCGGCTCTCGCGCCGTGTGTAGTCGGCCACACCGTGCGCGGTGAAGCCGGCGGTGATGGAGCCTGTCTCGCGCACCATGGCGGCCAGGCCCTCGAAGCGGGGCAGGGGAAAGTAGCGCTCGCTCACGTGCAGCGGCTGGCCCTCGGCCTGGCCAATCACGCGCAATTGCAGCAGCGGGCTGCGGGCCGGCACCTGCAGGGCCTTGGCCAGCGCGGCTGTGGCACGCACCGTCTGCTCCTGCAGCACCACCAGGCTGCCGCGCAGACCGGCCTGGGCCAGGCCCTGCTGGTGGCGCACGCGCTTGCCCAGCGCCAGGTCGACCGCGAAGTCCTCCACATAGGTGCCGCTGCCCTGCGTGATGCGCACCAGCCCCTGACTGCACAGGCTGGCCAGCGAGCGGCGGATGGTGTGCCGGTTCACGCCGAACTGCTCGGCCAAGGCATGTTCCGAGGGCAGGCGCTGGCCCGGGGGGTAGATGCCGCTGCCGATGGCCTCGGCCAGCTCGGCGGCAATGCGGGTCCAGAAGCTGTCGCGTGCCGGGCGTGCCGTGCGTGCGGTAGGGGCGGGGTTGGCAAGAACTTGTGTGCTGGTGGTGGCTGTCATGAAACCTACATGCGCGCTGTCTAAGCTGGCGCCAGTTGTTCAATTTGTCTATACAACTTAAAGAGTACCACCTCCATGTTTCAAGCCTTTGACAACCCGGGCCCGGGCCGCCCGCTCTCGCGAGCGCACTGGATGGCGCTGCTGGCCCGTGCGCCCATCGACCTTCTGGAGCCCGCGCTGCACGACCACACCGCACTGCCCGCCCGCTGGCTGCGTGCCCCCGAAACCGGGCTGATGATGGTGCAGGGCCGCGCTGGCGGCACCGGCGAGCGCTTCAACCTGGGCGAGGTCACGGTCACCCGCTGCGCACTGCGCGTGGACGTGGATGGAGCCGATGGCGGCGAGCCCACCGTGGGTGTGGCCTACGTGCTCGGCCGCTCGCACCGCCAGGTGCAACTGGCCGCCCTGGCCGATGCGCTGCTGCAGGACCCCGCGCGGCAGGCCGGGCTCGACGCCAGCCTGCTCGACCCCCTCCGCCGCCACCTGGCCCAGGTGCAGTCCGAGCGCCAGGCCCGCACGGCCAGCACGCGGGTGGACTTCTTCACAGTGGCCCGCGAAAGCGGCAGCAACGACGGCAGCGACGAGGACCAGGAATGAGCGCCACCCCCACCACCTCCCTGTCCGCCCTGGGTGCGGGCTTCTCCAGCGAGGCCCTGGGCAGCCAGGGCGTGTTCCGCGCCGTGCTGCAGGCCCTGTCGCAGCCGGGCGCCCCGGTCGCCATCGTGCACGATGCCGAATTGCCCGCCACCGGGCACGCGGCCTCGGCTGCTGTGCTGCTGGCCCTGCTCGACAGCGAATGCACGCTGTGGCTTTCGCCCCGGCTGGCGGCCAGCCAGGCCGGCGTGTGGCTGCGCTTTCATACCGGCTGCGTGCTGGTGGATGCGCCGGAGGACGCCCGCTTTGCTTGGGTGGCTGCCGGCGATGCCCTGCCCGCCCTGGCCCGCCTGCAGTGCGGCAGCGACGAATACCCCGACCAGTCCGCCACCTGCGTGATCGACGTGGCGGTGCTGGCCCCGGCCGTGGAAGGCGCAGGCGCCTGGCGCCTTGCGGGCCCCGGCATCCGCAGTGCGCAGCACCTGCACGTCGCTGGCCTGCCAGAGGACTTCTGCGCGCAGTGGGCCGACAACCACGGCGCCTTCCCGCGCGGGGTGGACGTGGTGCTGGCCACGGCCAGCCACATCGCTGGCCTGCCGCGCACCACCTGCATCGAACCATCCACCGTGGAGGCCTGAAGCGCATGTACGTTGCCGTCAAGGGCGGGGAAACCGCCATCCTCAACAGCTACCGCCTGCTGGCCGAGCAGCGCCGGGGCGACACTGCCGAGCCCGAGCTTTCGGTGGCGCAGATCCGTGCGCAGCTCAAGCTCGCCGTGGACCGCGTGATGACCGAAGGCTCGGTCTACGATCCCGAGCTTGCGGCGCTGGCCATCAAGCAGGCCTCGGGCGACCTGGTCGAGGCCATCTTTTTGCTGCGCGCCTACCGTGCCACGTTGCCGCGCCTGGGCACCACCGAACCGCTGGACACGGCGCGCATGGTGCTCACCCGGCGCATCTCCGCCACCTTCAAGGACCTGCCTGGCGGCCAGGTGCTGGGCCCCACCTACGACTACACCCAGCGCCTGCTCGACTTCACGCTGCTGGCCCGGGGCGATGCGCCAGCTGCAGCGGGCCCCCCCGCGCCGCTGACCGATGCGCCGGCCACCACCCCGCGCGTGGTGGACCTGCTCAACCAGGAAGGGCTGATCGAGACCCGCCCCATCCCCGAAGGCGACCCGGCCCCCGCGGACCTCACGCGCGAGCCGCTGCGCTTTCCGGCCAACCGTGCCACGCGGCTGCAGAACCTGGCGCGCGGCGACGAGGGCTTTCTGCTGGCCATGGCGTATTCCACGCAGCGCGGCTATGCGCACTCGCACCCCTTCGTGGGCGAGCTGCGCCTGGGCACGGTGGCGGTGGAGATCGTCCCTGAAGAGCTGGGCTTTGCCATCTCCATCGGCGACATGGAAATCACCGAGTGCGAAATGGTCAACCAGTTCGCGGGCAGCAAGCACCAGCCGCCGCAGTTCACGCGTGGCTACGGCCTGGCCTTCGGCCACAGCGAGCGCAAGGCCATGGCCATGAGCCTGGTAGACCGCGCCCTGCGCGCCGACGAGCTGGGCGAGCCGGTGGAGTCGCCCGCGCAGATGCAGGAGTTCGTGCTCTCGCACAGCGACAGCCTGGAGGCCTCGGGCTTCGTGCAGCACCTGAAGCTGCCGCACTACGTGGATTTCCAGTCCGAGCTGGAGCTGGTGCGCCGCATGCGCGCCACTGCGGCGGCCAACCCCTCCGAAGAAACCACCCTGGGAGACGACGCATGAACGCGCCCCACGAGCCCGCGCTGATGGGCCTGCCTGCCGATGCCGCGCCCACCGACGGGCACTTCAACTTCGCCTACCTGGACGAGCGCACCAAGCGCATGATCCGCCGGGCCATCCTCAAGGCTGTGGCCATCCCCGGCTACCAGGTGCCCTTCGGCTCGCGTGAGATGCCGCTGCCCTATGGCTGGGGCACGGGCGGCATCCAGGTCACGGCCGCCATCATCGGGCCTGACGACTGCCTCAAGGTCATCGACCAGGGCTCGGACGACACCGTGAATGCGGTCAACATCCGCCGCTTCTTCGAGCGCACCACGGGCGTGGCCACCACCACGCGCACCACCGAGGCGACGCTGATCCAGACGCGCCACCGCATCCCCGAGACCCCTCTGGCCGAGGGCCAGGTGCTCGTCTACCAGGTGCCGGTGCCCGAGCCGATGCAGCGCCTGGAGCCACGCGAGACCGAGACGCGCACCCTGCACGGCCTGGCCGAGTACGGGCTGATGCACGTCAAGCTCTATGAGGACATCGCGCGCTACGGCCACATCGCCACCACGTACGACTACCCGGTGCTGGTCAACGGCCGCTACGTGATGGCGCCGTCGCCGATCCCCAAGTTCGACAACCCCAAGATGCACATGAACCCGGCGTTGCAGCTCTTTGGCGCAGGCCGCGAAAAGCGCATCTACGCCGTGCCGCCCTACACGCCGGTGGAAAGCCTGGGCTTCGAGGACCACCCCTTCGAGGTGCAGCGCTGGGACTGCGCCTGCGCCCTGTGCGGCGCCACCGACAGTTTCCTCGACGAGGTCATCACCGACGACCAGGGCACGCGCATGCACGTCTGTTCCGACTCGGACTACTGCCAGGAGCGCCAGGCTGCCGCAGCGGCAACGGTGTCCGAAGGGGCGCCCGCATGAGCACAGTGACCCTGCGCGAGGCCACCGAGGCCGACCTGGACGAAGTGCTGGCCCTGTACCAGGGCATCGAGGACAGCCCCGAGCAGGTGCTCAGTCTGGCGGACGCCAAGACCATGCTTGCCCAGTTCCGCGCCTACCCGAGCTACCGTCTCTGGGTGGCCTGCGAAGGCGCCGAACCCGATGCCGACGTGGTCGGCACCTACGCGCTGCTGGTCATGCACAACCTGGCCCACCGGGGCGCCCCCTCGGCCGTGGTCGAGGACGTGGTGGTCGCCGCCGACCGCAAGGGCCAGGGCATCGGCCGCCAGATGATGGCCCACGCCGTGCAGCAGGCGCGCGAGGCCGGTTGCTACAAGCTGGCCCTGTCGTCCCACCGCAAGCGCGCCGATGCGCATGCCTTCTATGAATCCCTGGGCTTTGCGCAGCACGGCCTCAGTTTCTCGATCGAGCCTTGACATGGACGCCACCCTTTCATCCCCCACCCCCCTGCTCAGCGTGCGCGGCATCAGCAAGCGCTACGGCCAGCGCGTGGCGCTGCAGGACGCCTCGTTTGACCTGTGGCCCGGCGAAGTGCTGGCCGTGGTCGGCGAGTCCGGCTCGGGCAAGTCCACCCTGCTCAACGCCGTGGCCGCACGCAGCCGGCCCGATGCGGGCAGTGTGCAGTTCCAGGGCCGCGATGGCAGCCTGCAGGACGTGCTCGGCATGAGCGAGGCGCAGCAGCGCCTCTTGGCCCGCACCGACTGGGGCTTCGTACACCAGAACGCGGCCGACGGCCTGCGCATGGACGTGTCCGCCGGTGCCAATGTGGGCGAACGCCTCATGGGCCTGGGCGAGCGCCACTATGGCCGCCTGCGCGCCACCGCCACCGAGTGGCTGCAGCGCGTGGAGATCGATGCCAGCCGCATCGACGACGCGCCGCGCGCTTTTTCCGGCGGCATGCGCCAGCGCCTGCAGATCGCGCGCAACTTGGTCACCCAGCCGCGCCTGGTGTTCATGGACGAACCCACCTCGGGCCTGGACGTCTCGGTGCAGGCGCGCCTCCTGGACCTGCTGCGCCAGCTCACGCGGCAGATGCAGCTGGCGGCCATCGTCGTCACCCATGACCTGGCTGTGGCCCGCCTGCTGGCGCACCGCATGGTGGTGATGCAGCGCGGCCGCGTGGTCGAGTCGGGCCTGACCGACCAGGTGCTCGACGACCCGCAGCACCCCTATACCCAGCTCCTCGTTTCCTCGGTACTGCAACCATGATGATGAACACCAACCTCCCCATCCTGGAGCTCAAGGGCGTGGCCAAGCGCTTCACCCTGCACCACCAGAACGGCATCGAGCTGCCCGTGCTCGGCAACGTGGACCTGACCGTCGGCGCGGGCGAATGCGTGGTGCTCGACGGCCCCTCGGGCATGGGCAAAAGCACGCTGCTGAAAATGATCTACGCCAACTACCGCGCCAACGCGGGCAGCATCACCGTGCAGCCCGCCAGCGGCCCGGCGGTGGACGTGACCCAGGCCAGCCCGCGCGCACTGGTGCAACTGCGCCGCGACACCGTGGGCTACGTGAGCCAGTTCCTGCGCGTGATCCCCCGCGTGAGCGCGCTCGACGTGGTGGCCGAACCCCTGGCCGAAGATGCGGGCGACGACGCCCACGCACTGGAAGCCGCGCGCGAGACCGCGCGCCAGTGGCTTACCCGCCTGAACATTCCCGAGCGCCTGTGGCACCTGCCGCCCGCCACCTTCTCGGGCGGCGAGCAGCAGCGCATCAACATCGCGCGCAACATGATCAAGCCCAAGCCCCTGCTGCTGCTCGACGAGCCCACGGCGTCGCTCGATGCGGCCAACACCGACACGGTGATCGCCCTGGTCCGGGAGGCAGTGGAGCGCGGCGCCGCGCTGGTCGGCATCTTCCACGACGCGCACGTGGGTGCCGCCGTCGCCACGCGCCGCGTGAACGTGGGTGACTTCCGCGGGGTGGCAGCATGAGCGCTGGCGTGGTCTTTCACAACGCCCGCATGGTGCTGCCCGGCGAGGTGGTGCAGGGCTCGCTCTCGGTGCAGGGCGGGCGCATCGACTCCCTGGCCTCGGGCGGCACCGCCGCGCTGCAGGGCATCGACCTCGGGGGCGACTACCTGCTGCCCGGTCTGGTGGAGGTGCACACCGACAACTTCGAGCGCCACCTGATGCCGCGCCCCAAGGTGCAGTGGGCCGAGATGCCGGCCCTGCTGGCACACGACGCCGAGATCGCAGCAGCGGGCATCACCACCGTGCTCGACGCGCTGGGCGTGGGCGAGGCCGACGTGGACAGCCTGCGCGGCAGCGCCTGGAACCGCGTGCTCGACACCATCGACACCTGCACCGAGCGCAACCTGCTGCGCGCCGACCACCACCTGCACGTGCGCTGCGAGCTGCCCGCGCCCAACACCATCGACCTGTTCGGCCCCTTCCACGGCCACCCGCGGCTGTCGCTGATCTCGCTGATGGACCACACCCCGGGCCAGCGCCAGTGGGAGAACATCGAGCAGGCGCGCACCTACTACACCGGCAAGAAGGGCTGGAGCAGCGAGAAGTTCGAGCGCCAGGTGCAGCATGCCACCACCCTGCAGGCCCAGTACGCCGAGCCGCACCGTGCCTACTTCGTGGACTACTGCCGCACCCACGGCATCGCCCTGGCCAGCCACGACGACACCACGGTGGCGCACGTCGAGCAGGCCCATGCCGAAGGCGCGGGCATGTCCGAGTTCCCGACCACGCTGGCGGCGGCAAAGGCCGCGCGCGAGCGCGGCCTGCTCACCGTGATGGGTGGGCCCAACGTGGTGCGCGGCGGCTCGCACTCGGGCAACGTGGCGGCGGCCGACCTGGCGCGCCAGGGCCTGCTGGACATCCTCTCGTCCGACTATGTGCCCGGCAGCCTGCTGAGCGCCGTGATGCGCCTGGTGCACGACGGCATCCTCACGCTGCCCGAGGCCGTGGCCACCGTCACGCGCAACCCGGCACGCGCGTCGGGCATGCAGGACCGGGGCGAGCTCACGCCCGGCCTGCGCGCCGACCTGGTCCAGGTGCACATGGCCGTTCTGCCCGATGGCTCACAGCAGGCCGTGGTGCGCGGTGTCTGGCGCGAAGGGCAGCGCGTGCTCTGAACGTAGCTTGACATGCAAATTTCCCGCAACTGTCAAAGCACTGTCACAGCCGCCTTCCACACTGCATTTGTATAGACGACTTGGAATCCGCCATGCCCATCGCCCTGCGTATCGAACAACTGAACAAGCACTTCGCCAACGGCAAGCACGCGCTGCGCGACATCGACCTCACGGTGCATGCCGGCGAGATGGTGGCGCTCATCGGCGCCTCGGGCTCGGGCAAGTCCACGCTGCTGCGCCATGTGGCCGGCCTGGTGGTGGCCGATGGCGACAGCCACTCGCTGATCGAGGTTGACGGCCGCTGCGTGCAGCAGGGCGGGCGCATCCACCGCGACATCCGCAAGGTGCGCTCGCAGGTGGGCTTCGTGTTCCAGCAATTCAACCTGGTCGACCGCCTGCCCGTGATGATGAACGTGCTGGTGGGCATGCTGCACCGCACGCCGAAATGGCGCGGCTGGCTGCGCGTGTTCCGCCCGCACGAGCGCGCCCTGGCGCTGGAGGCCCTGGCCCGCGTGGGCATTGCCGACTGCCACGCGCAGCGTGCTTCCACCCTCTCGGGCGGGCAGCAGCAGCGCGCCGCCATTGCGCGCACCCTGGTGCAGGGCGCCAAGGTGGTGCTGGCCGACGAGCCCATCGCCTCGCTCGACCCCGAATCCTCGCGCAAGGTCATGGACATCCTGGCGCGCATCAACCGCGAGGACGGCAGCACCGTCGTCGTCTCGCTGCACCAGGTGGACGTGGCCATCAAATACTGCCCCCGCGTGGTCGCGCTGCACCAGGGCCGCGTGGTCTACGACGGCCCCTCGGCCGCCCTCACACCGGCGCTGCTGCGCGAGCTCTATGGCGTGCAGGCCGATGAGATCCTGGGCGCCAGCCTGCCGCTGGCCGTGGTGCCTGCACCGGCGCAGCAGCCGGCTTCCGGCTGGGCAGCCCAGCCGCTGGCCCAGGCCGCCTGAACTTCTCTGTCTTTTGCTTCCCTCTTCCCTACCGTTGTCACCTCTCTGGAGCCATCCATGATCAAGAAACTGTGCGCAGCCCTGGCCCTCGCCCTGGGCATGACCACGGGCGCCCTCGCCCAGGACATCAACTTCGGCATGATCTCGACCGAAGCCTCGCAAAACCTCAAGGCCGACTGGCAGCCCCTGCTGGACGACATGGCCAAGCAGACGGGCCTGAAGATCAATGCCTTCTTCGCCTCCGACTATGCCGGCCTCATCGAAGCCATGCGCTTCAACAAGATGCAGGTCGCATGGCTGGGCAACAAGTCGGCCATGGAGGCGGTGGACCGCGCCAATGGCGAAGTGTTTGCGCAGATGGTCAATGCCGATGGCACCCAGGGCTACTACTCGCACCTGATCGTGCACAAGGACAGCCCCCTGGCCACGCTGGACGACGTGCTCAAGAACGGCAAGTCGCTGAGTTTTGGCAACGGTGATCCCAACTCCACCTCGGGTTTCCTGGTGCCCGGCTACTACGCCTTTGCACAGAACAAGATCGACGCCAAGACCCATTTCAAGATTGCGCGCAGCGCCAACCACGAGACCAATGCCCTGGCCGTGGCCAACAAGCAGGTCGACGTGGCCACCAACAACAGCGAAAACCTCGAGAAGATCAAGGAACGCCAGCCCGAGAAGTTCAAGGACATCAAGATCGTCTGGACCTCGCCGCTGATCGCGCTTGATCCGCTGGTGATGCGCAAGGACCTGCCCGAAGCCACCAAGGCCAAGATCAAGGACTTCTTCTACAACTACGCCAAGACCGATGCGCGCGAGAAAGAGATCGTCATGAAGATCTCCAAGCTCTCGGGTTTCAAGCCGTCGACCAATGCGCAGCTCATGCCCATCCGCCAGCTCGACCTGTTTGGCAAGCGCAACAAGATCGAGGCCGACGCCACCCTGGCCGATGGCGACAAGAAGACCCGCCTGGCCGAGATCGACCAGCAACTGGCCTCCCTGAAGTAAGCAAACAAGCAAGTAACGCATCCGGCCAGCCCCCACCATGTCCTCTGCACTGACCCCCTCGCTCGCAACCCTGGCGAGCACCACTGCGCCCAAGCGCAGCCTCGCCTGGTACTTGTCCTGGGGCATCCTGCTGGTGGTGCTGGCCGCATCCTGGAAGGGCGCCGACATGCGCCCGCTCGATCTCATCAAGGATTCGGGCAACATGGCCCAGTACGCGGCCGAGTTCTTTCCGCCCAATTTCTCGCAGTGGCAGATCTACGTGCAGGAGATGCTGGTCACCCTGCAGATCGCGCTGTGGGGCACGGCGCTCGCGGTGGTCACCGCCGTGCCGTTGGCGCTGCTGGCCTCGTCCAACATCGCGCCCTGGTGGGTGAACCAGCCGGTGCGCCGCGTGCTCGACGCCTGCCGTGCCATCAACGAGATGGTGTTCGCCATGCTCTTCGTGGTGGCCGTGGGCCTGGGCCCGTTCGCCGGCGTGCTGGCGCTGTGGATCCACACCACCGGCACGCTGGCCAAGCTGTTCTCCGAGGCCGTGGAGGCCATCGACCCGCAGCCCGTGGAAGGCATCCGCTCCACGGGGGCGAGCGCCCTGCACGAGATCATCTACGGCGTGATCCCCCAGGTGATCCCGCTGTGGATCTCCTACACCCTCTACCGCTTCGAGGCCAACGTGCGCTCTGCCTCGGTGGTGGGCATGGTGGGGGCGGGTGGCATCGGCGTGGTGTTGTGGGAGATCATCCGCGGCTTCCAGTACGCCGAGACCTGCGCGGTGATGCTCATCATCGTGGTCACCGTGAGCCTGATCGACATGGTGTCGGCGCGCATCCGCAAGACCATGATCTGAGGCTTCCCATGGCATTGACCCAGCACGACATCGCCCTGCTGCTCACCGAGCGCGGCCAGAAGCAGTATGGCCGCGAGGCCGTGAGCCAGCTCGACCACGCGCTGCAATGCGCCCACCTGGCCGAGGAGGCCGGCGAGACCCCCGCCACCGTCGTCGCGGCCCTGTTGCACGACCTGGGCCACCTGCTGGCCCCCGCCGCAGCAGAGCACGAGGCCCGTGCACCGCGCCACGACGACCTGCACCAGTACGTGGCCCTGCCGTTCCTGCGCGGCGTGCTGCCCGAGGCGGTACTGGAGCCCATCCGCATGCACGTCGATGCCAAGCGCTACCTGTGCGCGGTGGACGCTGACTACTGGGCCGCGCTCTCGCCTGCGTCGCAGCACAGCCTGGAGCTGCAGGGCGGCGCCTACGGCCTGGTCGAGTGTGCCCGGTTTGCCGAGCAGGCCTTTGCGCAGGAGGCCATCCGGCTGCGCCGCTACGACGACCTGGCCAAGGTGCCCGGCCGCGCCACGCCGCCGCTGCCGCACTACCTGGCGCTGATGGAGCGCGTGGCCGCTGCGGATTGAGCGACGAAGGCGGCGGGCGCTTCCTACGGATTTGCATTCGGCCGTATAGCTAGGCGGGGAGCCGCAGACAGTGCGTTGGCACGGCAAGGCGAACCAACGACGTTAGACGGTTGAAGGCAAATCCGTATCAGCGGAATTCTGGAATGTCGGGCACCGATCCCCACATGCAGAACGACGTCGGGTGGAACGGGAACTGGCGCGGCGCTGCATCCGGGTCGGTGACCATGCGCACGCCGCTCGAAAATTCGTAGACCATGCCATCCGGCCCCTCGAAGTAGAGGAACATCGCGCCCGAGGTCGGATGCTTGCCGGGGCCGAACACCACGCGCACGCCGCGCGATTGCAGCAGATACCAGGCGCGCATCAGGTCGTCGATCGACGCCACCTGGTGGTTGATGTGCTGCACCCCTGCATAGCCCGAAGGGAACAGCGCGATCTTGTGGTGCACCTCGTCGATGCGCAGCAAGGGGGCGGCGCCGATGCGGTCGCTGACCTTGGCACTGAGCACCGTGGTCCAGAAGCGCTCGTCGCGCGCCGGGTCGGTGCTGCGCAGCCCCACGTGCGAGAAACCGGTGTTGCCCGTGTCGCGCGTCGGAAAGAAACGCACACCGCTGTGGAAGGGCGCCACCGCCAGCTCGATGGCGTTGCCGCTCGGGTCCTTGAAGCCGATGAAGGCCTGCACGCGGCGCTGCTCGCACTCGTCGGCACGGCCCTCGTGCACCGCATGGCCCAGGCGCTCGAGCTCGGCGGCGGCGGACTGCAGTTCGGCCATGGAGGCGATCTCGAAACCGGTCGTGTGGTCCGCAGGGGCCCCGTCGAAGTACACCAGCGTCTGCTCGCGCGCATCGCTGCGAAAGCCCACGGCCTTGCCATGCCGGGGCGGCCCGTAGCGCTGCCCTTCGCGCAAGCCCAGGATGTCGTTGGCGTACCGGCAGGCGCCATCGAGGTCGCGCGTGCCCAGGCGCACGTAGCTGATGTCCTTGAGTACAATCATCTTCTTTTTGTCTCCGTCATTTTTTTGCCGGGCGCGCTTGCTAGTCCAGCTTCAATTTGGCGTCGGCGATCACGCGGCTCCACAGCTGTGTCTCCCGGCCAATGTACTCGCCGAACTCGTCGGGCTTCTGGTCGAAGCGGTTGTAGCCCAGCGTGCGGTAGCGGTCGGCAATGTCCGGCGTGGCGAGTATCTCGGTGATGTCCGCCGCGATCCTCTCGCGCAGGGGCTTGGGCGTGCTGCGCGGGGCGAACAGGCCGAACCAGGCATTGGCCACGAAGGCCTTGGCCTGTGCCGATGCGGCCATGCCGGGCACGCCGGGCGCAAAGGGCGAGGGTTGCGCTGCCGCCACGCCCACGAAGCGGATGCGGCCCGACTTCTCCATGGGCCCTGCGCTGGCGATGCTGCCCAGCGCCCACTGCACCTCGCCGGTGGCCACGGCGGAGAACAGCTGCGGGATTTCCTTGTAGGGCACATGCGTCATGCGCGTGTTGGTGGCGGCCAGCAGGCGCAGCGCGCCCAGGTGGCCCGGGCTGCCCAGGCCCCACGACCCGTAGGTGACGCGCTCCGGCGCCGCCTGGGCGGCCTGCACGATGTCGTCGATGGACTTGAACGGGCTGTCCTTGGCCACCGCGACGAAGAAGTCGGTCTGCAGCGTCGGGCGGATGGGGGCGAAGTCGCGCTGCGGGTCGTAGGGCAGGCGGCTGTACAGGTGCACGTTGGAGGTCAGCATGCTGCTGTCCAGGTGGATCAGCTCATGGCCGTCCGAGGCGGCGCTGCGCGTGGCGTTGAAGGCCACCACGCCGTTGCCGCCGGGCTTGTTGTCGACGATGACCGGCTGGCCCCAGCGGCGCGCGAGTTGCTCGGCCACCAGGCGCAGCGAGACATCGGGCCCGCTGCCGGTGGAGGCTGCGGTGGTGATCTTGATGGGCTTGGAAGGCCAGGTGTTCGCCATCGATGGCGTGGCGTGCAGCCAGGCGGCGGTGCTGCCGGCGCTCAGCACCAGGACCTGGCGGCGGGACAAGGGGGATGAGGGGGCCTGGGTTGGGCTGGCGCTGCAAAGGGGTTTCATGGATCGGTTTCCTTGTGTGTGCGCCGGGACATGTGAGGGCGCCTTACTTTTGTACTGGTGCGTTGCCCTGCTGAACAGAGGCAACACCAGCAAAGCCGATCGAAAAGCCGCCTAAATCGTGCTCTGGTCCGCGTATTTTGTGAACAGCTTCAAGAATGCTTCAGCGGCCATTGAAAATGGCCGCGCGCGGGTGCACAGCGCGACGATTTCGCGCGTCACCACGGGGTCGGTCAGCGGCACCGAGACCACGCGCTGCCCATCGACCCGCGACAGGCTGTAGGCCGGCAGTACAGAGACCCCGAGGCCCGCCGCGACCAGGCCGACGGCGGTCTGGATGTTGGCCACTTCGAACGCGGGCTTCAGGCGCAGCGTGAGCTGGCCCAGGGTCTGGTCGGCCAGCCGGCGCAGGCCCGTGTTCGAGGTCAGCAGGATCAGGCTCTGGTCCGTGAGGTCGCCCCAGCTGGCTTCGCGCCGCTCGGCCAGCGGGTGGTCGGGGCTGCAGGCCAGCACCAGCGTGTCCTTGTAGAGCACCTGCGAGACCAGGTCCGTCGAGGCCAGATCGGCGGTGCAGATGCCGAAGTCCGACTTGCCCTCGCGCACGTGGGCAACGACCTGGTCCACAGGCGCATCCACCAGCGTCACCGTGACGTTGGGGAACTGCTCGCGAAAGCGCGCGATGACCTCGGGCACCAGGCTGGCCGCCAGCAACGGCGAGGTCACCACCGAGAGCCGCTCGCTCTTGCGCCGCTTGCTTTCCTGCAGCGTCTGCAGGCCCGAGTCGAGCGCGAAGAACACGTCGCGCACCGTGGGCAAAAACTGGCGGCCGGCCTCGGTCAGCTCGATGCGGCGCGTGGTGCGCTCGAACAGGCGCACACCGAGCTCTTCCTCCAGCGTGCGCACGAGCATCGACAGCGCCGATATCGTCAGGTGCATGCGTGCCGCCGCCCGGGTCATGGTGCCTTCGTGCGCCACGAGCCAGAAGGCGCGCAGCTGGCGCAGGCTGAGGTTGGAGGGGTTGTCCAGAAGATCCATGGCGCGATTGTGTCGGCAAACTTCAAAGTCTTTCAAAATTATGCGATTGCCCGGTGAGGGGTGCGTCGGTCTAATCCGATCCATGCAGAACCAGGCCTTCCATCCCCTTCGCCGCGAAGACCCCGCCCTGCTCACGGGCCGTGGGCGGTACACCGGCGATGTGGCGGCCGAGGGCGCGCTGCACGCGGTGTTCGTGCGCTCGCCATTGCCGCACGGCCGGCTGCGCTCCATCGCGACCGAGGCGGCCGAGCAGTCTGGCGGTGTCGTGGCGGTGCTCACTGCCGCAACCCTGGTGGCCCCATCGGAGGCCGGCCGTGTGGTCCACATGCCTCCTCCCAATTC
The DNA here is from genome assembly GCF_001428645.1 of Acidovorax sp. Root217. Lineage (NCBI taxonomy): Bacteria > Pseudomonadati > Pseudomonadota > Betaproteobacteria > Burkholderiales > Comamonadaceae > Acidovorax > Acidovorax sp. Root217. The sequence goes on from NZ_LMIH01000005.1 coordinate 107,500, forward strand.
GCTGCTGCCCGTGGCCAGCGTTCCGCGCATCGAACCGCTGGCACGCGGCGAGGTGGTCTATGTCGGCCAGCCCGTGGCGCTGGTGCTCGCCCGGTCGCTGGCCCAGGCGCAGCAGGCCGCAGCTTGCGTGCAGTTGGACATCGAGCCATTGGCACCGGTGCTGGACTTCGACGGTGCGACCCCTGTGACCGAGGTGGTGCACCACTTCGAAGCCTCGGGCGCCCATCCTGCCGTGGCCTGCGAGGTCCATGCCGCGCTGGAGGTGCCGCGCGTGCTGGCCCTGTCGATGGAGCCGCGCGGCATGCTCGCGCACTGGCATGCCGGTGCCGATGCGGCAACGGCCCGCCTCACGGTCCACCTCGGCACGCAGTCGCCGTCCCGCGCGCAGGCCGACATTGCCGCCGCGCTAGGCTGGGACGAAGCGCGCGTGCGTGTCATCACCGGCAACGTGGGCGGTGCCTTTGGCGCCAAGTCCTCGCTGTGTCCCGAAGACCTGGCCATTCCCCTGGCCGCGCGCCGGCTAGGTGCCTCGGTGCGCTGGAGTTCGACGCGCTCGGACGAGTTCAACTCCGGCATGCATGGCCGCGGCGCGCGCCTGGCCGGCCGGTTGTCCGTCACGGCGCAAGGGCACTTTGCTGCACTGCAGGCCGAGCTGCATTTCACGCTCGGTGCCTGGCTGCCGTTCTCGGCCGTCGTGCCGCTGCGCAACACGGCGCGAATCCTGCCCGGGCCGTACCGCGTGGCGCGGCTCGACGTGCAGGGCCGTGCAGGCCTGGCGCACACGGCGCCGGTCACCATCTACCGCGGTGCGGGCCGGCCCGAGGCCGCGCTGCTGATGGAAACCCTGGTCGAGCAGGCCGCACGCGCGGCGGGCATCGACCCGGTGGAACTGCGCCGGCGCAACCTAGTGGAGGCGGCCGACATGCCCTACACCACGCCCACCGGCGAGGTGTTCGACAGTGGCGACTACCGGCGCGCGCTGGAGCTCGCCTGCGAGCGCTTCGGCTACGCGGAGCAGCGCGTGCTGCAGGCGCAGCGCCGCGCCAACGGCGAGGTGGTGGGCATCGGCCTCGCGCTCTATGTCGAGCCCTGTGGCGTGGGCTGGGAATCGGCGCGCGTGGACTGGCACGCAGACGGCCGCGTGACGGTGGCCACGGGATCGCCTGCGCAGGGCCAGGGCCATGGCACCACCTATGCGCGCATAGCGGCCGAGGCGCTCAAGCTGGACGAGCAGGACATCACCGTGGTCTATGGCGACACAGCACTGTGCCCCCCCGGTGTGGGCGCGCTGGCCAGCCGCAGCACCGCCCTTGCGGGCAGCGCCATCGTGCAGGCCTGCCGCGACCTGCTGGCGCGGCGCGCGGCGGGCGAGGCGCTGCCGCTGTCCTCGGCGGGCCGCTTCACGGGCGGCGAGGCCTGGAGCTATGGCTGCGTGATCGCCCGCATGGCAGTGGACCGTGACACCGGCCGCCCCACCATCGAGCAGATCACCTGGGTCGACGACGCCGGCCACATCGTTCACCCCGAGCTGGCCAAGGGCCAGTTGATCGGCGGCCTGGCCCAGGGCCTGGGCCAGGCCATGCTGGAGCGCCTGGTCTACGACGGCGCAGGCCAACTGGTGACCGGTTCGCTGATGGACTACGCCGCACCGCGCGCCGACGACATGCCGTCCGCCATCGACATCAAGAGCTTTGCCACGCCCAGCCCCCACAACCTGCTGGGCGCCAAGGGCGTGGGCGAGGCCGGCTGCATCGGCGTGCCGGCCGCGCTGATGAACGCGGCGCGCGACGCGCTGGCGCCACTGGGCGAATGCGCGCTGCAGTTTCCCCTCACCTCCGAACAGTTCTGGCGCGCGATGAGCGGCCAGTCTGCATGAACCGAACCCATGTCTTGAAAGGAAAACACCATGGATTACCAAAAGTCTGAAGCCAAGGAATACGCACGCGAACATTTCGTTGGCGTCTGGGCCGCCAACCTCACCCCCTTCGACGAGGCATTGCGCATCGACGAGAAGGCGCTGCGCCAGAACATGGACCACTGGATCCGCGACCTCAAGCTCGGCGGCCTGTTCATCGCGGGCAAGCAGGCCGAGTTCTTCGCCATGTCGGTGCAGGAGCGCAAGCGCCTGATCACCCTGTCGGTCGAGGCCGCACAGGCCGCAGGCGACCGCTGCGGCATCGGCCGCTGCGGCATCATCACCTCGTGCTCCGACACCAACCTCGACGTGGTGCTCGACCTGGCACGCCACTCGGCCAACGCCGGCGCCGACTACGTGATCGTGCACAGCCCGGTGCTGCACTTCGGTGCCGACACCGAGGAGACGATCTACGAGTACTACCGCTACCTGTCGGAGCAACTGGACATCGGCATCGCCATGTGGAACCACCCCGACTGCGGCTACACCATGAGCCCCGAGCTGTGCAACCGCATCGCCGACCTGCCCAACATCGTGGCCATCAAGTACAGCGCCGACCGCGCCCGCTACAAGCGCCTGACCGAACTGGCCGGCCACAAGATCCAGGTGAGCAACCCCTCCGAGGAGGATTGGCTGGAGAACATCATCGAGCTCAACTGGAAGCTCTACCTGTGCTCCACGCCTCCCTTCCTGCTGCAGACCAAGGTGGACCAGCGCATGAACGAATACACCCGTCTCGCGTTTGCCGGCCAGCATGCACAGGCGCGCAAGGTGCGCGACAGCCTGGAGCCCGTGCGCGCCGCGTTCCGCGCCAGCAAGCCTGCCGGCAAGCCGCAGGCGCATGGCAAGGCCTGGCAGGAGTTGCTGGGCCAGCACGGCGGCCCGGTGCGCCGGCCACTGCTGAACATGACCGAAGCCGAGCTGGCTGCCACGCGCGAAGCCTTCGCGGGCTGTGGCCTGCGCCTGGCCTGATGACCACCACAGGATGAAGCAGGGCATGCAGGAAGTCCGGATAGAGGTCAACGGCAGCGCGTGCAGCGTGCAGGTCGAGGCCAACACGCTGCTGGTGGATTGCCTGCGCGGCCCGCTGGGCCTGTGCGGCACGCACCAGGGCTGCGACACGGCCCAGTGCGGCGCCTGTACGGTGCAGGTGGATGGCCGGGTCGTGAAGTCGTGCAACGTGCTGGCCGTGCAGGTGCAGGGCAGGGCGGTGCGCACGGTCGAGGGCCTGGCCCCGGCACAGGGCCGGCTGCACCCCATGCAGCAGGCCTTCAGCCGCCACCATGCGCTGCAGTGCGGCTTTTGCACGCCGGGCTTTCTGATGCGCGCGGTGGCCATGGCCGACGAGCCCGAGGCCGCTGGCGAATCCATCGACCCGCACTGGGTGCGCCATGCCCTGGGTGGCAACCTGTGCCGCTGCACGGGCTACGAGGGCATCGTGAAGGCGGTCTGCGAAGGCCTGACCGCGATGCGCGGAGCGGAGCCGGCATGAACGCACTGGACTTTGAGCGTCCCACCTCGCTGGCCGAGGCGCTGGCGCTGATGACCCCCTCGCCGCAAGGCAGCCAGGCCTGGCTGGCGGGCGGCCAGTCGCTGCTGGCCGCGATGAAGCTGGGCATGGCCACGCCGTCGCTGCTGGTCGACCTGCAGGACGTGCCGGGCCTGCGCGATATCCGCGTGGAAACCGGGCCGGACGGCGCGCCTGCGCTCTGGATCGGCGCCATGGCCACGCATGCCAGCGTCGCGGCCAGCGCCACCGTGCGCGGCTTCGCGCCCGGCCTGGCGGCCCTGGCCGGCGGCATTGCCGATGCGCAGGTGCGCAACATGGGCACCCTCGGCGGCTCGCTCGCGCACAACGACCCAGCGGCCTGCTGGCCGGGGGGCGTGCTGGCAGCGGGTGCCACCATTGTCACCTCGCAGCGCGAGATCGCGGCGGATGCCTACTTCCAGGGCCTGTACACCACGGCGCTGGCATCGGGCGAGCTGATTGTCGGGGTGCGCTTTGCGCAGATGGCGGGCCTGCACTACCTCAAGTTCGAGCAGCCGGCCTCGCGTTTTGCGCTGGTCGGCGTGGCCGTGGCGCATACCGGGGCGGGCCAGGTGCGCGTGGCCGTGACCGGGCTGGGCATGGGCGTCACGCGCTGGTCCGATGCCGAAGAGGCGCTCAGCGGCCAACTCGGCTTGGCAGCCCTGTCTGCCGTCGCACCCGATAGCCTCTCGGCGCTGGGCGACCTGCATGCCTCGGCCGGCTACCGCTGCCACCTGGCGGGTGTGCTCGTGCGGCGCTGCGTATCCGCCCTCACGGGCGAGGCGCTGCCGCGCCATGCGCCACTGGCACCACCGGCGGTCCGGCAGGCGCCAGCAGAGGCAGGCCAAGAAGCAGCGCCCAAGGATGGCTTTGGCGGCCGGCAGCTGCTGGCGGCACCGCCGGCCCAGGTCTGGCAGGCCATCCTCGATGCAAAGAACCTGCAGGCCAGCATCCCCGGCTGCGAGGCCCTGGCCCAGCGCAGCCCCACGGACTACGAGGCCACGGTCAAGGTCGGCCTGGGCCCGCTGTCGGTGCGCTTCAAGAGCGATGTCACGCTGCACGACCTGCAGCCGCCCCGGTCGCTGACCATGGTCTTCGTCGGCCAGGCGGGCGCCCTGGGCAGCGGCCAGGGCACGGCGCGCGTGCGCTTTGCGCCCACGGCCGATGGCGGCACGGTGCTGCACTGGTGGGTGCAGGTGCAGCTCAGCGGGCGCCTGGCGCAGTTCGGCAACCGGCTGGTCGAGGCCAGCTCGCGCAAGCTCAGCGAAGAGTTCTTCGAGCGTTTCAGCCGGCTGCTGGGCGTTTCCGCCGATCACCTGCCTCCCCCATCTGCGTGGCACAGGCTGCGGCGCCTGCTGGTGCGGTGGTTTTCCCTGTTTCGAAAGTGAGTGTCCCCATGCCCTACCAGCCAGCCGACGTGGCCTACGACCACCACAGCAAGCCCCTGAACTTCCAGCACTGGCTCGATGCCAACAGTGCGCGCCTGCAGCCCCCCGTGGGCAACCAGCAGATATGGCAGAACGCCGACCTGGTTTGCACCGTGGTGGGCGGCCCCAACGAGCGCACCGACTTCCACGACGACCCCTACGAGGAATACTTCCACCAGTTCAAGGGCAACGCCTCGCTGCTGATCGCCGACCGCGGAAAGTTCGAGCGCGTGCACCTGCGCGAGGGAGACATTTTCCTGTTGCCTGCCCATGTGCGCCATTCGCCGCAGCGCCCGGAGCCGGGCAGCCTGTGCACGGTGGTGGAGCGCAGCCGGCCCGTGGGCTCCATCGACGCTTTCGAGTGGTACTGCGCGGCCTGCGGCGGCTTGGTGGTGCGCAGCGAGCTGCAGCTCACGAGCATCGTCGAGGACCTGCCGCGCACCTACTCGGCCTTCTACGATTGCGCACCGGCCGAGCGCAGCTGCGCGCACTGCGGCGAGGTGCACCCGGGCCGCGACTGGCGCCGCTGGCATGCACGCTGTGCCGAGCGCTTTCCGAACACGGCGGCCCCGGCATGACGCGGGTGCACTCACCGCTGCGGCTCGCCGTGGTCGGGTTTGGTGCCATCGGCCAGGCCCTGGCGCGGGAACTGGCGAGTGACCATCGGGTGCGGCTGGCGCAGGTCATCGTGTCCCCGGGCTCCACTGTGGCCGCGCAGGCGGCGTGCACAGCCATCGCGCCGGATGTGCGTGTGGCCAGCACGCTGGATTGCGGGCCGGGGCAGCGCCCTGATCTTGTCGTCGAATGCGCTGGCCACACTGCGGTGCTGGCCCATGTGGTGCCTGCCCTGCAGGCCGGCATCCCCTGTGCCATGGCCTCGGTCGGCGCCCTGCACGATACGGATCTGCTCGCACGGCTGGAGGCGGCGGCCCATGAAGGCGGCACCCGGCTGCAACTGGTGGCCGGCGCCATCGGCGCCATCGACGCATTGGCCGCAGCGCGCTTCGGCGGGCTTGACGAGGTGGTCTATGTGGGGCGCAAGCCACCGCTGAGCTGGGCGGGCACGCCGGCCGAGCCGGCCTTCGACTTGACCCGCCTGGCGACGCCACAGGTCATTTTTCGCGGCAGCGCACGCGAGGCGGCCCGGCAGTTCCCGAAGAACGCCAACGTGGCGGCGACGGTCTCGTTGGCCGGGCTGGGGCTGGACCGCACCCAGGTCGAGCTGGTGGCCGACCCTGGCGTGGTGCGCAACGTGCATACCGTCATCGCACGCGGTGCCTTCGGCTGCCTTGAGCTGCAGATGGAGAACCTGCCGCTGGCGGCCAACCCCAAGACCTCGGCCCTCACGGTCTACAGCCTGGTGCGCGCTGTGCGCAATGCCCTGCCGGGCATCGCCATCTGAAGAATCAGCCCGCCTTGTCGTTCATCCAGTTCAGGTCCAGCGGGCGGTCCTCGAACTCGGTATTGAGCACCACGGTGCTGGTGGTGCGGGCCACGCCCGCAATCGCCTTGATCTCGTAGATCACGTCTTCCAGCGCACGTGCATGCGTGGTGCGGATCTTGGCCAGGAAGTCGTACTCGCCCGCCACGCTGTGCAGCTCCTCCACCTGGGGCATGGCGCGCAGGCGCGGCGCCACGTCGCGGCAGTGGATGCCGCCATCGTTGCGGATGGCGACGAAGGCCGTGAAGTTCAGCCCCACGCGCTCATGGTCCACGCTGATCGAGAAGCGGCGGATCACGCCCTTGTCCAGCATTTTCTTCACCCGCTCATGCACGGCAGCGGTCGACAGGCCCACTTCGGCCCCGACGTCGGCGTAAGAACGTCGGCCATCGGTGCCCAAGGCAGAAATAATTCTGGCGTCTATCTCATCTGTCTGAATATTTGCTTGCATAAGCGCATGAATTTGGTAAAAATTCCGAAATCCCTGTGATTTCCATAAATTTTCCGGTCAGGTGAAGAATATGCCGACATTTTTCAATGCGCAAGCAGGCAACCGCCGTGTGTGGGCTATCGCCATCGCCCTGTTGCTGGTCTACGTGGTCTGGGGCACGACCTATTTCGCCATCGGCATCGCCGTGCAGACCATGCCGCCGCTGCTGATGAACGCCATCCGCTTCCTCTGCGCGGGCGCCATCATGCTGGCCGTGGCGCTGTGTCAGGGCCATGCCCTGCCCACGGCGGTGCAGTGGCGCAACTCGGCCGTGGTCGGTGGGTGCATGGTCTTCCTGGCGATGAACCTCATGGGCTTTGCGCAGAAGATGGGCATTGGTTCGGGCCTGATGGCCACGGTGGTCACCACCATGCCCATGTGGCTGGCGCTGTGGTCGCGCTGGGGCGGTGAGCGCGTGCCCGCGACCAGCTGGATCGGGCTGGGGCTGGGCGTGGTGGGGGCGCTGCTGCTGGCGATGGAGGGCGACTTCTCGGCCACCTGGCTGGGTGCGCTGCTGGCCTTTGGCGCGCCGCTGTGCTGGAGCATCGGCTCCTACGCATCGCGCCGGCTGAGCCTGCCGGCGCCGGCCATGGCCTCGGCCGCGCAGTGGTTCACGGGCGGGGCCATGGGCCTGGTGGTGGCGCTGTGCTTCGAGCCGGTCAGTGCACTCGGCCAGGTCAGCGCCAAGTCCTGGGCCGCCTGGGTGTACCTGCTGTTCTTCGGCACGCTGGTGGCGCTCAACGCCTACCTGTGGCTGCTGCAGAACACCTCGTCCGCGCTGGCCGGCAGCTATTCGTTCGTGAACCCGGCCGTGGCCCTGCTGGTGGGCGTGGCACTGGGCGGCGAGCTGCTCACGGGCTGGGTGTATGCCGCGTTGCCGCTGATCGGTGCGGCGCTGGTGTTCATCCTCTACGGCAAGGCGATCCAGGCGCGCTGGGCACGCCGTGGGGCGCAGGTCCCCGCAGGCGGTGCGCCGGTGCGCTGATGCAACTCAAGGGGCTGCGGTGATGACCTCGATGCTCACAAGGTTCGATACCGAACGGCCCTGCTTCACCTCGCCAGGAACGATCAGGCGCGCCACCCCGTTGGCGCCCAGGCCTTCGCCATTGATGGCATAGGCCACCAGGGCAGCCTTGTTGCCAAAGCCCGGGTCGATCTCGCCCAGCGACACCAGAGCCTTGTAGCCGTCGCTGCCCGTGGCTACGGCCACCATGGCCAGTGTGGGGTTCTTGGCGGTGGCATCGGTCTTCAGGCCCGTGGTGCTGCTCAGCAGCGTCCACAAATTCACGCCCGTGTAGGTGGTGCCTGCCACCGTGACCGTGCTGGCGGGCAGCGTCTGCAGGGTGGCCAAGTCAAAGCTCGCAGGCTGGGTGACGGCCCCCGACACAGCGAAGCTGTTCGACACGCCGCCGCCCGTACCCGCTGCCGTGGAGCCCGAAGGCCGCACCTCCAGGCGTACGAGGTTGGAGACATAGCGGCCGCCCTTCACATCCCCCGGCGCCGTCACGCGGAAGGGCCCGTCGGCACTGGCCAGCGGGCCTGAACTGCCGTTCTGCGTTTCCGCATACGCCAGCACGCTCGCCTTGTTGCCGAACTCCGGGTTGATCTCGCCCAGGCCGAAGGCCACACGGTAGCCGTCGCTGCCTGTGGCCACCACGTAGCGGTTCAGGCCGTCGTTCTTCTTCGTTGCGTCGAGGATGGTGCCTGCGTCGTTCAGCACCGACCAGAGTGTGGCGCCGGTGTAGGTACGCGACTGCGAGCCACTGCCGCTGCTGAACGTGACGGACTGCGTGACCGCCGCCTGCCGCTGCAGCGCGGCTGCGTCGTAGTTGCCTGGGCGGTCCACCGCGCCCTGCACGCGCACCGATGGGCTGTCGTCGCTGCCGCCGCAGGCGGCCAGGGCCAGCAGCATGGCAGTCGCCAGGCTGGCGGACAGGATCCGCCGGGGGGATGTTGTCTTTCTGAAAGGCATGCGATCTCCTCCATGTATGTTTCGCTATTCCATTTTGTCATAGCGCTTTGCATGTCGGATGGCGCCACCCTTTCGGGGAGCCCCTGCAGATGGATCTGTTGTGCGGCCCTCAGGCGTCCGGGATGACGGCCGTCGCCTCGATCTCGATCTTGGCGCGTTCTTCCATCAGGCCGGCCACCTGTACACAGGCCATGGCCGGGAAGTTCTTGCCCAGCACCTCGCGGTAGACCACGCCCAACTCCTTCAGGCGGGCGTTGTACTCGTTGCGGTCCACCACGTACCAGGTCAGGCGCACCAGGTGCTCGGGGCCGGCGCCGCCGGCTTCGAGCACGGCGCGCACGTTGAGCAGGGTCTGGCGCGTCTGGGCGATGAAGTCATCGCTTTCGAACTGCTGCTGGGCATTCCAGCCAATCTGGCCGCCGGTGAAGATCATTGTGCCGCGCGCGGCCACGCCGTTGGCGTAGCCCTTGGGCGTGACCCAGCCAGGGGGTTGCAAGTGGGTGTTCATGGTGTCGTGTTCGATGAAGGGGTGGCTGCTGCCGCAGCGGCTTCGCGCTGGCGCAGCCGAAAACGCTGGAGTTTGCCGGTTTCCGTGCGCGGCAGGGTGGTGGCGAATTCCACAAGGCGCGGGTATTTGAACGGGGCGATGGTGGCCTTCACATGGTCCTGCAAGGCCTTGGCCATGGCGGGGTCGCCCGTGTGGCCGGGCTTGAGCACGCAGTAGGCCTTGACCACCATGCCGCGCTCCTCGTCGGGCACGCCGATCACGGCGCATTCGGCCACGGCCGGGTGGCGCAGCAGGGCGTCTTCCACCTCGGGGCCGCCGACGTTGTAGCCCGCGGTGATGATCATGTCGTCGTCGCGCGCCTGGTAGAAGAAGTAGCCGTCCGCATCCTGCACGAAGGCGTCGCCCGGGTAGTTCCAGCCGTTCTTCACGTACTTGGCCTGGCGCGGGTCGTCGAGGTAGCGGCAGCCCGTGGGCCCGACCACGGCGAGCTTGCCCACCGTGCCGCGCGGCAGTTCCTTGCCCTGGCCGTCCACCACCTTGGCCTGGTAGCCCGGCACCACCTTGCCGATGGCACCGGCACGGCTCTCACCGCCCGCAGCTGAGATGAAGATGTGGAACATCTCCGTGGCGCCGATACCGTCCGTCATGTCGATGCCCGTGGCCTCCTTCCACAGCTGGCGCGTGGCATCGGGCAGGGCCTCGCCCGCGCTCACGCTGGTGCGCAGCGTGGGCAGGCCCAACTGGCGCGCGAACGGCGCCATCTGCCGGTAGAAGGTGGGTGCGGTGTAGCAGATGGTCACGCCGGCGTCGTTCATCAGGCGCACCATGGTCTCGGGCGTGTAGGGCTGGTCCGGGAAGTAGATGCTGGCGCCGGCCCACATCGGGAACAGCAGCAACCCGCCGAGCCCGAAGGTGAAGGCCAGCGGTGGCGAGCCGGCCACGATGTCGTCGGGCCGGGCGCGCAGCACGTGGCGCGGCCAGGCCTCGCAGGCGGCCAGCACGTCGCGGTGCGTGTGCACGGCCGCCTTGGGCGCGCCCGTGGTGCCCGAGGTGAAGGCCATCAGCGCCACATCGTCGGCCGACGTCGGGCAGGCCGGCAGGGTGCCCGGCATGGCTTGCGCACGCACCAGCAGGTCGCCCGCATCGGGCGCGGTGTGGAAGGCAATGGTGGTGGCAAGCACCGGGTGCTCCGCCTGGGCCGCCTGCAGCTCGGCCAGCAGCCGGCCGTCGCACAGCGCCAGCGTGGGCTGGGCCCGCTCGATGATGCTGCCCAGCTCCACCGCGCGCAGCAGCGGCATGGTGGCCACCGCCACCAGCCCGGCGTGCACCACGCCCAGCCAGGCCAGCGCCATCTCCACGGTGTTGCCGCCACGCAGCAGCACGCGGTTGCCGGGCACCAGGCCATGCTCTTTCGTCAGCAGCTCCGCAATGCGCGCGGCCTCGGCGCGCGCCTCTCGGTAGCTGTAGCTGCGCTGCGGGCCGCGCAGCAGGGGGCGGGCGCCGTGGCCGGCGCGCTCGGCCTGGTCGAACAGGGCATGCACCAGATTGGCCTGGTCGGAGATCCGCAGCTCGGGTGTGTCGTAGTTGAACGTGGGCAGGCCCTGCAGTGCGGGCAGGCGGTCGTGCACGAAATGGTCGGGCTGTGCGCTGGGGTGGGCCATGGGGGTGATCCTTCTGTGCTTGCGGGTCAGGACGCCTGCAGGGCGGCCTTGCCGATGATGAGCTGCTGCACCTCGGTCGCACCTTCGTAGATGCGCAGCGAGCGGATATCGCGGTACAGGCTTTCCACCTTGCTGCCCACCTCCACACCGCGCCCGCCATGCAGCTGCAGCGCCATGTCGATCACGCGCTGGGCGTTCTCGGTGGCGGTCATCTTTGCCATCGCCCCCTCGGCGGTGACACGCGTACCGCCGTGTTTTTCGCCCTCGTCGCGCAGCCAGGCGGCGCGGTAGGTCAGCAACGCGGCGCTGTCCAGCAGCGCCGCCATCTCGCCGATGCGCGCCTGCGTGAGCTGGAAGTCCGCCAGCGTCTGGCCGAACATCTTGCGCTGGCGCGCGTGGTGCACGGCCTCGGCCAGGGCCCGGCGCGCCATGCCCAGTGCCGCAGCGGCCACGGACGCGCGAAAGATGTCCAGCGTGCGCATGGCCAGCTTGAAGCCGCCGTTCAGCTCGCCCAGCAGGGCGGAGGCGGGCACTTGGCAGTCCGAGAAGACCAGCGTGGCCAGCGGATGCGGGGCCATCACGTGGATGTGCTTCGACGTGTCCAGGCCTTGCGCCGTGGCATCGACGATGAAGGCGCTGATACCGCGCGTGCCGCCGTCCGGCTCAGTCTTGGCGAAAACGCAGTAGAAGTCGGCGATGCCGCCGTTGCTGATCCAGGTCTTGCTGCCGTTGAGGGCGTAGGCGCCACCGGATGCCGGCAGCGCCGTGGTGCGCATGGCGCCTACATCCGATCCGGCCTCGGGCTCGCTCAGCGCAAAGGCCGCGATCAGCTGGCCGCTGGCCACGCCCTGCAGGTAGTGCGCCTGCTGCGCTGGGCTGCCGGCCAGGGTGATGGCGCCACTGCCCAGGCCCTGCATGGCAAACGCGAAGTCCGCCAGCGGCGAGTGGTAGGCCAGGGTTTCGCGCAGCAGCACCAGCGCGCGCGAGTCCAGCGCGGGCAGAGCGCCGCCGTGCGCAGCCGGCACGCAGTAGCGCAGCCAGCCGCCCGCACCCAGGCGCTGTACCCAGTCGCGGCAGGCAGCGCGGTCGTCGGTCTCGTCCACGTCCTGGGCTGCGGCCCAGGGCACCAGGCCGCGCGCCAATTCGCGGTGCGCGTCGTCGAAGAAGGGCAGGGCCAGGTGGGCAGTGGAGGGCGCACAGGGCGCCGGTGGGGTGGCAATGTGCATGGCTCAATCTCCCTCGAACACGGGTTTCTGCTTGGCCGCAAAGGCCTCGTAGGCGCGGCGGAAGTCCTGCGTCTGCATGCAGATGGCCTGGGCCTGGGCCTCGGCCTCGATGGCCTGGTCGATGGTCATGGCCCATTCCTGGGCCAGCATGGTCTTGGTCATGCCGTGGGCGAAGGTGGGGCCGCTGGCCAGCGCACGCGCCGTCTCCTGCACCTCTCGCAGCAGGTCGGCCGCGTCGTACAGGCCGTTGAAGAAGCCCCAGGCCAGGCCTTCCTGCGCCGTCATCGCGCGGCCGGTGAACAGCAGCTCCGAGGCACGGCCCTGGCCGATGAGGCGCGGCAACAATGCGCAGGCGCCCATGTCTGCGCCGGCCAGGCCCACGCGGGTGAAGAGAAACGCCGTCTTGGCCGCTGCCGTGCCGTAGCGCATGTCGCAGGCCAGCGCCATCATGGCGCCCGCACCGGCGCAGATGCCGTCGATGGCCCCCAGGATGGGTTGCGGGCAGGCGCGCATGGCCTTGACCAGGTCGCCCGTCATGCGCGTGAACTCCAGCAGCTCAGGCATGGTCATGGTGGTCAGCGGGCCGATGATCTCGTGCACGTCGCCGCCCGAGCAGAAGTTGCCGCCCGCGCCGGTGACCACCACGCACTTCACGTCGGTGGCAAAGCGCAGCGCGTAGAAGAAGTCGCGCAGCTCCGCATAGCTCTGGAAGGTGAGCGGGTTCTTGCGCTCGGGCCGGTTCAGCGTGACCGTGCCCACGCCGTCGGCAAAGCTCCAGGCGAAGTGCCGGGCGGTGTAGGGCGCCTTGGCCTCGAATTGCGCGCGCATCGGATTGCCGGCGCTGATGTTGTGCTTCATTCTGCTGTCTCCACGGGGTGTTGTTGCGTGTGTTCCTTGACCCTGCCCAGCAAGCGGTGCAGGGTGGCGATGTCGCGCTCGCCCAGCGAGGCGAAGGCCTCGACGATCCACTGCTCGTGCTGGCGGGCCATGTCGTTGAACTGCTGGCGGCCCTGGGGCGTCAGGCGCACGCAGTAGGCGCGGCGGTCGCCCTCCACGTCCACGCGCTCGACCAGGCCTTCGGCCACGAGCTGGTCGGTGATGCCGGTGACGTTGCCGCTCGTGACCATCATGCGGCGCGACAGGTCCTTCATCTTCAGGCCGTCGGGCGCGCGTTCGAGCTGTGCCATCAGATCGAAGCGCGGCAGCGTGGTGTCGAACTGGGCGCGCAGGCCGGCGCGCACCTGCTTTTCGATCAGCTGCGTGCAGGTCAGCATGCGCAGCCACAGGCGCAGGGCCTCGGGGTGCTCGCTCGGCGCGGCGCCGTGCAGTCGGGCTTCGAGGTCCATGGCCTAGCCCTCTTCCTCGTTGGAGCCGCGCTTTTGCTGCGCCTCCAGTGCGGCCTGCAGCTGCTTTTGCTTGCCGATCTCGCGCAGCATCTGGTCGCGGCCGCTGTGGTATTGCACGGGCCAGTCGGTGTGCGCGGCGGCCACGGGGCTCAGCTGGGCGGCTGCGTGCAGCGTCCAGGCCGGGTCGGCCAGGTGGGGGCGGGCAATGGCGCACAGGTCGGCCCGGCCGGCGGCGATGATGCTGTTGGCGTGGTCGGCCTCGGTGATCGCGCCCACGGCCATGGTGGCGATGTCCACCTCATTGCGGATGCGGTCGGCAAACGGTGTCTGGTACATGCGCCCGTAGACCGGCTTGGCGCTGCGCGTGGTCTGGCCGGAGGAGACATCGATCAGGTCGCAGCCCGCCGCCTTGAACAGGCGCGCAATCTCCACCGCATCGTCGGGCGTGGTGCCGCCGGGTGCCCAGTCGTGGGCCGAGATGCGCACGCTCATGGGCTTGTCCACCGGCCACACGGCGCGCAGCGCGGCGAACACCTCCAGCGGGTAGCGGCAGCGGTTGGCCAGGTTGCCGCCGTAGTCGTCGCTGCGCTGGTTGGTGATGGGGCTGATGAAGCTGGCCAGCAGGTAGCCGTGGGCGCAGTGCAGCTCCAGCCAGTCGAAACCGCAGGCGGCGGCGCGGCGCGCGCTGTCGGTGAAGGCCGCGGTCATCGCATCCATGGCCTCGCGGGTCATGGCCGTGGGGGGCTGGTTCTGGTCGCCATAGGGCAGGGGGCTGGCGGCCAGCAGGGGCCAGTTGCCTTGTTCGAGCGGCTCGTCCGTGCCTTCCCAGCCCACGCGGGTGGATCCCTTGGGGCCGCTGTGGCCCAGTTGCATGCCGATTTTGGCGCTGCTGCTGCCATGCACGAACTGCACGATGCGCGTGAACGCAGCCTGCTGGTCGTCGTTCCACAGGCCCGTGCAGCCCGGTGTGATACGGCCCTCGGGCGTGGGGCTGGTCATCTCCACCATCACCATCGCCGCGCCGCCCAGGGCGCGCGCGCCCAGGTGCACCAGCAAAAAGTCCTGCGGCACGCCGTCGACCGCGCTGTAGGTGGCCATGGGCGAGACGACGATGCGGTTCTTGAGCGTGAGATCCCGCAATTTGAACGGTGTCAGCATGGGCGGCACGGCGGTCTTGCCGCCCGCCAGCCAGCCCTCGTACCCTTCCAGCCACTGCGCATCACGCAGGCGCAGGTTTTCGTGGCTGATGCGCTGGCTGCGCGTGAGCAGCGAGTAGGCGAACTGCTCCACCTCCATGCCGGTGTAGCGCGTCACGTTCTCGAACCACTCGGTGGAGTTGCGCGCCGCGTTCTGGATCTTGAGCACCTCCACACTGCGGCGCGCTTCGTAGTGCTGCAGCACCTCGGCTATGGGCAGGCCGGTGGCGAACTCGTTGGCCAGGTCGATGGCGTCTTCGAGCGCCAGCTTGGTGCCGCTGCCGATCGAGAAATGCGCGGTGTGCGCTGCATCGCCCATCAGCACGATGGGCACCTGCTTGCCGCCGATGGCTTCGCGGTGTACCCAGGTGTTGCAGATCACGCGCGGAAAGCGGATCCAGTTGGCCGAACCGCGCAGGTGCGTGGCGTTGCTGATGAGGGCATTGCCATCCAGGTACTTGCCGAACAGGCGCTCGCAAAAGGCAATCGCCTCGGGCTGCTGCATCTGATCGAGGCCATGTGCCTTCCATACCGCCTCGGGCGTTTCCACGATGAAGGTGGAGGTGTCGGCATCGAACTGGTAGGCATGGGCCTGGAACCAGCCATGCTCCGTCTGTTCGAAAGCAAAGGTAAAAGCGTCGAACTTTTTGTGCGTGCCCAGCCAGACGAAACGGCACTGGCGCAGGTCGATATCGGGCTGGTAGGTGGTGGTGTAGCGCGTGCGGATGCGGCTGTTCAGGCCGTCGCTGGCGATCACCAGGTCGGCGTTGTACTTCGCGGCGGCTTCCTGGTCGTCCTGCACGTCGGCTTCGAACACCAGTTCCACCCCCACCGCGATGCAGCGCTCCTGCAGGATGTTGAGCAGCCGCTTGCGCCCGATGCCGCAAAAGCCGTGCCCGCCCGAGCGCACGCTCTTCCCCTTGAAGAACACCTCGATGTCGTCCCAGTGGTTGAACGCATCGCCGATCTGGCGCGCCGTAGTGGCATCGGCTGCCTGCAGGTTGGCCAGCGTCTGGTCCGACAGCACCACGCCCCAGCCAAAGGTGTCGAACGGGCGGTTGCGCTCCAGCACCGTGATGTGGTGTGCCGGGTTCTGCTGCTTCATGAGCAGGGCGAAATACAGACCTGCGGGGCCGCCGCCAATGCAAAGGATGTTCATGGGAAAATAGTTTAGGCTTAAACAAAATACTGTCAATGGGGCCATCCCGAAAAAGCGCTTGGGCGATCTTTGCGCTCCGGGTGGGGTGTTGACGCACTGCAGCACAGGGCCAAGAATGGTCGGCATGAAGCACCTGCTGCACGCTCTGGAAGGGCGGTTGACTGCGCTGCCGGGAGGCATGGCCCCCGTCGCCCTGACCACGTGCGGGATCGGCAATGTGGGCGCTGCCATCGCCGAAGATCTGCGCCACCACCGTGCGCGAACCCATGTGGGCATGATCTGACAGGCTGGAGGGGCGGTTGCCTGCGGCGCGCGAGGTGCTCGCCGGGCACCATGGTGCCGTGCAGGGCGATAAGGTGTTGCGTGCGTACCTTCTGTACCTGGCCGGCAGTGCGCTCGGCTTCGAGCAGGGCTGAATGGCCTTGCACCAGATACTGACCACGCAGCCCCATGCGACCCAATGGGGATACGAAGACGCGGGGCGATGCCCGGCGCACAATCGGGCTACCCGTTCACGCGGGACTGCATGTATCGACAAAAAGCGACGACAGCAAAAATCAGTGCAACTGCGACGACAGAAACGAACGACAACGACTGCCATCCGAAAGAACCTGCCACACCATGCTCTACAAATTCAAGTCCAAAGCCGCCGCTGACCTGATCATGCTCGAACCCCAGGGCCGCCAGATCCTCGAGATCATCGGCAAGACTCCGGGAAGCAACGGCATCGTGACCGCAGCTCAGATCCCCGGCGCCATCTCCGCACTGGAGGCGGCCGTGGCCGCCAGCGAGGCCCAGCCTCCGGCACAGGAGGGCAAGGAGGCCGAGGATGAAGACGATCAAGGCAACCGCGCCGAATCGGTGAAACTGCGCCAGCGTGCCGCTCCCTTCATCGACATGCTGCGCAAGAGCGCGGCGGAGCAGGCGGACGTGGTCTGGGGGGTATGAACCGCCACGGCAGTCGGGTGCTGCCATGACAGACAAGAAGGCCCGCTTGCGCGGGCCTTGTGCATTTCGGAAGTCTGTAGCTGCCGGGTTGCTGGCAGCTGCCCCTCGGCGTGTCGGAGCCGCGAGGCTCAATCCACCTTCGCCCCCGAAGCCTTCACCACCTGCGCCCACTTCTTGTGCTCGGCGTCGATGTGCCTGGCGAACTCGGCCGGCGTGTTGCCACCGGGGATCGCGCCCTGCGCCACCAGCCGCTCCTTCATCGCCGGTGAGGCCAGGGACTTGGCGACCTCCTGCTGGATGCGGTTCACGATCTCGGGCGGGGTGCCGGCAGGGGCCAGCAGGCCGAACCAGGAGCTGGCCTCAAAGCCCTTGAGCGTGGGGCCGCCGGCCTGCTCCACCGTGGGCACGTCGGGCAGGGCGCTGGAGCGCTGGCTGCTCGTCACGGCCAGGGCGGTGAGTTTGCCGCCCTTGATCTGCGCCATGGACGACGGCAGGTTGTCGAACATCACGTCGGCATTGCCGCCCACCAGGTCCATCAGCGCGGGGCCGGAGCCGCGGTAGGGCAGGTGCAGCATGAAGGTGCCGGTCATGCTCTTGAACAGCTCGCCCGCGAGGTGGATGGAGGTGCCATTGCCGCTCGATGCCATGTTGAACTTGCCCGGGCTGGCCTTGGCGACGCGGATGAAATCCTGCACGTTGGCGATGCCCAGGGACTTGGCCTTGTCGACGTTCATCACCATCACGTTGGGCACGGCGGCGACCAGGGTGATGGGCACGAAGTCCTTGATGGGGTCGTAGGGCAGCTTGGCGTACAGCGCGCGGTTGATGCCGTGCGTGCCCACGGTGCCCATGAGCAGGGTGTAGCCGTCGGCCGGGGCCTTGGCCACGATCTCGGCGCCCACGTTGCCGCCGGCGCCGGCCCGGTTGTCCACCACGAACTGCTGGCCGAACGCGCGGGACAGGTCGGGGGTTAGCGCACGGGCCAGGATGTCGGTGGTGCCGCCGGGCGCAAAGGGCACGACGATGCGCACGGGCTTGTTGGGCCAGCCGCTGGCGGTGGCCTGGGCGTGGGCAGCGCGGGGCAGCAGCAGGGCGCTGGCGGTGGCCACGGCCAGGGCGCCGAGCGCGCTCAGCGTGAAGGCCATGGCGATGGCCTTGCGGCGGTTGCGGGCCTGGACCTTGGTGGCTATTGCGGTGTTGCTTGGCAGGGGGCGGGGGGCTTGCTGGGCCATGGGGTGCGTCCTTGTCTGTCGTGTCGAATGGTATGCCCCTGTTCTACGCGCGCGTCTGCATTGGGGGCAGATGGATTACCCGCAGATCGACGCTCCAATGCGACACCCGATGGACCCGGCGCCACACCCTGTCAGGCGCCCGAAGGCGCAAAAAAGCCACCAGGCCCGGGGGCGTGGTGGCTTCGTCGCAGTGTTGTGTACGCGGTCTTGCGTGGCCAGGCTGTCGATCAGTCGGCGTAGGTGCCAGCCGCCTTGATGACGGCAGTCCACTTGTCGATTTCGGACACCACGAACTTCTTGTGCTCGGCAGGTTCCACGCGCTTGTCGGTCACGACCACGGCGCCCAGGCCTTCCTGCTTCTTGATGAATTCAGGGTCCTTCAGTGCCACCTTGAGTGCGTCGTTGATCTTCTTGACGACGTCAGGTGGCGTGCCCTTGGGGCCGTACAGGCCGTGCCAGATGGTCACTTCGAAGTTCTTCAGGCCCGACTCGGCCAGCGTGGGCAGGTCCTTGAGCAGAGGGGTGGTCAGGCGCTTGGGCGTGGTCACGGCATAGGCCTTGACCTTCTTCGATTCGATCTGGCCCGAGGTGTTGGTGGTCTGGTCGCACAGCAGGTCGATCTGGCCGCCGATCAGGTCGGTGATGGCAGGCGCCGTGCCCTTGTAGGGAACGGGCGTCATGTCGATCTGCACGGCGCTCTGGAACATCAGGCCGCACAGGTGCGAGGCAGAACCCAGCCCGGCGTTGCCCAGGTTGATCTTGCCCTTGTTCTGTGCGAGCCAGGCCGACAGCTCCTTGTAGTTGTTCGCCGCCATGGTGGGGCGTGCGATCAGCGTCATGGGCACGTCGTTGACCATGCCCAGGTATTCGAAGTCGTTCGGCACGCTGAAGGCCAGCTTGCGGTACAGCGCAGGCATGGTGGACATGCCGATGTGGTTGAGCAGCAGGGTGTAGCCGTCCGGTGCAGCGCGGGCGACGCGGGCGGCGCCGATGGAGCTGCCGGCGCCGGCGGTGTTGTCCACCACCACGTTGGCGCCCAGCGGCTTGCGCAGGGCTTCGGCCAGGTCACGCGCCACGCGGTCGGTGGGGCCGCCGGCAGCGAAGGGCACCACGATGGTGACCGTCTTGTCCTTGGATGGATATTCCTGCGCGGTGGCGCCGAATGCGGCGGCTGCCGCTGCGGCGACAAGGGCGAGTTGGATCAGTTTTTTCATGAGTGCTCCTCTGTAAAAGACGGGCCATGATATCCAGCGACCCTTTCGCCAGTATTGCGGGAATTACGTACCATGCGGGGGGTAGTGACTTTAAGCAAAAGAGGCTTCAATGGCCCGATGCTAAAGAGTTTGTTGCTACTGATAGCGTAGCAAATTAAGGGTAAACACTGGCGCCCAAACGGGGCAGAGTTTTCCCTTGGTTTGACCTTTGCCAAGGATTTTGGAGGTGCTTGGCAAAATGGGTCAGCAGCCCGGTTCCATATGCACAGAATATGCCTATATATAGGGAATATGGGTCTGCTCCATTAATCCCCCATGGGTCCAACGGATTCGCGCGAATCCACGGGTTTCACCGATAGCTGCGCGCGTCCTCGATCACGCGGCCATCGTTGGGCAGGCTGCCCGGCGGCACCATCTGCACCTCGCCACGCAGCTTGGTCACTTCGCGGATGGCATCACCCAGTTGGCGGGCCAGGCCTTCGGCGGTCTCGGTGGTTTCCACCTGCAGCAGCATCTGGTCGTTGGCCATCTCGCCGCTGACCACCAGGCGTGCACGCAGCACCTGCGGAAAGCGCCTTGCGATGGCGGCCACCTGGCCGGGGTGCACAAACATGCCGCGCACCTTGGTGGTCTGGTCGGCCCGCCCCATCCAGCCCTTGATGCGGCTGTTGGTGCGGCCCGTGGGGCAGGTGCCAGGCAGTACCGCCGAGAGGTCGCCGGTGCCAAAGCGCACCAGCGGGTAGTCGGGGTTCAGCGTGGTCACCACCAGCTCGCCCACCTCACCCTCGGGCACGGGGTCGCCGGTGCCGGGGCGCACAATTTCCACGATCACGCCTTCGTCGAGCACCAGGCCTTCGCGCGCGCTGGTCTCGTAGGCGATCAGTCCGAGGTCGGCCGTGGCATAGCACTGGTATCCTGCAATGCCGCGCTCGGTGAACCAGTCGCGCAGCGAGGGCGGAAACGCCTCGCCCGAGACCAGGGCCTTGGTCACGGTGGGCAGGGCCACACCCATCTCTGCGGCCTTCTCGACGATGAGCTTGAGGAAGCTGGGCGTGCCGATGTAGCCGGCCGGCCGCAGCTCGGCCATGGCCTGCACCTGCTGCTCGGTCTGGCCGGTGCCGCCGGCAAACACGGTGCAGCCCAGCGCATGGGCGCCCGTCTCCATCATGGAGCCGGCGGGCACGAAGTGGTAGCTGAAGCTGTTGTGGATCAGCTCGCCCGCGCGAAAACCCGCGCCGTACATCGCGCGCGCCATGCGCCAGTAGTCGCGCCGCGTGCCCTCGGGCTCGTAGATGGTGCCGGGGCTGGCGAACACACGCGGCATGGCGGCACCGAAGTTGAGGGCGCTGAAGCCGCCGAAGACACTGGTGGCGCGGCCAGCCTGCTGGCGCTCCAGCAGCTCGTGCTTGCGTGTCACGGGCAATTGCGCGAGGGCTGCGCGGCTGGTGATCGCCGATGCGTCAACGCCTGCCAGGATGCCGGCAAAGGCGGTCGATGCTGTCTGGGCGTGGGCCACCTGGCCGGGCAGGGCGGCAAGCAGGGCCGCTTCGCGCGCCCTCGGGTCGCGGGTTTCAAGATCGTCGTAGTGGGCAGCGGTCATGGAATGCTTTCGGGTGCGAACAATGCAAAGACAGGCTTCAGGCCAGCCAGCGCTTGCGGCGCTTGTAGCTCTTGACGTCCTTGAAGCTCTTGCGCTCGCCGCCGCCCACGCCCAGGTAGAACTCCTTGACGTCCTCGTTGCTGGCCAGGTCGCTGGCCGCGCCATCCATCACCACGCGGCCGCTTTCCATGATGTAGCCGTAGTCGGCGTACTTCAGGGCCATGTTGGTGTTCTGCTCGGCCAGCAGGAAGGTGACCTTTTCCTTGGTGTTCAGGTCCTTGACGATGTTGAACACCTCTTCCACGATCTGCGGCGCCAGGCCCATGGAGGGCTCGTCGAGCAGCACCATGCTGGGGTTGGCCATCAGCGCACGGCCGATGGCGCACATCTGCTGCTCGCCACCCGAGGTGTAGGCCGCCTGCGAGGTGCGCCGCGTCTTCAGGCGCGGGAAGTAGTTGTAGACCTTCTCCAGGTTGGCCGCGATCTCGGCCTTGCTGGTGCGGGTGTAGGAGCCCGTCATCAGGTTCTCTTCAATGGTCAGGTGGGCGAAGCAGTGGCGGCCCTCCATCACCTGCACCACCCCGCGCTTGACAAGGTCCGCCGGCGAGAGGTTCTCGATGCGCTCGCCGCGCAGCTCGATGCTCCCCTTGGTGACCGCGCCGCGCTCGCCCTGCAGCAGGTTGGAGACGGCCCGCAGCGTGGTCGTCTTGCCCGCGCCGTTGCCCCCCAGGATGGCGACGATGCTGCCTTCGCGCACCTGCAGCGAGACGCCCTTGAGCACCAGGATCACGTGGTTGTAGATGACTTCGATGCCATTGACGTTGAGAACGATGTTTGTAGCTTGTTCCATATGTCGTTACCGGTTGACCAATCGGCAGGCCTGGTGCGCACGCATGGCGTGCGCTGCAAGCCTGTCGGTTGGCGGCTCCTTGGGGAGCCGCACCGTGGCGAGGGCGGCAGGACGTCGTGCCCTGCGCGCCATTCACATCAAGACTGGCAATCTGCGGCTTCGCGGCGGCTCATCTTCTTGTCTGCCAGGTACTTGTCGGCACCGGCCTTGACCATGGGCTTGAGAATCTGCTCATCGGCCTGGTACCAGTCAGAGGAGAAGTTCCACTTGCTGCCGTCCCAGGTGTGCACGCGGGCCCAGCTGGAGCCCATGTGGTCGGCGCAGCTGGTGGACAGGGGGCGCATCACGCCGCCAAAGCCCATGGCATCAAGCTTCTTCTGGTCCAGTGCGAGGTTTTCCATGCCCCAGCGCACCTGCTCGCCGGTCATGACCTTGCCCTTGCCGAAGCGCTCCTGCGCGCGGCGCACCGATTCCACGGCCAGCATCTGGATGATCACGCCGCGCGTGTACAGCACCGAGCCCACTTCGTCCTTGGGACCCGTGCCCTGGCTCTTGTCGTGCACGTGCTTGAGGATGTCCTGGATGACCTTGCTCTGCGTGCCGTAGCCGTTCAGCGCCAGGGCGTGGTAGCCCTTGGCGCCTTCGCCCACGTCGCGCACGTCAGGCTCGGCACCGGCCCACCACACGCCATAGAGCTTGTCGCGCGGGAAGCCCGTGGCCTGCGCTTCCTTCAAGGCGGTGGAGTTCATCACGCCCCAGCCCCACAGCAGCACGTAGTCGGGGCGGCTCTGGCGCACCTGCAGCCAGGTGGCCTTCTGCTCCACGCCGGGTGCGGTCACGGGCAGCATCTGCAACTCGAAGCCATGCATCTTGGCGCGTTCCTGCAGCAGCGGGATGGGTTCCTTGCCGAACGGGCTGTCGTGGTAGACCAGGGCGATCTTCTTGCCCTTGAGCTTGTCCAGGCCGCCGGCGGACTTGCCGATGTGCTGGATCAGGATGTCGGCGCCGGTCCAGTAGCTGCCCATGAAGGGGAAGTTCCACTTGAAGGCCTGTCCGTCCTGCGCAACCGACAGGCCGTAGCCCAGCGTCATCAGCGGGATCTTGTCCACGGGCGCCTTCTCGGTCAGCGCGAAGGTGATGCCCGTGGCCTGCGGGTCGAACAGCGCCACGCCGGGCTTGCCTTTCAGGCGCTCATAGCATTCCACGCCGCGGTCGGTGGCGTAGCCGGTTTCGCATTCTTCAAAGGTCAGCTTCACACCGTTGATGCCGCCGTCACGGGCGTTGATCATCTTGATGTAGTCCTGCTTGCCGTTGGCCCATGGCACGCCGTTGGGTGCGTAGGGGCCGGTGCGGTAGGACAGCAGCGGGAAGAACTGCTCCTTGGCTTGCGCGAAGGCGCTCGTCGCAATGGACGAAGCACCTGCAGCAACCACCGCAGCGGCGATCACGAGTTTCGAAAGCTTCATGGATGTCTCCTTTGAATGAATGTGTTGAAGCACGGGGGAAAACAGTCGGGGTGAGCTACCGAGTGGACGCGGCCAGCGGGCGCGCCACATCGGGGATTGCGAGTAGGGACTTTCCTTGGGGCTGCATGGGCATGAGCGAACCTGCTCAGTGCGGGAAGGGCCACAGCCTGAGCTTCTGCTTGCCCGTGGACCACAGCTTGGCCAGGCCGTGGGGCTCGACGATCAGGAACCAGACGATGAGCGCGCCGAAGATCATCAGCTCGGCGTGCGACACGCCGGCCGTGGAGATCTGGATGCCGAAGGCGCCCAGCAGCGCCGGCAGGAACTGGTTGAGCACGATGGGCAGCACGACGATGAAGGCCGCACCGAAGAAGCCGCCCATGATGGAACCCAGACCGCCGATGATCACCATGAACAACAGGCGAAAAGAGATCTCCACCGAGAAGGCCGCCGGCTCCCAGGCGCCCAGGTGCACAAAGGCCCACAGCGCACCGGCCATGCCGATGATGAAGGAGCTGACGGCAAACGCGCTGAGCTTGGCGTACATCGGGCGGATGCCGATCACGGCCGCAGCCACGTCCATGTCGCGGATCGCCATCCACTCGCGGCCGATGGCGCCGCGCACCAGGTTCTTGGCCAGCAGCGCCACCACCACCAGCACGGCCAGGCAAAAGAGGTACTTGCTGGTCGCGCTCTCGATGGGCATGCCGAAGACCTGCAGGCTGTTCACCGACACCGAGCCCGAGTCGGAGTTGTTGGTGAACCACTTGATGCGCAGGAACATCCAGTCGCTGAAGAACTGCGCGGCCAGCGTCGCCACCGCGAGATACAGCCCCTTGACGCGCAGGCTGGGCAGCCCGAACAGGATGCCGAAGAAGGTGGCGCACAGGCCGCCCAGGATCAGCGCCGGGATCAGCGGCATGCCGGGGATGCGCACGAAGAAGTTGTAGGCCCCGTAGGCCCCCACGGCCATGAAGGCACCCGAGCCCAGCGAGATCTGCCCGCAGTAGCCCACGAGGATGTTCACCCCCAGGGCCGCCAGCGCCATGATGACGAAGGGGATCAGGATGGCGCGGAAGATGTAGTCGCTGGCCAGCATGGGCACGGCGATGAAGGCCACGGCCAGGATGAGGAAGATGGCGATGCGGTCCTGCGCGATCGGGAAGATCTGCTGGTCCGAGCGGTAGCTGGTCTTGAACTGGCCGTTTTCGCGGTAAAACATGGGAGTCTCCTGCTGGTTCTTGTTATGGGTTAAACGCGATCGATGATCTTTTGCACGGGGGCGCACCTGCGGTGCCACGCGGCGCCTTCGGCTCCGCTGACAACGCGCGTTGCGCGTTGTGCCTCCTTCGAAAAATCATTGCTCTCGTATTTCATACGCGATCAATGATTTTTTCCCCGAACAAACCCTGTGGCCTGAAGAGAAGGAACACCAGCGCCAGCACATACGCAAACCAGATCTCGATGCCCCCTCCCACGTACGGGCCCAGGTAGACCTCGGAGAGCTTCTCGCCCACGCCGATGATCAGGCCGCCGATGATGGCGCCGGGCACCGAGGTGAGGCCGCCCAGGATCACCACGGGCAGGGCACGCAGCGCCACGGTGGTCAGCGAGAACTGCACGCCGAGCTTGGAGCCCCAGATCATTCCGGCCACCAGGGCCACGACGCCGGCCACGCACCAGACGATCACCCAGATGCGGTTGAGCGGGATGCCGATGGACTGGGCGGCCTGGTGGTCGTCGGCCACGGCGCGCAGGGCGCGGCCAGTGGAGGTCTTCTGGAAGAAGACACTGAGCAGCACCACCAGCGCGGCGGCAATGCCGGCGGCGATCACGTCTTCCTTGTTGATCAGGATGCCGCCCTGGAACAGGGATTCGAGCGCGAAGATCGGTTCCTTGGGCATGCCAATGTCGATCTTGTAGATGTCGCTGCCGAACATCGTCTGGCCCAGGCCTTCCAGAAAGTAGGTGATGCCCAGCGTGGCCATGAGCAGCGTGGCGCCCTCCTGGTTCACGAGGTGGCGCAGCACCAGCTTCTCGATCAGCCAGGCCACCACGAACATGATGGCGCCCGCGATGATGAAGGCCGCCACGGTGGCGACCACGGGGCTGGTGATGCCCGTCCACTTGGGGATCCACTCGGCAAAGCGTGCCATGGCCAGGGCGGCGAACAGCACCATCGCGCCCTGCGCGAAGTTGAAGACGCCCGATGCTTTGTAGATCAGCACGAAGCCCAGCGCCACCAGCGAATACAGCATGCCCGCCATGAGGCCGCCGATGAGTGTTTCAAGAAAGAATGCCATGGTTTTGTTCTCCTGCGCGTTCAGTGCGACGTGCCCAGGTAGGCACTGATCACGTCTTCGTTGTTGCGCACTTCGTCGGGGGTGCCGTCGCCGATCTTCTTGCCGTAGTCGAGCACCACCACGCGGTCGGAGATGTCCATCACCACGCCCATGTCGTGTTCGATGAGCACGATGGTGGTGCCGAACTCGTCGTTCACGTCGAGGATGAAGCGGCACATGTCCTGCTTTTCCTCGACGTTCATGCCCGCCATGGGCTCGTCGAGCAGCAGCACCTGCGGTTCCATGGCCAGGGCGCGGCCCAGGTCCACGCGCTTTTGCAGGCCATAGGGCAACTGGCCCACGGGGGTCTTGCGGTAGGCCTGGATTTCCAGGAAGTCGATGATGTGCTCGACGAACTCGCGGTGGCGGATCTCCTCGCGCTCGGCCGGGCCGATGCGCAGCGCCTGCAAGAGCAGGTTGCTTTTGATCTTCAGGTTGCGCCCGGTCATGATGTTGTCGATCACGCTCATGCCCTTGAACAACGCCAGGTTCTGGAAGGTGCGGGCCACGCCCATCTCGGCCACCTGGCGCGAGTTCATGTGCGAAAACGTCTTGCCGCGGAAGGTGATGGAGCCATCCTGCGGCGTGTACACGCCGTTGATGCAGTTGAGCATGGAGCTCTTGCCTGCGCCGTTGGGCCCGATGATGGCGCGAATCTCGTGCTCCCGGACGTTGAACGAGATGTCGGTGAGCGCCTTCACGCCGCCAAACCGCAGGCTGATGTTCTTGACGTCGAGGATGACGTCGCCGATCTTCTTTTGGTTCATGGTGGGGTGTTGCTGCTCGGGCGGGTAGAGAGCGGGTTTCATGCGGCGGCCTTGACGGATGCGAAGGTCTTTGTGTCCGACAGCTTGAGCGTGGCGCTCACGCTGCCCGTGCGGCCGTCCTCGAACTTGACCTGGGTTTCGATGAACTGCTCGGTGCGCCCGGCGTAC
Source organism: Acidovorax sp. Root217 (assembly GCF_001428645.1). Lineage (NCBI taxonomy): Bacteria > Pseudomonadati > Pseudomonadota > Betaproteobacteria > Burkholderiales > Comamonadaceae > Acidovorax > Acidovorax sp. Root217. The sequence continues at coordinate 133,956 of NZ_LMIH01000005.1, forward strand.
AGCGCCTCGACCAGCACGCCGTATTTGTCGGCGATGAAGCCGCGGCGGACCTTGTTGGTGCGTGTGAGCTCGCCGTCGTCGGCATCGAGCTCCTTGTGCAGCACCAGAAAACGGCTGACCTGGCTGCCCGCCAGCAGGGCGTCGGTGGCCAGGTCGGCGTTGACTTTCTCCACGCACTCGCGGATCAGTTCGTACACCTCGGGCTTTTGCGCCAGATCGGTGTAGCCGGCGTAGGGGATGTTGCGGCGCTCGGCCCAGTTGCCCACGGCGTCGAAGTCGATGTTGACCATCACGCACACCTTCTCGCGGCCGTCGCCCAGGGCCACGACTTCCTTGATGTGCGGGAAGAACTTGAGCTTGTTCTCCACATACTTGGGCGCGAACATGGCGCCGTCGTTGGCGCCGCCCTTGATGCGGCCCACGTCCTTCACGCGGTCAATGATCTTCAGGTGGCCATGCGCGTCGAGGAAGCCCGCGTCGCTGGTGTGGTACCAGCCATCGGCCGTGAGCACCTCGGCCGTGGCCGTGGGGTTCTTGTAGTACTCCTTGAGCAGGCCGGCGGACTTGACGAGGATTTCGCCGTTCTCGGCCACCTTGATCTCCACGCCGCGGATGGGCACGCCCACGGTATCGGCGCGGGCCTGGTTGTCGGGCTGCAGGCAGACGAACACTGCGGTCTCTGTGGAGCCGTAGAGCTGCTTCAAGTTAATGCCGATGGAGCGGTAGAAGGTGAACAGGTCGGGCCCGATGGCCTCGCCCGCCGTGTAGGCCACCCGCACGCGCGAGAAACCCAGGTTGTTGCGCAGCGGGCCATAGACCAGCAGGTTGCCCAGGGCGTACTTGATGCGGTCGAGGCCGCCCACGGGCGCGCCGTCCATGAGGGCCGGGCCCACGCGCTGGGCCACAGCCATGCAGGCCTGGAACATCTTGCGCTTCAAGGTGCCGGCGTCTTCCATGCGGATCATCACGCTGGTGAGCAGACCTTCGAAGATGCGCGGCGGCGCGAAGTAGTAGGTGGGGCCCACTTCCTTCAAGTCGATGGTGACGGTGCTGGCCGACTCGGGGCAGTTGACCACGTAGCCGCAGGCCAGCCACTGCGCGTAGCTGAAGATGTTCTGGCCGATCCAGGCCGGGGGCAGGTAGGCCAGCACCTCTTCGCTGCCGGTGAGCTTGTCGAACTCGGCACCGGCCGAGGCGCGGTCGAGCAGGGTGCTGTGGGTGTGCACCACGCCCTTGGGGTTGCCCGTGGTGCCCGAGGTGAAGAACATCGCGGCCACGTCCTCGGGCTGTACCTTGGCGACCTCGTCACGGAACCACTTCGGGTGCTGGGCGGCAAAGGCCTTGCCGGATTCGATCAGCGCATCCAGCGACGACAGGCCTTCTTCCTGGTAGTTGCGCAGGCCCCGCGGGTCGTCAAAGAAGATGCGGGCGATCTGCGGGCACTGCTCACGGATTTCGAGCAGCTTGTCGACCTGCTCCTGGTCTTCCACCAGGCAAAAGCGCACCTCGGCGTTGTTCAGCGGGAAGATGCATTCGGCACCCACGGCGTCCTGGTACAGCGGCACCGGAATGGCGCCCAGCGACTGCGCGGCCAGCATGGTGGCGTACAGGCGCGGGCGGTTGGCACCGATCACCACCATGTGCTCATGGCGCTTCAGACCCGCCTGGTGCAGGCCGGCCGCCACATGCTCCACCAGCGTCGCCAGGTCGGCCCAGCTGTGGGCCTGCCAGATGCCATATTCTTTTTCGCGCAGGGCCGCAGCCGTGGGGCGCTCGGCGGCATGCTTGAGCAGCAATTGCGGAAACGTGGTCTTCATTCCGGTTCCTAAAAAATGAGGGGGTGTCCGCCCGGTGACAGCCGGGAGCGCGGCCTTGTGGCTGCGTGATGGAAGGGATGCTAGGGCCGACTTTGACGTCGTCTTGTCTTGCCGACGACAATTTACGGGAAACTACCCCTTGGGTGAAACCCTGCCCCCTTGGTGCCGTGGTTTGGCGGCGGCAGCAGGCGGGGTATCTCCGGGCACTTCACGATGGGGCGGTATCCTCACGGGCATGTACGCCCCGTTCTTCGGTCTCCAGCACCCTCCGTTCTCCATCGCCCCCGACCCGCGCTATCTTTTCATGAGCGAGCGGCACCGGGAGGCCCTGGCCCACCTGCTGTACGGGCTGGATGCCGGGGGCGGCTTCGTATTGCTCACGGGCGAAGTGGGCGCGGGCAAGACCACGGTGTGCCGCTGCTTCCTGGAGCAGATCCCCGAGCACTGCAACGTGGCCTACATCTTCAACCCCAAGCTCACGGTGGGTGAGTTGCTGCGCTCGATCTGCGACGAGTTCGGCGTGCCGCACAAGGCGGCGGTGCCGGGCCACGAGACGGTAAAGGATTGCATCGACCCGCTCAACGCCTCCCTGCTGGCCGCGCACGCCGCCGGGCGCAACAACGTGCTCATCATCGACGAAGCACAGAACCTCGAAGCCGACGTGCTCGAGCAACTGCGCCTCCTGACCAACCTGGAGACCAGCGAGCGCAAGCTGCTGCAGATCATCCTCATCGGCCAGCCGGAGCTGCGCAACATGGTGGCGCGCCCGTCGCTGGAGCAACTGGCCCAGCGCGTGATTGCGCGCTTCCACCTCGACGCCCTGAGCCCGCAGGAGACACAGCAGTACATCGCGCACCGCCTGGCCGTGGCCGGTCTGCACGGACCGGTGCCGTTCAGCCGGCGCGCCCTCAGGCGCGTGCACGCGCTGTCGCGCGGCATACCGCGGCGCATCAACCTGCTGTGCGACCGGGCGCTGCTGGGGGCCTATGCGGCCGGCACGCGTGAAGTCAGCACGGCCATCGTCGAGCGGGCCGCGCGCGAGGTCTTCGGTGCACCTGTGGCTGCCTCGGGGGCTGCCGCAACTCCCAACGCCAAGGGGGGGCTGCCCCGCTGGGCGGTGGCCGGGGTGGGCGTGGTGGCTGGGGCTGCCATCGTGGCTGCTGCCGGCTGGGCCCTGGGCGTGCGTCCCTTGCAGGGCCCACCAGGTGCGGCGGGGCGAGTGGCCACGCCAGCGGCGGCACCGCAGCGCAGTGCGTCCAGCACCGCGTCGACCCCACCAGCAGCAGCGGCCTCTGCCCCCGCTTTGCTATCTGCTGCCGTACCGGCGCCAGCGGCCTCTGCGGCATCGGCCGCAGCGGCGCCTGCCGCCTTGTCCGGACTGCAGCAGTTTCTGCTGGCGCAGCCGTCCAACGATGTGTCGGCCTGGCAGGCCCTGGCGTCGGCCTGGGGCGCGACGCTGCCCGATGGCGCGGACGCCTGCACCACGCTGCCGCGCGACGGACTGCGCTGCTACCGCAACCGCCGTGCGGGGCTGAACCTGATCCGCCAGATCGACCGTCCCGTGCTGCTCACGCTGTTCCCCTCGGAGGAGGGTGACAATGCCGTATCGGCCGTGCTGCGCAGCCTGGATGCGGAGCTGGCCACGCTGGAGAGCGGTGGCCGCACGCTGCACGTGCCGCTGGCCGACCTGGCGCAGGTCTGGCGCGGCGACATGGTCACGCTGTGGCGCGCCCCGCCCGGCATGCCCGACAAGGGCGAAATCACCGAAAGTCCGGCGGGGGCAGTCTGGCTCGACGCGCGCCTGGCTTCCAAGGCGGCCGGGGGCCTGGGCCCCAGCAGCCGGCCCATGACGCCGGCGCTTCGCCAGTCGCGCATCCACCGATTCCAGATGGCCCAGGGCGTGACGCCCGACGGCCGTGCGGGCCCCCTGACCCTCATACTGCTCAACCGCGCCACCGGCGTGAAAGAACCGCGCCTGCGCACCGGAGCCTGATCCCCATGTCCTACATCCTTGATGCGCTGCGGCGCGCAGAAGCCGAGCGGGGCCGGGGCGCCGTGCCGGGTATCCATACGCAGGCCATGCCCGCGACGAGCGCCTCCCCGGGGGCTGACCGGGCCGGTTCTGCCAACCTGCTGGTGATCGGGTCGGCCGTGGTGGCCGTGGCCGCCCTGGCCGCGGGGGGCACCTGGTGGGCCATGCAGCGCAGTGATCCTGCCAGTGGGGCAGTGGTTGCTTCGGCGCCGCAGGCCCCTGTGCCGGCAGCGCCCGTTGCACCACCGGTTGCCGGAGCGGCACCGCCCGCCGTGTCCGCGCCCACAGCGCCTGCCGCCGCTCCCCTGGCGCCCCTGCCAGCGCCTGTGGCCAGCCCGCCCATCACGCCCGCCAGGGTGGAGCCAAGGCCGGTGGCACCACTGCGCCTGGCTGAGCCGGTACGTGAGAAGCCTGCCGTGGTGGCTGCGCCCGCACGCACCCGTGACGCCGAGGTGCCACGCGAGCCCGCCGCGCGCGCGCAGGCGCCCCTGGCCCCCGCACCCGCCGCGGCGGCGGCGCCCGCTGCCGCACCGCCCAACGGCCCGGTATTCGCCCAGAACGACCTGCCGCCCTCGGTGCGCGAGCAGTTGCCCGCGCTGCAGGTCACGGGCGCCACCTATTCCAGCAATCCGGCGCACCGCATGGCCATCGTCAACGGCCAGGTGCTGCAGGAGGGCGACCAGGCCGCGCCGGGGCTCAAGCTCGAACGCATCGAGCAGGGCCGCACCGTCTGGTCGTTCCGCGGCTACCGCTACGCCGTGGCGCCGCAGTAGTCTATGGGGTTGACAGAACTTAGCGCAAGAAGCGCCCGTCCCGGCCGATCAGCGTGAGTTCGACGAAGCGCGAGGCATTGCGGTCCGGCGTGCTGGCATTGACCTCGAAGCCGCCCAGGTCCCATTTCTTGAGGTTCCAGGTGGCGTCGATGAAGGCCGTACGCGTCGGGTTGCGGCCGGCGCGCTGCAGGGCCTCGGCGAACACCCGGGCGTTGAGGTAGCCCTCCAGCGCCAGGTGCGAGGGTTCGGCCGTGGCACCCGAGGCCTTCCAGGCCGCCTGGAATTCGCGCACCACCGGCATCACCACGTTGGAGGGCAGGGGCACCACCTGCGAGATGGCCATGCCGGCGGCGTCGGCGCCGAGCGCCTTCACCGTGGCGGGCGTGCCCATGACCGACAGCGCATACAGCGTCACGCCGCGCTTGAGCGCGCGAAAGGCCTTCACAAACTCCAGCGTGGGCTTGCCCGCCAGGCCGATGACGATGGCTTCGAGGTCCGAGCCTGCCAGTTTTGCGGCCGCAGCGCCTGCGTCCGAAGCATTGTTCTCCACCGTCACGGTGACGGCGGCGGGCAGCTTGAGCCGGCCCATGGACTGCTGGGCCGCCGTGAACACTTCTTTGCCGAAGGCGTTGTTCTGGTAGACCATGCCGATGCGCTGGATGCCGATGGTGGACAGGTGCTGCACCAGCTTCTCGGCCTCGTCGGCATAGCTGGCGCGGATGTTGAACACGCTGCGCGCATTCTTCGTGCGCGTGAGCTGGGCGCCTGTGAACGGGGCGAAGAAGGGCACGCCGCTGTCCACCACCTTGGGCAGCATGGCCTCGATCATGGGCGTGCCCATGCAGTTGAAAAGGGCGAAGTTGCCCGGATCGGCCAGGAACTTGTCCACATTGGCCAGGGCTTTGGGGACCTCGTAGGCGTCGTCCAGCGTGGTCAGCTCGATGGCGCGGCCGTGCACGCCACCCTTGGCGTTGATGCCGGCAAAGGCCGCCTTGGCGCCCTGGTGCATGGCCGATCCCAGGTCTCCGAGCGGTCCGGTGAGGGCGGTGGACTGGCCGATCCGGATCGCCCCCTCCTGTGCCGTGGCGCTGCTGCCCCAGTGCGCCAGCGGCAGGGCGATGGCGCTGGCCAGCAAAGTGCGCCGCTGCAAGCGCGGGCTCGGGGTGTGGGTGCTGCCTGTGGTCATGGTGTTTGTGTCTCCTTGGGGTCGTGGCCGCGCGTGAAAATGCCTGGCAGGCGGCCATCATCCGCAGGCGAATGGCGCAGATCTATCGTTGCGGCGACAATTCGCATCGTGGTATTCCCGCACGAACTCCGCCAGCCTTGCCTCCCCCATCGCGCTCCATGAACCAGGATCTGTCACTGCACCAGCGCCGGCGCCTGCCCACAGAGGCCGAGCTTGCCAATATCCCGTGGCTGAGGCCGCTGCAGCCTGCCGAGCGCGAACGCGCCGAGGCAGCCCTGCTGGTGGGCGATGCCGCGCCGGGGGATTACGTGTGCCGCGTGGGCCGGCCCGTGACCTACTGGTTCGGGGTGGTGGAGGGGCTGCTGAAGATGAGCAGCGACAACGCACAGGGCCAGACCATGACCTACACCGGCGTACCGCCTGGTGGCTGGTTCGGCGAGGGCACGGCCATGAAGCGCGAGCCCTACCGCTATAACATCCAGGCGCTGCGCAAGAGCATCGTGGCCGGGCTGCCGATCGACACCTTCCACTGGCTGCTGGACCATTCCATCGGCTTCAACCGCTTCGTGATGAACCAGCTCAACGAGCGGCTGGGCCAGTTCATCGCGGCGCGTGAGATCGACCGGCTGAACAACCCTGATGTGCGCGTGGCGCGCAGCCTGGCCTCGCTGTTCAACCCGGTGCTGTACCCCGGGGTGGGCGAGGTGCTGCGCATCACGCAGCAGGAGCTGGCCTATCTGGTGGGCTTGTCGCGCCAGCGCGTGAACGAGGCGCTGGCGGCGCTGGAAGTGGAGGGCGCCATCCGTGTGGAATACGGCGGCCTGCGGGTGCTGGACCTGGCGGCGCTGCAGTCCAGCATCTTTCAGCGCCTGGCTGAGCCGCGCTAAATGCTCAGGCGCGCGGCAGCGCGGGCATGGCAGCCGTGCGCTGGCCCAGTGGAGTGGGGGATGGCACGGAGGCCGCGGCGTCTGGGGAGCCACTCCATTCGCGGTCGTCGGTGCGGTCGCGGCTCAGGCGGAAGGTGTGCACCATCTGCGTCAGGCGGCTGGCCTGTTCCTTGAGGCTGTCGGCGGCGGCAGCACCTTCCTCCACCAGCGCGGCGTTCTGCTGCGTCATCTCTTCGAGCGCGCCCACCGAGTGGCTGACCTCGCCGATGCGCTGGCTCTGCTCCTGCGTGGCGGCGGTGATCTCGCCCATGATGTCGGACACGCGGCGCACGGACATCACCAGTTCCTCGATGGTCTTGCCCGCGTGGTTCACCAGGGCGCTGCCCTCCTGCACATGCTCGACGCTGGCGCCGATCAGCGTCTTGATCTCCTTGGCGGCCTGGGCTGCGCGCCCGGCCAGGCTGCGCACCTCGCTGGCCACCACGGCAAAGCCGCGGCCTTGCTCGCCCGCACGGGCCGCTTCCACCGCCGCATTGAGCGCCAGGATGTTGGTCTGGAAGGCAATGCCGTCGATCACGCTGGTGATGTCGGCGATCTTGCGCGAGCTGCCACTGATGGTGTCCATGGTGCGCACCACCTGCGAGACCACTTCACCGCCACGCGTGGCCGCGTCCGACGCCGAGGAGGCGAGCTGGTTGGCCTGGCGCGCGGCGTCGGCGCTTTGCGACACGGTGCCCGTCAGATCGGCCAGGGCATTGGCGGCGCCCTGCAGGTTGTGCGAAGTCTGCTCGGTGCGCTGGCTCAGGTCGAGGTTGCCCGAGGCGACTTCGGAGCTGGCCACGAGGATGGATTCCGCCGTGCCGCCGATGTCACCCACCAGGCTGCGCAGCCGGTCCTGCATGGCGGCAATGGCTTCGAGCAGGCGGCCGGTCTCATCGTGGATGCGCACTTCCACCTGCGAGGTCAGGTCGCCGCGTGCAATGCGCTCGGCCACCACCACCGCACGGCCGATGGGGGCGGTGATGCTGCTCGTGATGCGCCAGGCGATGAGGGCGCCCAGGCCAATGGCCAGCAGCACCAGCGCACCACCCGTCCAGCGCGCCCGGCTCTGCGTCACCTCGGCCGAGGCCGTGGCCTGGCTGTTCAAGGTGTTCTGCAGTTCGATCAGCTCGGCCAGCTTGCCGCGCCAGGCGGTTTCCAGCGGCGCGACTTTGGTCATGAGGTTCAGCGTGGCGCTCACGGTGTCGCCATCGTCGGCGGCCTTCATCGCGGCGTCCAGCTCGGGGCGGCTCTTGCGGCCGAATTCCTGCACCTCGGCCAGGAGCTTGCGCTCGGCATCGGTGGTGCCGTCGGCCTTGAACAGGTCAGACAGGCTGGCCTCCTGGCGCGCATAGCCCTGCACGGATTTTTCGGCGTTCTTGATCTGGTCGCGGGCCTGCTTGGGATCGATCTCGTTGAGCATGGCGGCAGAGCGGCTCTGGATGCCGATGGCGCTCACGCTGTCCAGCATTTCGTTGACCAGCCGGGTCTTGGTGGCCCCGGTGCCGGTGACCTGCTGCAGATGCTCGTGCAGTTTTCCCACCGAGAGCTGGCCCACGGCGGCCACTGCCATCAGCAGGACCAGCAGGCAACCGAAGCCCAGGCCCAGGCGGCTGGAGATCGACAGGGATTTGATAGGCGAGGCGGCCGGCATGGAGGTCCTTGGCTGTTGAATGCAATGGGGTAACACGAAGCAATAACGGTGCCCAGGCAGGCGGGTGGCCTGTCACTATCGTGGCGCAGGGTGGGCGTACACAGTGTAGGGACAAATGTCACAAAGTGTTATGACGCTTCAGGATGGCCCCATGCGCAGCGCGCATGGCCGCTGTTACAAATGGGGTGCCATGCCCGGGGCATGGGTGCGGGCCAGGGGGAACCCTTGGGTGCTTGCCGATTCGCAGGCCATCAAACGTCTCTTGTTACATATTCCGCATGGAGTGGGTGCTATCGTTTTTGACGGGAGCGCCAGCGCAGGATGTTCACTCTAGTGCAGCATGCCGAAGCCCTATCGGGTATAAACCCGTTACAGTTTCAGCAAAGGTCCTCCATGAGCCGCTTCCACACTTTCCGCCCTCTGCATGGTGTCCTGGCCACGATGGTGCTGATGGGTCTGGCCGCATGCACCGGCGGCCCGATGCCTGATGCATCGGAGCGACGAGAGCGCCTCGTGGCCGTGACGGCAGACCACGAACTCATCGTGTTCGATGCGCGCCGACCCGATACCGTGCTGGAGCGCCGGCGCGTGACGGGCCTGGCCTCGGGCGAGCGCCTGGTCGGTGTGGATTTCCGCGTGGCCAAGGGCGTGCTGTACGCCCTGTCCCAAGCGGGGCGCCTGTACACGCTGGATATTTCTTCCGGGGCACTGATGGCTGTGGGCTCCGCGCCGGCCGCGCTGCCGCTCACGGGTGGGTCTTTCGGTGTCGATTTCAATCCGGCGGCGGACCGCATCCGCGTGGTGTCGTCCTCCGGGCTGAACCTGCGGCTGCACCCGGACACCGGCGCCGTGGTCGATGGCGACCCCGCCCAGCCGGGCGTGCAGCACGACCCCGTGCTGCACTACGCGCCTGGTGATGTGAACGTTGGCCGTGTGCCCGACGTGGTGGCCGCCGGCTACACCTACAACCCGCAGGACAGCAAGATCACCACCAACTACGCCATCGACCGTGCCCGGGGCGCGCTGGTGATGCAAGGCTCGCGCGAGGGCACCACGCCCGTGGTCTCGCCCAACACGGGCCAACTGCGCACTGTGGGCCCGTTGGGCCTGGGGCCGCTGTCCGATGCCTCCTTTGACATCTCCGACGTGGGCAACGTGGCCCTGCTGGCGGCGCGCACTTCCGGCGATCCGCGCTCGCGCCTGTACAAGGTAGATCTGGAGACCGGCCGTGCCGTATCGCTGGGCGTGATCGGCAGTGGGGCCCCTCTGGCGGGCATGGCGATAGAGCCATGAGTTCGCGGCCCGTCCTGGCGCAACGGCTGCTGGCGCACTGGTGTGTGCTGGCGGGCTGTGTGGCGGCCATGGCGGGCGTGGCGCATGCTTCCTCGGTGCAGGTGGAGGTGCTGGACACGGCGGGAAAGCCTCTGGCCGATGCCATCGTGTTCCTGGAATCTGCCGACGCGCGGCGTCTGACCAAGCCCTTGCCCGGTGTGGAGATGGCACAGGAAAAGCGCCAGTTCGTACCGTCTGTGATGGTGGTGCCGGTGGGCAGTGAGGTGTTGTTTCCCAATCGCGATACGGTTCGGCACCACGTTTACTCCTTTTCGCCGACCAAGAAGTTCGAACTCAAGCTGTATACCGGAACCCCTTCCAAGCCTGTTCTGTTCGACCAGGCGGGCGTCGTGCTGCTCGGCTGCAATATCCACGACCAGATGATCGGCTGGATCCTGGTGGTGGACACGCCCTACTTCGCCAAGAGCCCCTCTGGCACGGGCAAGGCCCTGCTCGACAACGTGGCGCCCGGTGCCTACAAGCTGCGCACCTGGCATGCGCGCCTGCCGGTGGGTGCGGCCGCGCTGGAGCAGGCGATCACCGTGCCGGCCACGGGCATGGCCACGGCCTCGGTGCGTATGGCGGGACTGCAGCCTTGAACCTGTCCCTGTTGCGGCGCAGCCTCATCCTGAAGCTGGTGGGCATTTCGCTGCTATTGCTGCTCATCGTGCAGGCGGCGGGCTTTGCCGTGGTGCGTGCCAGCATCGAGCGCAATGCGCGCAGCCAGATCGCCCGCGCCCTGGATACCGACGAGAACGTCTGGCGGCGCCTGCTGGACCAGAACGCGGACAAGCTGCGCCAGGGCTCGGCCCTGCTGGCGGCCGACTACGGCTTTCGCTCGGCCATCAATTCCGATGACGAGGAGACCATACAGTCGGTGCTGGAGAACCACGGCAACCGCATCGGCGCGGCCGTGACGGCGCTGCTGGGCACCAACCTGGAACTGCGCGCCGCCAGCCTGTCGGACGACATGCTGGATTTTCCCGCCACGCTGCGCCAGGTCGTGCCACCGCTGGCGGCCCAGCCGCAGGGCAGCCAGGTGGCGGTGATGGCCGGCGTGCCCTACCAGTTCGTGATGGTGCCCATGCGCGCGCCGGTGGTCATCGGGTGGGTGCTGATGGGTTTTCCCATCGGCCAGCCACTGGCCGAGGAAATGCGGCAACTGCTGTCGGTGCAGGTGGCCGTGGTGGTCAGGGCGGCGGATGGCCGTGTGTCGGTGCCCGTGACCACGCTGTCGGGCCCGGCGCTGGCCGGCCTTCATCGCCAGGGCCTGCCGATTGCGGAGCTCAAGACCGATGAGGGCACGCTGTTGGTGCGCGAGGCCCCGCTGGGCAACGCGGGCAGTGAAGTGAAAACACTGCTGCTGCGCTCGGTGGACGAGGTGGTGGCCCCCTACCAGCAATTGCAGGTGCTGCTGGCCATCATCACCGTGGCCGGCGTGCTGCTGTTTGCGGCGGGCACCGGCCTGGTGGCGCAGCGCCTGGCCACGCCCCTGCGCTCCCTGCTGGCCGCCACGCAGCGCCTGTCGCGCGGCGAATACGGAGTGCCGCTGGGGCACACCGACCGCCAGGACGAGATTGGCAACCTGGCCCGTTCCTTCGACCGCATGCGCCTGGACATCGGCAGCCAGCAGGCCGAAATCCGCCGCCTGGCTTATTGGGACCGGCTCACGGGCCTGCCCAACCGCGAGCGCTTTCGCGAGGCGGTGGTGCACGCCATCGCCGCACAGGAGGAAGGCTCCGTGCAGCCCTTGACGGTGCTGACGCTCGACCTGGACCGTTTCAAGCACGTGAACGACGTGCTCGGCTATGCCTTCGGCGACCGCCTGCTGCAGGCCGTGGCCGAGCGCCTGCAAAAGCAGTTGCCGGGTGACAGCGACATGGTGGCCCGGCTCGGCGGCAACGAGTTCGCGCTGCTGCTGCGCACGGGTGCCCAGGAGGCGTACGCGCTGGCCCAGGGCATCAACCAGTCGTTCGAGGAGCCCCTGGCCTTCGAGGACCAGACGGTGGACCTGAGTGCCGGCATGGGCTTCGCCTGCTGGCCGGCCGACGCTGGTGATGCCGACACCCTGCTCAGCCGCTCCGAGATCGCCATGTACGCCGCCAAGCGCAAGCTCACCGGCGCGCTGCGCTACGACGCCTCCTTCGACTCGGCCAGCACGCAGACCCTGTCGCTGCTGACCGAGCTGCGCCACGCCGTGGAGCACAACGAGCTGCGCCTGTACCTGCAGCCCAAGGTGCCCCTGCATGGCCAGGCGGGCCTGGCGGCCGAAGCGCTGGTGCGCTGGCAGCACCCGCAGCGCGGCCTGGTGCCGCCGATGGACTTCATCCCGTTTGCCGAGCAGACGGGCTTTGTGCGCCAGCTCACGCTGTGGATGTTCGAGGAGGTGGCGCGCCTGTTGGCCGACCCGCGCACGGCGGAGATGCCGCTGCGCATATCGGTCAACCTCTCCACGCGCGACCTGCTGGACCCGGAGCTCAGCGCGCGCCTGGCCACCATCCTTGCGCGCCATGGCGTGCAGGCCAGCGCCTTCTGCCTGGAGATCACCGAAAGCGCGATCATGGACGACCCCCAGCGCGCCGAGGCCATGCTCAACCGGCTGTCCGAGCAGGGCTTCAAGCTGTCCATCGACGATTTCGGCACGGGGTATTCGTCGCTGGCCTACCTCAAGCGCCTGCCGGTGGACGAGCTCAAGATCGACAAATCCTTCGTGATGGGCATGGAGTCCGGCGAGGACGATGCGATGATCGTGCGCTCCACCATTGACCTGGCCCACAACCTGGGCCTCACGGTGGTGGCCGAGGGGGTGGAGACCCTGGCCATCCTGGACCGGTTGCGCGCCCTGTCCTGCGATGAGGCGCAGGGCTACCACATCAGCCGCCCGCTGGGGGCCGAAGACTTCCTGGCCTGGCAGTCCCGCCAGATCGCCAACGCCGCCACGCCATAACGGCTACGGGGCCGCCATTTGGTGCCCGCTTTGCAAGCTTGGCCGCCCAAATGCCTGCGCAGAGGTGAAAATACGGGCAATGCCTTCTTCCCGTCCTCCTGCCGCCCCAGCCGCCGAGCCTGGTGACCCGCTGCCCCGGCGCGCCGTGTTGCGCCGACCCGCCGCGCCGCCTGTTGCTTCTTCGTCACCCGCTGCGGCCACGTCCCGCGCCCCTGCGCCTGGTGCTGCCCGTGGCAATGCGCGGCCCGATGCGCGCCCGCCGTCCCGCCCTGCCGCTGCAGCGCCCTCGGCACGCGGCAACGTGTGGCGAGCAGAACCCGCGCCGCCGGCCGCCCCGCGTGGAGCCGCTTCTGCCAAGGGTGTCCGGCCGTCCGCCCCTGCTGCTCCCGTGCGCCCAGCGGTGCCGGTCAAGGTCACCGCAGCCGCTGCAGGCACCTCGCGCCTGAACAAACGCATGGCCGAGCTGGGCCTGTGCTCGCGCCGCGAAGCCGACGACTGGATTGCCCAGGGCTGGGTCAAGGTCAACGGCGAGGTGGCGCCCATGGGCCTGCAGGTGCTGCCGGCCGACCGCATCGAGGTCGACAAGCGGGCCCAGGGCCAGCAGGAGCAGCAGGTCACCATCCTGCTGCACAAGCCCATGGGCTACGTGAGCGGGCAGGCCGAGGACGGCCACACGCCTGCCGTGGCGCTGATCAACCCCCGCACCCACTGGCGCGACGACCCGGGGCGCATGCGTTTTTCGCCGCCGCAGTTGCGCGGCCTGGCGCCGGCCGGCCGGCTGGACATCGACTCCGTGGGGCTGCTGGTGCTCACGCAGGATGGGCGCGTAGCGCGCCAGCTGATCGGCGAGGACTCCACCGTGGACAAGGAGTACCTGGTGCGCGTGCAGTACGGGGATGTGGCGCTCGACGTGCAGGCGGCGTTTCCGCCTGCACAGCTGGCGCGCCTGTGCCATGGGCTGGAGCTCGACGGCCAGCCGCTCAAGCAGGCCCGGGTGGAGTGGCAGAACCCCGAGCAGCTGCGCTTCGTGCTCACCGAGGGCAAGAAGCGCCAGATCCGCCGCATGTGCGAGCAGGTGGGCCTCAAGGTGGTGGGGCTCAAGCGCATCCGCATCGGGCGGGTGACGCTGGGCAACCTGCCCGTGGGGCAATGGCGCTACCTGTTGCCGCACGAGCAATTCTGAGAGGCTGAGAGTCTTTCATCCATGCCTGCTGTGCACGCCAAAACACCCTGGCTCGTCGTTGCAAATGCTCGCCATAGCCCGAGCTATGGCTGTGCTTTGCGCCTAGATCCAGTGCGTTTTGACGCGCCCTTCGGACACGGCTAAAAAATTCTCAGCCTCTGAGTCCCGCGCGGCTCCAGCCATTTTTCATTGACCGGAGCCAGCCATGCCATCCAAACCCTCCCCCGCGCGTGCCTTGCGCCAGTTGCGTCCCTCCGACCTGCGGGGGGTGGCCCGCCTGGCCACCCAGGCCACGGCCAGCATCAGCCGCGTGGCTGAAGGGGTGCACCAATCGGTGCTGGGCACGATGGGCCTGCCGGGAGGCCCCACGCCGGGCCGCACGCGCGGCCTGACCGGCATGGTCTATGGCAGCGTGCGGGGCATCACCAGCCTGGTGGATGCCGGCCTGCAGGCAGCCTTGGTGCGGCTGGAGCCGTTCATCATGGGCGTGCCCGAAGAGGCGCAGGCGGTGCCGCGCGAGCGCCAGGCTGTGCTGGCCGCGCTCAATGGCGTGATGGGTGACCGCCTGGCGGAGGATGGCAACCCGCTGGCCACCTCCATGGGCTTTTTTCAGCAGGGCCGGCCGCTGGATCCGGTAGCCCTGGGGGCGGCGGGCACGGCATCGGTCCACCTGCTGGTGCTGGTGCATGGCCTGTGCATGAACGACCTGCAGTGGGAGCACGAGGGCCATGACCATGGCGCGCACCTGGCGCAGGCGCTGGGCTGCACGCCTGTGTACCTGCGCTACAACACCGGGCTGCACACCTCCACCAATGGTGCCGAGCTGGCGCGCCAGTTGCAGACCCTGGTGGCGGCCTGGCCGGTGCCGGTCACGCAACTGAGCATCGTGGGCCACAGCATGGGTGGGCTGGTGGCACGCAGCGCCTGCCAGCAGGCCGAGCAGGCGGGCCTGCCCTGGCGCGGCCTGTTGCGCCACCTGGTGTGCCTGGGCACGCCGCACCATGGCGCGCCGCTGGAGCGTGCCGGCCACTGGGTGGATGCGCTGCTGGGCAGCACCCCGTACTCGCGCCCCTTCGCCCGCCTGGCCCAGCTGCGCAGCGGCGGCATCACCGACCTTCGCTATGGCCATGTGCTGGATGCCGACTGGCAGGGGCGCGATCGTTTCCGCAAGAGCCCGGATGTGCGCACCCACCTGCCATTGCCTGAGGGGGTCTTGTGCTGTACCGTTGCCGCAACGCTGGCAGCCCAGCGCAGCCCGGTGGCGGAGCGGTTGGTGGGCGACGGCCTGGTGCCGCTGCACAGCGCCCTGGGCTGGCATGATGACCCTGCGAGGCGCCTGGCGTTTGCCGCAGCGCAGCAGTGCGTGGTACACCGGGTGGGCCACCTGCAATTGCTGGGCAATGTCCGTGTGGCGCGGCAACTGGCGCTTTGGCTCGCACCGGCAGGCTGAACACCAGTGCCGGCTGTCGCCTTTATTTGTGCTCGCGCGCCAACTGGGGCGCGGGCATTGCTACCATCGTGCCATTCGCGCCGCATGTAACAAGGAGAAACGCAGTGAGCGACAAAAAATACCGCCTCGTGACCCGCAGCGACTTTGACGGCCTGGTGTGTGCCGTGCTGCTCAATGAGCTGGACCTGATCGATGACATCACCTTCGTGCACCCCAAGGACATGCAGGACGGCAAGGTACCGATCACCGAACGGGACATCACCACCAACCTGCCCTACGTGCCTGGCGCGCATCTGGTGTTCGACCACCATGAATCTGAAACCGTCCGCAACTCGGGGCGGCGCGACAGCAACCACATCATCGAGGCGCATGCGCCCTCGGCGGCACGCGTGGTCTACAACCACTATGGTGGCAAGGCGGCGTTTCCACGCATCACGGACGAGATGATGGCGGCGGTGGACCAGGCAGACTCGGCCCAGTACTCGCGCGAGGACATCCTGAACCCCGAGGGCTGGGTGCTGCTCAATTACCTCATGGATTCGCGCACCGGCCTGGGGCGCTTCCGCGAGTTCCGCATCAGCAACTACGCGCTGATGATGGACCTCATCAAGTACTGCCGCGACCACACCATCGAAGAGATCCTGGCGCTGCCCGACGTGCAGGAGCGCGTGGCGCTCTACCGCGAGCACGCGCCCAAGGCCAAGGATCAACTGCTGCGCTGCGCCATCAAGATCAGCAACCTGGTGGTGCTGGACCTGCGCGACGAGGAGACCATCTGGGCGACCAACCGC
Source organism: Acidovorax sp. Root217 (assembly GCF_001428645.1). Classification (NCBI taxonomy): domain Bacteria; kingdom Pseudomonadati; phylum Pseudomonadota; class Betaproteobacteria; order Burkholderiales; family Comamonadaceae; genus Acidovorax; species Acidovorax sp. Root217. The sequence continues at coordinate 150,047 of NZ_LMIH01000005.1, forward strand.
TTCATGATCTACGCGCTGTTCCCCACGGCCAACATCTCCATCCACATGATGTGGGGGCTGCAAAAGCAGAACACCGTGCTGGCCACCGGCAAATCCATCCTGGACCGCAGCAGCCAGACCCATGTGGGCAACCTCATGCTGGAGTTCGGCGGTGGCGGCCATGCCGCCGCAGGCACCTGCCAGGTGGCCAATGACAAGGCCGACAACATCCTGCAAGCGCTGATTCAGCGCATCACGCTCGACCGCTAAGGTGGCCTGGCGAGGGGAGGGGCTGAGTGCCGCGCTCCCTGCGCCCTTCGGTCAATCTTCGCCGAAGAGAACCCGGTACAGGGCTGCGCCCAGCAGGGCGCCAACCAGGGGTGCGGCCCAGAAGACCCACAGCTCCGACAGCGCATAACCCGGGCCGAACATGGCCGGGCCGGTGCTGCGCGCCGGATTGACCGAGGTGTTGGTCACCGGGATCGAGATCAGGTGGATCAGCGTCAGGCACAGGCCAATCGCCAGCCCGCCCACCCCTTCGGCTGCCCGGCGCGAGGTGGCGCCCAGGATCACGATGAGGAACACGGCCGTGAGCACCACTTCGGTCACCACGGCGGCCATCAGGCCGTAGCCGCCGGGGGAGTGCTCGCCATAGCCGTTGGTGGCAAATCCGCCGATGTCGGCCCCGGGCTTGCCGGTCGCGATCAGGTAGAGCGCGCCTGCCGCCACGATGGCGCCCAGCACCTGGGCGGCGATGTAGCCTGGCAGTTCGGCCGCCTTGAACCGGCCCCCGATGACCAGGCCGACCGACACTGCCGGGTTGAAATGCCCGCCGGAGATGGGCCCCAGTGCATAGGCGCCCGTGAGCACCGTGAGGCCGAACGCCAGGGAAACGCCCAGGAAGCCGATGCCCAACTGGGGGAACGCGGCGGCCAGCACGGCGCTGCCGCAGCCGCCGAACGTAAGCCAGAAAGTACCGAGGAACTCGGCAGACCATTTTTGCAGGGAGGTGGGCATGGGGGATTCCAAAGGCACGGCTGGCGGCACCCCGCCGCAGCACGGGTGCATCTTATGGCGGCAAAATAGGCAATACCAGCGCCAATGGCCCGCCAATTGTCAACAATGCGCGGTAAGCTCGCCGCCGGGCTGCGCTGGCCGGCGGGCATCCGCGCAGCGCCAGCCTTGAAATCGGCGGATACGCCCCGAGCTGAGCACCCGCGAACGTCCTTTGCACGCTGGCCTCTGGCGTGCCGACGGCGCTCCCCGAGACCGTTCGAAAGCAACTCCAAGACACCATGAGCAACAAACAAACCCTGTCGTTCCAGGCCGAAGTGGCCCAGCTTCTGCACCTGGTCACCCACTCGCTGTACTCCAACCAGGAAATCTTCCTGCGCGAGCTGATCTCCAACGCCTCGGACGCCTGCGACAAGCTGCGCTTCGAGGCCCTGAACAACAATGCCTTGTACGAAGACGCGCCCAACCTCGAAGTGCGGGTGTCCTTCGACCAGGCCGCCAAGACGCTGACCATCACCGACAACGGCATCGGCATGACGGCGCAGGAAGCCATCGACCACCTGGGCACCATCGCCAAGAGCGGCACCAAGGACTTCATGGGCAAGCTCTCGGGCGACCAGAAGGCCGATGCGCAGCTCATCGGCCAGTTCGGCGTGGGCTTTTACTCCGGCTTTATCGTGGCCGACAAGATCACCGTGGAGTCGCGCCGCGCCGGCGTGCCCGCCGAAGAAGGCGTGCGCTGGACCAGTGGCGGCACCGGGGACTTCGAGGTGGAGGCCATCACCCGTGCCGAGCGCGGCACCAGCATCATCCTGCACCTGCGCGACGATGCCGAGGAATACCTCAACGCCTGGAAGCTCAAGTCCGTCATCGCCAAATATTCGGACCACATCAGCCTGCCCATCCTGATGGAAAAGGAAGAGTGGAAGGACGGCGAGCTGATCAACCCCGCAGACGAGAGCGGCGGGCGCCAGCCCGGCGGCATGGCCAAGACCGGCGAGTGGGAAACCATCAACAAGGCCAGTGCCCTTTGGACCCGCCCCAAGAAGGACATCAGCGAAGAGCAGTACCAGGAGTTCTACAAGGCCATCAGCCACGACCACGAGGCCCCGCTGACCTGGGCGCACAACCGCGTGGAAGGCAACACCGAGTACACGCAACTGCTGTACATCCCCGCCAAGGCGCCGTTCGACCTGTGGAACCGCGACAAGAAGGCCGGCGTGAAGCTCTACGTCAAGCGCGTGTTCATCATGGACGACGCCGAGGCGCTGATGCCCACCTACCTGCGCTTCGTCAAGGGCGTGATCGACTCGGCCGACCTGCCCCTGAACGTGAGCCGCGAGCTGCTGCAGGAAAGCCGCGACGTGCGCGCCATCCGCGAAGGCTCGACCAAGCGCGTGCTGTCCATGCTCGAAGACCTGGCCAAGCACGACAAGCATGAAGCCGCCGCCGCCGGTGCCGACGGTGTGACCGACGTGGTCGATGCCGACGACCAGGCCAAGGAAGGCAAGTACAGCGCGTTCTACGCCGAATTCGGCTCGGTGCTCAAGGAAGGCCTGGGCGAGGATTTTGGCAACCGCGAGCGCCTGGCCAAGCTGCTGCGCTTTGCCAGCACCACCAGCGACACCGCCACGGTCAGCTTCGCCGACTACAAGGCACGCATGAAGGACGGCCAGGAGGCCATCTACTACATCACCGCCGACACCCTGGCCGCAGCCAAGAACAGCCCGCAGCTCGAAGTCTTCAAGAAGAAGGGCATCGAAGTGCTGCTGATGACCGACCGCGTGGACGAGTGGGCGCTGAACTACCTCAACGAGTTCGATGGCACCCCGCTGCAAAGCGTGGCCAAGGGCGCGGTGGACCTGGGTTCGCTGCAGGACGAGGCCGAGAAGAAGGCCGCCGAAGAGGCCGCCGAGGCCTTCAAGCCCCTGCTGGCCAAGCTCAAGGAGGCCCTGAAGGACAAGGCCGAGGACGTGCGCGTGACCACGCGCCTGGTCGACTCACCGGCCTGCCTGGTGGTCCAGGACGACGGCATGAGCACCCAGCTGGCGCGCATGCTCAAGCAGGCCGGCCAGCAGGCACCCGAGTCCAAGCCCGTGCTGGAGGTGAATGCCGAGCATGCCCTGGTCAAGAAGCTCGAAGGCAGCGTGCATTTCCATGACCTGGCGCACATCCTGTTCGACCAGGCCCTGCTGGCCGAGGGCGGCCTGCCTGCCGACCCAGCGGCCTACGTCAAGCGCGTGAACGCCTTGCTGGTGTGATGCCTGCGCGTGCAGCTGCCCCGGGCGGCTGCACCGACAGGCGTCCGGGGCGCCTTGGAGAGTGGCGTCGCCGTCACTCTTCCTTTGCTTTGGCCATGATGCGGGCATGGACGGCGTCGCGCTCGGTCGGTGCCGCATCGATCAACTGCTTGAGCAAACCGTCGGGCAGCTCGGTGTACTGGCGGCGGTCGTTCTTGACCGGCACATTGCGCCAGCCCGACAGCACCATCCAGCTCCACAGGTCGCGCGAGATGGGCTCGGTGACCGTCATCTTGACGTCGCCACGGATGATGGCGATCCCCACTGCAGGCACGCTGCCCACGGGTGCCGGCTTGCGTTGCTGGCGGATCGAGAGAAGGTTGCGGAACAGGTCTTTCATGGGACTGGCCAGTGTGCAATAGCAAAGATGGCTTCAAGCATATACGAGGCCCGCTCGGGCCCCAAGCGCCAATGGTCCTTTCCCCGGTCGCAAGACTGGCTGCATTCCCAGCGCTTGGGCACGGATCTGGCCCTGCATCGCCCTGCGCGATGCGCCTTCTTCAGGCGCTCAGCGGCTCCTCGCCCATGGCTTCGCATTGCTCGATCAGCATGTCCACCTGGCCGCGCCAGTAGTCGCTGCTGCCGAACCAGGGGAAGGTGGCCGGGAAGATCGGGTCCTCCCAGCGACGCGCCAGCCAGGCGCTGTAGTGGATCAGGCGCAGTGTGCGCAGCGGCTCGACCAGGGCCAGCTCGCGCCGGTCGAAGCTGCGGAACTGCTCGTAGCCTTCGATCAGGGCACTGAGCTGCTGCGTGCGCTGGCGCCGGTCGCCGGACAGCAGCATCCAAAGATCCTGCACGGCCGGGCCCATGCGCGCGTCGTCCAGGTCCACGAAGTGCGGACCGCCGCGGGGCAGGTCGGTCGGCGTCCAGAGGATGTTGCCGGGGTGGCAGTCACCATGCAGGCGGATGGCCTTGGCATTCTGCAGGCTGCTGGCCGCCACCAGCGCAAGCGCCTTCTCGCACTGCTCGCGCCAGGCCGATTGCATGTCCAGCGGAATCATGTCGTGGCCCAGCAGCCAGTCGCGCGATGCCGTGCCAAAGCCCTGCAGGTCCAGCGCAGGGCGGTGCGTGAAGGGCCGGGCCGAGCCCACGGTGTGGATGCGGGCCAGAAAGCGGCCGATCCACTCGAGCACCTCGAAGTCGTCGAGCTCGGGCCCGCGCCCGCCGCGCCAGGGGCTCACGGAAAAGGCAAAGCCGCCGTGGGTGTGCAGGGTGCTGCCGTTCAGTGCCATCGGGCCCACGGCCGGCACCTCGGCCGCCATCAGTTCGGCGGCAAAGGCATGCTCTTCGAGGATCTGGGCGTCCGTCCAGCGACTGGGGCGGTAGAACTTGGCCACCACGCGCTGGCCGTCTTCGAGCGAAACCTGGTAGACACGGTTCTCATAGGACGACAGGGCCATGAGCCGGCCGTCTCCGTACAGGCCCACGCTGGCCAGTGCGTCGAGCACCTGGTCCGGCGTCAGGCGCGCGTAGGGGTGCAGGTCAGAGGCGCTGGGGGCGGCGGTGGGGTCGGTCGGGGGCAGTCGGTTCATGCCCCATTGTCCCCCGCGCTGGAGCCCCCGCCGATCAGGAGGGCTGAAGGCTGGCCATGTGGCCGCTGCGGGGGGCGCCCCCGCCCGCCAGAACGGTGGCAAACAGCGCCTGTGCGGCATCGGGGCCCTGGTGCTGCTGCACCTGCAGCCAGGGGGTGGGCGGCGCCTGCACGGCTGCGGCAAAGGCCTGCCAGGCAGCCACGAGCCGCTCGTTGAGCACCTGCGCGCCCCAGTCGTCGCGGCGCTTCTTGATCTGTGCGGGGGCAAAGAACATGGTCGGGCGCGGGCCGGGCAACTGGCCGGCGCCGCCCAGGTCGTTCACATGGCTGGCGCCCACGGCGCAGCTGTAGGCCAGCGCGGAAAAGCGCTGGTGGATGGCCTCGCGCACGGCCACGCTGCCGGCAAAGTCGATGTAGATGCAGGGCGTGGCAGCCTCGATCTGCTCCAGCGCGTCGTAGGCCACCACCCGGTCGTAGCAGCCCAGGCTTTCGCAGAAGGCCACATTGCCGGGCGAGGTCAGGCCAATCACCTCCAGGCCGCCCCGCTGCGCGAGCTGGAAGGCAGTGCCGTAGGCCGTCTTGCTCGATGCGCTGGACAGCAGCAGGCGCTTGGCACCGCAGAACTGCTGGTCGGCCATGAAGTCGTCGATCAGCCAGGAGGTGATGAACAGCGGGCGCAGCAGTGCCTGGATCTCCTCGGAGTCGGGCGTGTAAAACGGATCGGTGCGGGTGCGTACGTACTGGTTGTACACCGCGTGCAGGCTGGCACGGTGGGCTGCGCCGTCGTAAAAGCCTGCCGGGGTCAGCCGTGCGGGCGTGAGCACGGCGTGGGTGGACATGGGCCAGTAGCCGTAGAGCCGCTCGCCCACAGCCACGCCAGGGTGCAGGGACTGGACCACGTCGCCGAAGCCCCACACAGGCACGATGCCCCAGCCCGTCTCGTCCGATGGAAAGAACTGCCAGTAATTGAGCATGCCGCCCAGTGCGGCATAGGTGATGTTGTTGGCCGTGAGCGCAAAGCGCTCGACGCGCACGCGCACCTGGCCATCGGCCAAAGGAACTTCCTGGGTGGTGCGCAGGGCGGTGTGGGCCAGGGCATCCTGGCGCACGAGGAGGGTGGTGGTGCTCATGGCCGCACGCTAAACGAATCTGCCAATGCGTTCAAGCAGGCGTCGGCGCATGCGCGACACACGGGTGCACCGCCCCATGGAAAAAGGCCCGCCAGCAAGGCCGGCGGGCCTTTGTTCAGGGCCGCGGCCCTGGTAGCGGTGGTGCGTCTCAGGCGTTGCGGGCCTTGGGTTTGTCCAGTGTCAGCACCAGCGCCAGGGCGATCAGCGCGGGCAGGGCCTGGGTGAAGAAGATCTTGGGCACGGCGGTGGCACCGCCGTAAACCCCGGCCACGATCACGCAGGCCAGAAAGAAGATCTTGAACACCCGGTTGTTGGTGGCGAGGCCGAAGATGAGGCCCGCCGCCAGAAACCCGTTGTACAGGCCCTGGTTGGCGGCCAGCGTCACGGTGGCGTCGGCCAGCTCCTGGGTCAGGTTGAAGGTCTTCAGCCCCAGCGGCTTGTTCCAGAAGAACATCTCCAGCACCAGGATGTACACATGCTCGATGGCCACCAGGGCCACCGCGATGCGGGGAATCAGCAGCCGGGCCACCGATTACACCAGCGTGATGGTCACGTCGATGTTGCCGCGCGTGGCGTTGGAGTAAGGGCAGACCTGGTGGGCTGCGTCCACCAGCTTCTGGGCCGTGGCGGGGTCCAGGCCAGGCAGGCTGATTTTCAGGCGGGCAGCGATGCCATAGGCGTTCGGGATCGGGCCCAGGTCGACTTCGGCGTCGATGGACACGTCCTGGGGCACGGGGATGCCGATCTTGCCGCCGACAGCCTTCATGGCGCCGATGAAGCAGGCTGCGTAGCCCGAGGCGAACAGCTGCTCGGGGTTGGTGCCGGTGCCGGACGTGCCAGGCGAGGACAGCTTGACATCCAGCCGGCCATCGTCGGTCTTGGCGGCGCCGTCACGGCCACCGGTCACGTGGGCCTTGGCGGTGTAGAGGACTTTTTCGAGTTGCGTCATGGTGTCTTCCTTTGCAGTGGATGAATGTCCTGAATGCGGACGGGGTGGGAAAGAAAAAAAGTCAGCGCGGCGGCTGGATCCGATCGCGGAAGGTCTTGAGCTGCCCGGTCAGGGCGGTCAGCTCGGGCAGGGTGCACTGGCTGCTTTCGAGTACGCAGGGCGGAATGGCCTCGGCCTTGTCGCGCAGCGCCCGGCCCGGGGCCGTGAGGCTGATGCGCACGCGGCGCTCGTCCTGGGCATCACGGATGCGGGCGATCAGGCCCGAGGTTTCCAGGCGTTTGAGCAGCGGGGTGAGCGTGCCCGAGTCGAGGAACAGGCGCTCGCCCAGTTCGGAGACGGTCACGCCATCCTGCTCCCACAGCACCAGCATCACCAGGTACTGGGGGTAGGTCAGGCCCACGGTTTCGAGCAGCGGCTTGTACAGCTTGGTCATCGCCAGCGAGGCGGAATACAGCGCGAAGCACACCTGGTTGTCCAGGCGCAGCAGGGCCGGGCTGGGGGTGTGGATGGAGGGGTTGCTGCGTGCCATGGGATGAATTGTGCAGCGGAATTGAATTGCGCGCAATTGAATTGTGTAATCTTTTGTTGCTGGGTCGGTCTTGTCGCGGGGTGCAGCCCGTTTCAGTTGAAGCTGTTATTCACGCACGGCGCAGGTGCGCGCGCAAGGCCATGGTGGCAACCATCCGTGACAGGCCCATTGCCGGATTGGCCTTCAGCGACCCGAGAAGCGGGCAGGGCGCTTCTCGACGAAGGCGCGCACGCCCTCCGCCGCATCCTCGCTGTTGGCCAACTGCTTCTGCACCGGGATGAAATCGGCCACCGCGGCCGCCTGGCCCTGCTCGATGGCCTTGAGCACGTTGAGCCGGGTGGCCACCACGGCCATCGGGGCCTGGGCCTCGATGCGCCGGGCGATGGCCAGGGCTTCGTCAAGCACCTGGGCTGCTGGCACCACTTTCTGTACGAAGTTCAGGCGCAGCGCCTCGGCGCTGCCGAATTCGTCGGCGGTCAGCAGGTGCAGCAGGGCATTGCCGGTGCCGGCGCGCTCGGCCATGCGCAGCGTGGCGCCGCCCGTGGCCATGATGCCGCGCTGCACCTCCATCTGCGCAAAGCGGCAGTCATCCGCCGCAACCACGATGTCGGCGCCCAGCATGAGCTCGATGCCCACCGTGAAGCAGATGCCCTTGACCGCCACCACCATGGGCTTGGTGCGGCGCCGGTAGCCTGGCAGGCCGTAGTCGTGGGGCTCCACCATGCCTTCGGGAATGGCCTTTTCGCCGCGCTGCATGTAGGCGCTCACGGCCGGCAGGTCCAGCCCCGCCGTGAAGTGGTCGCCAAAGGCATGCAGCACACCCACGCGCAGTGCCGGGTCGTCGTCCAGCCGGGTATAGGCCTCGGCCAGCTGGCGGAACATGGGCGGTGTCCAGCCATTGCGCTTGGCCGGCCGGTTGATGCCGATCAGCAGCACGTGGCCGAGCACCTGGGTGTCGATGCAGCCTTCGACCGGGGGCGTGGACGGGGTGATGGGTGTCGTCATGGGCGCGGGTGTCTCCTTGCCCATGATTGAAAACCCAATGGAACCCGCGCTCCGTCCCGGGGGGGACAGCGGGCGGTGGCGCGTCAGTAGCTGTAGACGCCCTGGCCGGTCTTGCGGCCCAGGCGGCCGGCGGCCACCATTTCCTTGAGCAGCGGGCAGGGGCGGTACTTGCTGTCGCCGAACTCGGTGAGGTAGACGTCCATCACGGCCAGGCACACGTCCAGGCCGATCATGTCCGCCAGCGCCAGCGGGCCGATGGGCTGGTTGCAGCCGAGCTTCATGCCGGCGTCGATGTCCTCGGGTGTGGCCAGGCCTTCGGCCAGCACGAAGAAGGCTTCGTTGATCATGGGCACCAAGATGCGGTTGACCACGAAGCCAGGGGCATTCTTCACGGTGATGGGGCTCTTGCCCAGGGCCTCGGCCAGCGCCTTCACGGCGTCGTGCGTGGCGTCGCTGGTCTGCAGGCCGCGGATGATCTCCACCAGCGCCATCATGGGCACCGGGTTGAAGAAGTGCATGCCGATGAAGCGGTCCGCACGCGAGGTGGCGGCGGCCAGCTTGGTGATGGAGATCGACGAGGTGTTCGACGCGATCAGCACCTCGGGCGCCACCAGCGCATCCACCTGCTTCAAGATCTTGAGCTTGAGCTCGTAGTTCTCGGTGGCGGCCTCGATCACCAGTTGCGCTGCCTTGAGGTCCTCGTAGCTGGTGGAGACCTTGATGCGCGCCAGCGCCGCAGCCTTGTCGGCTGCCGTGATCTTGTCCTTCTTGATCAGGCGGTCCAGGCTGCCGGCCACGGTGGCCAGGCCTTTTTGCACTGCAGCATCGGAGATGTCCACCATCACCACGTCGATGCCCGAGACCGCGCAGGCCTGTGCAATGCCGTTGCCCATGGTGCCCGCGCCGATGATGCCAACCGTTTGAATCGTCATATAGAGAGCTCTCTTCAAAGTGAAACAGACGGGCAGCATGGTAAGCCGAATCGCACGCCCGTTCGGTTATGGTCTGTCGGGTCCCGGCGCGGCAAAGGCTTTGCGCAGGGCCTGGAGACAAAAAACATGTTGTTCGACTACATCGTGATCGGGGGCGGCTCCGCCGGCTCCGTGCTGGCCGGCCGGCTCACCGAAGACCCCGCCGTGCGCGTATGCCTGCTCGAAGCCGGCCCCGCCGACAAGAGCGTGCTCATCCATTGCCCGGCGGGCCTGGCGGTGATGGCCAAGTTCGAGCTCAACGGCTGGGGCCAGAACACCACCCCACAGGCCGCGCTCAATGGCCGCCAGGGTTACCAGCCGCGTGGCAAGGTGCTGGGCGGATCGAGTTCCATCAATGCCATGGTCTACGTCCGCGGCCAGCATGCCGACTACGACCACTGGGCGGCCCAGGGCAACCCCGGCTGGGGCTGGGAGGATGTGAAGCCCTACTTCCTCAAGGCAGAGCACAACGAGCGCGGCGCCGATGCCTGGCACGGCCAGGGTGGCCCCCTGAACGTGGCCGACCTGCGCTCGCCCAACCGCTTCAGTCACCTGTTCACCGAGGCCGGCGTGCAGGCCGGCCACCCGCACAACACCGACTTCAACGGCGCCACGCAGGAAGGCGTGGGCATGTACCAGGTGACGCACAGGAATGGCGAGCGCCACAGCGCGGCCAAGGGCTACCTCACGCCCCACCTGGCGCGCAGCAACCTGCAGGTGATTACCGGCGCGCACGCCACGCGCATCCTGCTCGAGGGCAAGCGCGCCGTGGGTGTGGAGTACCGCCAGGGCGGCGCGTTGCACGAGGTGCGCGCCAGCCGCGAGGTGCTGCTGAGCGCCGGCGCGCTGCTCTCGCCGCAACTGCTCATGCTCTCGGGCGTGGGGCCAGGCGCGCACCTGCAGCGCCATGGCATCCCGGTGCTGCACGACCTGCCGGGCGTGGGCCAGCACCTGCATGACCATCCTGACGTGGTGCAGGTGTTCAATGCGCCAGAGCTCAAGGACCTGTTCGGCATTTCACCTGCGGGCATGTGGAGCCAGTTGCTCGGCGTGCTCGAATGGCGCCGCAGCCGCACCGGCATGCTGACCACCAACTTCGCCGAGGCCGGCGGCTTCGTCAAAAGCGACCCTGCCGAGGCCGCCCCCGACCTGCAACTGCACTTCGTGATCGGCAAGCTGGTGGACCATGGCCGCAAGACGGTGCTGGGCCATGGCTATTCAGCCCACGTGTGCCTGCTGCAACCGCGCAGCCGGGGCACGGTGGCGCTGGCGACCAAGGACCCGGTGGCCCTGCCGCTGGTGGACCCGCGCTTCCTGGAGGACGCGGACGACATGCAGCGCATGGTGCGCGGCTTTCAGCGCCTGCGCGACATCCTGGCGCAGCCGGCGCTGGCACGCTTCGGCGCGCGCGAGCTGCCGGCATCGGCCGGTGCGCAGACCCCCGCGCAGATCGAGCAGTTCATCCGCCAGTACGCCGACACCATCTACCACCCGGTGGGCACCTGCCGCATGGGGCCAGGGCCGCTCGATGTGGTGGATGCGCAGCTGCGCGTGCACGGACTGCAGGGCCTGCGCGTGGTGGACGCCTCCATCATGCCGCGCATCGTGAGCGGCAACACCAACGCGCCCACGGTGATGATCGCCGAGAAGGCCGTGGACATGCTGCGCGCTGCGGCGTGATGGATGTCACGCCCTGGATTGGCGCAGGGCGCTGAAAGCGGAAATTCTTCACAGGCGAAATCGCAGTGCTTTCCTAGACTTCTTTCATCGGCTGCGGATGCATGGTGCATCCGGCCGGACACCGCCAGAACTCTCCTGCAGGCGGTGTGGCAACGCCCCGCAAGGGCAGCATAAAAGAAGAGCAAAGCGATGAACATCGACCCCCGCGAAATCTCGGCCCTGATCTCGGCCCATACCGACCCTTCGGCACAACCCGGCGCGCCGCGCATGGACATGTATGCCGGCATCCACAAGGCCCTGCGCGCCGTGATGGCCCACACCCTGCTGGCCCTGGGCCGCATGGACGTGACCGATGAGGAGGAATTCGCCAGCCACTGCGAACGTGTGATGGACCTGCTGGACCTGTGCCGCTCGCACCTGCAGCACGAAAACACATTCGTGCACACGGCCATCGAAGCCCGTGCACCGGGCGCGGCCCGCGTGCTCGAAAGCGAGCATGTTGAGCACGAGGCCGCCATCGCCGCATTGGCTGCTGGCATCACGCAGCTGCTGGGCTGTGCGCCTGCCGCGCGGCCCGTGGCCACCCAGGCGCTGTACCGCCAGCTGGCGCTGTTCATCGCCCACAACTTCGAGCACATGCATGCCGAGGAAACCACCCACAACAGCGTGCTCTGGGCGCACTACAGCGACGCGGAACTGGTGGAGGTGCACAACGCCCTGGTCGCCTCCATCCCGCCCGAGGAGATGATGGCCATCCTGCGCTGGCTGGTGCCCTTCATGTCGCCGCCCGAGCGCACGGCCCTGCTGGCCGACATGCGCGCCCACGCCCCGGCACCTGTGTTCACCGGCGTGCTCCACAGCGTGAAGCCCCATCTCACGCCCTACGAATGGATCAAGCTGATGCGCAGCCTGGGCATGTCCTGCGAGATCGCGCCGCCGTACTGAGCCCGGCGGTGCGGGGCGGTCAGTCCGCTGCGGCTTCGGTCGGCGCGTAGCACCAGCGGTTGCGGCCGTTGCGCTTGGCCTCGTACAGGCCGGCGTCGGCGTGGGCGATCAGCTCATCCACGCCTCGCCCGTGGTCAGGGAAATGCGACAGGCCGATGCTGGTGCCGATGTCCGCGCCGCCGACGGCGAGCTGAAAGCGGTCGGTCAGCGCCGCCACCATGCGGTTTGCCACGCTCTGTGCGTCTTCGGCGCTGGCGCCGGGCAAGACGCACAGGAACTCGTCGCCGCCCAGGCGTGCCAGGGTGTCGCCTTCGCGCAGGCAGCCGCGCAGGCGCTGCGTCACCAGGCACAGCAGTTCGTCGCCCGCTGCATGGCCCATGGTGTCGTTGACATGCTTGAACTTGTCCAGGTCAAGGAACAGCACCGTGAGCAGCCCCTGGCGCGTGTTGGCATCGGTCAGCGCCTGGCGCAGCCGGTCGCGCGCAATCATGCGGTTGGGCAGGCCGGTCAGCGGGTCCAGATTGGCGGCCTCCAACTCGCGGCGGGTCTCGTCCAGGTCGGAGATGCGGCATTCAAGTTCGAACTCGCGCGCCTCCAGCTTGACCACCATATGGGCGAAGGCCTCGGTCAGTCGGGCCTGAACGCTTCCCTCGGGGCGCTCGCCGGTCATGTCCATGAGCGGCCCGATGGCGCGCAGGTCCCCCTGCTGGGCGATGCGCTGCATGATGTCGCACAGGCGTTGCAGGAAGGCGTCGTCGGTCTCGGCAGGGGTCACAGGGTGTTCTCCTCGTGGCGGCAGGCAGCATGTGCGTGGCTGCTGCAGGCGCGTGCCAGCGCAAAAAATCACAGCAACAACGGCATGTTTGGGTGTTACAAAAAGCGCAAAGCGAGGCGCACAAACGACAGCCCCGCGACGGACGCGATGATACGCTCGTACACTTGTTAACAATCTAGGGCCTGTCAGCAGGCCCTACCGTGACTGCGCCGCCCCAGCGGCCGGCAGGCAACGCGATACCGTGACTTCGTTGACTTCCCCGTCGCGCCGATACTCGAAACGATCTGCCAACCTCTGCACGAAATGCACGCCCAGGCCACCTATGTCCCGATCATCGAGCGAGGCCCCCACGTCGGGCGCCGCCAAGGTGGTGGGATCGAATGCCCGCCCATGGTCGCGCAACACGGCCTGCAGCCGGGTCGGCGCATCAAAGCGCACATGCACCTCCACCAGGCCGCCCTGCCCCGCATAGCCATGCATGGCCACGTTGGTCAGCAATTCGTCGAGCATCAGTCCGAAGGACGAAGCCAGGGGCATCGGCACCCCGTTGTCATCCGCCCAGGCCTCCAGCCGCTCAAAGAAAAAGGGAAGCTCGGCAACGGTGCCGTGCAGGGTCTGCTGCCATTCGAGCGGTGGATTCATAGATGTCTGCGCGCTGAAACCTTGGGCTGCTCCTGCGGGCGCGGTCTGCGCCGCAGTCCGGTGGGTCGCCGAAGCATTGTGGCATGAGCCAGACCATGCCAACGCTTTCATCGCCCTCAGCACCCCAGGTCGCCAGCACCGCCGTCGCGGCAAGGCCCACACTCGCCGCGCTGTGGGAACTCGCCGGGCTGTGGCTGCTCATCGTGCTGGCCGGCATCGCACTGATCACCAGCCTGCTGCTGGACTTGCGCGCGCAAGAAGAAGCGCAGATAGAGCGCTCGCGCCTGTCGCTGACGCTGGTGGAACTGCAGGAGGCCATTGAGGGCGACCTGGGGCTGGGCTTTGACCTGCCCGACCACCGCGGCATCCAGCCCCGGCTGGAGCGTGCCTTGGCCAGCGACACCCAGCTTTACGCCATCGACGTGGTAGACCGCGCGGGCATTGCCCTCTTCAGCACGGACCAGGGTGCCATCGGTGAGGCGCTGCAGCCCCGTGCGGCACGCGCGGCCGAGGCCGGCGCGCGCCAGGACCGCATCTGGAGCGCAGCGCTCCCGGGAGAGGCCATCATGGGCCTTCCCCTGCACAACGCCTTCGGCGAGGTCGTGGGCCACATCAGCGCCACGTATGCGACCCAGCCCGTGCGCTTTCGGCTCGCGGTGTGGCAGCCTGATGGACAAACCCTCACGCTGGGCGCCATGGCGGTGCTGGTGCTGGCCATCGCCGGCCTGCTGGGCTGGCTGGCCACGCTCTGGGCCCTGCAACCGCAGTCGGCCCGGTTGCGCATCGAATGCCAGCGCTCGCAGACGCGGGCACTGGGGCGCAGTGCCCAGGTTCGCCAGCGCATGGACGAATGCCTGGTGCGCCTGGACGAAAGCGAGCGCTCCGAATGACCGCGCGCCGCGCTTTCGACCCCGCGACCCGCCTGGGCATCGCGGCCTTGGTGCTGCTGCTGCTGGCTGCCTGCGTCCTGTCCATCTACACCTATGACCAGTTGCGCGACCTGCGGGCCGCAAGCGACCGAACGCGTTCGCAGCTGATGGCCCAGTCGCTGAGCGTGCGCATCAGCCACGCCGTCGAATCCGGCATCCCGCTGCGCGGCCTGGTGGGCGTAGAGGCGCTGTTCCAGCAGCGCATGGCGTCGCAGCCCGACATCCATGCCGTGGCACTGGTGCTGCCCGACGGCAAGGTGCTCTGGGAGGTCACGCGCGACGCAGCCGCGGCAGGTGCCACGGCCGAGGCGCCTGTGCAGGTCCGTGGCGCTTCCGTGGCCACCCTGCGCCTGGCTTTGCGCGACAGCGGTGCCGCCGCCTTCGCCCGTGCCACGGCCGCCCTGCTGCTGCCTGCCATCGGGGTGCTGGCACTGCTGGCCTATCTGGCCGCGCGCTTTTCGCAGGCCCAGGGCATCGAGCTGCGCAACCATGCCGCCTGGCGCGCGCGCCGCGCCATCGCCCAGGGTCACTACGACAACACCGTGGTGCTGCCGCAACGGCGCGGGTTCGACCTGCGGGTGCAGCAATTGGGCCATGCGGTGCGCGAGGTGCACGAAGGGCTGGTGCGCGTGCGCCGCCTCATCGCCTCGCTGCGCCAGACCGAACCCCAGCACGCGCGGCGCGAACGCCTGGACCAGTTGCTGGCCAAGGCCGAGGCCCATGACCGCTTCGCCGAACACGGTATTGCCCAGGTGCGGGTGGTCGCAGCAGAAGCGCAGGCGTTCTGGATCGCCCTGCTCGTGGCCTTGAGCGCGCTGGCGCTGCAGACCCTGTGGCTGCGCAGCCTGCACCTGCAAGGCGAAACACCCTGGCAGTGGCAGGGCCTGGCACCGGCCACTGCCGCCAGCCTGGCCGCCTTCTTCGTGGCGGGCACGGCGGCCTGGTCCGTGACACGCTGGCGCCGCTGGCCAGCGCCCACCGTGGTGCTGCCCGCCTGCATCGCCCTGTTGGCCACAGCCATGGCCTGCGCCAGCGGCCTGCCAGCGAGCCTGCCCTGGACCTTCGCCATGGCGGCGGGTGCCTGGCATGGCCTGGTGGTGGGCGCCGTGCTGGCCGCCTGCCAGGCCGTCGAACACGTGCCACGCACCCGGCCCGAATACGCGCACGCCCGACCCCGCTGGCGCGCCGCGACCTGGAGCGCCTGGACCGTCGCTGCCGTCTGGCTGGGCCCGGCGCTGGGCAGCCTGGCGCTGGACGCCTTGGGCATGCTGCAGGGAGCCTATGCGCTGCTGCTGCCCGCCGTGTGCGCGGGCTTTTTTGTGGTGCGCTGGAACGGACCGCGCAGCCCCTGGCGCAGCCGCACGGGGGTGCACGGCAACGCCCTGCGCGCAGCGGCCCGGCCCGCGGCCGACCGCACCAGGGCATTGGGCCAGTCCGGTGCCGCCGGCTTGCTGCTGGGCCTGGCGCTGGCCGCACATGCGCTGGGGCAGCCCCCCATTTGGGCACCCCTGCTGGGGCTGGGCGTGGCGGCCGGGCTGTTCCTGCGCGGGCGCATGCCGTCCCCGAGCATCCTGACCGCCGTAGCCGCCGTAGCCACCCTGCTGGCCTTGGCCATCGCCTCGGGTTGGCTGCCCACGGGCTGGTATCTGCAGGATGCGGCGCTGGTGCTGGCCGCCCTGCTGACCGGCGTCGCGCTGGGCCGGCTGGCGCGCACAGCCGAGGGCCAGGGCCGGCTGCCCGAGCTGTCGGCGGCCCAATGGGCCGCGATGGGCCTCGGCGCCGTGGTTGCCAGTGGCGCTCTGGGCGCCCACCTGCACGGCGGCTGGCCCTTGCTAGCGGCCGCGTTGCTGCTGCTGGTTTGCAGCAGGCACGCTCAGCGCGCCGCTGCGAGTGCGGTCCGCGCCGGGGGGCACCATGCACCTTAAGCACCGGCTGATCGCCATCCTGCTGGCCGCCATGGCCCTGTTGGTCGCAGCCTTCGCCACGATGGGCTGGCTCAGCGACCAGCGCTGGTCGCAGCGTTACGACGAAGTGCTGCTGCAGAACCAGCGCATCGCCTGGGACAAGCTGCAGAACGAAAACCTTGACCGCCAGGACGTGCTGGCCCAGCAGCTGCTGGAGGATGCGGCTATCCGCGACCTTGCAGCGCACGGTGCCGGGGCCCGCATCGACGCGCTGCTGGCGGCCGCGACTCGGCGCGCACCGGGCTTGCGCATCGATGTCTTCGACCGCCAGGGCACGCTGGTGGCCACCACCGAGCCCGGGATCGATCCGCAGCCGATGGCCGAAGTCCGTTGGGTGGCCACGGCCAGTGGCCAGAGCGGCGCCGTGCGCGGGCTCAGCCAGGTGGCGGTGCGCCAGTACCAGTGGGTGGTGGTGCGCGGCTTCGACGGCGGCGCGCTGGCCGTAGGCCAGGACGTCGCCCCCAAGCTGCCCGAGCTGGCCACCTACCTGGGAGGTGACATCTTCCTGGCCAACATGCGCGGCGCCGAATCCGTGGGCACCCGCGCGGGCGTGCTGGCTGCCACCGAAACGCCGATCCCCGTGCGCTCCAACCAGGCCGTCACCGTGCAGCTGGAAGACCACAACCGTGAACCACGCGCCCTGCGCATCGTCAGCCAGCCCGTGCGCAACCCCGATGCGCGCATCGTTGGCGCGCTGGTCTGGATGCAGGACGTGAGCGACAGGCACTACGCCGACCAGCTGTTCTCGCGCACCGCGCTGGCGGCGGCGCTGGCCTTCGCCGCGATGCTGGCGGCAGGCCTCGTGGTCTACCTGCGCCACGCGATGGAGCCGCTGGCGCGCTCGGTCGGCGTGCTCAACGCGCTGGCGCGCGGCGCCACCGATGCCTCGCTGGACCAGGGCGAGGAAGACGCCGAGGACGAGTCCGGAGAGATCGCGCGCGGCGTGGTGGCCATCCGCTCGGAACTGCTGAACCTCGAAACCCTGCGTCAGGAGCGCATCCGCACCCGCCAGCAACAGGAACGCCTGATCCGCGACCAACTGCGCACCCTGGCCGACAGCCTGGACCTGGCCTCGCGCGAGGAGATCCTCGCGGCGCTCGGTTCGAGCGCCGAAACGCCGGTCAGCCACGCCCCGGCCGACGCCAGCGCCGCGCCGACCAACCATTTGGCCGAACTCGCGGGGATCCTGGGCCGCATGTCCGGGCTGGTCACCAACCAGCAAAGCCGCCTGCTCAAGCTGCTGCGCGAGCTGCAGGCGGCGGTGGTGACCCAGGCCACCCTGGCCAGCCTGCAACAGGAGCTGGAGATCGCCCGCCAGATGCAGCTGTCCATCCTGCCGCGCTCGGCGCCCGACGTGGGGGAGGTCGACATCGCGGCCACCATGATCCCGGCCAAGGAAGTAGGGGGCGACTTCTACGACTATTTCCCGATCGACGACGAGCACCTGGCCGTGGTCGTGGCCGACGTATCGGGCAAGGGCGTGCCGGCCGCATTCTTCATGGCGATCTCGCGCACCCTGCTCAAGAGCAACGCACTGTTCCTGCGCGAACCCGGTGCCACCATCCGGGCCCTCAACGACCAGCTGTGCGCCGAGAACGACCAGATGATGTTCGTCACCGTGTTCTACGGCGTGCTGCACTTGCCTACCGGGCGGCTGGTTTACGTGAATGCGGGCCACAACCCGCCGGTGCGCCTGACCGGCACCAGCGCCGCGCTGTTCCCGCGCGGCAGGAACATGGCGCTGGCCGTGATGGAAGAGCAGGAATACACCGAGGGCGAGGTCACGCTGGCCCCCGGCGAAACCGTCGTGCTCTATACCGACGGCGTGACCGAAGCGACCAATGCGGACAATGCGCTTTTTGGGGACGCCGCCCTGCTTGCGGCCATGAAAGCCATTGTCAGCGACCCCCGAGAGGTGGTCACGGCGCGCATTCCCGAGCAGCTCGTGAGTGCCGTGCGCGGCTTCGAGAACGGCGCCGCGCAAGCCGACGACATCACGGTGGTGGCAATGACCTACCGGGGGCGGCGGTTGTGACCGAGATGGCGCGCGTAGCGCAACGACACCGCACCGTCGGGTGTGCGCACCTCGCCCACGCAGGCGTAGCCGGCCAGCGCCGCCGCGCGCAGGGCCTCGTAGTCCAGGCTGGGCAGCAGCAACTCCCCCTCGGCCGCAAAGTCCATGCCCTGCTCAAGATCGATCATGGCCACGTGGCGGTGCAGGCCGTCGATCATGCCGGTCCAGACGACACGCAGGCCCTGGCGCAGCATGTTGTGGCGGCTGCGGTGGTTGAGCAGGGAGACCAGGGCCATGCACAAGGGACGTCCGCAGGCCTGTGCCAGGCCCAGGCGCGCCGACAGCAGCGTGCGCTGCAACTGGCGACCACGCCACTGCGGCAGCACCATGCAGCTCGACAGATGCGCCACCATGCCCTGCTGTGCCGGCTCCAGGCCGATCACGTGGCCCAGGTTATGGGCCTCCTGTTCGCCCGGCAGTTCGATCATGGCGTAGGCGATCAGGGCGTCGTCCACAAACACCCCGATGACTTCGCCGCTCGGAGACAGGTGGGCCTGGAAGAAGTTCTCCTCGTGGTCCTCGCGCACATAGAGGTCAGGGTCGGGCAGCGTGGCCAGCACGGTGTTGCGCAAGGCCACCCACGCCTCGAAATCTTGCGACTCCAACAAGCGGGTGTGCGCCTGGGGCAGTTGGCCCAGTCCCACTTCAGGCAGCAGGACGCGCGGTATGGGGGACAGGGAGCTGAGCACGGTGGACGGGGTGGCGCAAACAGCGCGCAACGGGTCGAAAGGGTTGAAAGGGTTCGTAACGACGCCCCGACTATAGAACAGCTCCATGACATTCGACGAAACCGGCATACCAAGGAAGCACTTCCATGACCGACACGACCAACCCCACGCCCGGCACCGAAATCGATGTGGCCGCACTGCAGCGACGCCTGCGGCGCGAATCCCTGGTATTCGCTGCGATCTTTGCGCTGGTGCTGTTTGGCCTGTCCCTGGTGCTGATCGCCTGGCGGACCGAGCAGTTGCTGACCCAGCTCACGCAGGACCGTACCGTGCGCCTGCTGCGCCAGGTGGCCGACGAGACCGAGTCCGGGCTGCGCTTCGGCGTTTCCGTGGCCGACCAGACCGTGCTGTCCGAGCGGGTCGCGCGCCTGGGCGCAGCGGGCAGCCCGCTGCGCGGGGTGTTCATCGACACCGATAGGGGCGAGGCCGTTTTGCGCTCGGGCGACCCTGAGCTGCATGCCACCATCGCGCCGCGCTGGAGGCAGGCGGTGATCGACGCCGGGCCGGGCCATGCCCCGGCGGTACGCAACACGGGCCGCTATGCGTGGGTTGGCGCGGCCATTTTCGATTCCACCGGCGTCCCAGCGGCCACCCTGTGGGGGGCGCTCGACCTGGCCGAGGTGCGCGCCCAGGCGCGGGGCGTC
This sequence comes from Acidovorax sp. Root217, assembly GCF_001428645.1. Taxonomy (NCBI): domain Bacteria; kingdom Pseudomonadati; phylum Pseudomonadota; class Betaproteobacteria; order Burkholderiales; family Comamonadaceae; genus Acidovorax; species Acidovorax sp. Root217. Next base: position 169,836 of record NZ_LMIH01000005.1, read on the forward strand.
GCGCTGGACATGGTGCTGCGCGCCCTGCCGCTGATGCTGCTGGCCCTGTTGATCACCTGGTGGCTGCTGCTGCGCTGGAGCAGCCGCGTCATCACCTCCATGCGCGGCATCGGCAGTGGCGTCGGCGCACGGGCCATCCAGGGCTCCGCCAAACAACTCTGGCTGGCCGTGGTCTTCAGCGCGGTGGTGGCGCCCGCCGCGATGCTGTGGATCGCGCGCGAGGCAGCACGTCCTGCCGTCACGGCGCAGATCCAGGAAAACGCCGACGCTGTGGGCCGCGCGCTGTCGGGCCAGGTCGCGCGCGCGCTGTCGCTCGGCGTGCCCTGGAGCGCGATGAATGGGGTGGACGAACTGTTTCGGCAGCAGCTTGTCGAAGCGCCCGAGCTGAACTACCTGGCACTGCAGCCCCCCAGCGGCCCGGCGCAAAATGCCACCTGGAGCGGCGACGCGCCTGCGCAGGCACGCGAAGATGCGTCCGACTTCCCGCGGCGCAAGCTCACGGCCGGCGATGGCGCTGTGGTCGTCGGCTACCCGGCCGACTTCGTGGACCGCCAGCTCGCGGGCATGTTGATCGACCTGGTGCTGGCCCTGGTGATCGCCGCCGTGCTGGTGCGCGAACTCGCGCGCGGCCTGTGGCGCCGCTCGCTGCTGTTCCCGCTGGCCGCCTATGTGCAGGCCCGGTTGTGGCAAGGGCTGCAGCGGCGCTGGCAAAAAAACCACACCATCGACCAGGAAAGCGCCCAGGCCCATGAGCGCGACGCCGCCGAATGCCGGGCACAGCTGATTCGCGCTGCGCGCAGTGGCAGCGCCACGGCCGAAACGCCCCAGGTCGGCGCCCAGCTCACCTTGCTGCGCCTGACCGTGTTCCTGGTGGCCCTGTCCGAAGAGCTGCTGCGCCCCTTCTTTACCGTGTTCGCCAGCGAGGTGCGGCCCATTGATGCCGCCCTGTCGCCCACCATGGTGGCCGGATTGCCCGTTGCCGCCTTCATGGCCACGCTGGCCCTGGCCCAGCCCGCCGGCCCGGCACTGGCGCGGCGCTTCGACCTGCGCTGGAGCCTGATGCTGGCGGCCCTGGTCGGCACCCTCGCGCTGACCGCCACCGCCTGGGCGACCGACGCGTGGACCCTGATCGGCCTGCGCGCCCTGGGTGGTGCGGCCTACGGCCTGGCGCTGATCCTGGTGCAGACGGCCATCGTGCGCATCACGCCGCCGCAACAGCGCGCGCGAGGTCTGGCCGAAGTGGCTGCGGCCATTGTGGCGGCAGGCATCGTCGGCCCGCCCTTCGGCGGCATGATCGCCGCCCGCGCTGGCGACGGCATCGGTTTCCTGGCCTGCGCGCTGTGCATGGTCGGCGCCCTGCTGGCCGCCCTGCGCCTGTCGCTGCCGGTGCCCGAGGGCAGCGCCGCAGCCCAGCGCGGCCTGGCCACCTCCGGCGGCTGGCGCGGCTACATGGCGGTGCTGCGCGAGCCACGCGCCATCTGGGTGATCCTGGGTGCGGCCCTGCCGGGCCGCCTGGTGGCCGTGACCATTCTCTCGGTGGTGGTGCCCCTGTACATGAACGAGCTGCAGCAGCCGCCTGCGGTCGCGGGCCGGGTGCTGCTGCTGTACTTCCTGTGCTTTGCGCTCACCGCCTCGCTGGCGGCGCACTGGTCGGACCTGCTCGGGCAGCGCAAGCCCTTCATCGTGGCGGGCGGCGTGCTCAGCGTGCTGGCCTGCCTGTCGCTGCCGGCCCTGGGCGGCGTCTGGGGCATGGCCGCCTGCTGCGCCCTGCTGGGCTTTGGCCAGGCGATGCAGTCGTCACCGCAGATCGCGCTGACGACCGAGGCCTTCGAGGGCGTGGATGCGAGCCGCGCGAGCGCCACACCCGAGCAGGCGCTGGCCGCGTTCCGGCTGATCGAGCGTGGCGGCAGCATCGTTGCGCCCTTTGTCACGGCGGTCGCCGTGACCGCCTTCGGCTATGCCGGCGCAGTGGTGGCCGTGGGCCTGCTGCTGTCGGTGTCGACCTTGAGCCTGGCCGCCGGCCTGCGCAACCCCCGCACCCAGGCCGCTGCGGCGGCCTGATGACCCTCTGGAGAATTACGATGAACCTGCGCCGCATCCTCATCGCCGCCGGGGCCGCCTGCGCCCTGCTGGGCAGCTCGGCTGCCATGGCCCAGAGCGCCGCCAACGCGGCGGCCTCTGGCGTGGCGGCCGCCACCAAGCGCTTCACCATCGCCATGGTGCTACCGCGCGACGACCAGAACATCGAGGCGGGCTTCACCGGCTACCTGCAGCGCCAGGACGTGCCCGTGCAGTACGTGAGCATCCGCTTCTCGGGCCGCAGTGAGGACATTCCCGAGCTGCGCGCCAAGGTGCGCGCGGCACGCCCGGACCTGATCTATGCCTGGGGCACACCCACCACCCTCGCCCTGGCGGGCCGGGATGACCAGGCAGGCAAGGACGATGCGATTCGCGACCTGCCCATCGTCTTCACCGAAGTGACCGACCCGGTGGGCGCCGGTCTGCTGCGCACGCTGGAGGGCCACGGCCGCAACGTCACGGGCGTGAGCCACGTGGCACCGCTGCCGGTGCAACTCAACGCCATCCGTGCCTACCGCCCTTTCACGCGCCTGGGCTACCTGCACAACCCGGCCGAGCCCAACTCCGGCCTGATCCGCGACCGGCTCAAGGAGCTGGCGCGCACGCAGAATTTCGAGGTGGTCGAGGCCAGCCTGCCCCTGCTGCCCCAGGGCGGACCCGACCCTACGCAGATCGCCCCGCAGATCCAGACCCTGGCCGAACGCAAGGTCGACTTCCTCTATGTCGGCCCCATCACCTTCCTGGCCTTCACGCACCGGGATGCCGTCACCACCGCCGCGCTCCAGAACAAGCTGCCGACCTTCTGCGCAACCGAAAGCATCGTGCGCCAGTCAGGCTGCCTGTTCGGGCTGTTCTCCAATGGCGCTAACATCGGCCGCTATGCCGGCTCCATGGCGCGCCAGATCCTGGTCGAGAAAAAACCGCCCCAGGCCATCGCGGCCTCTACCCTTCAGCGCTTCTCGCTGCTGGTCAACATGCGCACGGTGCAGGCGCTGGACCTGTATCCGCCCATGCTGCTGCTGAACGTGGCCGAAGTGATCAACGTGCCCAAGCAGGCCGCCGCCAACTGAAGCGCCGGCCGCGAACTGCGGTGCGGCCCCTACAATGGGCCGAACCGGAGTTCCAGGACTCCTTTTCTACAGCCACGATTCCAAGGATTGCGCCCATGAACCTCGAACAGGAGCGCCGCGACGACATCTTGATCCTGCGCCCACGCGGCCGCCTCGACAGCAACAGCTCGCCCGAACTCGAGCGCGTGGTCGCCGAGCAGCTCCAAGCGGGCACGCAGCGCGTGGTGTTTGACCTCTCTGCTCTGGACTACATCAGTTCCGCCGGCCTGCGCGTGGTGCTGCTCGCGGGCAAGAAGCTGCGTGCCAGCAAGGGCAAGCTGGTGCTGGTCGGCCTGAGCGACATGGTGCGCGAGGTGTTTGACATGAGCGGCTTCCTGACCCTGTTCGCTGTGACCCATACCCTGGACGAAGGACTGGCCAAAGTCTGATTGGTCCACCGCCCTGGGTTTAGCTGCGAAAGCGCCGCCGCGTCAGCGCCAATGCCACCCAGAAGGCCGCCACCGTGGTCACCACCAGCACCAGGCCATGGCGCCAGGGGTGGGCGGGCCACTGGTCCATGAACAGTGGGCGCACCAGCTCGACGGCGTTCGTCAGTGGCAACCAGTCGGAGATGGCGCGCACGATGGGCGGCAATTGCTCGCGCGGGAAGAACACGCCCGAGAGGAACATCATCGGCGTGAGCACCAGTGTGAAATAGTAGGTGAAGAAGTCGTAGCCCTTGGCCAGCGCGTTGAAGATCAGCGCGATGCTCGAGAACATGATGCCCACGCCCAGCAGCACGGGCCAGGCCACCAGCAGCTTGGGGCTGTGGCTGATGCCCAATGCCAGCATCACCCCGAGGATGGCCGTCACGGTGAACAGGGCTTTGAAGGCGGCCCAGAGCATCTCGGCCAGCACCACGTCGTCCAGGCGCACGGGCGCGTTCATGATGCCGTCCCAGGTCTTTTGCACATGCATGCGCGAGAAGGCCGAGTACAACGCCTCGAAACTCGCCGCGTTCATGGCGCTCATGCAGATCGATCCGCTGGCCAGGAACAGGATGTAGGGCACCTTGGTCATGCCGCCCTCTGCGGCCACGCTCACCTGGCCCACCAGCGCGCCCATGCCGTAGCCGAAGGCCACCAGCCACATCAGCGGCTCGGCGATGTTGCCCACCAGGCTGGGGATGGCCAGCTTGCGCCAGACCAGCAGATTGCGCAGGAACACAGGCCACCAGCGCGAGGACAGCGAAGGCGGCATCCATACGGACGGGGTGGGTGGCGGCGCCTGGGGCGAAGGGGGAGCGGTTTGCATGGCCCTATTGTGCTGCGGCTTGCCCGGGCATGGCCATTGCTTGCGCCCTGGCGCATGTCCGCCAGCGCACTGCACCTGCCCCCCAACGCCCCCGCCCTCTGGCGCGAGCGGCTCGGCCTGTTGCTCGAATCCACGGGCGAGGGCGTGTTCGGCATCGATCTGGCGGGCGATTGCGTCTTCATCAACCGGGCCGGGGCGCGCATGCTCGGACTGGCCACCGGGGAGGTGATGGGGCGCAACATGCACGCGCTGACCCACCACTCCCACCCCGACGGCAGCCCCTATGCCGACAGCGACTGTCCGATCTTCAATGCCTTCCGCTCGGGCCTGCCTTGCCGGGTGGACAGCGAGGTCTTCTGGCGCGCGGACGGCACGGCCTTTGCCGTGGAGTATTCGAGCCACCCCATCGTCGAGGCCGGCCAGGTGCAGGGCGCGGTGGTCACCTTCGTGGACATCACCGAACGCAAGCGCGCGGCTGGCGAGCTGCAGCGCGCCCACGACGAGCTGGCCCGCGCCAACGACGAACTGGAGCGCCGGGTGGCCGCGCGCACACAGGAGCTGTCGCAGGCGCTGCGCCAGTTGCGCGAACTCTCGGCGTATTCCGAGCAGGTGCGCGAGGACGAGCGCACGCGCATCGCGCGCGAGGTGCACGACGAGCTGGGCAGCCTGCTCGTGGCCTTGAAGATGGACGTCAACTGGCTGCACAAGCGCCTGGGCGAGCAGGGCGAGCGCAGCCCCGAGGCCGCAGGTGACATGCGCCAGCAGATGCGCTGCAAGTGCCAGAACATGAGCCGCCTGATCGAGAATGCGGTGGACAACGTGGGCCGCATCATCACCGATCTGCGCCCCAGCATCCTGGACCACCAGGGCCTGTGGGCGGCGCTGGAGTGGCAGGCGCAGGAATTCGTGCAGTCGGCAGAGCTGCAGCTCCACTGGCAGATGGAGGTGCCCGAGACGCTGCACCTGCCCGAGCCGGCCGCCATCGCGGTGTTCCGCATTTTCCAGGAGATGCTGAGCAATGTGGGGCGCCATGCGCAGGCCAGTGTCATCGCCATCCGCATCGATACCGAGGACGATCAATTGCAGTTGCGTGTGCAGGACAACGGGGTGGGCGCCACGCGCCAGGCGCTCGAAGCGCCCACGGCCTATGGCGTCATGGGCATGCGCGAGCGTGCGCGGCAACTGGGCGGGCAGTTGCACATCACCAGCGAGCCTGGCGAAGGCTCGTGCCTGCAGCTGAGCATTCCCTTGGAGGTGGCTCCATGAGCGCACCGGTGCGCGTGCTCATTGGCGACGACCACCGCATCGTGCGCGAGGGCCTCAAACAGGTGCTGGGCGACCCGGCCAACGGCCTGCCCGACATCGTGGTGGCAGGCGAGGCGACCCATGGCCAGGAGGTGCTCGACCAGGTGGCGGCGCTCTCCGGTCCGACCGGCATCGACCTGGTGCTGCTCGATATCGCCATGCCGGGCATGGATGGCCTGGAGGTGCTGCAGGCCCTGCGCAAGGCCTGGCCGGTGCTGCCGGTGCTGATGCTCAGCACCTATCCCGAGCGGCAGTACGCGGTGCGCTGCATCCAGATGGGCGCGGCCGGCTACCTGCACAAGAGCGCCGACCCCGACGACATGGTGGCCGCCGTGCGCAAGGTGGCTGCCGGTGGCCGCTACCTCACGGAGGCCACGGCGCAGGCGCTGGCGGGCGCGGTGGAGCGCACCGGGGTGGTGCGATCAACCCAGCAGGGCATGCCGGCCGGGGTGGACGCGCTATCGTACCGGGAGCACCAGGTGTTCCGATTGCTCACGGCGGGGCAGAGCGTGGGCGAAATTGGTGCGCAGCTCAAGCTTGCGCCCAATACGGTGAGTACCTACCGCGCCCGCATCCTCGAGAAAACCGGCGCGCGCAACGACGTGGAGCTGGCGCTGCTGGCACGCGGCACGCCGGCGGAGTGATTTCCGGGCACCACCGCCCGGATTTGTAGTGCTTCCCCTACATGCTGTAGACATCGCCCCCACGAATTCATGGCGGCGGGGCGGGTGAGGGTGCAACTGGCCCGCGCTTTGCGTAGTGCATGGCATCAACTTCTCCGAGGTGTGCCATGTCCGAATTCTTCTCGCCTTTCGATGCCGACCGCCCGTTGATGCTCAAGTGCAGCTGCGGCCGCGACCATACGGCCGCAGACCACCATGCCGAGGTGTCGGCCGACGCTGCCGCCGCCACCTTGCGCCAGCGCAGCCTCACCAGCGAGTTCGAGGCCTACAGCAACGAGTTCATCGAGGCGACGCTGGTCAAGGCGTTGTTCCCGCAGGACGCGGTGCGCCGGCGCTTCATCAAGGCGGTGGGCAAGGGTACGGCCATGGCGGCCATTGCCAGTGTGCTGCCAGTAGCCAGCATGCAGGCCATGGCACAGGAAAAAGGCGCGCTGGAGAAGACCAATCTCAAGATCGGCTTCATTCCGATCACCTGCGCCACACCGCTGATCATGGCCCACCCGCTGGGCTTCTACAGCAAGCAGGGCCTGAATGTCGAAGTCACAAAGACCGCCGGCTGGGCGCTGATCCGCGACAAGATGATCAACAAGGAGTACGACGCCACGCACTTCCTGTCGCCGATGCCGCTGGCGATCTCCATGGGCCTGGGTTCCAACGCCACGCCGATGAACGTGGCCACCATCCAGAACGTGAACGGCCAGGCCATCACGATGAGCCTCAAGCACAAGGACAACCGCGACCCGAAGAACTGGAAGGGCTTCAAGTTCGCGATCCCGTTCGAGTACAGCATGCACAATTTCCTGCTGCGCTACTACCTGGCCGAGGCAGGGCTGAACCCCGACACCGACGTGCAGCTGCGCGTGGTTCCGCCGGCCGAGATGGTGGCCAACCTGCGCGCCGGCAATATCGACGGCTTTCTGGGCCCCGACCCGTTCAACCAGCGTGCCGTGTTCGAGGAAGTGGGCTTCATCCACCTGCTCACCAAGGACCTGTGGAACGGCCACCCCTGCTGCGCCTTCGGCACCAGCACCGAGTTCATCCAGAAGAACCCCAACACCTTCGCCGCGCTGTACCGCGCCGTGCTCACCTCGGCCGCCATGGCGCGCGATCCGGCCAACCGCGAGCTCATCGCCAAGGTGATCGCGCCCCAGGCCTACCTGAACCAGCCCGAAGCCGTGATCAACCAGGTGCTCACCGGCAAGTTCGCCGACGGCCTGGGCAAGATCCAGAACGTGCCCGACCGCGCCGACTTCGACCCCATGCCCTGGCAGAGCATGGCCGTGTGGATGCTCACGCAGATGCAGCGCTGGGGCTATGTCAAGGGCGACGTGGACTACAAGCAGATCGCCGAGAAGGTCTTCCTGATCACCGACGCCAAGAAGCAGATGAAAGCGCTGGACCAGAAGGTGCCCGAGGGCGCCTACCCCAAGTTCAAGATCATGGGCCGCGAGTTCGATGCCGCCAAGGCTGCCGAGTACGCGAAAAGTTTCCCGATCCGCAAGGTGACCTGAAATGAAGCACCCCCTGAGTCGCTTCGCGCCTTCACCCCTCTCTCGCATTGCTGCGCAATGCGGG
>NZ_LMIH01000005.1:177867-374426 GCF_001428645.1 Acidovorax sp. Root217
ACGCCAGCGAAGCGCCGCCTACGCGGGGTGGCGGCCCTTGCGCGGGGGCACTGGCTTCGGCCCTGCCCGTTCGCGGGCTGGTGGATTTGTGAAGCGCACGGAGATTTGACATGACAAGTTCCAAGAGTCTGAACCTGCGCGCGGGCCTGTTGTCCGTGCTGATCTTCCTGGCCATTCTGGGCATCTGGTATGCGGCCACGGCGTCGTCGGGCCCCGCCAACAGCACGGCGGGCATGACGGCGGAGCAGATCGAATACGCCAAGATGATGGGCAAGGACCCGGGTGCCAGCACCAAGAGCAGCGGTTTCCCCTCGCTGGGCGAAATGGGCGCCACGGTGTGGAGCCATGTGTCCAACCCGTTCTACGACAACGGGCCCAACGACAAGGGCATCGCCATCCAGCTGGCGCATTCGCTGGGCCGCGTGGCGCTGGGTTTTGGCCTGGCCTGCCTGGTGGCGATACCGCTGGGCTTCATCATCGGCATGTCGCCATTGCTGCGCCGTGCGTTCGATCCGTTCATTCAGGTGCTCAAGCCCATCAGCCCGCTGGCGTGGATGCCGCTGGCGCTCTACACCATCAAGGATTCGTCGATCTCGGGCATCTTCGTGATCTTCATCTGCTCGGTCTGGCCGATGCTGGTGAACACGGCCTTCGGCGTGGCCTCGGTCAAGCGGGAGTGGCTCAACGTCTCGGCCACGCTGCAGGTCAACCCGCTGCGCAAGGCCTTCCTGGTGATCCTGCCAGCGGCGGCGCCCACCATCCTCACGGGCATGCGCATCAGCATGGGCATCGCCTGGCTGGTGATCGTGGCCGCCGAGATGCTGGTGGGCGGCACGGGCATCGGCTACTTCGTGTGGAACGAGTGGAACAACCTGTCGCTCACCAACGTGATCTTCGCCATCCTGGTGATCGGCGTGGTCGGCATGCTGCTTGACCTGGCCTTCGGCCAACTGCAGAAGGTGGTGACCTATGTGGAGTGATGTCGCCCAGCGCCCCGCCGCTACCCAGACCATCGCCACCGATGCCCCGCAACGAAAGGCCTCCCCCGTGACCTCCGGCTTCCTCCAGATCGACCAGCTCAGCAAGGCCTATGGGGCCGCCAAGCCGGTGTTCGCCGACGTGTCGTTCGTGCTCGACAAGGGCGAGTTCGTCTGCATCATCGGTCACTCGGGCTGTGGCAAGACCACCATCCTCAACGTGCTGGCGGGCCTGGACACCGCCACCTCGGGCACCGTCATCATGGACGGCCGCGAAGTCGCCGGCCCCAGCCTGGACCGGGGCGTGGTGTTCCAGAGCCACGCGCTGATGCCCTGGCTCACGGTGCGCCAAAACATCGCCTTTGCCGTCAAATCGCGCTGGCCCGACTGGAAGAGGCCCCAAGTCGACGCGCATGTGGAGAAGTTTGTCGCGCTGGTGGGCCTGTCGCCCGCCATCGACAAGAAGCCCTCGCAGCTGTCGGGCGGCATGAAGCAGCGCGTGGGCATTGCGCGCGCCTTCTCCATCCAGCCCAAGATGCTGCTGCTCGACGAGCCCTTCGGCGCGCTCGATGCGCTCACGCGCGGCACCATCCAGGACGAGCTGATGGCCATCGTGCGCCAGACGCAGCAGACGGTGTTCATGATCACCCACGACGTGGACGAGGCCATCCTGCTGGCCGACCGCATTCTGCTCATGAGCAACGGCAACGAGTCGCCCGCGGGCTACCACCCGGGCGGCATCGCCGAGGTGGTGGTGAACCCGCTGCCGCGCGAACGCACGCGCAGCAGCCTGCACCACCTGGACGGCTACTACGCGCTGCGCAACCACATCGTGGACTTTCTCGTGACCCGGGCCAAGGCCCACTGACCTCGCCAGAGACCACCCCGCCGGGTCGCCTGCATGGGTGGCCGGGGAGATCTGCACCCTGAATTTTTGCCCCCTGTTCCAACGTCCAAACCCAAAGGAGCCAACATGAACCGCAACGACGTCACCGAAAAGATCATCAGCACCAAAGTCTCGAAGGGCCTGCAATGGGATGCCATTGCCAAGAAGGTCGGCCAGTCCAAGGAGTGGACCACCGCCCTGTGCCTGGGGCAGATGACCGCATCGCCCGAGCAGGCCAAGGTGCTGGGCAAGATCTTCGGCCTCACGGCCGAAGAGCAGAAGTGGCTGCAGGTCGTGCCCTACAAGGGTTCGCTGCCTACACCCGTGCCTACCGACCCGCTGATCTACCGCTGGTACGAGATCGTGAGCGTCTACGGCACGACCATCAAGGAGCTGATCCACGAGGAGTTCGGTGACGGCATCATGAGCGCCATTGACTTCAGCATGGACATCACGCGTGAAGCCGACCCCAAGGGCGACCGCGTCAATGTGGTTCTCTCGGGCAAGTTCCTTCCCTATAAGCAGTACTGAGTCTGCTCGCTTCGCCGGCAGCAGCGCTCAGAGTACCTGGACGGCCCGGCCGATGAACTGGATAGGCCCTGTTGGCTTGCCGATGGGCGAGCCCGTGGGTGGCTCCAGCGTCAGCTCGAAGAGCTGGTTGGGCTGCAGTGGCGGCAGCTTGTCGAGGGCCAGTTGCAGCGGCTGGCCGGGCTTGACCAGGCCCAGCGAGACGGGGCCGTTCCAGCCGTCGGCCTTGGTCCAGAACTCGAGCGCCTTGTCGGCCGGCACTTCGGCCACGCCCAGCGGTATCAGGCTGATCTGCCGGGTCGAGCTGGCCTGCACCACCCAGCCGGGCGCCTTGTCCTGCGGCGCCACCAGCACGACCATGAATTTCGGTGGTGCTGCCACCGGTGCCGTGCGGGTGACCAGCACCGCTGCCAGCACGGCCGCCATGGCAAAGCCCGACCCCGCGAGCGCGCGCCACAGGCCCAGGTGGTTCCACCAGCCACCGGAAGTGTTGCGCGGGCGCATTGTTGCTGCAGGTGCGGCCGGCGCCCTGGCCTGCTGGCGCGTGCCCTGTAGCGATGCCTCGATGCGAGAAGCCAGGTGCGCAGGCAGTGGCACGGGCTCGGCCAGTTGGGTCAGCGGCAGCAGCCGATCCTCCCAGTCGTTCACCGCCTGCTGCAGCGCAGGCTCGGTGGCCAGGCGCTGAGAGACGGCCAGGCGCTCGGCTGCGGGCAACGTGCCCAGCACGTACTCGCCGGCCACCACCTGCAGGTCGTCGTTCGGGTCTTCGGGGTAGGGCGTGCTCATGCCATGCACTCCCGCAGCGAGGTCAGGCTGCGCCGTATCCAGGCCTTCACGGTGCCCAGGGGCGCGCCCAGGCGTTCGGCGATCTCGCCGTGCGAGCAGCCTTCGACATAGGCATGCAGCACGCAATTGCGGCGCGCCGGCTCCAGTGCCTCCAGGCAGTGCTGCAGGCGGCCCAGGCTGGTGTTCAGCTCGAAGCTGCTGGCGGCGTCATGGAAGGCCTGCACGGACATGTCGGCCTCCAGGGTGTGGGTGGTTTCTTCGTCGATATCGACGTGGCGGCGCGCGTTGCGCACGGCGTTCAGCGCCAGGTGGCGCACCACGCTGTAGATCCAGCCGCGCGCACTGCCGCGCGCCGCGTCGTAGCCCGTGGCCCGGCTCCAGATGTTCACGCATGCGTCGTGCACGATGTCCTCGGCCAATGCCCGCTGGCGCACGATGCGCAGCGCCACGCCCAGCATGCGCGGGCCCTCGTGCTCGTACAGCCGGCGCATGGCCTGGCGGTCGCCGGCAGCGCAGCCGGCCAGGGCCGCTTCGTAGTCAAAATCGCCAGGGGTGTCAGGCACGGGTTGCGAGGGGCTTGGCACGGTCGGTTCGGTGGCTGGGCACCGCGCAGCGCGCGGGCCCAGAGCGTGGATGCATCGTAGCCGAGAAGCTACTGAATCCACGCGCAATCCCCTGTGTTCCAGGGGATTGCGTACACGCCTGCAATGGCAGGCGGCGTCTTACGCTGCCTTCCAGAAGATGTAGTCGGCCTGGTATTTCACGATCTGGCGCTCGCCCTTGTTGGCGGCGCTGCAGGCGGCAGCGGGGGCCGCGCCACCCTTCAAGGCCACGCGCTGGATGTAGGTCACGCCCGTCATGGCACCCGAGCCCATGGCCGGGTTGGCCTTGACCAGTTGGTAGGGGATGTTGCCGGCACCGGCCGGGGCCACTGCCACCTGTGTGGCGGTCAGCTTGGAGCCGTCCTGCGATTCCCAGGTGGCGGGCGGGCCGTAGTAAGTGCCGACCTGCTTGCCGGCGCGGTCGTTGAGCACGGCCTTGGGGCCCACGAAGAACCATTCGGTCTGGCCGGGCGCGTTGGCCTTGTCGCGGCATTCGTAGGTGATCTCGCCCACGCCCACGGTTTCCATGGCGACCTTGTTGCCGCCGGGCACCTTCACGGTGTCGGGCAGGCTGTCCTGCGAGAACATGGGCCCGCTGCTGGAGCCCATCATCGAGCCGCAGGCCGTCAGCAGGGCTGCGGCGGCGAGGGCGCCGGCCAGGGGGATGAGGCGGGAGATCGTTGGCTGGGTGGTCGTCATGGCGTTCCTCTTCTTCAAATGGGTTGGATGGACAGCAGCAAAAAAGTGGGCTGCTGCAGGTACTACCCACGAGGACGCCGTTTGGATGCAGGCCCGCAGAAAAATAGTTGAAATATTTTTTGCGTGCCCGGGTTTCACCGATCAGAGGCTCATGGGCCAGGAGCTGGTCTTGACCCGGATGGAGGCGGGCCGGGGCTCATACGGCACATCGCCCGCCCCGGCAATCGCCGCCGCGATGGTGCGCGCCTGCCGGGCGATGGGCTCGATGAAGCGGCTGGCCTGCCCGCCGATGGTGATGCAGTCGCCCAGGGCGTGGATGCCCTGGACGCTGGTCTGCAATTGCGCGGGTGTCACGGCAATGCCGCCATCCCAGGCCAGGCCGGCACTCTGGGCCAGGCGCGGCGGGGTCTGCAGGCCGGCGGCCACGATCACCTGGTCGGCCGTGAACTGCCGGCCGTCGGTGGTGGTCAGCTGCAGGGCGCCGCCGGGGCCGGGCACCGCTAGCGCATCGAGCGAGGCCACGCGAGCGCCGCCGACGAACGCGATGGGCAATTTGCCCCATGCCGCCAGGAGTTCGCTGGCGCGGGCTTCGCCGGCGCAGCGCGCCAGCGGCAGGGGCTCGGTATCGAGCAGGGTGATGCTGTGGCCGCCCAGTGCCAGGTCGTTGGCCAGTTCGCAGCCGATCAGACCGGCGCCCACGATGAGCACCCGGCGCGGGCTGTGTCCCAGTGCGGCGCGCAGGCGCTGGTAGGCCTGCAGGTGGTTGATGCGCCAGCACAGCGCGGCCGGCAGCCCCGGGGGCAGGGCAGCGCGCGCGCCATGGGCCAGCACCAGGTGCTGGTAGCGCAGCGGGCCGCGCGTGGTGCGCAACGTGCCACCGTTCGCAGATGTGTCGATGCGCACGGCATGCGTGTGTGCCAGCAGCCGCAGGTTCAGGCGCGCCGCCGCGGCGGTGCCGGTTTCGCGCACCAGGCGCTCGGCGGGCAGGTGCTTGGCCATGGCGATGGACAGCTGCGGCTTGTCGTACAGATCGCCGCTGCAGTCCGTCACCAGGGTGATGGGGCGCTGCGCGTTCAGGGCGCGCAGGGCTTCGGCGACCAGCCAGCCGGCCCGGCCCGCGCCAACGATGACCACGCCAGGGGCCGCATGGCGGCTGACCGCGGGGGCGCTGGCCGTGCGGCTGCGGGCCTGGGCCTGGAGCGCCTCCAGGCTGGGTGCCAGGTAGGGCTCGAAATCGCCCTTGGTCACGCCGCACAGCGGGCAGGCCCAGTCCTCGGGGATGTCGGCAAACCGTGTACCGGGCGGCAGGCCGCCGTCGGGGTCGCCCTGTGCCTCATCGTAGATGTAGCCGCAGGCGTGGCAGATGTACTGCAGCCAGGGGTCGTCGGCCAGCGTGGAGTGGGTGATGGCGGCAGCGCTCATGCCGGCATCTCCTCGGTGGACAGGCGCGCGATCTCCTTGCGCAAGTGCTTGATGGCCGGGGTGACGATGGCCACGAAGTGCGATTCGCGCACCCGGCGCTGCACGTCCGAGCTCATGAGATAGCCGCGCGCGCCCTGGTGCATCAGGGCCGACTGGGCTGCGCGCAGGCACAGCTCGGCGCCATGGGCGCGGGCGTCCAGCACGTCGATGAAGAAATCGGTGCGGGTGTCGAAGGGCGTCTCGGCCAGCCGCATCACGCGCGCGGTCAGCGCGTCGAGTTCGGCCTGCAGGGCGTCGGGCCGGTCTTCGAGGAACTGGTTGACGTGGCCGAGCTGGCCCTCCACCGCCCACATCGAGTCGATGGCCCCCTGCGTGATGCCCACGGCCATGCCGCATTGCAGCATGACGAAGGCGGCGCGGATGCGCGCGATGGTTGGCCGAGTGGGGTCGGCAATGGTGTTGTCGGCGCCGATGAAATGGTCCTTGAGGCGCAGCGCGTAGGTGCCCGTGCCCTCCATGCCCGAAAAGCTCGGGCACTCGCGCATCTCCACGCCCGGCGCACCGCAGCGCAGCAAAAACATCAGCTCGCGCGGCGCGCTGCCTTCAGGCTGGGCGATGGCCGCCACGGCGCCACAGTAGTGGTCCGGCCCCAGGTTGCTGACCCAGGGCAGGGTGCCGTTCACCAGGTAGCCGCCGTCCACCGGCGTGGCCTTGAGCAGCAGGGCCTCGATCTGGGCATAGCTCTTCATGGGGTTGGACAGCGCTGTGCCGCCCAGGCCCGTGCCAGCGGCATGCCGCTGCAGCACCTCCCCCATCAGCGCGGGGTTGCCCGACTGCTGCAGGTACAGCCCGCACACTGCCTGGCACCACAACATGAAGCCGGTGGCACCGCACACGCGCGAGACCTCGGCCATGGCGCGGATGGCCAGGCCATAGTCCGCCGGTCCGGCCGTGCTGTCCAGGTGCACGCCCATCGCGCCCACGGCGCCCAGTTGCTGCAGCTCGGCGCGCGGGTAGTAGCCCACGCGGTCGATGGCCTCGGCCTGCGCGGCCAGCGGGCCCTGGGCGATGGCGCGCACGGCGGCGAGCAGTGCGTCGCCCTGCAGGGCGCCGTCCAGGTGGAGTTGGGGAGGGAGGTCGGCGGGTTTCATGGGGGCAGGGTCCTTGGGTGTGCGCGGCAGGGCAAAGACGGGGACGGGCGGGTAGCTCAGTCGGCCAGGCTGATCTCGAACGGGATCGGGTTGCGCATGCTGTTGGCCACGGGCGAGTAGAAATTGGCGTGCTGCACGATCTCGTCGAGCACTTCGCGCGGTGCGTCGCCCTCGATCAGCACCTTCACGCGGATCGCCTGGAAGCCCATCTCGGGGGGCAGCTTCTGCAGCGCGCCCCCGGCACCCCAGGCAGCGGGGTTGCCGATGTCGCCCTCCATGAAGATCTCGATCTTGCTGAGTTGGACCTGCTTCCAGGTGGCCACGGCGGTGATGCCCACGGCCAGGCAGCCGCCCAGGCCCGAGAGCACGATCTCGCCCGGGGCGGGTGCCGTGTCCTGGCCGAACAGGTGCAGTGGCTCGTCCACCACCACCGGCGTGTGCTGGCCCACGGTGCTCAGCGAGCGGTACTGCCCCTCCATCACCGTGTGGACCTTGTTGGTGCCGCGGCTGGCGGGGTTGTTGCGGCCTTTTTCGGCAAAGGCCATCAGGCCATCGCGGTCGATGGGACGCAACGCGGTGTGGACGGTGGTGACGGGGGCGGTGGGTTCCAGCAGGTCGGTGGACATGGGTTTCCTTGGTGCATTGATGAAAGATGGAGAAATGAGAAGGGGCGCATGGAGGCGCCCGCCAGTGCCTCAGGCGGCCAGGGCCAGCGCGGGTTTGCGCGCCGTGCGCAGCAGGGGCAAGCCGCTCTCGATGGGCAGCTTGTCGTCACGCGACCATTCGTTCCACGAGCCGAAGTACATGCGCACGTCGGCAAAGCCGGCCTGCTTAAGGGCCAGGAAGGTGTTGGACGCACGTGCGCCCTTGAAGCAGTACAGGTACACCGTGTCGCTCGGGGCAATGCCTGCGGTGGCGCACTCGGCGCGCACCTCGTCCGGCGATTTGAAGACCGGGCCTTGCGCTGAGGGCTTCATGAAGCGGTACCACTCCACCCACTTGGCGCCCGGCAGGCGGCCCTTGCGCGGTGCGAAGTCCTTGCCGTAGGGGCTGGAGCTTTCGCCGATCCACTCGTCCACGTCGCGCACGTCCAGCAGCACGGTGTCGGTGCCCAGGGCCTCGGCGACGTTGTCCTTGGTCAGCATCACATCGGCGGTGGCCAGGCTGGTCGGGAAGATCGCGGGAGTGGGCACCACGGCTTCGGTGGAAACCGGCAGCTCGGCCGCCTTCCAGGCCGAATAGCCGCCGTTCAATACCTTGACCTTGGGGTAGCCCAGCCAAGTCAGCAGGTAGTAGCCGCGGCAGGACTGGCCGTAGCCGCTGTTCAGTGCGTCTTCGTAGAACACCGCCGTCTCGGCGCCCGACAGGCCGATGGCCCCCAGGTGCGCGGCAAAGGTGTCCTTGAGTTCCTGCAGGCCTTCGGGGCTGGAGGTGGCCAGGAAGGTGAAGGTCTCGCGCAGGTTCACCGCACCCGGGATGTGGCCCAGGGCATAGGTGTCGGCGTCGCGGGTGTCGATCAGGACGACGGGCTCTGCGGCCTGCAGGGCCTGCAATTGGGTGGGCGAGATCAGGACGGCGTCGGAATCGGTGCTCATGGGAAACCTTTCGATGCGGTGGTGGGCAGGATGGCCTGCTTCCCTTACTGCAACAGGTGTGCCAGCGCGGCCGATTCAGCGTGAAATCCCATGAAATCGTTTCCCATGCTATTTCAGGTGCTACTCAATAGATAGCAAAAATGGGCTTCATGGCCTCGATTGCATGGACTGTTGGCGACTGCCCTGAACACTGTGTCGACAAATTGTCGACACAGTGGCGGGCCTGCCGCCAGGCTCAGCGCAGGCCCGCCTTGCGCAGGCGGTAGCTGAACTGGCGCAACGTGAGCCCCAGGCTTTGAGCCGCGCGCGACTGGTTGCCGTGGTGCTCGGCCAGGGCCGCCTGCAGGGTGTGGGCGCTGTGGGAATGCGCCGGGGCGTAGTCGCGCACCAGGGGCGCCTCGGCTGGCGCCTGCGCCGGGGGGGCTGCCACGGGGGCCGGCTGGGTGGCCATGGCGCCAGGAAGGAAGCGGTCCAGCTCCGCACCGGTCACCAGCGTGCCTTCGGCCAGCAGCACCATCCGTTCGATCAGGTTGCCCAGTTCGCGGATGTTGCCGGGCCAGGGGTGGGCCTCCAGCCGCGCCAGGGCATCTGCCGCCAGGTTCACGTTGCGCTGGTGGGCCTGGTTGGCGCGGCTCACAAAGTGCAGCGCCAGTGCGCGGATGTCCTCGCGCCGCTCGGCCAGCGAGGGCAGGCGGATCGGGATCACGTTGAGCCGGTAGTACAGATCCTGGCGGAACTGCCCGACCTCCACTTCGCGCGCCAGGTCGCGGTTGGTGGCGGCCACCAGGCGCACGTTGACCTTCACCTCGCGCTGCCCGCCCAGGCGCACCAGCGTGCCCTCCTGCAAGGTGCGCAGCAGCTTCGATTGCATAGCCAGCGGCAACTCGCCGATCTCGTCGAGGAAGATGGTGCCGCTGTCGGCCTGCTCGAACCAGCCCGCGCGCGCGGTGCTGGCGCCCGTGAAGGCGCCCCGCTCGTAGCCGAACAGCTCCGACTCGAACAGCGCATCCGGTATGGCCGAGCAGTTGACCTTGATGAAGGGCCGGTCGCGCCGGCCGCTGGCCAGGTGCACGGCGCGCGCGAACAGTTCCTTGCCCGTGCCCGACTCGCCCAGCAGCAGCACCGTGGCCTGGGTCTGCGAGACGCGTTCGAGCTCGCCCAGCGCCTGCAGCAGCGGCGGCGAGTTGCCGATCAGCCCGTAGCGCGCGCTCTTGGTGTTGAGCGCGTTGGCCAGCACGGCGTTGCGTGCCTCCAACTGGCGCGTTTGCTCGGCCACCAAGGCCTCGAGCTGCAGCAACTGGCCTACCAGCGTGGCCAGCACGCGCAGCACGGCCAAGTCGTCGTTCAGGTGGCGCTGGCGGCTGCGGATGCGGTGGCAGGCCAGCACGCCGATGGGCGCGTGGTTGAGTTCGATGGGCAGGGCGATGAAGGCTACCGTCTCGGGCGGCAGGTGGCTGCGCTCCACCGCACGCGCCAGGAACAGCGGCTCGGCATCGATGTCCTGCACGATGGCCGGCTGCCCTGTAGACAGCACACGCCCGGTGATGCCCTCGCCCCAGTCGTAGCGCCCGCGCTCCACCTCGGCCTGCGTGAGGCCATAGGCGTGCTGGATGGAGGAGGTGCGCGCAGCAGCAGCGGTCGCGCCCGCCGGTGCATCCACCAGCACGATCCGCCCGCGGTTCAGGCCCAGCAGTTCGCTCATCAGGTGCAGCATCTCGCGCAGTACCAAGCCCGGCGCCAGGCTGCGGCCGATCAGGCGCATCACCTCGCGCATCAGCAGCAACTCCTGCGCATGCCAGTCGGGCGTGTCCTGAGCACGGGGCTTGCCGGGGGATGGCGGGGCGGTCATGTGGGTGCTTCTTGCAAGTTTTGCGCCCGCCGCGATGGGTGTCCGGGCGGTCCGGTGCATTAAAGTCGCTACCCGGAGCGGGCAGCCGCCTGCCCGATTCCTTTTCTCCACCCCTCCCATCCTGTCGAAAGCACCGCCATGACCACCTTCGGAACCCCCCTGTCCCCCCATGCCACCAAAGTCATGCTGTTGGGCTCGGGCGAGCTCGGCAAGGAGGTGTTGATCGCGCTGCAGCGTCTGGGCGTGGAAACCATTGCCGTCGACCGCTACGAGAACGCACCCGGCCAGCAGGTGGCCCACCACCGCCGCACCATCACCATGAGCGATCCGGCCCAGCTCAAGGCGCTGATCGAGGCCGAGCGCCCGCACCTGGTGGTGCCCGAGATCGAGGCCATCGCCACCCCCATGCTCGAAGAGCTGGAAGCCGCCGGTACCGTGCGCGTGATCCCCACCGCACGCGCCGCGCGCCTGACCATGGACCGCGAAGGCATCCGCGTGCTGGCCGCCGAGACCCTGGCCCTGCCCACCAGCCCCTACCAATTCTGTAACTCGCTGGAAGAACTGCAGGCTGCCATCGATGGCGGCATCGGCTACCCCTGCATCGTCAAGCCGGTGATGAGCAGCTCGGGCAAGGGCCAGAGCAAGATCGACGGCCCCGGCGACGTGAAGACCGCCTGGGACTACGCCATGGCTGGCGGGCGGGTGAGCCACGGCCGCGTCATCGTCGAGGGCTTCATCGACTTCGACTACGAGATCACCCAGCTCACCGTGCGCGCCGTGGGCGCCGATGGCCAGATCGAGACCCATTTCTGCGACCCCATCGGCCACGTGCAGGTCAGCGGTGACTACGTGGAAAGCTGGCAGCCCCACCCCATGCACCCGGCAGCGCTCGAAAAATCGCGCCAGATCGCCAAAGCCGTGACCGACAACCTGGGCGGCCAGGGCCTGTTCGGGGTGGAGCTGTTCGTCAAGGGCCAGGACGTCTGGTTCAGCGAAGTGAGCCCCCGCCCGCACGACACCGGCCTGGTCACCCTGTGCACCCAGAACCAGAGCGAGTTCGAGCTGCACGCCCGCGCCATCCTGGGCCTGCCGGTGGACACCAGCCTGCGCAACCCCGGCGCGAGCGCCGTGATCTACGGCGGCGTGGACGCCGTGGGCATCGTCTTCGACGGCGTGGAAGAGGCCCTGCGCGTGCCCGATACCGACCTGCGCCTGTTCGGCAAGCCAGAGAGCTTCACCAAGCGCCGCATGGGCGTGGCCCTGGCGCGTGCGGCGGACGTGCACACCGCGCGCGACAACGCAAAGCTGGCCGCCAGCAAAGTCAAGCCACGGAAGGCCTGATCCCGTTCAACCATCCTCGCGAATCTGCCGGCCGGTGAGCTTGAGGAACAGATCCTCCAGGTTGGCAGGCCGGTGCAGGGTGCGCAGATGCGGGTGCGCGCCCAGCGCGTGCAGCAGCGGCTGGGCATTCTGGGTGTAGAAGAACACCGTTTCGCCGCTGACTTCCACGCGCGC
Organism: Acidovorax sp. Root217; assembly: GCF_001428645.1. Classification (NCBI taxonomy): domain Bacteria; kingdom Pseudomonadati; phylum Pseudomonadota; class Betaproteobacteria; order Burkholderiales; family Comamonadaceae; genus Acidovorax; species Acidovorax sp. Root217. Next base: position 189,878 of record NZ_LMIH01000005.1, read on the forward strand.
CGCCAGGCTGCGCAGCGCGGCATCTTCGGCCAGCGCCACGGCGCCCACCCCGAAAACCTCCACCACGTCTGGCTCCAGGTGCTGGGCGATGAGTTCGCGCGGGCGGCCTTCGGCGATCTTCTTGCCGTGGTCGAGCACCAGCAGGCGCGAGCACAGGCGCTCGGCCTCGTCCATGAAGTGGGTGGTGAGCAGGATGGACTTGCCCTGCTGGAGCAGCAGTTGCAGCCGCTCCCACATCAAGTGGCGGGCCTGGGGGTCGAGGCCCGTGGTGGGCTCGTCCAGCAGCAGCAGGCGCGGGTCGTTGACCAGGGCGCGCGCCAGGCTCAGGCGCCGCTTCATGCCGCCAGAGAGTTCGCCGGGCTTGGCGTTGGCCTTGTGCGTGAGGGCCGCGAATTCGAGCAGTTTGGGCACGCGCTCGTCCATGGCCGGGCCCTTGATGCCGAAGTAGCGGCCGAACACGCGCAGATTTTCGTAGCAGGTGAAATCCGGGTCCAGCGTGTCGAACTGCGTCACCACCCCGATCTGCGCCTTGATGGCCAGGGCGTCGTGCGGCATGTGCAGCGGGGCAGCACCAGCGCTGGGGTAAAAGCGCACGCTGCCGCTGTCGGGGTTGGCCAGGCCCAGGCACATGCGGATGGTGGTGGTCTTGCCCGCGCCGTTGGGGCCGATCACGCCCAGACATTCACCGGGGGCAATGGCGAACGAGACATCGTTGACCACCGTTGTCTCACCATAGCTTTTGCGCAGATCGCGCACTTCGAATAGATCCTTCATGCACCGATTGTGTGCGATACCGGAATACGGGGTGCGCTCAGAGGCTGGGAGTTTTTTGGCCGTGTCCGAGGGGCGCGCCAGAACGCCCTGGATCTAGGCGCAAAGCACAGCCATAGCTCGGGCTATGGCGCGCATTTGCAACGACGAGCCGGGGTGTTTTGGCGTGCAAGGCGGGCATGGACGAAAGACTCTCAGCCTCTCAGGCTTCAACCATCCGGCCGCGCCCTTGTGCCTTGGCCAGGTAAAGCGCGGCATCGGCCCGGCCCATCAGGTCGGGCAGGCGCGTTTCCGCAGGCAGCAGCACGGCCATGCCGGCGCTGTAGTCAAGCGCAAAGCCCAGTTCGGCAGAGCTGGCGTCGTGCAGGCGCGTGCGCAGGCGGCGGTCGAAGGCAAGTCCCGCAGGCGCGCTGTTGTGCAGCAGCAGCACACCGAATTCCTCGCCGCCGAGCCGCCCGACCAGGTCACCGGTGCGGCAGGTTTCTTCCAGCAGGCGGGCGAAGAGTTTCAGCGCCCGGTCGCCCCTCTCATGGCCGTGGGTGTCGTTGATCTGCTTGAAATAGTCCAGGTCCAGCACCAGTGCCGTGAGCGGCAGGTGGTGGCGCCAGGCGTGCGAGAGCATGTTCTCGGCCTGCTTGGTGAAGCCGCGTCGGTTGAGCACGCCGGTGAGCCCATCGGTCATGGCCAGCGCGCGCAGCTTCTGCTCGGCCTCGGCACGCCAGGCCACCAGCAGGGCCACGGTGCCCAGCACCAAGCAGACATTGGTGGCCACGGCCGCCGCCAGGTTCACGGGGTGGGGGGTGCGAAAGCTCGGGTACTGGTCGGTGAAGGCGCCCAGCATGCCGCGCGCCAGGGTGAACGCCGCCGAGGTGACCAGGCAGGCCATCAGCAGGCGCCGCCAGCGCGGGTCGGCATAGCGTGCAGGGTAGAGCGTGGCGCGTGCCACGATGAGCAGGATGGCGGCCATCAGCAGGTTGGCCCAGCCCACGCGCCAGGCATAGTCGCCAAAGGCGAGCGTGTAGCCCAGCGGGGTGATCACCACCAGCACCCGCAGCAGGGACTTCAAGGGCCGCTCGCCCAGCCATTCGCCCAGGGCGCGGTACAGCATCCACTGCGCCAGCGCGTTGCAGGCCACCGACAGGGTGGACAGGGCCTGGTCCCACCAGTAGCCAGCCGCGATGATGGCGGCCCAGGCCGTGGCCTGCAGCAGCATGCTGGCCTGCACGCAGCGGGCCGCCGGGCTCACCCCGGGGCCCATGATCAGCGGCAGGGCGGCCGAGATCATGAACAGGTTGGCGGCCATCACCGCCATCAGTGTCAGAAAGTCCAGTGGCATGGATGGGTGCGCCGCCGTGTGGCGGGGATGGTATTACTGGAATGCCACCTCGGCAAAGCTGCGCAGCTTGCGGCTGTGCAGGCGGTGAATGCCGCCCTCGCGCAGGATCTCGATGGCGCGCATGCCGATGCGCAGGTGCTGGTCCACCCGCTCGCGGTAGAAGTGGTTGGCCATGCCGGGCAGCTTGATCTCGCCGTGCAGCGGCTTGTCGCTCACGCACAGCAGGGTGCCGTAGGGCACGCGAAAGCGGAAACCGTTGGCCGCGATGGTGGCGCTTTCCATGTCCAGCGCCACGGCGCGGCTCTGGCTGAAGCGGCGCTGGGGCATGTTGTCGGGCAAGAGCTCCCAGTTGCGGTTGTCGGTACTGGCCACGGTGCCGGTGCGCATGATGCGCTTGAGGTCGGCTTCGGCGATCTGGGTCACGTCGGCCACGGCCTGCTCCAGCGCCACCTGGATCTCGGCCAGCGCCGGGATCGGCACCCACAGCGGCAACTCCTCGTCGAGCACGTGGTCTTCGCGCACGTAGGCATGCGCCAGCACATAGTCGCCCAGTTGCTGGCTGTTGCGCAGGCCAGCGCAGTGGCCCAGCATCATCCAGGCATGCGGGCGCAGCACGGCGATGTGGTCGGTGATGGTCTTGGCGTTGGCCGGGCCCACGCCGATGTTGACCATGGTGATGCCGCTGCGGTCCTGGCGCACCAGGTGGTAGGCGGGCATCTGCGGCAGGCGCGGCGGGGCCACGCCCAGGGCGTCGGCCTCCGCCGCCGGCAGGCCGACGCGGCGCGTGATCACGTTGCCCGGCTCGATGAAGGCCACGTACTCGCTGTCGGGTTTGGCCATCTCGGCATGGCCCAGGCGCACGAACTCGTCGATGTAGAACTGGTAGTTGGTGAACAGCACGAAGTTCTGGAACCACTCGGGTGCCGTGCCCGTGTAGTGGCGCAGGCGGTGCAGCGAGTAGTCCACACGTGGCGCGGTGAACAGCGACAGCGGCTGTGCCTCGCCCTGGCGCGGCGCCCAGGTGCCGTTGGCGATGCCGTCGTCCATGGCGGCCAGATCGGGCAGGTCGAACACGTCGCGCATCAGCATGCGGCGCTCCTGCGTCAGCGTGCCTTCGATGTGGTCGTGCTCGGCGAACGAGAAGTGGATCGGAATGGGTTGTGCGCTGGTGCCCACTTCCAGCTCCACGTTGTGGCTCTTGCGCAGCAGGCGGAACTGCTCGGCATAGTAGTGGCCAAACAGGTCCGGGCGGGTCAGCGTGGTCTCGTAGCGGCCGGGCCCTTCCACGAAGCCATAGGCCAGCTTGGTGTCCGCCCGTGCCACCGTGGTGGTGTGGATGCGCACGAAGGGGTAGAAGGCGCGTACATGCCCCGCCGGCGTATCGCCGGACACGAACTGGTGCATGGCCTCGCGCAGGTGGCCGATCTGCTGCTGGTAGATGCGCTGCACCTGGGCCAGGGCCTCGGCCGGGTCGGTGTGGCGGGTGGGGGCAATGAAGTCGGGAATCAGGGGCATGGCCCTATTGTCCACATGCGGCGGGGTGGTGGGGATGACAGCTACCTGCACTGCACCAGAAATTCACGGGAAACCGCCCTGTCGGACCCTCTCCCGGGGCCGGTGTGGCGTTCAGGCCGCAGTTTGCGCGCCCTGGCCCAGCAGCCACTGGCGGATGGCCGGGGCGTCCAGGGGCACGGAGATCAGGTGTCCCTGGATCAGGTCGCAGCCCAGGCTGCGCAGCAGGGCCATCTGCTCGGCCGTCTCTACCCCCTCGGCCACGGTCTTGAGCTGCAGGCTGCGTCCCATCTGCACGATGGCGGTGACGATGGCCACGTCGTCGGCGCTGCCCGGGGTGTCCATCACGAAGGAGCGGTCGATCTTGAGCTTGTCGATGGGGTAGCGCTTGAGGTAGGCCAGCGACGAGTAGCCGGTGCCGAAATCATCGATGGAGATGCCCACGCCCAGGTCCTTGAGCGCTTGCAGCGTACCGAGCACCTGGCCGGTCTGGTGCATCAGCACCGATTCTGTCAGCTCGATTTCCAGGTACTGAGGTGCCAGGCCCGTGGCCGTGAGGGCCGCGGCAATCTCGCCGGCCACATCGCGCTGGCGAAACTCCAGGGCCGACAAATTCACGGCCACCGGCACCAGGGCCAGCCCCTCGTCCTGCCAGGCCTTGAGCTGGCGGCAGGCCTCGTGCAGCACCCAGCGGCCAATCGGCGTGATGAGCCCGCGCGACTCGGCGAAAGCGATGAAATCGGTGGGGCCCACCAGACCGCGCACCGGGTGGTTCCAGCGCACCAGGGCCTCGAAGCCCCGGAGCGTGCCGTCCTTCAGGCAGATCTGCGGCTGGTAGTGCAGCACGAAGGCGTTGTCTGCGATGGCCTCGCGCAGCAGGCGCTCCTGCTGCAGCACTTCCATGGCGCGCAGGTCCATACCGGGCTGGTAGAACTGGCGGTTGCCGCGGCCGCTGTCCTTGGCCTGCTGCATGGCCGCGTCGGCGCAGCGCAGCAGCGCGTCGCCGGTGGCCCCATCGTCCGGGAACAGGCTGATGCCGATGGACGGCGACATGGTCAGCGGCAGGTGGCCTACCGTGAAGACAGTGCGCATGGCCTGCAGCACGGCGTCGGCCACCCGGGCCGCATCCTCGGGCGCGTGGATGCTGGTGAGCACCAGCACGAACTCGTCGCTGCCCAGGCGGGCCACCACGTCGGCTTCGCCCACAGCGTGGCGCAGCCGGTCGGCCACTTCGCGCAGCAGCTGGTCGCCGGCGTGGTGGCCGAGCGAATCGTTCACGGTCTTGAAATGGTCCAGGTTCACGAACAGCACCGCCACCTGGCCCTGGCGGCGGGCCAGCGCCTTGGCCAACTGGTCCATCAGGTGGCGGCGGTTGGGCAACTGCGTGAGCGAGTCGTGCAGGGCGTTGAAGGCCTCGCGCTCCTGCGCCTGCTTGCGCGCCGTGATGTCGCGCACCACCACGATGCGGTAGTCCGCATGGTGGAACGGCATGGTCTTGCCCACCACCTCCACCGGGATGGCATGCCCATCCTTGTGGCGTATGGTGACCTCGTAGGGGTCTTCGCGGCCGCTGCGCGTGTAGTCGAGCGCCACGGCGCGCCATTCGGGGCTGATGAAGTTGAAGATGGACAGGCCCACCACCTCGTGCAGCGCATAGCCGGTGAGCCGGTACAAGGCCTCGTTGCCGTCGGAGATCAGGCCGTCGCGGTGGAACACGATGGCCTCGTCCGTGGCTTCGGTGAACTTGCGCATGCGCTCTTCGCTCTCGCGCACCGAGCGCTCGGCACGCCAGCGCTCGGTGATGTCGGTGATCAGCACGAAGGAGCCCAGTTGCCGATCCTTTTGCGCGCCTTCGAAGTGCGGGATGAGATTCACTTCGATCATGCGCACTTCGCCATTGGGCAGGGTCTGCTCGCGCGCGTACTTGACGTGCTCGCCCCGGGTGGAGCGCTCCACATGGGGCTGTATGGCCTGCCAGGCCTTGTCGCCAATGGCTTCCTGCACCGTGAGGCCGAGGATGGATTCGGTGGAATGGCCGTTGTAGGCCGCATAGCCCTGGTTGGCGAACAGGCAGTGCAGGCCGGGCAGGTCGAAATAGGCCATCAGCGCGGGCACGGAGTCCGCGATCAGGCGCAGCAGCAGGTCGCTGGAGCGGCCCTGCTCGGCGGTGCTGGATGCGTTGATCGTTTCTGGCATGTGCCACCCGGTTCCTGCGCTGTATTCCGTTATAGCCGATTCACCTGACGCAGGCGTAAGGTAGTTCTCCCTATGCACATGGCAGGGCAAATAGGTCTTTTCCGACTCGCCCCGGATAATCGGGGCCATGACCTCCAAAGAAAACCAAGCCGGCACTGACTTCAGCACGCTGGCCCTGAGCCCCGCTACGCTGGCCAATCTGCAGCAGCTGGGCTACACGCAGATGACCCCTATCCAGGCCGCCAGCCTGCCGCCCGCCCTGCTGGGCAAGGACCTGATCGCCCAGGCCAGCACCGGCAGCGGCAAGACGGCGGCCTTCGCCCTGGCCCTGCTGGCCAACCTCAACCCGCGCCGCTTTGCCGTGCAGGCGCTGGTGCTGTGCCCCACGCGCGAGCTGGCCGACCAGGTGACCACCGAGATCCGCCGCCTGGCGCGGGCCGAGGAGAACATCAAGGTCGTCACCCTGTGCGGCGGCGTGCCGCTGCGCGGCCAGACCGTGAGCCTGGAGCACGGTGCCCACATCGTGGTCGGCACGCCCGGCCGGGTGATGGACCACCTGGAGCGCCAGCACCTGTCGCTGGAAGCGCTCAACACCCTGGTGCTCGACGAGGCCGACCGCATGCTGGACATGGGTTTCTTCGACGACATCGCCACCGTGGCGCGCCAGTGCCCCAAGGAACGACAGACCCTGCTGTTCTCGGCCACCTACCCCGAGGGCATCGCCAGGCTGAGCCAGCAGTTCATGAAGGCGCCCGAGCAGATCACGGTGCAGGCCCAGCATGCCGAGGGCAAGATCGAGCAGCGCTGGTACGAGGTGAAGAATTCCGAGCGCCTGCACGCCGTGTCGCAGATCCTGGACCATTTCCGGCCCGAGTCCTCGCTGGCCTTTTGCAACACCAAGCAGCAGTGCCGCGACCTGGTGGCCGTGCTGCAGGCCCAGGGCTTCAGCGCCCTGGCGCTGTATGGTGAGCTGGAGCAGCGCGAGCGCGACCAGGTGCTGGTGCAGTTCGCCAACCGCAGCTGCTCGGTGCTGGTGGCCACCGACGTGGCCGCGCGCGGTCTCGATATCGCCAACCTGGCAGCGGTGATCAACGTGGACGTGACGCCCGACGCCGAGGTGCACATCCACCGCATTGGCCGCACCGGCCGGGGTGATGCCGAGGGCCTGGCGCTGAACCTGGCCAGCATGGACGAGATGGGCAGCGTGGGCAAGATCGAGCAGCTGCAGGGCCGCGAATCACGCTTTTACCCCTTGGCCGAACTCACGCCCACGGGCAGCGGCCCCTTGGTGCCGCCCATGGCCACCATCCAGATCATCGGTGGCCGCAAGGAGAAGATCCGTGCCGGCGACGTGCTCGGTGCGCTCACCGGCGAGATGGGCTTCACCCGCGAGCAGATCGGCAAGATCAACGTCAACGAGTTCTCCACCTACGTGGCGGTGGACCGCACCGTGGGCCGCCAGGTGGCCGACCGCCTCAACAGCGGCAAGGTCAAAGGCAAGTCCGTGAAGGCCCGCCTGGTCACCGACTGACCAGCATCTGCACCATGGCATCGTAGCCCCGCTGCTTTGCCAGTTGCAGCGGCGTGTTGCCCTGCCGGTCGGTCAGTGCCTGGCTGGCCCCCGCCTTGACGAGGGCCTTGAGCGTGGCCTGGTGGCGTGGCCCGCCGTTGCCCAGCACGATGGACTCGATCAGCGCCGTCCAGTGCAGGTTGTTCACATGGTCCAGCGGTGCGCCGGCCGCGATCAGCTGGCGCACTACGCCGTCATGCCCCAGGTGGGCGGCGGCGATCAGGGCCGTGCCGTCGTAGCGGCTGGTCACCTGCTTCGCGCTGGCACCCAGCGAGAGCAGCAGGGCCAGGGTGTCCTCGTCGTCGGCCACGGCGGCAATCGTCACCGCGTCGTAGCGGTCGTTTTCCAGCAGATCCAGCCCAGCACCGGCCCTGGCCAGCAAGCGGATGGCCTCGCGCTGGCGCGCGAAGGCGGCCACGTGCAGGGGCGTGCGGCCGTGGGCGTCGCGGGCATTGAGCTGTGCTGCGGCACTCGGGCCTGCGAGCAGGCGCTGCAGGGCGGCAGTGTCGCCCTGTGCCGCAGCGGCATGCACGCCCTGGTAGGCCGCCAGTTCCGCCGGGTTGGGCGGAACCTGGGCCTGGGCCGGCTGCAGGGCAGCGAAGGCCAGGGTGGCGGCAATGGCGCACAGCGCACGCGCCGTGCTCGAAAAAGAAGGGGCGGTGCGGTGGGCCATGGCTCTTTCCTGGTCGGTCAGGTGTGGCTTACTTGAGCAGGTCCTGCACCTTGGCGATGCCGGCCACAGCGCACTGCTCGTCCAGGTGGCCGCCGGGCGCACCGCCCACGCCCACGGCGCCGATGACTTCGTTGCCCACCTTCACGGGCACGCCGCCGCCCAGCAGCAGGTAGCCGGGGATGTTGACCAGGTTGGCGGCAGCGGGGTTCTTCTGGGCGCCTTCCATCATGGCCAGCGTGGTGTTCTTGGCCGATGCCGAGGTGTAGGCCTTCAGGCGGCTGGCTTCCAGCGTGTGCGGGCCGGCATTGTCGGCGCGGTACACGGCGCGCACGGTGCCGGCGCGGTCCACCACGGTGGCGGTCACGGCATAGCCGTTGGCGGTGCAGGTGGCTACGGTCTGGGCGGCGATCTGCGTGGCCAGGTCCAGCGAGATGTTCTTTTCGGTGCGCACGCCTTCGGCGCTGGCAGCGGTGGCGACGAAAGCGAGGGCGATGGCGGCGGTCTTGAAGTGGCGTTGCATGGTGTGTTCTCCGGTGGTTTGGAAGGCCGGCCTGGCAGGTCGTCAGGCCGTGGGAGAACTGTAAAAAATGCGGGCCGCCGGCGCCATTCGTGCGGCTACGCGCGGGCCTCCGTAGAACTACGGAGCGCCGTCCACCAGCGCGGCGTAGCGCCTTATCAACTGGGCCAGCGACTCGGCCCCGAGCTTGGCGAACAGGTTGGCGCGGTGGGTTTCCACGGTGCGAGGCGAGAGCTCCAGCGCACGGCCGATCTCCTTGTTGGTCAGGCCTTCGACGATCAGGCCCAGCACCTCGCGTTCGCGCGCCGAGAGCTGGGCATGGCGCTCGCGTGCCTGCTGGTCGGCCTGGTGGCGCTCGCGCGAGCGCACGTGCTGGCGCACCGCGTTCTGCAGCGCTTCGAGCAGCACCTCGTCGTCCACCGGCTTTTCGAGGAACTCGGCAGCACCAGCCTTGAATGCGCGGCGGCACATGTCCACCGTGCCATGGCCGGTGAGCATGATCACAGGCTGGTCCACGCCCTGCTTGAGCAGGTGCTCCAGCAGGGCCAGACCGCTGGTGCCCGGCATGCGCACGTCAAGCACGATGGCGCCGATGCTGGCGCGGTCGAAGCCTGCGGCAAAGGCCAACGGGTCGGCCCAGGCCTGCACCCGCAGGCCCACGGTGCCGATCAGCAGGGCGAGGCCCTCGCGCACGGCGGCATCGTCGTCCACCAGGTGGATCAGCGGGGACAGGGGCGTGGCATGGTCGGTCATGGAAGCACGGGGGTGTGGAGGGGGGCAGCCGGGTGCGCTGCAGCGGGGGCCTGCGCCGTGACCGGCAGCACCAGCACGAAGGCCGCGCCCCGGCCTGCAGCGGGTGCCAGCCACAGCTGCGCACCCATGGCCTGGGCCAGGCTTTCGCACAGCGTGAGCCCCAGGCCCAGGCCGCCTTCGCGCGTGGTGTAGAAGGGCTCGAACAGGCGCTCGCGCGCCTCGGCCGGTATGCCCGGGCCATGGTCGCGCACGGTCAGTGCCACCTGGCCCGTGTCCTGCCGGGCCAGGTGCAGCTCCAGCCGGCGCTCGGCGGCCGGCACCTGCTCCATGGCCTGCAGGGCATTCATCACCAGGTTGTGCACGATCTGCTGCAGGGCCACGGGTTCGGCCAGCACCGCAGGCAGGTCGGGTTCCGCCTCCAGGACCAGTGCCACGCCGCGCTGCTGCAGTTCGGGCTCCACCAGGTGCAGTACGTCCTGCACGGCGGCGGGCAGGGCCAGCGGATGGGCCTGCCCGGCCAGGTCGGGGCGCTCGACCAGGCGGCGCAGCCGGCCCACCACGGCCGATGCGCGACGCGCCTGCTCCACGGCGCGGCCCATGGCGTCGAAGGCGGTGTCCAGGTCGGGTGGCGATTCGCCCAGCAGGCGCTTGGCGGCCTGGGTGCTGGCCAGCAAGGCCGTGAGGGGTTGGTTGAGCTCGTGCGCCATGCCGGCTGCCAGCTCGCCCAGGGTATTGAGCCGGGCCACCTGGCCCAGGCGCAGCAGCTCTTCGGCCCGCTGGCGTGCCACGCGCTGGCGCCACCAGGCCAGCGCGCCGGCCCAGAGCGCTGCCGTGAGCACGCACCAGCCCAGCATGGCCCACCAGGGCAGTTCGGCCGGGGTCACGGTGCGCTCGGCCACCACGTCCAGGGGCTGGCTCGGCGATGCCAGCAGCTTGTGCACGCTGAAGTGCCAGCCCATGCGGTCCAGCCGGCGCCCTGGCTGCACGACGAAGGACTGGCCGGCCCGCTCCAGCGCCACACGCACCGGGCTGGTCACCGGGTTCATGGGCCATTCGTCCAGCGGCACGGTGGCCGCCAGGTCGATCTGCAGCGCATAGCTGGCCGGGGTGCCGGCCAGCACCAGGTGGTAGCGGCCGGCGCCCAGGTCGGCCAGGGCCATTTCGGCGCGGCCGGAGCGGCGCGAGGCCGCCTCGGCTGCATCCAGCGCGGCCTTCTGCGCAGCGGGCCAGGCACCCGCAGCCGGGCGCTGCAGCACGGCCAGGATCTGGGGGTAGACGGACGGCAGGCGAGGCAGGGTCGATGCCGCCGCCGTGTCGGCCACGGCGCCGGGCACCGGGGGCTGCAGCAGCGCCAGCGTGGCCATCACCGCATCGTGCTGCACCACGCGCTGGCTCAGCAGCCGGTGCACGATGCGCGCGTCCGTATCGAAGGCCGCGCGCAGCTGTTCCACGCGCGCATGCGCCAGCCAGCCGGCACCGGCAGCCGCCACGAGGGCCCACAACAGCAATCCTGCGAGGCGGTGACGCCATGCCTTGGTCATGGGGCGGATTCTGGCACGGCCCGGTCTGTTGTAATCCTGTCCGAACGCCTCCACCCGCCCATGCCCCCCACTGCCTCCACCCTGCACCCCTGGTTCACGCCGCGCAACCTGCTGTGGGCGTCCGTGGCCGTGGCGCTGGTCACCATCGTTCTCAAGACGCTGGCCTGGTACGTGACCGGCTCGGTGGGGCTGCTGTCGGACGCCCTGGAGTCCTTCGTCAACCTGGCCAGCGCCATTTTTGCCCTGGCCATGGTCACCGTGGCGCAACGCCCGGCGGACGACAACCACCCGTACGGCCACCACAAGGCCGAGTATTTTTCATCCGGCTTCGAAGGCATCCTGATCGTTGGCGTGTCGTTGGGCATCTTCTGGGCGGCCGGGCATCGGCTGTTCGACCCGCAACCCCTGGAGCAGGTGGGTTGGGGCCTGGTGCTCTCGGCGGTGAGTTCCGGCCTCAACGGCCTGCTGGCCTGGTTCATGTTCCGGTCCGCCCGTGCGTACCGCTCGATTGCGCTGGAAGCCGATGCCCGCCACCTCGTCACCGACGTGTGGACTTCGGCCGGGGTGCTGGTCGGCATTGCCGGTGCGGCGCTCACTGGCTGGCTCTGGCTTGATGCCGTGGCCGCCATCGCCGTGGCGATCAACATCCTCAAGGAAGGCGTGTCGCTGGTCTGGCGCTCATCCCAGGGATTGATGGACGAGGCCGCCCCGCCCGCGGTGCAGGCACGCATTGAAGCCACCCTGCAGCAGTTCGTGCAGGGGCAGGCACCGGGGGTGCTGCGCTTTGACCACGTGTCCACGCGCCGGGCCGGCCAGCGCCAGTTCGTCGATCTGCATCTGCATGTGCCAGCCATTTGGACCCTGGGCCAGGCTGCCGACTTGCGTGGCCAGGTGGAGCGGGCGCTGATGGCCGCCGTGCCTGGCCTGCGTGCGACCATCGAACTGCTGCCCACCGATGTGGAAGCCCATTTTGACGACCCCAAGGATGTGACGTGATCAGTGTCTTGCAACGCGTGCGCGAAGCCCGCGTGGATGTGGATGGAACCACCGTGGGTGCCATCGGCGCCGGCCTGCTGGTGCTGGTGTGCGCCGAGCGCGGCGATACCGAGGCCGAGGCCGACAAACTGCTGGCCAAGCTGCTCAAGCTGCGCATCTTTGCCGACGATGCCGGCAAGATGAACCGCAGCGTTCAGGACGTGGCGGGCGGCCTGCTGCTGGTGAGCCAGTTCACGCTGGCGGCCGACACCACGGGCGGCAACCGCCCGAGCTTTACCCAGGCCGCAGCACCCGAGGACGGGCGGCGCCTGTTCGACTACGTGGTGCAGCAGGCGCGTGCGCTGCACCCGGTGGTGGCCACCGGCCGCTTCGCCACCGAGATGCAGGTGCACCTGGTCAACGATGGGCCGATCACCATACCGCTGCGCATAGCGCCTGCAGCGCCCGCCGCATAGGCGGGGTCAGGCACCAACGAGTTTCTGGAACGAGCCGAGCACGGCGGGCCCGTTGAACGGCTTGACAATCCAGCCGCGGATGCCGGCGGCCTTGCCGCGCTCCTTCATTGCGGGCGAGTTCTCGGTGGTCAGCATCACGATGTTGACGCCGCTGTTCCTGAGTTCGCTGCGCACCTTCTCGGCCATGGTCAGGCCATCCATGTGGGGCATGTTCACGTCGCAGACCACGAGCTTGATGCGCGGGTCCTGCTGCAGCTGGGTCAGGCCGTCGCGGCCGTCCACGGCGAAAGCGACGTCGAAACCGTTCTTGCCCAGGAAGCCGCCGACTTCGTTGCGCACGGTGCTGGAGTCGTCGACGACGAGGATGTTGGCCATGGTGCGAGTCCTTCAAAAGTGGTCAGAAAAATTCCAGTTCGCCCGCGACCTGTTCGACCTCGGGCGGCTTCCAATGGAAGTCCATGGGCGTGTAGGCACGGGCGCACAGGGTGGCATGCAGCGGCAGACCGCCGGGCATGTCGATGCGGAAATGCTGCAGGTGGTCGGTGCCGATCTGCGCCATGTGAGGCAGGCTGCGGATATCCAGGATCTGTGGGGTCGACAGGCCCAGGCAATCGTAGAAGGCGCCCAGCTCACGGTTCATGGCGCCGCAGCACATGTTGCCGACCTCGCAGATGGCGTCGATGAATGGCTGCGGGCCCATCTCGCGCTCGTCCTGCCCGACCACGCCCGCAATCCATGCACGCGTGCGCGCATCGTGCGCAAAGTGCAGCGCTGCGATGACGCGAAACGAATAGGAGGCAATCGACAGCACCGCCATGTGGGTGAGCGAGTCCTGCTCCACCGCAGGCACGGTGCGGATCTGCATCTCCGAATGCTGCGGCCCCATGCCCTGGCGCAGGCCTGCGATCATCATGCTGTCCAGGCTGTCCCTGGCGCGTTGGCTCAACGTCATGGCGGATGGCTCAGGCAGACAGGGCGGCCTGGATCTTGCGATTGGTCAGCTCCAGGCCCATGGACGCATTGATGATCATCTTGCCGCCGGCCTGCATGTCCTGGAAGGTGGTGGTGGCGATCAGGTCGTTCTTGTAGAGGTTGTCCCGGTAGTGCTTGGACAGGGCCTCGGCGTTCACCGACAGTGTGCGCATCTCGTTGGCCACCACGGCGAAGCCGCGGCCCGCGCCGCCCGCGCGGGCTGCCTCGATCGATGCGTTGAGCGCCACGATCACCATCTGGCGCACGATGCGTGCGAACTCGTCGTTCTTCTCGTGCATGTCCTTGTTGTGGGTCACGAGCTTGCTCATGTCGGCATGCCAGCGCTCGAAGGTCTTGCTGATGCCCTGCAGATCGGCCAGTGCCTTGGCCAGCGTCTGGCTGTGGCCCATGGCACCCTGCACCACGGCCCGCACCACGGCTTGCGTCTGCTGGCCGGCACTGTGCTCGATCTGGCGCTGTTCCTGCTCCCACTGCCCAATGGCGTTCTGCATGCTGGCCTGTGCCTGCTGCAGCGAGCCGTGCAACTGATCGACCTGGGACTGGAGCCGGGCATTCTCGTTCTCCACTTCCCATTGCGCATCGTTGCCGACGTCCTCGGTCTGCAAGGCTGCGTTGCGCAGCGTGCGGCCGCACAGCCACCAGCCGACCACGGCGCCCAGCGCGCAGCCGCACAGCAGAATCAGCACTTCCATCATTGCGCTTCCTTCTCGGCATGTTCCGCCGGGGCGCGGCGTGCCACGCCGTACTGGGCGGGCAGGTGGATCACGGTGTGGAACGGTGCGTGGCCTGCTTGCCCATCGGCCGGCTGGAGTTCCAGCGCGATGCTGCCGCCCACGGATTCGATGAAGGCCTTCACCGCGTCCATGCCCACCCCGCGTCCCGAGATGGCGGTCACTTCGCTGGCCGTGGAAAAACCGGGTGCAAAGATCAACTGCGCGGTCTCTGCCGGAGCCAAAGCGCTGTCTTCCTGCACGAGGCCCGATGCAATGGCTTTTGCGCGGATGCGGTCCAGGTCCAGGCCCCGGCCGTCATCGGAAAGCCGCAGCGTGATCTGGCCATCCGCCTGGCCCATGGCGATCTCGATCCGGCCCTGTGGCGCCTTGCCTTGCGCGGCCCGGCCCGGCGGGGCTTCGATGCCGTGGTCGAGCGCGTTGCGCAGCAGGTGCATGAAGGCGTTGCGCAGCACGTCGGTCACCTGGGTGCGCAGCACGATGCCGCCATCGGCGATGACGACCCTGGGCACCTGCTTGCCCAGTTCCAGCGCCAGGTCGGGCAGCGAGTCCACCACCGTCTCCAGCACGTTGTGCAGCGTGTGGGTGCCCAGCAGCTGCAAGGCGTGCTGTACCTGTTCCAGCATGGCACGCGTGGCATGCAGGTCCTTGCTGCCTTGCAGGGCACTGCCCGCCGCGTGCAGCAGTTCGTCGATGCGTTCGCGCGGCACCATCAGGTACTTCTCCACGCTGCCGCGGCGCCCGGGGCCCTTGCGGCCCAGCTTGGTATCGTTGATGTGCGCGTAGCTGTCCAGCGATGCGCGCACCGCCTGCAGCTCGGCATCCAGTGCCGCGCTGTCCCAGCCAGAGAGGTCCTGGCGCAGCGCGTCGTAGCGCTGCTCGGCCGCGTGCGCCAAGTCGGCCAGCTGCAGCAGGCCGTAGGTGCGGGCATTGCCCTTGATGGTGTGCATGTTGCGAAACAGCTCTGCCACGGCGGCCGCGCGGGCTGCCGCATCGGTGGCCGAGCCATCCAGCAGGCGCTGGTTGTGCAGCACGAAGGAGGCCGAGCTGTCCACGAAGTCGTGGAACTTTTCCTGTTGCACGGCGAGCACCTCGCCGATCATTGCCAGCTCCTGCTTTTGCGCCTGCGCGGAGCGTGCCAGCTCGCGCAGTTCGGTCACGTCGCGCACGCACAGCATCAGGCGCTCGGTGCTGCCGTCGCCCGAGGCGATGGGCGACCAGGTGAGGTCCAGCACCTTGGTCTTGCCATCCGCGAAGCGCACGCTCACCTCGCCCGGCAGCAGGTGGGCATTGAAATCGAAGTTCATGGCGTCTTCGCCGATGCAGGCATCGATGGCCGTCGTCGCTTGCGACAGTGCATCCGCGCCCAGGTCGGTATGGGCCAGCAGCACATCGGTCACACTGCGCCCCGCGAGATCGCTGGTTTCCACGATGCTGGCCAGGTGGTCCGAGTATTCGGGGTGGATCACGCCGCCGGCCTGCAGGGTCATGATGCCCTGCGGGATGGTGTGCAGCATGACCTGGATGTCGGCCGTCTTCTGGCGCACGAGTTCCGTGCTTTGCTGGATCTTCTCCACCATCAGGTTGAAGGCCGTGAGCGAGCGCCCGATCTCGTCCATTCGGGTGACCGGCACTCGGTGCGAGAAGTCCTGGCTGGTGGCGATCTCGGTCATCTTGTGCTCCATCTCGCCGATGGGGCGCACGATCTGGCGGTACAGCATGAAGCCGATGCCCGCCATGCCCAGCACGGCGATGACCGTGATCGTGGTGAGCGTCGTCGTGGTCTGGGTCAGGTTGGCGTTCAGCGAGGCGATGGCCTGGTCCTTGCCGCGGCGCTTCTCGACCTGCACGGCCTCGATCATCTGGCCCTGCTCGCGCAGGTACTGGTCCACGGTGGCGGCCATGGTGGCCTCGGCGGCCTCCTGCTGGCCGGCGAGCTTGAATTGGGCCGTGTCGTCGATGGCCTGGAAGTAGTTCTCCAAGCTCATCTCTGCCTCCTTGATCAGGCCGCGCTGCGCATCGCTGTCGGCCTGGCGCATCTGCGAAGCCAGGGCTGCCTTGAGTTCGCTTTTGCGCGAGCTCAGCGCCTCGTAGGTGGTCTTGGCGCTCTCCCCGTCGGGTGCCGACACCATGGCCATGGTGGCTATGTGCACGTCCTTGAGCTGCCCCATCATTTCCACCGACTGGATGGTGCTGGGCACCACCCCCTCGGTCACGGCCTTGACCTGCTGCGCACCGCGGGACGACTGGTAGAGCGCGAAGCCACCGATGGCGCACATCGCCAGGAAGGTGAGGGTGATGAGCAGGATGATGCGCAGGCGAACGGTCATGGGAGGGACTGGCTGCTGAACCAATGTAACAATTTGATTCAACTGTCGGCGACGTCCGTGGCGCCTTCATGACATTTCCCCCGGGCCTTCGAGGGGCAAGGCGGCGCAGGCCTGCGCGGTCTGCGCTTTTCGTGGCGCGGTCGGCTGCGGCTATTGCAGCGTCAGCGCCAGTGCGATGGGCAGGAACACCAGGGCTGCCAGGTTGCCGATCAGCACCATCGAGGCCACCTTCTCGGGTTCCTGCCGGTAGCGTTCGGCGAGGATGAAGTTGATCACCGCAGGGGGCAGGGCGCCGAACACCAGCAGCAAGCCCTGCTCGCGCGGTGCCAGGTCCATGCCCCAGGCCACAGCCCAGGCGATGGCCATGCCCGTCACCGGGCGCAGCACGGCGCCAAAGACGCCGAAGCCGACGGACTGGATGTGCGAATCCGCCAGGCGCGCACCCAGCGCGAAGAGCATCAGCGGAATGGACACATCGCCCACCATGCGGATGGCCGTGAGCAGCGGCGGCCACAGCGCCATGCCCCCCATGCCCACCGCCAGCCCCGCGATGGCGGCCAGGATGGAGGGCGAGGTCCACATGGTGCGCAGCCGCGCCTGGTGGTCCAGCAGCCAGATGCCGAAGGAGAACTGCAGCGCGTTGGACACCACGAACATCGCAATCGCCGGGGCCAGCGCCTCCTGGCCGAACGCCAGCACCGCCAGCGGCAGGCCCAGGTTGCCGCAGTTGTTGAACATCATCGGCGGCACCAGCGTCTTGGGCTCCAGGCCCAGCGCGCGGGCCACAAGCCAGCCCACCACGCCCGTGCCGGCGATCAGCGCCAGCGTGGCCAGCAGCAGTGGCAGGTGGTCCTGCACACGGAAGTCCTTGCCCGCCATGGCCCCGAACACGAGTGCGGGCACGAACACCGCCAGGTTGAGCTGGTTGGCGGTCGAGAGATCGGGCTTCATGCGCCGCCCGACGGCATAGCCCAGGGCGGCAATGGCGAACAGGGGAAACAGGATGGAGAGGATGCGCAGCAGCATGGGGGACGTGAAGGACGACCCCGCCGAGCTTAAGGCACTGCCGGCGTCGACCCTGGCGGGGGCCGACCGCCGTGGCCTCAGTCGTCGGCCATCACCAGCACTTCGCGCAAGCGGCCTGCGCCGAGCATCTCGTAGGCGTCGATGCCATAGCCCACGTACACGCGCGAGTTCTGCAGGCCCTGCGCCGGGAAGTTGCGGAAGATGTCGAGCGGCACGGACAGGTTGGCGCTGCCCAGGTCGGCCTTGATGGCGTAGGCGGGCATGGGCCACTGCACGGGGCTCCATTGGCCCTTGTCGTCGCGCTGGAACCAGGTGGTGGGGGGGCCGTCGGGGCCGTCGCTGGCGATGGCCACCACATAGACGTTGTACTTGCCGTCCGGCGCGGTGGCGCTGGTCGGGCCGCCGAACACCGCGCCAGACAGCGTCAACTGGCCCAGGCCGCCTGAGTAAGTGGCCTGCACCCGGAAGGGTGGCCGCATGGCTGGGGCAACGGCCGTAGGGGTGTCAGGGTCCAGGTCGAGGTCCGCCGTGCCGGCAGGAGCGTTGACGGGTGTCGGTTCCAGCACGCTGCCGTAGGTTCCCACGCCAAGCTGGCCCTTGTGGCCTTCACCGTAGGCCCACACAGTGCCGTCTGCCAGCCTGAAGTGCACGTTGCCGGGTTGCTGCGACGGACTGCCCTTGCTCAGCGCGGCTTCCTTGATCGCAGCATGCAGGCGGAAGATTTTGCCCGCAGAGCCTCCCAGCTTGCTGCCATGGCACTGCGCAGAGCCGTCGGCCAGTACGGCACAGAAATGCCCATCACCGCCATGGATGGAGGTTGCAGTCTGTCCCACCAAGATGCGCTTGGGCGCGGTGTATTGACCGGTGGACGTGTTGTCCCACAGCGAGCCTGCGGGATCGGTTCCCCAGGCCCATACGGTGCCTGAGTTGTCCAGCGCCAGCGAGGCTGTGCCGAGCGCGACGACCTGCTGGGCGGGGGGCAGGCTGGGCTGCTGGAAGGGCTGGGTGTACTTGACCAGTCCGCTGGATGTACTGAACGTGCCCAGGCCCCAGATGTTGCCGTCGGCGTCCAGGATGAGTGCGTTGTCTTTCGAGATGGACGAAGTCTTGGCCTCGGCGTTACCGAGCGCAATCTTGGTAGCCGGGCGGAAATCAGCGTCCGATAGTGTGTTGACACCTACTGGGGTGCCCCAATGCCAGGTGGTGCCGTCGCTGCCGATGACCAGCATGGTGAAGCCGTGCATCCCGATCGAGCGTACGGGCAGTGGGATGGGAAGAGGCTTGGGCTGCCGGGTGGCCTCGAGTGTGTAGATACCGGGATTCCAGATAGGCGCCCAGCCCCAGGCGTAGACCTTGCCATCCTGCGTGAGGGCCAGGGCGGTGTCGCCCGTCGCCTGGATGCTGGTGATCGAGGACAGGCCAACCACTCTCGCCGGGCTGGAGCGCGCAGAAGAGTCTGTGGCCAGACCCAACTGCAGATCGAAGTCGCTTCCCAGCGCAAGGAGTTGCCCATCCGTGGTGGAATACAGCACACTTTGTCCGCCGGTGCTGCTATAGGTCGACATGCTGGCCACGCCCGATGCGACCTTCCGGAGCAAGCTGCCGGAGCCATCGTCGGCCTGGGATTCTGACGCTCTTTGCCATTGCCAGAGATCGCCACCTGCCGTCAAAGCATAGCCATAGATCTCCCCGATGGACAAATCCCGCGCTGGCGGAAGACTGGCTAGCAGACGAGGCTGCAGGGGGGCTGGTGCATCGCTGTTGATGTCATATTGGTTGACCACGCCACCGGCTTGCGTGAGTGCATAACCGGGGGCAAACGGCTTGATCGCCAGCCCCTTGCGCGGCTGGCAGATGGGTAAGGTGTTGTTGAGCGATCCCCAGGTCCAGGAAACGCCTGTGGTGTCAACTGCTGTCACCGTGCCGATACCATTGAACATGGGAAATACCACGTAAGGCCGGCCCAGTTGCAGATCGCGAATGGGTGGCAGTCCCTGGATCTTGACGGGAAGGCTTGTGCTGTTGGGACGCGCTACCTCTGAAAATACACAAGGGCCGCCCTGGCCTTGACCCCAAACACCGCCGTCTTCATCGATGGCGATGACGTTGTATCCCTGTCGAAATGCCTTGACGATGCGCACCGGGTATTCCACGATTACCTTGGGTGCGTCAGAGCTGAACATCAGTCCCCATGACCACACCTTTCCTTGGGAATCCACCGCCAGGGGCTCGCTTTGGTCGGCATCGGGGAAGTGGACGACATTGCGCAGCACGATGCGTGGTTCGCTGCGATCCGTTCGCGTCCCATCGCCGAGCTGGCCATAGGTATTGCGGCCCCAGCTCCACAGATTGCCGTCGGTGTCCAGTGCAAATACGTCTCTGGCAGAAGCGCGAACGCTCACGATGCGTGCGGGCAGCGGGATGGTGATGGCGGTAGCACCGGACCGAATGGGCCCCAGTCCCAACTGCCCATCCCGGTTGTCACCCCAGGCCAGCACGCTGCCATCCTTTGTCAAGGCCAGCACGTGGCGGTTGCCGCTGCTGATGGATTGGGCCTGTGCGCTGCTGGCGCAGACCAGGGCCAGCAGCAGTGCGCTGGCGGTGAATCGTTGGAATATGGGGCGCGTCATGTCTGGTTTCTCCTCTCTGTGCATTTATGCGTTCCATTGTGGGGAACGCACGTGCCGGACAGCGTGACGCGGATCACCCCGGCGTGTGTCGTGTGGCGCAATGTTGTAAGAGGATGCGTCAGCCTTCGCGCCGGATCAAAGGCGTTTTGCGTTAAAACAGCGACAGCGAGGCCCCTGCCCGCGCTGCCCTGTCCACACCCGCACGGAGCCCATGCGCACCACCTACTTCATCAGCCACCCCGACGTGGTGATCAGCCCCCTTGTCCCGATCACGCGCTGGCCCTTGTCCGAGCGGGGGCGTGTGCGCATGGCGGCGGCCCTGTCGCAGCCCTGGGTGCCAGAGATCACGGCTGTCTACTGCAGCACCGAGCAAAAGGCCATCGATGGTGCGCAGATACTGGCGGAGCGCCGGGGATTGGCGCCCACGCAGGTGGCAGCGCTCGGCGAGAACGACCGCTCGGCCACCGGCTACCTGCCACTGGCGGAGTTCGAGACCGTGGCCGACGCCTTCTTTGCGAAACCGGAGCAGTCCGTGCGCGGGTGGGAGACGGCCGCGCACGCCCAGGCGCGCATCGTGGAGGCCGTGGCATCCATCGCCGCAGCCGATACCTCTGCCGGGGCACTGGCCATCGTGTCGCATGGGGCGGTGGGTACGCTGCTGTACTGCCACCTCACCGGGCAACCCATCTCGCGGCAATGGGACCAGCCCGCCAATGGCGGTGGCAACTACTTCAGCATCCAGTGGGGGCCAGAGCCCCGCGCGTTGTCGTGGTGGCTGCCGGTCGATGGAGTCGGGCCCTCTCCCTAACGTTTGCGTGCCCTGGCGGGCTTCGGTGCCACCGGCTTGGCGTCGTACGGATCGGCAAAGCCCAGCTCCTGCAGGATGGCGGTCTCGTAGGCCTCCATCTCGTCGGCATCGGCCGCGCTGGTCTCGTGGTCCCAGCCCTGGGCATGCAGGGCACCGTGCACCAGCATGTGGGCGTAGTGTTCCTCCAGGCTCTTGTTCTGCTCCTTCGCTTCGCGCTCGATCACTGGGGCGCACAGCACCAGGTCGGCCGTGACCAGGGGTTCCTGCGTGTAGTCGAAGGTCAGCACGTTGGTCGCATAGTCCTTGCGGCGGTAGTCGTTGTTGAGCTGCCGGCCTTCCTCGGCGTCCACGATGCGCACGGTGATCTCGGCGTCGGTGGCCAGGGCGTGGCGTATCCAGCGCGTGACCTTGTGGCGCTGCAGCACGGCGCGGTGCGCAGCAGCGCCGTCGAAACGGCCGAACTGCAGCGACAGGGAAAGTTGGTTCAGAGGCATGGAGCGAGGCATTTGTCAGGGGACTTGGTCACGCGCGGGTGCGTGTTGCCACTGCGCGGCGGGGCGCATCGTAGGCGTCCACGATGCGCGCCACCAGCGGGTGGCGCACCACGTCGGCGCTGGTGAAGTGGGTGACGGCGATGCCCTTGACGCGCTTGAGCACGCGCTCGGCATCGACCAGGCCGCTCATGGCACCCTTGGGCAGGTCGACCTGGCTCACGTCACCCGTGACCACGGCGCGAGCGCCGAAGCCGATGCGGGTGAGGAACATCTTCATCTGCTCGGGCGTGGTGTTCTGCGCTTCATCGAGGATTACGAAGGCATTGTTCAGCGTGCGCCCGCGCATGAAGGCCAGCGGCGCGATCTCGATGGCGTTGCGCTCGAAGGCCTTCTGCACCTTGTCGTTGCCCATCAGTTCGTACAGCGCGTCGTACAGAGGGCGCAGGTAGGGGTCGACCTTCTGCGCCAGGTCGCCGGGGAGGAAGCCCAGGCGCTCGCCGGCCTCCACCGCCGGGCGCGTCAGCACGATGCGCTGCACGTTGCTGCGCTCCAGGGCATCCACCGCACAGGCAACGGCCAGGTAGGTCTTGCCGGTGCCGGCCGGGCCGATGCCGAAGGTGATGTCGTGCGTGGCGATGTTCTGCAGGTACAGGTTCTGCGTGGGCGTGCGCCCGCGCAGGTCCGGGCGGCGCGTGCTGAGCACGATGGCGTCGTCCGGTGCCTCCAGCAGCTCGCTGTCGCCCGCCAGCATGAGCTGGATGTGGTCCTCGGGGATCGGGCGCTCGGCCATCTCGTACAGGGCCTGAAGCAACTCCATCGCCTGCATGGCCTTGGCCTTGGGGCCGTCCACCTTGAATTGTTCGTGCCGGTGCGCGATGCTCACCTGCAGCGCCACCTCGATGGTGCGCAGGTGCGCATCGGCCGGGCCGCACAGGTGCGTGAGCCGGGTGTTGTTGTGGGGAGTGAAGGTGTGGCGCAGGATCACGCTGATAATTCCCGTCAGGCAATGGAACAGAACGCAAGAGCGACGGCGCTGCTTGTCACGCCAGCGACGGCAAAGGACATCAATGATAGGCAAATTGACCGGCACCCTGCTGGAGAAGAATCCCCCCGAGGTGCTTTTGGACTGCCACGGGGTGGGCTACGAGGTGAATGTGCCCATGAGCACCTTCTACAACCTGCCCTCCGTGGGGGAGCGCGTGAGCCTGCTCACGCAGTTCATTGTGCGCGAGGATGCGCAATTGCTGTACGGCTTTGCCACTTCCGAGGAGCGCCAGGCCTTTCGCGAGCTGATCAAGATCTCGGGCGTGGGCCCGCGCACGGCGCTGTCCATCCTGAGCGGTATGGGCGTGGGCGACCTGGCACAGGCCATCACGCTGCAGGAGGCGGGGCGCCTGGTCAAGGTGCCCGGCATCGGCAAGAAGACCGCCGAGCGCCTGCTGCTGGAGCTCAAGGGCAAGCTGGGCGCCGACATGGGGGGGGCGCGCAGCCACGCCACCAGTGATGCACAGGCCGACATCCTGCAGGCCCTGCTGGCCCTGGGCTACAACGACAAGGAAGCGGCCGCTGCCCTCAAGGCCCTGCCGGCCGACGTGGGCGTGAGCGACGGCATCAAGCTCGCGCTCAAGTCGCTGGCCAGGTAGGTCCGAACGGGCGCCTACTGGGCCTCGCGCACCAGGCGGCCATTGGTCGGCTGCACCGGCCGCGCATTGGGCGGCGAGATGCGCGCCAGCAGGCGCAGCTGCTCCAGGCCCACGCTCACCGGGGTCTTCATCACGATGCGCAGCACGCCCTCGGTGCAGGGCGGCGAGGTCAGCGAGCCCGCGTACTGGTAGTAGTGCCGGTCCTGCGGCAGCAGCTCGCCCACCGAGAGCACCGGCTGCGGCAGGCGCACGCGGTCCTGGGCGTCCAGCGGCATGTGCGTCCAGAGGCGGGTGATGAAGGCATTGGGGCTGCCCAGTTGCATGGGCACGCTGACCACGGCCATCTGGCCGCTCGGGCCCTGGTACACCAGCTCGGTGGCCATGGGGTAGCTCTGCAGGTGCACGCGCTCCTCTGCGGGGTGGCGGAACTGCAGGCGCATGAGCCGCCAGGGGGCTCCGCGCAGGGGCAGGATGCTGGTGCCTTCCACCTCCAGCGCGAGGCCATGCCCCGTGTTCCACACCGTGCCGCCGAAGAACTGGTTGCCGAACGGCAAGGGGTCGGCCGGGCCGAGCGCCACGTCCTGCGTGGTGATGTGGATGGGCGACTGGCGCGTGCCCTGGCTGCAGGCCGAAAAATCCGGGTGCAGGCTGCCCCAGGCCTCGGGTCCCTTGTCGCCGCTGGCATGGTCCCAGCGCACCGTGCGCGGGTCGGCTGGCGGTGGTAGGGGTGCAGGCGGTGCTGCGGCGGCCAGTTCGGCTGCACGCGACTGGATGTAGCGGCGGCTGGCCTCAGGGTCCCGCACGGTCTGCCGGGGCGGTGCCGGCGGTAGGGCTTCAGCCTGGGCCGGCTTGCGCGGGCGGTCGGGTGGCACGCGCACTTCCACGCTGGGGATAGGGCCGGCGTTCTTGCGCGCACCGGGTTTGGCCGGCGTGGCGTTCTTGTCCTTGGCGCGCTGGATGGCCTCGTCGATCCGGGTGGCCAGGGTGGCCTTGTCCTGCGGGTTCTCGATGCGGATGGCGCCGCTGGCGGTGCGGGCGGGCGGGGGCGCGGTCTGGGCAGTCGCGGTCAGGGCGGCTGCGCCACTGGCGGCCAGTGCGGCCAGCAATTGCAGCGGCCGTGGCAGGCGGGTGGGCGCGGGCAGCATCTGTTTCATGGTGTGCTTCATGTATCGGCACAGTACCCACTTACTTTACCCCCTGGGGGGTCGCCCGGGCTATATAGTTCCAGTCGGCCCGCCCGCGCGGGTATTCGACCCCGGACAGAACCACCGTGACCATCCAGACCGACGACTTCGCCCCCATACCGCCCAAGCGCGTGGTGTCCGCCGCGCCCGCCTCGCCGCAGGAGGAGGCCATCGAGCGCGCCCTGCGCCCCAAGCTGCTGCAGGAGTACGTGGGCCAAGCCAAGGCGCGCGAGCAGCTCGAGATCTTCATCGGCGCGGCGCGCAAGCGCGGCGAGGCGCTGGACCATGTGCTGCTGTTCGGCCCGCCGGGCCTGGGCAAGACCACGTTGAGCCACATCATCGCGGCCGAGCTGGGCGTGAACCTGCGCCAGACCAGCGGCCCCGTGCTCGAAAAGCCCAAGGACCTGGCCGCATTGCTGACCAACCTGGAAAAGAACGACGTCCTTTTCATCGACGAGATCCACCGCCTCTCGCCCGTGGTCGAGGAAATCCTGTACCCGGCGCTCGAGGACTACCAGATCGACATCATGATCGGCGAGGGGCCGGCCGCGCGCAGCATCAAGCTCGACCTGCAGCCCTTCACCCTTGTGGGGGCCACCACGCGCGCCGGCATGCTCACCAACCCGCTGCGCGACCGCTTCGGCATCGTCGCGCGGCTGGAGTTCTACACCGCGCAGGAGCTCGCGCGCATCGTGCAGCGCAGCGCCGGCCTGCTCGACGTGCCCATGGACGAAGTGGGTGGCTTCGAGATCGCCCGCCGCTCGCGCGGCACGCCGCGCATCGCCAACCGGTTGCTGCGCCGCGTGCGCGACTATGCCGAGGTCAAGGGCGACGGCCGCATCACCCTGGATATCGCCAACCGCGCCCTGGCCATGCTCGACGTGGACCCGCAGGGATTCGACGTGATGGACCGCAAGCTGCTCGAGGCCGTGATCCACCGCTTCGATGGCGGCCCGGTGGGCCTGGACAACATCGCCGCCAGCATCGGCGAGGAGGCGGGCACCATCGAGGACGTGATCGAGCCCTACCTGATCCA
This sequence comes from Acidovorax sp. Root217, assembly GCF_001428645.1. Taxonomy (NCBI): domain Bacteria; kingdom Pseudomonadati; phylum Pseudomonadota; class Betaproteobacteria; order Burkholderiales; family Comamonadaceae; genus Acidovorax; species Acidovorax sp. Root217. The sequence goes on from NZ_LMIH01000005.1 coordinate 215,073, forward strand.
GCAAGGCTTTCTGCAGCGCACCACGCGCGGCCGCGTGGCCACGTTGGCCGCCTACCGGCACCTGGGCGTGACCCCGCCCAAGACCGGCGGGCAGGACCTGTTCGAAGCCTGAAGCACAAGGGAGCTGTCCGATGGCCCGCTCCAACCGCCGCCGCAAGAACCCGCGCGAGAGCGCCGCCAAGGCGGCGCCCGTGCGCCGGGGCCCTGGGGTGAACTGGACGCCGGCCTTGCGGGCCCAATGGGAGGCCCTCGCGCCCGGGCGCAGGTTCATGGGTTCCTGCGGCCTGGCCCTGGTCGTTGGCACCCTGCTACTCTACGGATTGGGCGGGGTGGTCTATGGCCAGCTCACCGTGTTCATGTTCGAGGGCTTCGAGGATCTGCCCGGCGGGGTGGCCGTGTGTGGCGCGGCCAGCGTGTGGTGCCTGGCCGCGGCGTGGGCCACCTGCCTGGCGGGGCGCCACTGGCCCGCCATGGCGTCCGAGCGTTGCCAACGCTGGCGGTTGCGGGCCTACGCGGCTACGGCCGTGTTGGCGGGTATCACCTTGCTGCTGTGGCTGTTGAGCGCGCCGGGCATGTGGGGCGCCCTGGGGGCCTGGCCCGGGCTGGCGCCGCAATCAGAGTGGCTGCTGGCCCCGCTGCCCTGGGCATGGGAATGGGTGCTGCCCCTGGCGCGCGATGACCTGCAGCTGTGGTGGCTGTGCGGGGCGGCGGTGGTGGGCGGCCTGTCGGCATGGTGCCTCTGCGTGGGTCGGCGGCCGCGCGCAGGGCTGGCCTGCATGGCCCTGGCGCTGATTTTCATCGGCCTGTGGGCGCTGGGCGGCGCGGCCTACCACTATGTGGCGGGCAGGGGGTTTGCCGGGGTGGTCGAGGAGGTGGCGGCGCTGAACCTGCAGTCCCATCCGGGCCAGCGCAATGCCGATACCTTCCTGTGGTTGCTGAGCGCCTGGTTCCCGCTGGCCCTGGGCGCCGTGCTCATGGCCGGGGCGTTGCATATCCCGTCGGCGGCAGCGCAGCGCTCGCCGCAGGCTCCTCCTCAGTGACGGGAGCCCGGCGCTGGCTGCGGGCACCGTCCAGCATGCCCGCCACGATCAGCACCTGCGCGATGTAATAGGTGGCCAGCACCCACAACTGCGCCAGCGGCAGGGGCTGCACGAAGCGGTTGGTGGCCAGCGTGGCATCGCTGAGCATGAAGAACCCGGCGCCGATGGCGACCAGCCAGGCGCCGCGTCCACCCAGCACAGCGGCGCGGCCGATGGCCTGGGCGGCCATGAGCGCAATCACCAGCACATACGCCGCCACCGGCCCGCGCAAAGCGGCCGGCAGCCCGCCCAGCCACAGGAAGGCATACATGCCCACGCCGATGGCCAGCGTGACCACCAACGCGCCGCGCCGCGCAAACCAGGGCACGCCCTTGCGGAACAACACGATGTAGCAGAGGTGGGCGAGCAGAAAGCTCACCAGCCCGGGAATGAAGAAGCCGCCGAACATCAGGAACACATCGCCCGCGAGCGAGCCGGCCAGCGCAGCGATGAGCCAGCGGCCTTCGGTCCTGTCGAGGCGGTTGCCAGGGGCCGCCGTGCGCAGATGCCCGGCGACCACAGCAATGGCAATCACCATGGTCAGCGGCTTGAAGAGCCAATGCCACTCCTGCAGCCCGAGCACGCTGGTCGCCGTGGCAAGGGCTGCCGATTCGACCAGCAGCGCCATGCCCATGCCGATGCGCCCCTGCACCGCCGCACCCAGTGCCCATTGCATGGCCAGCAGCGTGGCGAACCAGATGGCGTTGTGCGCCAGCGGCGCCGTGTCGGCCTGCCAGAGGAAGGCCGCCACACCGGCCAGCATGAGCGCGAACTGCACGCCCGCAAACCACTTCAGCGTGCGCGACATGGGCGGGTGGTACAGCGGCATCCGGGCAATGTCGAAGGCCGGCTTGGGAAAGCGCTCGGCCACGTCGGCCGGCCGCCAGCCCGGGGGCTTGATCCAGACCCGTAGCTTGTCTGCCCAATTGCGTGCATGCCAGCTGTCGTGCGCCAGGCCGGCATACACCTGGGCATTGGCCCACAGCGGGTCCCAACTGTTGAGCAAGCCACGCGTGCCGTAGACGCACTTTTCCTGGTCGTCCTCGTCCTTGAAGGTGCCGAACATCCGGTCCCACAGGATCAGGATGCCGCCGTAGTTCTTGTCCAGGTAGACGTCATTCACCGCGTGGTGCACGCGGTGGTTGCTGGGGCTGCAGAACCAGCGGTCGAACCAGCCCAGGCGCCCCACTTGCTCGGTGTGCACCCAGAACTGGTAGAGCAGGTCCACCAGCGCCACGATGGCGAACACCAGCGGCGGCACGCCGGCCAGCGCCATGGGCACGTAGAACACCCAGCCCAGCAGTGCGCCGGAGCTGGTCTGGCGCAGCGCGGTCGAGAGGTTGTAGTCCTGGCTCTGGTGGTGCACCGCGTGCGCGGCCCAGAGCACGGCCGATTCGTGGCCCATGCGGTGCAGCCAGTAGTAGCAAAAATCGTAGAACACCAGCGCCAGCAGCCAGCCCGGCACGCTGAGCCAGAAGGCGTCATTGCGCCACAGCGCCAAGTGCTCGAACACGGCGGTGTAGATGCCCACGCGCAAGAGCCGGGTGAACACCGCGCTGGTCTGGCTCAGCATCCCGAGGCTGATGCTGCTGATGGCATCGGCCATGCGGTAGGTCACGCGCTGGCGCTTGTAGCCCACCGCCAGTTCGATGGCGATCAGCAAAAAGAAGACGGGTGTGGCAAGGACGATGATCTGGCTGGGGCTCATTGGGGCGAATGCAGTGTTTCGCCGATTCTTGCCCCAATCAGGTCAGCGCGCCTCTGGCATCAACCCTGATGATGCGCTCCACCGTGCCCAGCGCCAGCCCGCCGCGCACGCCGATCAGGTGGTCGTGCAGGTTCACCGTGGGGTCGCAGTGGCCGGGAATCAGCCACAGCATGCGGCCCAGGGCGGGCAGCCGGGCCTTGGGGCTCTCGGTGTACAGCAGGCCGTGTTCATCGCCGCCATTGCCGTAGCGCAGCGCGCGCTCGGGCGGCAGCATGGCCACCAGGGGCAGGCCCGAGTCGATGGCATGGCTCTTGTGGCCGGCATCGCACACTGCATGGGTGTCGCGCACGGAGATCACCTGCGTCTTGATGAACAGGGAGTGCTCGAACGTGGGTTGCGCCGGCTCGCGCTCGTTGCGCGCGTAGTCGGCATCCATGAACAGAAAGGAGCCGGCCTGCAGCTCGCCGTAGACGCCGCTGGCCGCTTCGTGCACCAGGGTGCCCGTGCCTGAACCCGTGATCAGGGGCACCGGAATGCCTGCGGCCTCGATGCAGTGGCGGGTGTAGGCCGCTGCGCGCACCACGCCAGCAATGGTCTCGCGCCGCTCGGCCGTGCCCGTCAGGTGCTGGGCGCGGCCGTGGTAGGCCTGCAGCCCGGCAAAGCGCAGGCGCTGGGCGTGGCGCACGATGGCCTGGGCCAGCGGCACCGCATCTTCGCCCGGGGGCACGCCGCAGCGGCCCTGGCCCACGTCGATCTCCACGAACACGTCGATGCCGGCATCGCTGCCGGCCAGCGCCATGGCCTCGGCCAGGCGTTCGATGCCTTCGGGGTGGTCCACCGCCAGCGCCAGGCGCCCGCCGCGCGCGGCCAACTGAGCCGCCAGCCGCGCCACGCGCAGCAGCTTGGGGCCGGCCACGACCTGGTTGCTGATGTAGATGTCGGTCACGCCGCCGGCGGCCAGGGCCTCGGCCTCGGCCACCTTCTGCACGCACACGCCCTGGGCGCCGGCCTGCTGCATCAGGAGTGCCAGCTCGGCGCTCTTGTGCAGCTTGGCATGGGGGCGCCAGCGCACCCGGTGCTTGCGGGCGAAGTCGGCCATGCGCTGGATGTTGCGTTCCATGGCATCGAGGTCCACCACCAGCGCGGGCGTGTCGATCAGGTCCACCCGCGCGCCGATGCTGGCGCGCAGGGCTTCAGGTAAGGGTTTCATCGCGGGCCGCGTTGTCCAGGTGTTGGGTATCGGCCCAGCCGACCAGCGTGAGGCCGTCGGGTGTCCACAGCAGGCGGTTGATGGCCGCGTTGGACAGCTGCCAGGTGCGCGGTGCCTGGATCTCCTGGCGCGTGGCCATGCGGTACAGCACGTCGAGCACGCCGCCGTGGGCCACCATCAGCACCTGCTCGCCGGGGTGCTTTTCGGCCAGCGCGAACACCGTGCGTTCGATGCGCTCACGCAGCATGACCAGCGATTCGCCGCCCTCGGGCACGTACTCGGGGTCACGCTTGCGCCAGCGCCGCGCGTCCTCGGGCATCTCGGCCTCGATCTCGGCAAAGGTGCGTCCCTGGAAATGGCCGAAGCTGCGCTCGCGCAGGCCGGTTTCGGGCGTGATGGGTGCGCCCGTGGCATCGGCCACGGCCTGGGCCGTGGCATAGGCGCGTTGCAGGTCGCTGGCGTAGATGGCGTCGATGGGCTCGTCGGCCAGCGCCTGCGCCAACTGCTGCGCCTGCCACTGGCCGGTCTCGTTCAGGGGAATGTCCAGGTGGCCCTGGATGCGGGTGTCTACGTTCCAGGCGGTTTCGCCATGGCGTACGGCAATGATTCGGGTGGCTTGCATTCAGGTGGGATCAGGGTGGGGGCGCGAAGGGAATGCGCACCTGGCGTGGGCCGCCGGAGGGCTTGGGGAAGCCGGTAAGTGCCGCATCGAACAGGATGCCGAACACGGCGGGGTCGGCCACCCACACGTCCTCGTGCACGGCCGAGGTTTCGTAGACGCTGGCCTGCGTGGCCGCATCGCGCATCACTAGGCTCACCGCGCGGCGGTGCAGTGGTGTGGGCTCGCCCATGCGCCACAGACCGCCCCCGCCCCAACCACCATGCCAGCTGCGGCCATACCAGCCGCCGTAGGCGCGGTAAGGGCCGTAGAAACCATGGGGGCCATAGGGCCAGTAGGGGTCATAGCGCGGCACCGTGCCGGCCTGTACGCCGATCTGCACCAGCAGCTTCGGCGCGGCATCGTCGCGCTGCAGGCCAATGCGGCCCAGCGACTGCTCGGCCAGCGCGGCAATGGCGTCGAACGCCGGGGTCTGCTGCGAGGGCAGGCGGTCGATGCGGTAGGTCGCCGGGCTGGGCACGGCGGCCAGGGTGGAGAAGCTCTGCACCTGGCCTTCCACCACGCGGGTGGTGCTGCAGCCGGCCAGGGTGGCCACTGCTGCGCACAGCAGCAGGGCGGGAATCCAGCGACGGGTCATGGTTGTCTCCAGGGATGGGGTCAATCCACCTTGGAGTGTGCTCCTGCCGCCGAGGTTCACGACAGCTGCACCACCTGCACACCTGGTAACGACGGGCTTGGGGCTGAAAACTCTTCCTTGTCGAAGGCCTTGTCGCCGTCTTCGCTGGCCACGCCGGTGGCGCGCGCGTTCTTGAAATCGTACTGGCTGCCGTCCAGCAGGTGCGATGGCACCACGTTCTGCAGCGCGTTGAACATGTTCTCCACGCGGCCGGGGAATTTCTTCTCCCACTCGCGCAGCATCTCGCCCACCTGCTTGCGCTGCAGGTTCTCCTGGCTGCCGCACAGGTTGCAGGGGATGATGGGGAAATTGCGCTGCGCGGCCCAGCGCGTGGTGTCCTTCTCGGTCACGTAGGCCAGCGGGCGGATCACCACGTGGCGGCCATCGTCGCTGACCAGCTTCGGGGGCATGCTCTTCATCTTTCCGCCGAAGAACATGTTGAGCAGCAGCGTCTGCAAAATGTCGTCGCGGTGGTGGCCCAGCGCGATCTTGGTGCAGCCCAGCTCGTCGGCCACGCGGTACAGGATGCCCCGGCGCAGACGGCTGCACAGGCTGCAGGTGGTCTTGCCCTCGGGGATCAGGCGCTTGACGATGCTGTAGGTGTCTTCGTTCTCGATGTGGAAGGGCACGCCTGTGCTGGCCAGGTACTCGGGCAGCACATGCTCGGGAAAGCCGGGCTGCTTCTGGTCCAGGTTCACGGCCACCAGGTCGAAATGGATGGGCGCGCGCGCCTTGAGCTTCTGCAGAATGTCCAGCAGGGCATAGCTGTCCTTGCCGCCGGACATGCAGACCATGACCTTGTCGCCCTCTTCGATCATGTTGAAGTCGACGATGGCCTTGCCGACCTCGCGGCACAGGCGCTTTTCGAGCTTGTGCGCCTCGCGTTCGATCTTCAGGCGCGCAGGGCCCGATGCAGCCGCGGCCGCATCGGCGCCGGTGTCTGCCACTTCGGGGGGCTCGGCGGTCCAGCCGGCCCGTTGGGTTTCGTTCATCACTGCGCTCATGGAAGGGGCTCTGGGGTCTGGTGAAAGCGGGGTCCACCGGGCGCCCGGACAGGGTGCGCTCGCGCTGGGGCCAAAAAGACGGAGATATCCCCCAATTGTCGGTGAAACCGCCCGCCCATGGACTGGAGCGGGCTCTCCAGTGGGGGCGATGCCCGCCCAAAGTGCTATTTTTCCGCTTCTGGGGGCTCGCCGCCAGGGGCCGCAACGGCTTGTTGCAGGGGGGCGGCCCGCTCTGCAGCCCACAGCCGCATGTCGCGCTTGCCCTTGGCATTGGCCCGGCGCCAGGCCTCGCGTGCCAGCGCCAGGAAGCGCTCCTCGGCGGGGTCGGGGTGCTGCGTGGCGTGCTCGGCGTCGAGCCAGCCGACGTCCACGCGCGCATGGCGCTCAATCTGGCGCGCCAGCGTGTCGCCGATGGGGCGCGAGCTTTTGATCTGGCTCCACATGCTGGGCGATATCTCCAGCGAGGCGGCAAAGGCCTGGTCCAGCCCCTTGGCCGGCTTGCCGGCAGCGATCTCTTTTTCGAGGAACAGGCGGTGCAGCGCCAGCACGTTGGTGCGGCGGATGACGGTGAGGGGAGGCGGAGTCACAGAAGAAAAACAACAAACGCAGAAAAAAGATTGTGCAGGGTGTTGACGGGTAAGTAAAGACTATTTACAGTCCATTCCCATCAGGACTTCCTGTCCTCCCTGAATTCACCACCGAACCGACCTACCGCCGAAAGACCACCGTGAACGCCTGCCGCACCGCCATCCTCCACCGCTCCCGCCAGGGTGCCGTGGCCGTGCGCGGGGCGTTGATTGCGCGCACGTTGTCGTCCATGCCATCCCATGCAAAGCGACTGCCATCGCAGCAGCGCACAGCGTATTTGCAGGGCAATGGCAGCCAGCCGCAGTGGCTGGGCAATGGTTTCGAGGACACCGCTCCACCACCGGGCGGAGGTTGCAGCGCAGGGCAGTAGCCCACAGGCGCTCTCCCTCCCGATCTCTTGATCAAGAGGCCCGGCAACCAGGTGGTTCCGGGCCTTTTTCATTGCCGGCTGTTTTTCTCAATTCCCCTTCTTTTCCCGCAGCGCCAGCCGCTGCCCCCGCAGGCATCGACCCGCCGGGGACCTCGGTTCTTTAACAGTTTGCTGCAGGCGGCTTGGCTCCACGGGAGCAATGGCCGGCCTGCTTATCGAAATCAGAGGGAAGGGGCGCACCGCGCCCCACCCAACCCCTCTCCATTTCGGGTGTGCCTTTGCTTTTCACCGCCGGAACCGGCCGCATGCGCGGCCCGGCGGGATGTGCTGGGATTGATCACCCAGTGCAGCGACGTGCATGCGCGGTTTCATCGGAACCGCGGTCGCGTGAAGACACAACCGAAATGGAGATGCGCTCCGGCAGGAGTGCCCGATATTTCGCTTTTTTTTGCTTTCTACGCGTGTAGCTCAACTGGCAGAGCACCGGCCTCCAAATCCGACGCTTGAGGGTTCGACTCCTTACGCGCGTGCCAATCTTTTTCCTGGCCATGGCCAGGCATGCCGTAGCAGCCCTGTCGGATTGGGGCGCCTGGTCTTCGTGCCGGGGATTGCAGGTTCGACTCCTGTCTGCGGCTCCTTCCCTTTTCCCCCTTTTCCCTTTTGTTGACCGGTCGCCAAGTGGTAAGGCAGCGGATTTTGATTCCGCCATTCGGAGGTTCGATCCCTCCCCGGTCTGCCCAATTTTTCAACCCACCCACCTCGTCCATTTATCCAATCACCCTTCAGGAGACCACTGTGGCCATTCAGCAATCCTTCTTTCTTGGCGCCCAGCGGCGCCGTTCCGGCTTCGCCGGCTGGCTGGCCCGCCTGGTATCCGTGCGCGCCCGCCTGCCCCGTACGGCCGTCCGCGCTGCTCCTGCCGCCCGCAGGCTTGAGCACTTGGACCTCGACCAGCGCGTGCGCGAGGTCGGCGAGTGGTAGCGGCGTGTGCGTTCGTGCGCCCGCTGCCAGCCTCACCGCATCCACCAGGGCCTCCATCGATTGCCGATGGATGCCCGCTTTTGCCATTGACTGACTGTTGTTGAAACGGGGCGTGCGCTTGGCTGGGCGGCTGCGCCCTCCATTGCCAAGCAAGAAAGGACGCCCCATGCCCCGCACCGAACCCGAAACCCTCTACCGAAAGCGCCTGGCACCCACGCCCACGCCCCGCGTGCTGCAGTTGGATCTGCACGGCACGCCCCAATCCTGGATGCCGCTGGAGCAAGCCGCCGTGCACTACGCCAGCGGTGCCGTCGCCTGGGATGCCGGCCTCGATGCCCTGGCCACATTGCGTGGCGGGCACAACGCAGCGACCGGCCGGCAGTCTGTGCTTCAGATCGCGCCCATCATCGCCCTGCGCGGTGTGTCCCGGATCAACCTCTTTGACGTGGTGCCTGGGCTCACCAAGCGCCGTCTGCTGCGCCGTGACCGCCACACCTGTGCCTACTGCGGCGGCGTCTTCGGCGAAGAGCTGCTGCAGTGCGAGCACATCGTGCCGCAGTCGCGCGGTGGTGCCACCTCGTGGACCAACCTCGTGGCGGCCTGCGCCGGTTGCAACGGCTACAAGGCCGACCGCCTGCCCGAGGAGGCCGGCATGCGCCTCTTGTACCTGCCCTACGTGCCCAGCCGCTACGAGTCCTTCCTGCTGGACGGGCGCAACGTGCGCGCGGATGTGCACGAGTGGCTGGCCAAGAGGCTGCCCAAGGGCTCCAGGCTTCATTGAGAACGCCTGGGGTTTGCAAACCGAATGTGAAAGGGCCGTGGTCAGTGACCACGGCCCTTTTTTCTTCCCCGGTTTTCAGCCGTGGCAGCCGCTCACCACTCCCCGGTTTCTATGCGGATCGCCACTTCGCAGTCGTCGAAGATCTCCAGCTTGGCGATCTTGACGCGCACGCCCAGCACGCCGGGCAATTGCATCAGCCGGTTGGCGAGCTTGCCGATCAGGCTTTCGAGCAGGTTCACGTGCTCGGCGCGGCACTCGTCGATGATGATCTGGCGCACCTTGCGGTAGTCGAGCACGTGCAGTATGTCGTCGTCGCGCGGCGACAGCGGCTGGGCGCCCAGGCTCAGTTCGGCGTCCACCTGGATGGGCTGGGGGTCGGTCTTCTCGTGCGAGAGGATGCCCAGGTTGGCGTCGAAGCGCAAACCGCTGAGCGTGAGGATTTGGGTGCCTGTGGCGTGGGTGGTCGTCATGGTGTTTCCTGTGTGAGCGGGTGGGTGCTCACATCAACGAGAAATCGCGCTCGAATTTCATCAGGTGCTGGCCGCCGTCCACCATCAGCGTGGTGCCGGTGATGGAGCGGTTCTCCAGCGCAAAGCGCACAGTGGCGGCCACGTCTTCGGGGGTAGAAGAGCGGCCCAGCGGGCTCAGGGCGTGCAGCTGTGCGAATTTCTCGTCGCTGAGCATGTGGCTCGTGAGCGTGAGGCCCGGGGCCACGCCCATCACCCGCACCCTCGGCGCCAGCGCCAGCGCCAGCATGGTGCCGGCGGCTTCCAGCGCCGCCTTGGACAGCGTGTAGCTCATGAAGTCGGGGTTCTGGTTCCACAGTTTCTGATCGAGCAGGTTGACCACCGCGCCCTGGACATCGGCCTCGCCGGCCGCTGCGCGGGCCTGCAGGTGCTCGTGCAGGGCCTGGGCCAGCAGCACCGGGGCGCCGGCATTGCTGCGCAGGTGCTTCTCCAGGCTGGCAAAGCCCAGCGTGGCGGCGTTGTCATGCTCGAACAGCGAGGCGTTGTTGACCACGGCATCCAGCGCGCCGAAACGTTCCACCACGCGCGGCACCAGGGCGCGCACGGCGGCTTCGTCATCGAAGTCGCCATCGAAATGCGCGCTCTGGCCCGAGCACAGGCGTGCGCACTCTGCCACCGTGTCGATGGCGTCCTGCTCGGAGCTGCGGTAGTGCACGGCCACCTGCCAGCCGCCGGCGGCCAGCGCCAGCGCAATGCTGCGGCCCAGGCGCCTGGCGGCGCCGGTGACAAGCACAGTACGGGGGCGGGGTGAAGAAGGCATGAGGGACAATGCTGGCCGTGAAGAAAACACCCGACAGTTTAACGACCGCCCTCACGGCGCACATTGCCGATGCCATTGCCGCCGCTGGCGGCTGGATCGGCTTCGACCAGTTCATGGCCCTGGCCCTGTACACGCCCGGCCTGGGCTACTACGCCAACGACTCCGCCAAGTTCGGCCTGCTGCCCGAATCGGGCAGCGATTTCGTGACCGCGCCCGAGCTCACGCCGCTGTTCGGCCAGACCCTGGCCGTGCAGGTGGGCGAGGCCTTCGAGCGCACCGGCACCAGCCAGGTCTGGGAGTTCGGCGCCGGCTCCGGCGCGCTGGCGCTGCAGCTGCTCGACGCCCTGGGCGAGCGCGTGCAGCGCTACACCATCGTCGACCTTTCGGGCAGCCTGCGCGCGCGCCAGCAGACGTTGCTGGCAGCGCACGCGCACAAGGTGCAGTGGGTCGATGCGCTGCCCGAACGGTTCGAAGGCGTGGTGGTGGGCAACGAGGTGCTCGACGCCATGCCCGTCAAGCTGCTGGCCCGCCATGGTGGCCAGCACGGGGGCGTGTGGCACGAGCGCGGCGTAGCGCTGCACGACGGCGCCGTCACCTGGGCAGACCAAGCCACCGACCTGCGCCCGCCGGTGGAGGTGGAGGGCCCGCAGGACTACCTGACCGAGATCCATCCCCAGGGCGAGGGCTTCATCCGCATGCTGGCTGACTGCCTGCAGCGCGGTGCGGCCTTCCTGCTGGACTACGGTTTTGGCGAGAGTGAGTACTACCACCCCCAGCGCCACATGGGCACCGTGATGTGCCACCAGGGCCATCTGTCCGACAGCGACCCGCTGGTGGAGGTGGGCCGCAAGGACATCACCGCCCACGTCAACTTCACCGCCATGGCGCTGGCCGCGCAGGAGGCCGGCCTGCAGGTGCTGGGCTACACCACGCAGGCGCACTTCCTCATCAACTGCGGACTGGCCCAGCGCATGGTGGAACTGCCCCCCCTGGAGCGCGCCACCGCCGCCAAACTCATCATGGAGCACGAGATGGGCGAGCTGTTCAAGGTGCTGGCCCTGGGCGCGGGCGAGCCCTGGGAGCCCGTGGGCTTTGCCCAGGGCGACCGTTCGCACCGGCTGTAGCGGTCAGCCGCCGGGCAGCGCGCCGCCCGGCGCCGGCCCGGCATTCAGGGTCAGCGCATCGCTGCGGTCCTTGAGGCCTATGCCCGTGAGCCCCAGGCGCCGCGCCTCGGCGCACAGCCACCACAGGCGCGCCGCCGCAGCGGCCGGCGCCAGCCCCTCGGGCCGCACGTTGGAGATGCAGTTGCGTTCGGCATCTCTGCGGCCCGCCTGCGGGTGCCAGGTGAGGTAGATGCCCAGGCTGTCGGGTGAACTCAGGCCCGGGCGCTCGCCGATCAGCACCGCCACCATGCGCGCACACAGCAGCGCGCCCACCTCGTCGCCCAGCGCCACGCGCGCCTGGGTGGCGATGGCAACCGGGCCGATGTGCCAGCCCGGCGGTGCCGTGCGCAAAATGGCCTGCACCAGCGGCAAGGCATTGCGCTCGGTGGCCAGCGCCGACAGGCCGTCGGCCACCACCAGCAGCAGGTCGCAGCCCGCACCATCGCTATCCGCCTGGCCGCGCAGCCGCTGCGCATCGGCATCGCCCAGGCGCCGGCCCAGGTCGGGGCGCAGCAGGTAGGTGGCGCGGTCGGGCGCGGCGCTGGCCATGCGCAGCGTGGTGCAGCCCAGCCCGGTGAGCTGCAGCGCCAGCGCGTCGGCGTCGAGCGGCAGGTGCACGGCATCGCGCGCCTGGGCATGGGCCAGGCCGAAGTCGAGCAGCTCGCGCGTGGGGATGGCCGTGCCCGCGCGGCCCAAGGCCAGCCGCGCGGCAGTATGGGCGCGCAGGTCGCCCCAGGGGTCGGGCGGCGGGCCGGTGAAGGGCGTTGAATCGCTCATGCCCGCATACCGATCTGCCGCAGCTGCGCGATGGCGGCCTGCTGTTGTGCGGCGGGCAGCAGCCGCCCCGCGCCGTCGGCCAGGTGCATGCGCTGCAGCCAGGCCTCGAACTCGGGCGCGCGCTTGAGGCCCAGCACCTCGCGCAGGTACAGCGCGTCGTGGAACGAGGTGCTCTGGTAGTTGAGCATGATGTCGTCGGCCCCCGGCACGCCCATGATGAAGGTCAGACCCGCCACGCCCAGCAGCGTCATCAGCGTGTCCATGTCGTCCGAGTCAGCCTCGGCATGGTTGGTGTAGCAGACGTCGCAACCCAGCGGCACGCCCAGCAGCTTGCCGCAGAAGTGGTCTTCCAGGCCCGCGCGGATGATCTGCTTGCCGTCGTACAGGTATTCAGGCCCGATGAAGCCGACCACCGTGTTGGTGAGCAGCGGCGAAAACGCGCGTGCCACGCCGTAGGCCCGCGCCTCGCAGGTCTGCTGGTCCACGCCGTGGTGGGCATTGGCCGACAGGGCGCTGCCCTGGCCGGTCTCGAAATACATCACGTTGTCGCCCAGCGTGCCGCGCTTGAGGGACAGGGCCGCCTCGCGTGCTTCGCGCAGCAGCGCCAAGTTGATGCCGAAGCCGGTGTTGGCCTTCTCGGTGCCCGCGATGGACTGGAACACCAAGTCCACCGGCGCGCCCTGCTCGATCATCTGCACGGTGTTGGTCACGTGGGTCAGCACACACGATTGCGTGGGGATCTGCAACTTGGTGATGACCTCGTCCAGCATGTGCACCAGGCCGGTGAGGGCGGCGATGCTGTCTGTGGCCGGGTTAATGCCGATCACCGCGTCCCCCGCGCCATAGAGCAGGCCGTCGACCATGGATGCCGCGATGCCGCGCAGGTCGTCGGTCGGGTGGTTGGGCTGCAGGCGCACGGCCAGGTGGCCCGGCAGGCCGATGGTGTTGCGAAAGCGCGTGGTCACCTGACATTTGCGGGCCACGGCCACCAGGTCCTGGTTGCGCATGAGCTTGCTCACGGCGGCGGCCATCTCGGGCGTGAGGCCAGGGGCCACAGCCGAAAGAGTGGCCGTATCAGCCGCCAGCAGCCAGTCGCGCAAGCCGCCCACGGTGAGGTGGGCGATGGGCGCAAACGCCGCAGCATCGTGCGTGTCGATGATCAGGCGGGTGACCTCGTCGCTCTCGTAAGGCACCAGCGCTTCGCTCAGGAAGCGCGGCAGCGGCACGTCGGCCAGGCACATGCGCGCGGCCATGCGCTCCACCGCCGACCCCGCCGCGATGCCGGCCAATGCGTCGCCGGACCGCGCTGGCGTGGCTTTGGCCATCAGTTCGCGCAGGTCGCCAAACAGCCAGCGGGTGCCGCTCACGGTGTGGTGGTGGGGGGCCGGCGCGTGCATGGTCGAGTAAGGGCGGTTGGGGGTCAGGCAATGATGACGTGGCTGCCCGCCGCCTGCAAGGCCGACAGGGCGAGCAGGGCGCGCGCGCCCGCATCCGTGATGATGGTGTCGATGTCGGCCAGGCCGGCGTACACCACGCGGCTGGCCTGGCCGATCTTGCTGTGGTCGGCCAGCACGATGAGGCGCTGCGCCTGTCCCGCCATGGCGCGCGCCACTGCGGCCTCGCGGTGCTCGAAGCTCGTGGCCCCGTGCTGGCCGTGGATGCCCACGGGCGAGAGCAGCGCCACATCGGCGCGGTAGCGGTGGATCTCTGCCACCGTGGTGTCGCCATGGGTGGCCTGCACCCCGGGATCGGTACGCCCACCCAGCAGGATCACCTCGTTGCGCGCCGTCCGTCCTGCATCGGCCCCGGCCAGCCGCAGTGCCACATTGAGGCCATTGGTCACCACCGTCATCCCGGACAGGGCCGACAGCTCCTCGGCCAGGATGGTGGTGGTGCTGCCGGCATCCAGAAACAGTGTCTGCCCAGGCTGCAACTGCTGCAGCGCGGCGCGGGCGATGGCGCGCTTCTCGCGCTCACGCACGGCCTGGCGCACCGACAGGGGCGGCTCGGGCTCGGGGCCGGGGGCCACCACACCGCCATGCACGCGGCGCAGCACGCCCTGGGCCTCCAGTTCGACGATGTCGCGGCGCACGGTCTCGCGCGATACATCGAGTTCCTGCGCGATGCGCTCGGTGCTCACGCGCGACAGCGTCGACAGCAGCGTGCGGATGCGTATGAATCGTTCTTCCTGCAGCATGTCCTTCAGGTCCTGTCGGGTGTGTTCGTCATGCGGTGGGCCGGCGCTTGAGCGCCAGCAGGTGCAGTGCCAGTGTCAGCGATCCCACCACTGCCATGATGCAGGTCGAGAACGCCGCTGCCTGCGAGGTGAAACCGGCCTCGTCCAGCCGCATCACCGTGACCGCACCCATGGGCAGCGACGGGGTGATCAGGAAGATCACGGCCGACAGGGTCACCATGGAGCGCATGAACAGGAACACCAGTACCGCCAGCAGCGTGGGCATGAGGGCCGGCAGCACCACGTCGCGCAGCACGCGCCAGGTGCCGCCGCCCAGCACGGTGGTGGCGTCTTCCAGCGTGGCCGGCACGTTGCGCATGCCGGTCATCATGGTCACGAAGCCCTGCGTGTGGTAGTGATAGTAATTGCACAGCGCGAGCAGGATGGCCGTGCCGTACAACAAGCCCCAGGGCATGCTGCCCGCATTGAAGGTGAACACGTAGGCCAGGCCCAGCACCAGCCCCGGCACGCCCACCGGCAGGGCCGAGAGCAGCGTGGCGGCGCGTGCCGCAGGCCCCGGCAGGCGGCGTATGCCAAAGCACAGCAGGAACAGTAGGGCGGTGCCTATGATGGCGGCCAGGGCCGATACCCAGAGCGAGGTCCACAGCGGCGCATAGCCGCCTGCGATGGTGATGTCGTAGTGCTTGAGCGACAGGTCCAGCCGGTAGGGCCACAGGCGGATGAAGCTGGCGAGCACGACGGTGGCCACCACGGCCACGATGGAACCGGCAATAACCAGATTGGCGAAGAAGAACGCGGTGTCGCGGCCTGCCCGGCGTGCGGGTGTGGGCGGCAGGGCCGACTCGGCCCCGGCGCCCGCGCGCCGGGCCGCAAAGCGCTCGATGAAGATCGACAGCGCCGCAGGCGCCAGCAGCAGCAGGCCCACCACCGCCCCCATGCCGAACTTCATCTGCCCGCTGACCTGGTTGTAGATCTCGGTGGCCAGCACGGGGAAGTTGCCGCCGATCACCACGGCGTTGCCGAAATCGGTGATGGTGATGGTGAAGACCACGAAGGCTGCGCTCAGCAGGCCGTAACGCGCCTGCGGCAGGGTGATATCGCGGAACTGGCGCCACGGCGTGGCACCCAGCACCTCGGCGGCATCGTACTGGCGCGCGTCGCCCTGGCGCAGGGACGTGCGCACGATCAGCACCGCCTGGGGCAGGGCGTACAGCACGTCGGCAATCAGCAGGCCCCAGAAGCCGTAGATATCGGGCCGCATACCGAGCATTTTGCCCACGATGCCGTTGCGCCCGAGCAGGAAGATCAGCCCCAGGCCCAGCACCAGCGAAGGGGCCAGCATGGGCAGCGCCAGCGCCATGCCCACGAAATTGCGCCCCGGCATGCAGGTGCGCTCCATCCCGTAGGCCACCACGAAGGCCAGCAGCAAGGTGACGGCCGTGGTCACCAAACCCAGCAGCAGGCTGTTGGACAGGGCGCGCCACACGCCCGGCGTGTCCAGCAGCGCGGCGTAGTTGCCCCAGCCGATGCCGCCGCTGTCCTGCATGGCGCTGCGCCAGGCGATGGACAGCATGGGAATGCCGAAGAACAGCACCAGCGCCGCCAGCGGCAGCCACAGGCAGGCGCGCAGCAGCCAGCGTTCGCCTGCACTCATGGGGGGCAGGGCGGCGCTGCTCATGCCTGCACCCAGGCGCAATCGTCGGCGTTCAGGCCCAGGGCCACGGCATCGCCGGGTTGAAGCGGCTGGGCGCTGCTGGTTTCCACCAGCAGGTCCAGGTCGTGCCAGCGCACCTGTATGCGCTGGATGCTGCCCAGGAAGGTGGTGCCGAGCACCCGCCCGGGTGCGTCGGCACGCGCCTCGATGCGCAGGCGCTCGGGCCGCACGCACAGCAGGGCCATGCCATCGGGTGCTGAGCCAGGTAGTGCTGGATGCAGCGTCTGCGCCTGCGCCGGGGTGAGCAGGTTGCTGTGCCCCATGAAGTTGGCGACGAAGCGGGTGCGCGGGCGCAGGTACAGCTCGCGCGGCGTACCGGCCTGCTCGATGCGGCCCTGGTGCATGCAGACCACGCGGTCGGCCATGGCCATGGCCTCCTCCTGGTCGTGGGTGACCATGATGGTCGGTATGCCCAGGCGCCGCTGCACTTCGCGCAACTCATGGCGCAGGTCGGCGCGCACGCGCGCGTCCAGCGCCGACAGGGGCTCGTCGAGCAGCAGCAGCGAGGGGTTCACCGCCAGCGCACGCGCAATCGCCACGCGCTGCTGCTGGCCACCCGACAACTGCGCCGGGTAGCGCCCGACGAAGTCGGCCAGGCCCACCATGTCCAGGAGTTCGGTCACCCGCGCCTTGGTGGCTGTTGCGGGCGTGTTGCGGATGGCCAGGCCGTAGCCCACGTTCTGCGCCACCGTCATGTGCGGGAACAGGGAGTACGACTGGAACACGATGCCAAAGCCGCGCTCGCGCGCCGGCAGCGTGGCCAGGTTGCGACCACCCAGCGTGATGGCGCCACCGTCTGCCGGCAGCAACCCTGCGACGATGCGCAGCAGCGTGGTCTTGCCGCAGCCGCTGGGCCCCAGCAGGCACACGAACTCGGCGCTGCCCACGGTGAGCGTGATGCGTTCGAGCGCCACCTGGCCCTCGAAACTCTTGTGCAGGTCGGTGATCTGCAGGGACATGGTGGTGCGCGCGCCTTCTGGTTCTGGGGTGGTCGTCGAAACGGTGCTCGTGGCTCAGCGGCCGATGGTCTTTTGCCAGGTCGAGAGAATCGTGTCGCGGTCCTTGGCCGACTTGGCGAAATCCATCGGGTACAGGGTCTTGGACAGGTCCACCGGCAGGCCGGCTGCCTTGGCCGCCTTGGACTGGGGCGCGCCGGGGATGGTCACGATTTCCTTGTACTTGGTGTACAGCGCCGCGGCGCTGGGCGACAGCGTCCAGTCGAGGAAGCGCTTGGCATCGGCCTTGTTCTTCGACGCCGCCATCAGGCCCGAGGCCTCGAGCTCATAGCCCGCCCCGTCGGTCGGGATGACCATCTTCAGCGGAAAGCCTTCTTCCACCGACTGCATGGCGGCGAACGCCAGCGAGGTGCCGATGGCGAACTCGCCCGCCCGCGCGGCCTTGCAGGGGCGCGAGCCCGACTTGATGTACTGGGCCACGTTGCCGTCCAGCGCCTTGAGGAACTTCCAGCCTTCGTCCGTGCCCTTGGACTGCAGCAGCGCCGCGATCTGCAGGTAGCCCGTGCCCGACGACACCGGGTTGGGCATGACCACCTCGCCCTTGTAGACGGGGTTGGTCAGGTCCTTCCACGACTGGGGCATGGGCAGGTTCTTGGCCTTGAGCACTTCGGTGTTCACGCAAAAGGCGGCCATGTAGCCGGTGGTGGTGAACCACTTGCCGTCGGCCGCCTTGTCCTTGGCGGCCAGCTTGTCACTGCCCTTGGCGGTGTAGGGCTCCAGCAGCGCAGTGATGCGTGGGTCCAATGTGTTGGTCAGTGCCCAGCCCCAGATCACGTCGTGCTGCGGGTTGCTGGCCTCGGCCAGGATGCGCGCACCCAGGTCGCCGGTGGACAGGCGCAGCACCTTCACGTCCACGTCGGGCATGTCCTTCTTTGCGGCAGCGACGTATTCCTTGATTTCGTCCTCTTCGAGGGCGGTGTAGGCCGTGACGGTGCCTGCATGCACTGCGGGCAGGCCGCCAGCGAGCACGCTGCACAGCGCAAGAAACTGCAAGGCCGAAAGAGCGGGGGAGTGGGTCAGCATGAATTTTCTCCAGAACGGTGCGTTGCAAGAAGTTGGGGCGGCGGGCCGCAGGACTCTCACCATATTTGTGCGTTTTATTGCACTTGTGCTAATTATTGTTTTTGCACGAAAATACACAAGCACTAAATATGCCAACCGATGGATCCTTCGCGCTGCGTGCTGAGGTCCGTCGATGGGCTCCGTCCAACCTCCCTTGCCCTGACCGGACTCCCATGAACAGCACCATTTCTTCCCCTGCCGTCCTCGGCGGAGCCTCGTTCGTGCCCATCGCGCTGGCGATGGCGGATGCGGCGCGCGCCCCGTCGATGCGCTACTTCCGCACGCCCCTGGACGTGCTCACCAAGTCGGATGAAAGCCCTGTGACCGTGGCCGACCGCGAGACCGAGGCCGCCATGCGTGCCGTGCTGCACGCGCAGTGCCCGGACCACGGCATCCTGGGCGAGGAACATGGCCGCGAGCGGCTGGAGGCGCCCCATCTGTGGGTGATCGACCCTATCGACGGCACCAAGAGTTTCATCACCGGCTCCCCGCTGTGGGGCACGCTGGTGGCCTTGCTGCACCAGGGCCGGCCGCTGCTGGGCCTGATGGACATGCCTGCGCTGGGCGAGCGCTGGGTGGGCGTGGCTGGTGAGGAAACGCAATGCAACGGCCACACGGTGCGCGCAAGCACCTGCCAGGCACTGGCGCTGGCGCGCATCTACACCACCTCGCCCGATGCCTTCACGGCCGATGAATGGCGCCGCTTCGATGCGCTGAGCCGCGAATGTGCGCTGCGGCGGTTCGGGGGCGACTGCTATTCGTACGCCCAGCTCGCGGCAGGGCATGTGGACCTGGTGGTGGAGGCCGGCCTGCAGCCCTACGACTACCTCGCGCTGGTGTGCCTGGTCGAGGGGGCCGGCGGCTGCATCACCGACTGGCAGGGACGTGCGCTCTCGGTCGACTCGGACGGCAGGGTAGTGGCGGCTGCCACCCCGGCGCTGCACGCGCTGGCGCTCCAGCGCCTCCAGGGTGCTTGAAGGTGGTTCAAGGCGGCCGATGCTTAGCTGTTTTGGTTGTTAATAACTGAGAAAACATTCGTTCCCAGAACAAGCGGCGCGACCTAGAGTGAAGGTCTCAGGGGCACATATGCCCAGATTCCCCACGAGGTTCCCATGTCGGCCGTCCTTTCACCCGCTTCCAATCCTCCGCCCGCCATAGCCGGCGATGCGCTACCGCAAGGTCTGGTGATCCGCACCGTGGCCGGCTCCGCAGGCCC
Organism: Acidovorax sp. Root217; assembly: GCF_001428645.1. Taxonomy (NCBI): domain Bacteria; kingdom Pseudomonadati; phylum Pseudomonadota; class Betaproteobacteria; order Burkholderiales; family Comamonadaceae; genus Acidovorax; species Acidovorax sp. Root217. Next base: position 234,521 of record NZ_LMIH01000005.1, read on the forward strand.
GTTGGGTGCCGAGGTGCTGGGCCTGGACCTGGCGCGCCCGCTGGGCCGGGAGGACTTCGCTCGCATCCACCGCGCGCACCTGGACCACCATGTGCTGGTGTTTCGAGACCAGCGCATCACGCCGCGCCAGCACATCGATTTCAGCCGCCTGTTCGGGCCGCTGCAGATCCACGTGCTCAAGAATTTCCAGCTTGCGGACCATCCCGAAATCCTGATCGTCTCCAACATCAAGGACGCCGCTGGCCAGCCCATCGGTCTGGGCGATGCGGGCCACTACTGGCATTCGGACCTGTCGTACAAGGACAAGCCCAGCCTGGGCTCGCTGCTGCACGCGCAGGAGCTGCCGGGCGAGGGCGGCGACACCCTGTTCGCCGACCAGCATGCCGCCTACGATGCCCTGCCCGAGGCGCTCAAGGCGCGCATCGCGCCGCTGCAGGCGGAGCACAGCTACCTGGCCAAGTACGAGGAACTGCGCGCCCGCAGCCCCTGGCGCCCGAAGCTCACCCAGGCGCAGATCGACGAGGTGGCGCCTTCCATCCACCCCGTGGTGCGCACCCACCCCGAAACGGGCCGCAAGGCACTGTTCGTGAGCGAGCACTTCACCACGCGCATCGTCGGCCTGCCCGAGGACGAAAGCCAGGCCCTGCTGGCCGAACTGTTCGCCGCCAGCGTGCGCCCCGAATTCACCTACCGCCACCCGTGGCAGCCGCACGACCTGGTGTTCTGGGACAACCGCTCGGTCACGCATCTGGCTGCGGGGACGCCGGATACCGAGCGCCGCAAGCTGTATCGGACAACGATCGAGGGTGATCGCCCGTTCTGATCGACCCCTCTCAGTTTTGCCCCTTCCTTTTTCTTGACCGCACAGGACTCCATGACCATGTTCCAGACCACCCGCCGCCGCATCGTGCGCAAAACCATCGCCGCCCTGGCCACCGCCGGGCTGCTGGCTGGAGGGTTGGGCTTGACCACCAGCGTCCACGCGGCCGAAGGCCAGCTGCGCATTGCGCAGCAGTTCGGCATCGTCTACCTGCTGCTCAACGTGGCGCAGGAGAACAAGCTCATCGAGAAGCACGGCAAGGCCGCAGGCGTGGACATCAAGGTCGAGTTTTTGCAGCTCTCGGGTGGCTCGGCCGTCAACGATGCGCTGCTGTCGGGCAACATCGACATCGCCGGTGCCGGCGTGGGGCCGCTGTTCACGCTGTGGGATCGCACCAAGGGGCGCCAGAACGTCAAGGGGGTGGCCTCGCTGGGCAACTTCCCGTACTACCTGGTGAGCAACAACCCGGTCGTGAAGACCATTGCGGACTTCACCGACAAGGACCGCATCGCGCTGCCGGCCGTCGGTGTGTCGGTGCAGTCGCGCGTGCTGCAGATGGCCTCGGCCAAGCTCTGGGGCGAGAAGGAGTTCAACCGCCTGGACAAGAACCAGGTGGCCCTGCCGCACCCCGATGCGGCGGCGGCCATCATCAAGGGCGGCACCGAGATCACGGGCCACTTCGGCAACCCGCCCTTCCAGGAGCAGGAACTGGCCGGCAACCCCAAGGCGAAGATCGTGCTCAATTCGTACGATGTGCTGGGCGGCCCGGCATCGGCCACCGTGCTCTACGCCACCGAGAAATACCGCGCCGAGAGCCCCAAGACCTACAAGGCCTTCGTCGATGCACTCGATGAAGCCGCGAAGTTCGTCGCCGCCAACCCCGAGAAAGCGGCCGACATCTACCTCAAGGTGGCCGGCGGCAACACCGACCGCGCGCTGTTGCTGAAGATCATCCAGAACCCCGAGGTGCAGTTCAAGGTGCGCCCGGAGAACACACTGGGCATGGGCCAGTTCCTGCACCGCGTGGGCGCCATCAAGAACCAGCCGACCGCGCTCAAGGACTACTTCTTTGAAGACGCCCTCACGGCGTCTGGCAACTGAGCCCAGACCATGAACGAGCACGCCATCCGGCTGGGGCCCTTTTCGCCGCCGCTGCAGAGCGAGCGGGCCGCGCTGCAGGAGGCGGCTGAAGGCCTTGGTACCCATGCCGAGCCGGTTGGGGTGGGCGCTGCCGGGCTGCCTGCCGCACTGCTGCAGGTGCAGGGCGTGAGCATCGACTACCGCACCCGCGAACGCGTGGTGCGTGCTACGCACCGCGTGGGTTTCGACGTGCATGCGGGCGACCGCTTCGTGCTGCTCGGTGCCTCGGGTTGCGGCAAGTCCACGCTGCTGAAATCCATTGCCGGATTCATTGCGCCGAGCGAGGGGCAGATCCTGCTGAACGGCCGCGCCGTCACGCGGCCCGGGCCCGACCGGGTGGTGGTGTTCCAGGAGTTCGACCAATTGCCGCCCTGGAAGACGGTGCGCGACAACGTGATGTTCCCGCTCCTGGCCTCACGCAGCGTGGGCCGCAGGGAAGCCGCCGAGCGCGCAGCGCTCTACATCGACAAGGTGGGGCTGACAAAGTTTGCCGACGTGCACCCGCACCAGCTGTCGGGCGGCATGAAGCAGCGCGTGGCCATTGCGCGCGCGCTGGCCATGCAGCCCCAGGTGCTGCTGATGGACGAGCCCTTTGCCGCGCTCGACGCCCTCACGCGCCGGCGCATGCAGGAGGAACTGCTCTCGCTGTGGGACGAGTTTCGCTTCACGCTGATCTTCGTCACCCATTCCATCGAAGAGGCGCTGGTGGTGGGCAACCGCATCGCCATCCTCTCGCCGCATCCGGGGCGGCTGCGCGCCGAGCTCAACAGCCACCAGTTCGGGCTGCACAGCCTGGGCGGTGCCGACTTCCAGGCCACGGCGCAGCGCATCCACCGCCTGCTGTTCGACGAGCCCGTCACTGGGGCCGTGCCGGGCTCGGTGCAGGCCGATGCCGAGGCCCTGGCACCTGGCCGCCGCGATGGCGTGCCGCTCATTGCCCCACAGCGGCCTGCGGGTTCGCTGCCTTTCCAGATTTCCGTATGAGCGCTTCCCTGCTGACCCCTCCCGTGCGCCCCGATTTCGAGCGCAGCCTGGAGCCGCTGGGCGGCATCGCGCCCGTGCAGCCCTTGCCGCTGGCGGCGCGAATCTGGCAACAGGCGTGGGTGCGCAAGTTGGTGATCCTGGCGGTGCTGGCCGTGCTGTGGGAGGTGGTGGCGCGCTGGCAGGACAACGACCTGCTGCTGCCCACCTTCCTGCAGACCGCCAAGGCGCTGGTGGAGGGCCTGGCCTCGGGCGAGTTGGTGGCCAAGACGGCGATATCGCTGTCGGTGCTGCTCAAGGGCTACCTCGCGGGCATTTTCGGGGCTTTTGTGCTCACCACACTGGCCGTGTCCACCCAGTTCGGGCGCGACCTGCTGTCCACGCTGACCTCCATGTTCAACCCGCTGCCGGCCATCGCATTGCTGCCGTTGGCGCTGCTGTGGTTTGGCCTGGGGCAGGGCAGCCTGGTGTTCGTGCTCATCCACTCGGTGCTGTGGCCGCTGGCGCTCAACACCTACGCGGGCTTTCAGTCCGTGCCCGAGACGCTGCGCATGGCCGGGCGCAACTACGGCCTCACGGGCATCCGCTACGTGCTGCAGATTCTGGTGCCCGCCGCGTTGCCGTCCATCCTGTCGGGCCTGAAGATTGGCTGGGCCTTTGCCTGGCGCACGCTGATCGCGGCCGAGCTGGTGTTCGGCGCGTCGTCGGGCAAGGGAGGGCTGGGCTGGTACATCTTCCAGAACCGCAACGAGCTCTATACCGACAAGGTGTTTGCGGGCCTGGTGCTGGTGATCCTGATCGGCCTGGCGGTGGAGAGCCTGGGCTTTCATACGCTCGAACGCCTGACCGTGCGCCGCTGGGGTGTACAGCGCTGAAGTTAGCGCCGGCCACCCTACACTCGGGGCATGCTCCGCTGGTTCCTCGTCGTCTTTCTCGCGCTGATGTGCATCAGCTGGCTGTCGCCCATGCTGCGGCGCATCGGCTTCGGCAGGCTGCCGGGCGACCTGCGCTTCACATGGCGGGGACGGGAGTGGGACATACCTCTTGCGTCGACCCTGCTGCTGAGCTTCATCGTCAGCCTGATCGCCAAATTCATCTGATTGCCCTCAGTCCCCTGCCTCCTGCAGGGCTTGAAGGAAGGCCTTGCGCCACCAATGCACGTCATGCTCGCGGATGCGCGCCATGAGCTTCTGGTGCCGTGCCTGCCGTTCGGGCAGCGGCATCTGCAGGGCATGCTGGATGCTGTCGGCCGTGCCCTGGGTGTCGTAGGGGTTCACCAGCAGCGCTTCCTTGAGCTGCTCGGCCGCGCCGGCAAAGCGCGAGAGCACCAGCACGCCGGGGTCCTCGGGGTCCTGCGCCACCACGTATTCCTTGGCCACCAGGTTCATGCCATCGCGCAGCGGGGTCACCAGGCCCACGGCGGCGGCGCGGCACAGGCCAGGCACGCGCTTGCGTGCCACGGTGCGGTGGATGTAGCGCACCGGCATCCAGTCGAGTTCGCCGTAGTCGCCGTTGACCGAGCCGCACAGCCCTTCGAGCTCCTGGCGCAAATCCGAATAGGCATGCACGTCATCGCGCGAGGGCGAGGCGATCATGATCATCGTGGCGCTGTTGCGGTTTTCGGGGTAGCGGTCCAGCAGCTCGCGGTAGGCGCGCACGCGGTGCGGTATGCCCTTGGAATAATCGAGCCGGTCGATGCCCAGCAGCAGGCGGCGGCGCGAATACTCGTCGCGGATGTTCTCGTAGGTTTCCACGGCGTCGGGGGCCTCGGCGAGGCGCGTGAACTCATCCACGTCGATGCCGATGGGAAAGGCCTGCACCTGCACCGTGGCGCCAAACGCACGAAGTCGCTGGGCGCCCACTTCCTCGGCACTGCCCTCGTTGCGTACATAGCGCGTGAAATGCGCCACATCGGCCTCACTCTGCAGCCCCACCAGGTCATAGGCGAACAGCGAACGCATCAACCACTCGTGCTGCGGTATCGCCGCCATGATCAGCGGCGGCGGCATAGGGATGTGCAGGAAGAAGCCGATGCGCTGGCGGCAACCCATGGCGCGCAGCTCTGCGGCCAGCGGGATCAGGTGGTAGTCATGCACCCAGATGACGTCGTCGTCGCGCAAGAGCGGCAGCAGCTTGCGCGCGAACATCTGGTTCACGCGGCGGTAGCCGGCGATGTAGCTGGCGTTGAAGTCGGCCAGGTCCAGCCGGTAGTGGAACACCGGCCACAGCACGCTGTTGCTGTAGCCCTGGTAGTAGGCATCGTGGTCTTCGCGGCACAGGTCCACGGTGGCCAGGGTCACGGCACCGGCGCTGCGGGTGTGCATCTCGCCCTCGCCAGGCGTGCCCCCCTCGACCACGGTGCCGCTCCAGCCGAACCAGAGCCCTCCGGTCTGGTTCAGGGCTTCGCCCAGGGCGACCGCGAGGCCTCCGGCGGCGGGTTTGCGGGGATCGGCAAGGCGGTTGGAAATGACAACAAGACGGCTCATCACCCGATGATCCGTGCAGATCGCCGGCGGGCCGTGTCGGACAGGGCCGCGAACTGGTGCGTCAAATCACGCTGTCCCATGGGGCCGACAGGCGCACGGCGGCGTTGATCACGCCCACCATCGAGTAGGTCTGCGGGAAGTTGCCCCACATCTCCTGGGTCTCGGGGTGGGTGTCTTCCGAGAGCAGGCCCAGCGGGTTGCGCGCTGCCAGCATGGTCTCGAAGATGGCGCGCGCTTCGTCCTTGCGGCCGATGCGCGCGAGCGCATCGATGCGCCAGAAGGTGCAGATGTTGAAGGCCGTCTCGGGCTTGCCGAAATCGTCGGCCGCCTCGTAGCGGCGCATGTAGGGGCCGTCGCACAGGCTCTTTTCCATGGCTTCCACCGTGCTCACGAAGCGCGGGTCCCTGGGGTCGATCAGGCCGACCTCGGCCATCAGCAGCACGCTGGCGTCGAGCTCGTTGCCGCCAAAGCTCTCGGCAAAGGCCTGGCGCGATTCGCTCCACGACTTGGCGAGGATCTCCTCGCGCATGCGTTGGGCATGGCCGTGCCAGTAGGCGGCCCGGTCGGGCAGGCTGAGGGCGGTGGCGATCTTGGCCAGGCGGTCGCAGGCGGCCCAGCTCATGAGGGCCGAGGAGGTGTGCACCCGCGCCCGCGTGCGCAGCTCCCACATGCCCGCATCGGGCTGGCCGTAGACGCGCACCGCGTTCTCGCCCACCTGTTCAAGCCGGGTGAACTCGCCCAGGCCTGCGCGGTGCAGCAGCCGGTGGTCGTGGAAGGCCTGGGCCGCACCCAGCACGATGTTGCCGTACACGTCGTGCTGGAAATGCTCGGCCGCCTGGTTGCCCACGCGCACCGGGCCCATGCCGCGGTAGCCCGCCAGCTGCGGCATCATCGATTCGGGCAGCTCGCGCTCCAGGCCAATGCCATACAGCGGCTGGATGTGGCCGCTGCCCGCATCCACCACCACGTTGCTCAGCCAGCGCAGGTAGTCCTCCATGGTGCCCACTTCGGAGATGCTGTTGAGCGCGCGCACCACGAAGAAGGCATCGCGCAGCCAGCAGTAGCGGTAGTCCCAGTTGCGCCCGCTGTGGGCCGATTCGGGGATGCTGGTGGTCATGGCCGCCACAATGGCGCCCGTGTCTTCGTACAGCGAAAGCTTGAGGGTGATGGCAGCGCGGATCACCGCGTCCTGCCACTCCAGCGGCACGGCCAGGGCCCGGCTCCAGCCGCGCCAGTAGGCGGTGGTCTCCTGCTCGAACAGGCGCGCCGTGTCGGCAATGCCGTCGAGCAGGCTCTCGTCGGCTCCCAGGATGAAGTTGTGCTCGCGCGTGAGCACGAAGGGCTGGCCCGAGAGCACATGCGACACCGGTGCGTCGGTGGACAGGCGCAGCGCCATGCTGCCGCCCACGTAGCGGATGTGGTTGCTGCCGCGCGTGATGTGGGGCTCGGTCTGGCCCCAGTCGTACTTCACCTTCACGGCCACGCGGATGCGCGGCGAGCCCTGGATGGGGCGCACCCGGCGCACCAGCGTCATGGGCCTGAAGTAGCGCGAGCGGCTGTAAAAACGCGGGGCGAAGTCGGTGATCTCGACCCCATGCCCGGCCTTGTCGAACAGCTGCGTGCGCAGGATGGCGGTGTTGGGTTCGTACCACTGGTGGGCCGAGGCCATGTCCTCGATCTCGATGGCGAAGTGGCTGCCTTCGTCCCCCGGCTGCAGCAGGGCGTTGAAGACCGGGTCGCCGTCAAAGCGCGGCAGGCAGCACCACACCATGCGCGCATGGTTGTCGATGAGGGCGCTGATGGCGCAATTGCCGATCATGCCCAGGTTGAGCGAGCCCTGTTGCGGGTCCACGGCGGAGGTGTTGGGGTGTTCGGTGGTCATCGTGCGCGTTCCCACGAGGTTCGTGCCGCCGACAGCCAGCCACGCAATGCGGCTGGTGTCATGCAGCGGTGTTGTGCCAGCGTCGGGCCCTCGCCCACCTTGATGCCCCAGCCGCCCAAGGCGGTCACGGCGGCAAAGCCGGATTCGTCGGTCACGTCGTCGCCGGCGAATACCGGGATGCGCCCTGCGAACGGCGGCAGCGTCATGAAATCGGTGATGGCCTGGCCCTTGTGCACGCCGCGCGGTTTGACCTCGAGCACGAACTTGCCGTCCATCATCTCCACGCCGTGCACCTGCTGCATGGCGGCCAGCAAGGTGCCGCGGCACAGGTCCTCCAGATGCGGTGCCAGGCGATAGTGCAGTGCCACGCTGGCGCGCTTGGGCTCCACCAGCAGGCCGGCGTGCTGCACGGCCAGTTGGGTGGCCGCCTGCAGCACGGGCGCCAGGTCCGGCGGCACCACGGCAGGGCGCGAGCCGTCGGCCAGACGGTACTGAGAGCCATGCTCGGACGCCAGGGGCAGCACCAGAGGGTCGAGAAAGTGGTCGATGTCGGTCTCGCGCCGCCCCGTCACGATGGCCAATGCGCCATCCAGGTGGGTGCTCAGGGCAGCGAGGGTGGGAACCAGCCCCGCAGAGATGCGCACGGCCTCGGGCCGGGGTGCCATCTCGGTGAGCGTGCCATCGAAATCCAGAAAGAGCGCATGGGCCGTTGTCAAAAAGGGAAGCAGCTGCATGTGGCGGCACCTTAGCAGACAGCTGGGTGGCCTGCCAGCGCGTGGGGGTGGCGTGTGCAGGGACCTGATGGCCTGAGAGAGTGCCCGAAAACCCGCGCCAGCATTGGGGTGTTCAGCTACCAGGGGCTTGCAAAGAGCGCTTTCGGGCCCCATTGTCACAAGATGAAAAGGGTGTTTGTCTTACAAGCAAGTGCCCCGTTGCCAGCGCACGCTGAGCGTACCCATGGAGATTTTGCGTGACCGAAGAAGCCCCCCACATCGTCTGCCCCCACTGCCACACCACCAACCGCGTCCAGCGCGCCGACTTGGGGCAAGCCCCCGATTGCGGCAGCTGCCACCAGCCCCTTTTTGCCGGGGCGCCCGTGGCGCTGGATGCGGCTTCGTTCGACAGGCATGTGGGCCGCAGCCACCTGCCAGTGGTGGTGGATTTCTGGGCCCCCTGGTGCGGCCCTTGCCTGCAGATGGCGCCGGCCTTCGCCCAGGCAGCACGTGACCTGGAGCCCCAGGTGCAACTGGCCAAGCTCGACACCGAGGCCCACCAGGCGATTGCGGGTCGCTTCGGCATCCGCAGCATTCCCACCATGATCGTGTTCAAGGAGGGCCGCGAGGCGGCACGCATTTCCGGCGCGATGAACGCCAGCGACATTGCGCGTTGGGTGCGCAGCGTCAGCTGACCCTGCCCTGCCGGGGGTGCGACATCAGCGGATGCCGAGCACCCGGTCCAGCGAGATGTTGCCCGCGCCGCGCCCTGCGATGTACAGCAGCAGCCCCACCCACGACAGGTGGGTAGGCCAGGCATCGGGATAGACAAAGACCTGGATCACCAGTGTCATGCCCAGCAGCGCCAGGGCCGACAGCCGTGTGCACAGCCCCAGCACCAGCAGCACCGGGAACACATGTTCGGCCACCGTGGCCATCTGCGCCGCCAGCTCGGGCGGCAGCAGGGGCAGCTTGTACTCCTCGCGGAACAGCAGGTAGGCGCTGTCCGAAATGGTGAACCAGCCCTCCACCTTGGTGCGTGCCGACATCCAGAAGATCGCTGCGATGCCCACCCGGTTCACCAGGGCCAGCAGGCTGTGGGGCGTGAGCCAGGCCAGCGCATCGGCCAGCCGGCCCAGCCAGTGGCGCGGCCCGGTGGCGGATACGGTGGGCGTGACCTGGGGGAAGGGGGTGGTGTTCATGGGGTGTCCTCGTCAAGGTGGGGTGGGGCGCACAGCGCGCCGGCCTGCAGCAGCTGCGCCATCAGCGCGCCCAGGTCGGCGCCGGGTTCTGCCTGCTGGGCATGGGCTGCAGCCAGCTCCAGGGGCAGTGCCGCAGCGCAGGCGTCCAGGAAGGCGATGCCCGCGCGTGCCAGCGGCATCCACTGCACGGCCCCCTCGGGGCGGGTGAGCAGGGCGCCGTCGCCCTGCCACCGCAACTCGGCATCCAGGGGCGTGCCCTCGCGCTGGCGCTGCCACAGGGTGCTGGCCGGGTGCTCCTCGCTCCAGGCCCAGCGCGCGGCGGGATGTGGGGCCAGGCACAGGCCGGACAGGGCTTCGGGGGACTGCCGGGCCAGCCAGGCGGCGTCCAGCAGGGGGGCATCGGCCGCCAGGTGGCTTTCGGTCCAGCAGCGGTCCAGCCGTGCCACGGCGGGCAGGTAGGGCAGGCCGGCGGCCGCTTCGAAGCCTTGCAGAAAGTGTGCAAAGCCTTCGCCATAGGCCATGAGCCGGCCATCCGTCGGCGGCCGGGCCTGAACGAACAGGCCTGCGGCCGCGCGGAACCATTCTTCGCCCACCAGCGCGCAGACGGTGGGGTAGTTGGCCTGCAGCGCATCGATGCAGGCCTTGTGCACGGTATTGCGGTACACGGCGAAGCCGGGCTGGGACCGCAGGGCGGACAGCCAGGGTGCGGTGTCCGCTGGGTGGGCGCCCTGGGGCATCAGTGCGGCGGCCAGGCCATCCTGGAAGGTGCTCAGCTGCATGGCAGGGCCTCGGTGAGCGCCGCGTGGGCGCGGCCGCGCTCGGCGAGCAGAACCTCAAGCGCCGGCAACTGGTCGTCGCGTTCGATCAGGGTGGGCAGCGGGCCGGTGGTGGCGATCACGCGCTGGTACAGGGCCCATACGGCATCGGCCACCGGGGCATCGTGGCTGTCGATCAGCAGGGCCTCGCCCAACTCGGGGTCGGCATGGTGGCCCGCCAGGTGGATCTCGGCCACGGCGTGCAGGGGAAAGGCGCCGAGGTAGTCCTCGGCGAGGGTGCCCAGGTTGTGGGCGCTGATGTAGACGTTGTTCACGTCCAGCAGCAACTGGCAGCCGGTGCGCCGCACCAGCTCGGCCAGAAAGTCGGTCTCGGCCCAGTCATGGCCATCGATGTGCAGGTAGTGCGTGGGGTTCTCGACGGCGATGGGGCGCTGCAGCACGTCCTGCGTGCGGGCGATGTTGGCGGCAATGCGCGCCAGCGCCGCATGGGTGCGCGGAAAGGGCAGCAGGTCGGGCAGGTAGTGTCCGCGCCACGTGGACCAGGCCAGGTGCTCGGAGACGATGGCCGGCTCGATGCGCCTTGCCAGCGCGGCCAGCCGTGCCAGGTGCGCTTCGTCGGGCGGCGCATCGGCTGCCAGCGACAGCGATACGCCGTGCAGCGCCACCGGGTGCTGCGCACGGATGGCTTCGAGCCAGGCCAGGCGCGGTCCGCCGTCGGCCAGGTAGTTCTCGGGGTGCACTTCCCACCACAGCCCCGGGTCCGTGCACTGCACGGCCTGCGCGTAGTGCTGGGGCTTGAGCCCCAGGCCGGCGGTGAGGTGTGCGGCTGCCATGGCGGCGGGTCTGGTGGTGAACGAAGATCAGCTCTTCATGGGCGTCAGCGTGCCCATGCCCTTGGGCGTCTTGATCGAGGCGCAGGTGCCGGCGGGCACGAACTTCCAGGCATTGGCCTGGTAGTCCACCTTGGAGGTGCCAGCACAGGTGGTGCCGGCGCCGGCGGCGCAATCGTTCTTGCCGGCCATGGACACGCCATAGCACTTCTCCATGGCGGGCTTGGCCGCTTCTGCGGGCTTGGTCTGTGCAATGGCTGCGCCGGATGCGAGTGCGGCAAGGGCCAGGGCGCCAAGGCTGAGGGTGCGTGAGGTCATGTCGGAATCTCCGTAAAGCTGAAGGGTTTGTGGAACAGACCGGATGGATCGCCGGGTGCGGATGCGCCGTGGCTACCGATCTGCGTTGTAATTCGCGCTGTCTGGCGGCCGGGTTACACCAACTGCATCAGAAATCAAAAAAAGTTTTTTTGCACCCGCTGTAACCCGTAGGTCTGGCATTGCGAATACCTGTGAGGGAGAAAACATGGAGATCGAAGAGAGGCTGCGTGGGTTGCTGCTGCTGGGCCTGGATGCCGACGCGGTCGCCTACCAGCGATTTTTGAAAGAGCTGAGCGCGCACCTGCGGGCTTTTCTGCGCAGGCGGCTGTCGCGGCGGCCCGACGAGGTGGAAGACCTGGTGCAGGAGACCTTGCTGGCCGTGCACAACCAGCGCCATACCTACCGGCCCGACATGCCGGTAACGGCCTGGGCGCATGCGATCGCGCGCTACAAGCTCATCGACTGGCTGCGCTCGCACCGGGTGAAGGGTGCGTTGAATGACACGCTGGACGAGGAGGCGGGCGAACTCTTCTCCACCAGCGACAGCGAGGCGGCCGAAGCCCGGCGCGACCTGGGGAAACTGCTGGAGACGCTGCCCGACCGCCAGCGCCTGCCCATCCTGCACGTGAAGCTGGAGGGCCTGTCGGTGGTGGAGACCGCACAACTCACGGGGCTGTCGGAGTCGGCAGTCAAAATCGGCGTACACCGGGGACTCAAGGCCCTGGCCGCCAAGATCAGGGGAATGGCATGAGAACCGAAGAATTGATCCAGTTGCTGGCCACGGATGCCGGCCCTGTGCCTGCACGGGACATAGAGCAGCGCTTTGCGCTGGCGTCGCTGGCCGGCATCGCAGGGGCCGGCGTGCTGATGGCTGCGGTGTTCGGCGTGCGCCACGATTTGGTGCAGACCATGGGCCTGCCCATGTTCTGGGGCAAGCTGGTGTTTGCCGCCGCGCTGGCGGCCGCCGGCATGGCGCTGCTGCGGCGCATGGCGCGGCCGGGCATGGCGGTGGGCCATGCGGCCGCGTTGCTGGCCGTACCGCCGTTGGTGCTGTGGGCCATGGCGGCGGGCACCTTGTCGCAGGCCGAGCCGGCCGAGCGCATGGCGCTGATCTTGGGCAGCACCTGGCGCAGTTGCCCGTTCAACATCGCACTGCTGTCGGTGCCGGCCTTCATCGCCAGCTTCTGGGCCCTGAAAGGGGCGGCCCCCACGCGCCTGGCCTGGGCCGGTGCGGGGGCCGGCCTGCTGTCCGGGGCGCTCGGGGCGCTGGTCTATGCATTGCACTGCCCCGAGATGGCCAGCCCCTTCCTCGCCGTGTGGTACCTGGCCGGCATGGCCCTGCCCACGGCGCTGGGCGCCGTGCTCGGCCCCCGCCTGCTGCGCTGGTAGCGCAGGCCCTCAGGCGTGGTTGGCGGCCAGCCACTGCGCCACGGCTTGTACCCGGGCCTGGTGGATCAGGTCGCCGACCTGCGGGCCGGCCAGGCCCTTCGCTGCGGCTTTCGCTGCAATCTCGCGCGTGACCACCGATTGGGCTGCGGCCAGCACCGCCAGCAGGCGCGGGCGCTGGGGATAGGGGTTTTCTTCCATGCCCAGCCGGCCGCGCGCGTCGCATTCGCAGGCCTGCAAAATGTCGGGCAGCCGGCCCGGCTTGCGCAGCGCGTCGCAGCGCTCCAGCAGGCGCACCAGCGGGGCGGCGGCCAGCTCGCCGCTGCGGTGGATGTTGCCGTGCTCGCGCGCCACCACGTCGGCGATCTCGCGGCAGTCCACGGGCACGCGCAGGCGCTCGGCCACGTCGTGCAACAGCTCGGCGCTGCGCCGCTCATGGTCGATGTGGCGCGGCAGCATGTCGGCCGGCGTCGTGCCCTTGCCCAGGTCGTGCGCCAGGCAGGCAAAGCGCACGGTGAGAGGGGCATCGAGCCGCGCCGCCATGTCCAGCACCATCATCAGGTGGATGCCGGTGTCCACCTCGGGATGGTGCTCGGCGCGCTGGGGCACGCCCCACAGGCGCGCGACCTCGGGCAGCAGCACCTGCAAGGCGCCGCAGTCGCGCAGCACCTCGAACATGCGCGAGGGCTTTTCCTCCATCAGCCCGCGCGCGAGCTCCTGCCACACGCGCTCGGGCACCAGGTGGTCCACCTCGCCGTCTGCCACCATCTGGCGCATCAGCTCCAGGGTCTCGGGCGCCACTGTGAAGTCGGTAAAGCGCGCCGCAAAACGCGCCAGCCGCAGGATACGCACCGGGTCTTCGCGAAAGGCCTCGGTCACATGGCGCAGCAGGCGCGCCTGCAGGTCCTTGCGTCCGCCATACGGATCGATCAGAGTCGCCGGATCTTCGGGGTTCTGGGCGATGGCATTGATGGTCAGGTCGCGGCGCGAGAGGTCTTCCTCCAGCGTCACCTCGGGCGAGCTTTCCACCACGAAGCCACGGTAGCCGCGCCCGCTCTTGCGCTCGGTGCGCGCCAGCGCATACTCCTCGCGCGTCGTGGGGTGCAGGAAGACCGGGAAATCCCGCCCCACGGCCAGGTAGCCTTCGGCCAGCATCTGTTCGGGCGTGGCGCCCACCACCACCCAGTCGTGGTCGTTCACGGAGCGTCCGAGCAAGGCATCGCGCACGGCGCCGCCCACCATATAGATTTGCATGCGCCGGAGTTTAGCGGGGCCCGGCATTGTGAAGACGGCGCGCCACGCCGTATAGTGCGCCCCTCACCCGCCCGGCGCCCGCACCATGTCCATCTCCTCCTCCCTCACCATCGCCCAGCTCAATCCCGACGGCAGCGTGCCGGTGCCCACGCCGCCCGACGCGGCAGCCAATGCGGCCGCAGAGGCCTTGCAGCGCGAGGCGCAGTTCGAGGCCCTGCAGACCCAGGTGGAGGAGTTGCAGGAAATCCTGGCCAAGCCGCTCACCGAAATCCTGGCCGACCGCGAGAAGTTCAAGGACGCCGCTGCCGCCTGGGACTCCTTCGGCGCCATGTGGATGCTGTCCCAGCGCGCCATGAAGCGCGTGGCGCTGGACCTGGCCGCGCAGCAGGGCGTGAGCGAGGAGGAGGTGGTGGCCCGCGCCATGCGCCATGCCACCGACGTGCTCAATGGCGATGGCGAGAACCTGGGAGGCACCATCGCCGCGGCCCAGTTGGCGCATATTGCGCGGCACCGGGCCCTGTTGCGCAAACAGTTCCGCTAGGAAAACACCGGCCGGAAAAAGCTGCGCTCGTAGCTCATGATGCAGCCCGTTTCCTCGGCATAGCGGAAGGCGGCCTGGCATTCGGCATCCTCCATGGACCGCTGGCGATAGACCTCGTAGGAGGCCAGGCTGTCGAAGGTGAACAACGCCAGCGCGATGTTGTTCGCGCCCTCGCTGGGCATGAAGTAGCCGTGGTGCTGTCCGCCGAACTTCTCGACCAGCGGGATCCACAGCTTGCCGTAGTGCTCGAATTCCTTGAGCTTGCGGGTGTCGAGCACGTAGCGCAGGTAGATGGTGACGGCCATGCGCTTCTCCTCAAACGTGGCGCAGGCGGTAGGGTTCCTCGAAATCGAGGAAATCCTTCTCGGCCAGGGCGTCGTCGATCCAGGCCTTGACGCCGGGCAGGGCGCGCACGCGCTGCACATAGGCGGCGATCTGCGGGGGCAGTGGAATGGCGTAGCTGTGCAGGCGCATGCACACCGGGGCAAAGTAAGCGTCGGCAATGGTGAACTCGCCGAAAAGCAGCGGGCCGCCATGCTCCTGCAGCAGCGCGCTCCACATGTCCACCAGGCGCTGCACGTCGGCACGCACACCGGCCTTGTCGCGCCAGATCAGGGCACCGGTCTCGGTCAGGTCGGCCTCGACGTTCATCGGGCAGTTGCCGCGCAGCGCGGTGAAGCCGCTGTGCATCTCGGCGCACACGCTGCGCGCGCGGGCCCGGGCCTTGGCGTCGGCAGGCCAGAGCTTCTTGTCGGGATGGGTTTCGGCCACGTACTCGGCGATGGCCAGGGTGTCCCAGACGACCAGGTCGCCGTCCACCAGCACCGGCACCTTGCCGGTGGGGCTCACGGAGCCCAGTGCGCGCTTGAATTCAGAGCCGGCGTCGAAGCTGTCGAAGCGCACGAACACCTCGTCGAACGCAATGCCAGCCTGGCGCAGCAGCACCCAAGGGCGCATGGACCACGAGGAGTAATTCTTGTTACCGATGTAGAGCTTGGGCATGGTGGCCTCAGATGGTGGCAATAGGGGCAAGACTTCCATGCTAACCCTGCGCAGGCGCCCGCATCAATGACTGATACAGGGGCTTTTGATGCGATTCGTGCATCAAAGCCGGTCTTGCCCCTCTTTTTTGTGCATATAGCAACGGGGGGTGCGGCACAATTGGCCGCTTTGCGGGCAGTTTTCTCTTTCGATCCATCCGGATCGGCGCGGGTGATGCGGTCGTCGTCTTTTTTGTACTTTTTCTTCAGGGCCCTGTGCCTGTTGACTCTGGTGGCTACGCTGCCCCTGGCCGCCCAGGCTGCGGCAGAGCGCGATGTGCCGGCCCTCGTTTCGTCGAAGGCCGGGGGCATGCTGATCGTGCCATTCATGGGCATGTTCGAGGACAAAGGCCGTGTGCTGGACATCGAGCAGGTGCGCACCCCGGAGAACGAGGCCCGTTTCGCCTACCCCGACAACCCGCTGAAGGGCGCCGAGTCGGACCGCGTGCTGTGGTTTCGGGTGCGCCTGCAACTGGCCGACCCGGCGGATGCCCTGCGCGAGTTTTTGCTGCTGGTGCCGACCGTCTCCACCCACGAGCTGCGCTTTTACGGCCCCTACAACGCCCAGGGCGGCGCGCTGGCTGCCCCTGTGGTCACAGGCATGCGCCACCCCTGGGCCACGCGACCCGCGGACTCGGAGCAGATGGCCTGGCGCTTCAGCCTGCCTGACGACCAGATCTACACGGTGTACTTCCGTGTCGAATCGACTTTTGCGCGCTTCTACGCGGCCCGTGTCTGGGACCTGGCCGACTACCTGCAGGACACCCAGGACAAGCGCATGTTCGACGGCGTGTGCTACGGGCTGCTCATGGGCCTGGCGATCTTCAGCACAGTGATGCTGATGGTGTTTCGCGAGAGTATCTACGCCTGGTACCTGGTGTCGTGCATCGGTGCGCTGCTGGCGCTCGCGGGCTTCAACGGGCACACGCTGCGCTACCCCTTTGCCCACTGGCCGGCCGCAGCGGGCTTCTTCTACAGCCTGGCGCCACCGCTGTGGGCCATCTCCAAGCTGATGTTCGGCCGCAGCCTGCTGCGCCTCGCGGACTATGCGCCCCGGGTGGACAAGGTGGTGCTGGCGATGGTGGCGGCGCTCGCGCTGGCTGCGGTCTACGGCCTTCTGGGCTCGCATCCGCTGTGGCTGTTCCGCATGGTGCAGGGCTCGGTAGTGGCTTCCACCGTGGTGCTCACGGTCGGTGCCGTGATGGCGATGCGGCGGCGCTACTGGCCGGCGGTGCTGTACAGCGCGGGGGTGACCATCTTGCTGCTGGGCATCTGCGCCATCGTCGTGGCCAGTTGGGGCTGGGTGGCCTGGACGCCCCAGCAGATGGACATGACGCAGACCGTGCTGGTGGCCGAATCCATCGTCTTTGCTGCGGCCATGGCCTCCCGGGTTCGCCTGCTGCGCCGATCCGAGGAGGCGCTGACCGTGCGCACCCAGGAATTGGTCGAGGCGCTGGGCACCGATGCGCTCACTGGCGCCGCCAACCGTGCGGGTCTCACCAGCCATGGCGAAGCCGCCGTGCGCGGCGGCCAGCCGTTCGCGCTGCTACTGCTCGACCTGGACGGCTTCAAGGGCGTCAACGACACCTATGGCCACGCCGCAGGCGATGCCGTGCTGGTGGCCATGGTGCGCCGCCTGCGCACCCAACTGCGCACGGGTGACCTGGTGGCACGGCTCGGTGGCGACGAATTCGCCGTGCTGATCGCAGGCAGCCCGTCGCGCGACATGCTGGCCGCCATGGCCCGGCGCATGGCGGCCAGCGCCGCCGAGCCACTGGTCTTCGAGGGCCGCTCGCTCGTGGTCGGCATGAGCCTGGGCATTGCCTGCCACCCGGCGGATGGCCGCACCCTGGCTGAGCTGTTGCGCGCCGCCGACAGCGCCATGTACACCTGCAAGCGCCGTGCAGCCGGGGGAGACTGCTACGCTTTTGCGTCGGAGCTTGCGGGTAGTCCATGACCTGCGGCACCTGCCCCGGGGCACGGTGTGCTGCAGGGCCGTTAAACTAATGCACCGCCTGCCCATGGCATTTTCGGGCAGGCGCTGTCCTTGTCTTTTTGAATGGAATGCGAATGAACCCCGCTCCCGAATTCGATCTGTTCGGTGAAGTCCCGATCGCCCCGGCTTGCGCGCCAGCGAAAACCAGCCCGGCGAGCCTGAAGGTCAAGAAGACAGCCAAGGGAACGCTCAGCCCGGCGCAGCAGCGGTTCAACAAGTTGCTGGCAAGGGTGGACAACCTGGGACGGCAGATCCTAGATCTGGAACAAGTCGCTGGCCGGCTGCGGGGGCCCCATCTGGAGGAAATGTCGAAGCTCGAACATGGCATGGCGCTGACGCAGTCCGCCATGCTGCTGTTCCTGCATGAGCGCCTTCAGCGCAAGGGTTTGACGGTGCCGCAGCAAAAATCCGCGCGTGCCATCGTGCAGAGCCTGTTGCCGCAAGTGCGAGGGGAGATGGACGCCGGACAGTGGGACACACTGTTTGCGGAATACTTTCCGCCCGAGATGCAAGCACAACAGGCGCAGCAGCTGCAGGAGGCCAGGGACGACGTTCTGGATGCAGTGGAGGATTTTCTGGGGCGCCCCCTGGACCGGGAAACCTTTGACCACGCGGATTCTCCGCAGGAGTTGCTGGAGGCCGTGATGCGCCGTATGCAGTCCGAGCAGGAGCCGCCGCGCCCTCGGCCGGGGCAGCAGGCCCGGCAGCGCAAGGTGGACCAGCAGATGCAGGATGCCAAGGCCGCGATGCGCAGCATCTATCGTCAACTGGCCAGTGCCTTGCACCCCGACCGGGAGCCGGACGCGGCGGAACGCGAGCGCAAGACGGTGTTGATGGGCCAGGCCAATGCTGCGTATGAACGTGGGGACCTGACCACCTTGCTGCGCCTGCAGTTGCAGGCCAATCGGATGGATGAGGACAGTATTTCCCGCCTGGCCGACGAAAAGCTGGCCGAACTGACCTTGCTCCTGAAGGAGCAGGTGGCGTCGCTGGAGCAGGAGCTGGCCATCGCGGAGCAGCGCCTGGGCGATGAGCTGGGCGTTGCGGTTTCCGCCAGGATGAATGAACCCTTGCTGCAGCTGCGGCTGAAGCTGTTGCAGAACGATCTGGCCGACACCCTGCTGGTCATGCAGCACGATCTGGAGCGGGTGCGCGATGAGGCCGAACTCAAGCGCTGGCTGCGCGAGCAGGCAGCGCTGGCCCGCAAGCAGGAACGCGACGATGCGTCCCTGCTGATGCAGTTCGGCGGCTTTTACTGAGCCATTTTTCGACGGCTCAGTGTTTCCGCGGTGGTCAAATCGGCCAGACCACCCCGTTGTCATTCAGGATCGCATCCAGCGGCAGGTCGTACGACTCCGGCTCGAAATCGTCCAGGTAGCCATTGGTGAAGCCCAGCCCCACGGTGAAGGGCTTGGGCTGCAGCGTGGCCAGGGTGCGGTCATAGAAGCCCCCGCCATAGCCCAGCCGATAGCCGCCGGGCGCATAGCCTATGCAGGGCACGAACAGCAGGGTGGGCACGATGACCTCGGTGTCCTTGGGCTTGGGGATGCCGTAGGCGTCCTCCTCCATGGGGCAGCCGGGGTACCAGGCGTGGAAGGTCAGGGTCTTGTGCTGCTTGTTGACCACCGGCAGGCCGATGCGGCGCAACTGGGGCTCGTCCAGCAGCTCTCCGTCTTCCTTCCAGCGGTGTAGGGCAGGAAGCGGGTCGAACTCACCCTTGATGGGCCAGTAGGCGCCTATCACCGTGTCGGGCCGGTTCACGAGCCAGATGCGCATCACCTGTTGTAACAGGTCGGCCCGTTGTAGGCGATCTGGCAGGTTCAGGCGTTCTTCTATCAATGCGCGCCGCAGGGCTGCTTTGTCCATCAGATAATTCCCCCATGCAATTGCTTCAGATTTTGACACCGCTGCTGGTCAGCGCCGTGCTGGCCACCGCCGCGCCCCTGGTCCAGGCGCAAACCAAGGCCGACGATACCCTGTTGGAGATGCAGCAGGCGTTCAAGCGGGGCGACCGCAAGAAATTAGAGCAATTGTTGCCCGCCGCGCGCGGCCACGTGCTGGAACCCTGGGCCGCCTACTGGGAGCTCAGGCTGCGCCTGGCCGAGGCCTCGCCCTCGGAAATCCAGTCCTTCATGCAGCGCTATGCCGGCAGCTACCAGGAAGACCGCATGCGCAACGACTGGCTGCTGCTGCTGGGACAGCGGCGCGACTGGGCCCAGTTTGCCGAGCAGCACCCCAGCTACCGCATGTCCGACGACCGCGAGGTGCGCTGCTACGCCCTCTTGATCGACGACATCAAGGGCAGCGCGCCGGCGGCTGCGGCCGAAGACGTCAAGCGCAACTGGTATGCCCTGCGCGATAACGACGACGGCTGCACCCACGCTGCCAGCCAGCTGTACGCCAACAAGAAGCTCAGCGCGCTCGACGTCTGGCGCAAGGCCCGCTTCGCGGTGGATGCCAACCGGCCGCGCGTGGTGCGCAATGCCGTGGAGATCGTCGCACCCGATGCCGTGGCCCAGGTCAAGGAGCTGATGGACGCGCCCACCAAGTACCTCACGGGCCGCGCCACGGCCCGGGGCCAGGTGCGCCAGGAGCTGGTGACGCTAGCCCTCGTCAAGCTCGCCTCGGGCGATCCGGACAACGCTGCCGCCCAGCTCGACAGCAAATGGAGCGTGCACCTCTCGCCCGAGGAGCGCAACTGGGTCTGGGGCGTGATCGGCAAGCAGTTGGCCCAGAAGCTGTCGTCCGACGCCAATGGCCACTTCGCCAAGATCACCCGGGACGCCGATCTCAACGACGACCTGCTCGGCTGGAAGGTGCGCGCGGCCCTGCGTGCCGGCCAGTGGAAGGTGGTGCGCAAGGCCATCGACGCCATGAGCGAGGAAGGCCGCCAGGACAGCACCTGGGTGTACTGGAAGGCCCGCTCCCTGCTGGCCGGCAAGCCCAGCGAGGCCGAGCGCGCCGAAGCCCGCCAGCTGCTCGAAGGCATTGCCAGCACGCGCGGCTTCTACGAGCAACTGGCCACCGAAGAACTGGGCCAGCGCATCACCATGCCGCCAGCACCTGCGCCGCTCACGGCCGAGGAAAAGGCGGCTGCGCGCGCCAACCCCGGGCTCAACCGGGGGCTGTATGCCATCTTCATGGGGCTGCGCACCGAGGGCGTGCGCGAGTGGAACTACGCCACCAACCTGCACATCCCCGGCGGCATGCCGGACCGCGAGCTGCTGGCCGCCGCCGATTTCGCCTGCGCCCGCGAGGTCTGGGACCGCTGCATCAACACCAGCGAGCGCACGCGCAGCCTGATCGAGACCAGCCAGCGCTTTCCCACGCCGTTTCGCAACGCCGTGGTGGAGCGCGCCAATGGCATCGGCCTGGACCCGGCCTATGTGTACGGCCTGATCCGCCAGGAGAGCCGCTTCATCATGGACGCGCGCTCGCACGTGGGCGCTTCGGGCCTGATGCAGGTGATGCCCGCCACTGCGCGCTGGACGGCCAAGAAGATCGGCATGAACAACTTCACGGCCGAGCAGATCAACGACCGCGATACCAACATCGCCATCGGCACGGCCTACCTCAAGCTGGCCCTCGACGATTTCGCGGGCTCCATGCCCATGGCCGCTGCGGCCTACAACGCCGGCCCCGGCCGCCCGCGCAGCTGGCGCAACGGCCCCGTGCTCGATGCCGCCATCTGGGCCGAAAACGTGCCCTTCGGCGAAACCCGTGACTACGTGAAGAAGGTGCTGGCCAACACCACCAACTACGCCGCCATGCTCACCGGCCAGCCGCAGTCGCTCAAGAGCCGGCTGGGCACCATCGGCCCGCGCGATGCGGCGGCCCCCGAGGTGAACAAGGACCTGCCCTGACCGAAACAGCCCCGAAGGGGCTGTTTCACTTCATACCTCCGACCACATGCGCAGGAGGTTGTGGTATTGCCCGGTGAGGGACACGGTCTCTTCGGTCTCGCCCAGGCGCGCACGCAGCTTCTGGATGGTCTGGTCCATCTCGAACAGCATGGCGCGGCGTGCATCGTCGCGCACCAGGCTCTGCACCCAGAAGAACGAACACACGCGCTCGCCGCGCGTGACCGGCTCCACGCGGTGCAGGCTGGTGGACGGGTAGAGGACCATGTCGCCCGCAGGCAGCTTGACCTCGTGCGTGCCATAGGTGTCCACCACCACCAGCTCGCCGCCCTCGTAGTCCGCGGGTTCGCACAGGAACAGCGTGCACGACAGATCGGTGCGCAGCGCCGCCCCGTGGGGCAGGGGGCGCACGGCGCCATCGACGTGCAGGCCATAGGTCTCTCCGCCCGCGTAGCGGTTGAACAGCGGCGGCACGGTGCGCAGCGGCAGCGCCGCGCTGAAGTACATCGGATGCGCGGCCAGCGCCTGCAGCACGGTGCGCCCCTGCTCCAGCGCAACGGGGGAGTTTTCGGACAACTGCCGGTTGTTCTTGACCTGCGCCCCTTGCGCGCCCACGGTGGCCCGGCCGTCCACCCAGTCGGCGGCATCGATGGCCGCGCGCATGGCGCGCACCTGCTCGGGCGTGAGGACGTTGGGGATGTGCAGCATCATCGCGATAGGTCTCCAAAAATGGGAAGGCCCCGGGGTTGCCGGGGCCTTGATGGTAGACAGAACTCAGCCTGTCACCTTGCGCTGGGTCAGAACGTGAAGTTGGCCGTCAGGCGCGCCGAGCGGGGGATGCCCGGCGTGTAGCGGTAGCCACTCTTGTTGATGGCCGCCACGTAGTCCTTGTCGGCCAGGTTGTACACATTGAGCTGGATGTCCAGGTTCTTGTTGATGCGGTAGGAGGCCATGGCATCGAACACCCAGTAGGCCTCGGTGTAGGCGGGTGTGCCCACGGCGCCGTCGGTGCCGCGCAGCAGCTTGCCGGCATAGCGCGCGCCGCCGCCCACCGTCAGGCCGAAGGGCAGGCGGTAGGTGGACCACAGCGTGAAGGCGTTCTTGGGCGTGTAGGCCAGTGCCGTGCTGCCATCGGCCGTCTTGGGCACACCGCTGAGCACCTTGGTGTCCATGGTGGTGTAGCCCGCGCTCAGCGACCAGTCGTTGGTGATCGCGCCGATGGCGGTCAGCTCGATGCCCTGCACGCGCTTCTTGCCAGTCTGCACGAAGTTGGCAGCGTTGGTGGGGTCCGTTTCGATGTCGTTGGTGACATCGGTGCGGTACAGCGCGCCGGCCAGGGCCAGGCGGTTGCCCAGCACCTCCCACTTGGTGCCGACCTCGATGGTCTTGGCCTTCTGCGGGTCGAACTTGGGGTTGGCTGCATTGTTGACGGCCACGCTCAGCTGGTTGTTGGCGCCGCCCGGGGGCTGTGCCGACGTGGCGTACAGGGCGTACACGCTGCCGTTGCTGGCGGGCTTGTAGACCACGCCGACCTTGGCTCCGATGAGGGTGTCGGACAGGCTGACCGCCGACGGGGTGAGCACGCCGGCCGGCAGCGCACCTTGCGTCACGGCATCGAAGTCGGTCTTGAACCGGTCCACGCGCAGGCCGCCCGTGATCTGCCACTCTGGCGACAGCTTGGCCGTGTCGAACAGGTAGGCCGCCACGGTGTTGGTCACGCCCTTGGACCACGCGCCGTTGGCGATGCGGTTGAAGCCGGTTACGTTCGGATTGGGGTTGTACAGGTTGGCCGCGGGCATGGAGCCTGCGGGCGCGTACGTGGTGCCTACACTGGCAAAGCCCTGGCCGTAGTAGCCCAGGTTGCTCTGCTCTTCACGCGACAGCTCCAGGCCTGCTGCGAGATCGTGCTGCACCGAACCGGTGTTGACCGTGGTGGTCAGGCTGGTCTGGTTGATGGCGATCTTGTTGGTCTGGTTGACGTTGGTCGGCAGGTTGCGCGTCACCGTCCAGGTGGAGGGATCGTTCGGGTTGGGCGTGGCCAGCAGGGCCGACGCGGCGGTGAGCGCACCGGTGGCGGGGAAGCCGCCGCCCATGAAGGCCGTCAGTCGGTAGTCGTTGTGCGTGCGGCCAAAGCGCGTGGTGTTGCGCAGCTTCATGCCCGAGGCGAAGTCATGCTCGATGCGCGCCGTGACCATGTCCATCTCCACCTTCGCATAGTCCGAGGTGGTGCCGTAGAAGTTGCTCGAATCCACGCGCCCTGCGGTGTTCAGGAAGGTGCGGCGGTTGGCCAGGGCCAGGGCGTCCGGTGAGGTGTAGCCGGGCAGGCCGATGGTGGGCACGCCGCCGTCGGGCACGTTGTCCTGGTTCACGTGCAGGTAGTTCAGGAACACGCGCGTGGGCGAGTTCAGGCCCAAGGCAAGCGAGGGCGCGATGCCCCAGCGCTTGTTCTTGACCAGGTCGCGCCCGGCGACGCCGGAGTCCTCGCTCATCACGTTCAGGCGGAAGGCGGCCCCCGGGTAGGCCTCCAGGGCCTTGTTCCAGTCCACCGTGCCGCGCTTGTACGAGGCGCTGCCCGCGCCCAGCGATGCCGCAAAGCTGTTTTCCAGCGTGGGCTGCTTGCTCACCAGGTTGATGGCGCCGGTAGGGGAGGTGCGGCCCGTGTCGGTACCGGCCGGGCCCTTGACCACTTCGACCTGCTGGATGTTGAACACGTCGCGCGAGACCGATCCCAGATCGCGCACGCCATCGACAAAGATGCTGCTGGAGCTGTCGAAGCCGCGCATGTAGATCGCGTCGCCGGTGCTGGTGTTGCCGTTCTCTCCGAGATAGAAGGTACCGGCGCCGGGGGTGTTGCGCAGGGCTTCGGTCAGGGTCGAGGCGGCCTGCTCGCGCAGCACCTGCTCCTTGACCACCGAGATGGTCTGGGGCGTGTCCAGCAGCGGCTGGGTGAACTTGGGCGAGGAGACGGCATTGGCCTTGTAGTTGTCGGCGGCCGATTCGACCTTGACCTCCTGCAGCGTGCCGCCGGTGGCGGCGGTCTGTGCCTGGGCGGGCATGCCCAGGGCCACGAGGGCCGCCGTAGCCGCCATGCCGACGGGGTGTTTGCGGCTCTTGATGTAAGTGGTGTTGTGCGCCATGAAAGTATCCGTAGGAGTGAGAAACCGGAACTTGGCTGGCTGCAGGGACAACAGGCACGCGGAGAATGCGGCGTGGCAATGTCGGTCGATGGTGGCTGGCTGAGAACCCGCGCAGCCGAACGTACCGATGGCTTGCAGGAATATCAAATGATAACAATTATCATTTAATTGTGGTTACATATGGCAGCATCCAGTCCTCACGGCACCTGAAGATGGTCGAGAAATGTGGCGATGCAGCAACAGCGTGACGCGCAGGGGCACAGAAGGGCTTGAGAAGCCGCCCCTCTGGCAAAGGCAACGGGGTGCGACGTGACCCAGGCGTCTATTTCAGGCGTTGTGCAGCAACTCGCCCCGGCGCACGGCTGCGCCCGAGCGCACCAGGTCGTCCATCAGGCCCTGCAGCCAGTCGTCCTGGCCCTGGTCGCCAAAATGGCGCGCATGCAGCATGCCGAAGTAGGGTGTGGCGAGCGTCCAGGCCGTGAGGTCGGCCAGGCTGATCTGCTGCCACTCGAGCAGCTTGTACTTGAGCAGTACCTTGGCGGCGTAAAGCGCATGCTTGTGCGGGTTGCGCACGAAACCGTCCAGGCGGCGGCGTGCGCCCTCGATGGCGCGCGGTGCGTCGGCAAACACCGGGCCATGGCCCGGGATCACCGTGCGCGGCGCCAGGCGCTCGATCAGGTCGAGCGTGGCGCCCACCTGGGCGAATGCATCCTCGCCTTCGAGTTCGGGGAAGACCACGCCGAAACCGTTCTCCCACAGCGCGTCGGCCGAGATCAGGATCGCATCGCGCGGCTCGAAGAGCACGATGGAATGCGTGTCGTGCCCCGGCGCGGCATGCACCTGCCAGGTACGGTCGCCCAGCAGCACGCAGGACCCGGGGTCCAGCAGGCAGTCGGCACGGAATGGAGGGCACTGCTGGCCGGTGGGGGTGTAGCTCAGCGCGTAGGCGTCCCACTGGCGCACGTGGCGGGCCTGCCCGGGGGGGATGGAAGTGAGCACCCGCGGCCAGGTCTTTTGCAGTGCAGCGTTGCCGCCGCAGTGGTCGCTGTGCAGGTGGGTGTTGAGCACCCGGTCCAGCGGCCTGCCGCCCAGGGCCGCCTGCACCAGGGCCACGGTCTGCTCGGCATGGCTGCAGTAGCCGGTGTCCACCACGGCGGTGTCGTAATGGCCGATGAACAGGATGTTGTTGGCCGATAGCCAGCCGCGTTCCAGCACGGCGATTTCAGGGGGCAGAAAGGGCGCGGCAGAGGCGGGCGTGGGCATCAGGAGGGGACTGGCAGATGACGTGGCGCAGCGGGTGACCCGCTGCTGCGATCTGCCAGCCTAACCCAGCGCAAGCGTCTGCCGGGTTATCCAAAACCCGTGCGTTACCGCGCAGATTGCATCAGAACGTCACACCGGCACACAGAATCACGTTCGCATAGGGCGTGCATTCCCCGGTGCGCACCATCACGCGGGCCTCGCGGCACAGGCGCTTGAATTCCTCGTGCGGCACTGCCTCGGGTGCCACGGGCAGGGTGCACCAGCCGGGCAATGCCCCTGCGGCGCGCTCCACGGCCTCGCTGGCGATCAGGGCACGCTCGACCTGCATTTCTGCCAATACTGCCTGCAACACGTCGGCCACCGCCGGGATGCCCGGCGTCAGCGCCAGATCAATGCGCCGGGGGCCGGGCGGGATCGGCAGGCCCACGTCGCCGATCACCAGCATGTCGCCATGGCCCAGGCAGGCAATGGCGTGGGAGAGTTCGGCGTGCAGCAAGGTGGTGCGTTTCACAGCGGGATCCAGTCGGGTGGTTGCGGGCTTGCCGCCACGGCGGCCCGGGTGGGGATGGAGGGCTGGGCCCCCGCCTGCGTCACGCACAGCGCGGCCGCGCGAATGCCATCCCGCACGGCGGCGTTCAGCGGCTCGCCGCGCGCCAGGGCCACGGCCAGTGCGCCAAGGAAGGTGTCGCCTGCGGCGGTGGTGTCCACGGCCTTCACGGCCATACCCGGGTGGTGCGTGCTGCCCAGGGTGTCGGCTGCCACGGCGCCGGCTGCGCCCAGCGTGACCACCACCTGCGCCGGCCCCAGGCCGCGCAGCGTCTGTGCGGCCACGGCGGCGTCGGCCACGGTTTCCACGGCAGTGCCTGCCAAAGCCGCAGCCTCCACCTCATTGACCACCAGCGTGTGCACCAGCGGCCACAGGCCCTCGGGCAGGCGCTGGATGGGCGAGGGGTTGAGCAACACGCGGCAGCCGACTGCAAACGCCTGCTGCGCGGCGGCCAGTACCTGGGACAGGGGGGTTTCGAACTGCACAACCAGGCTGTGGGCCTGGGCCAGCACAGCCCCGAGGGCCTGTGTGTCGAGTTCGAAGCGGCCATTGGCGCCGGGTACCACGACGATGCGGTTCTGCCCGGTGGCTTCCACGGTGATGGCCGCCACACCTGTGGTCTCTGTGGGGTCGGTCTGCACGCCGCTGTGGTCGATGCCGTCCTGTGCCAGGCTGGTGCGCAGCGTATGCCCATAGGCATCGCCGCCCACGCGGCCGAACAGGTGCACGCGGGCGCCCTGGCGTGCGCAGGCCACGGCCTGGTTGCCGCCCTTGCCGCCAGGCACCAGGTGCAGTGCCTGGGCCAGCACCGTTTCGCCCGGGCCTGGCGCATGTGCCACCTGCAGCACCAGGTCCATGTTGAGGCTGCCCACCACCGCGATGTTGGGTGTGCCGTGCTTTGCCGCGGCCGTCATGGCTGGACCTGTGCCGTGGAAGCACGCACGCGCAGCTCGGGTTGCAGCATGACCTTGCGCGCATCCTGGCGCTTGCCGTCGATGCGTTCGAGCAGCATGTCCACCGCCAGCGCACCGATGCGCTGCTTGGGTTGGGCCACGGTGGTCAGCGGCGGGCTGGTGAAGGCGGTGAGCTCGATGTCGTCGAAGCCCACGATAGACAGCGCTTCGGGCACGCGCAGGTCACGCTCGTGCGCTGCGCACAGCGCGCCCATGGCCATCAGGTCGTTGCAGACGAACACGGCGGTGGGCGGCTGCTGTGCGCGCAGCACGGCATGCATGGCCTCATAGCCGCCCTGGCTGGTGAAGTTGCCGTGCCACAGCAGGCCTTCGCTCGTGCCGCAGCCGGCATCGGCCAGCGCGGCGCGCCAGCCGGCGATGCGTTGCTCGCTGGGCGCGATGCCCTCGGGCCCGCCGATGCAGGCGATGCGCCGGTGGCCCAGCGACAGCAGGTGGCGCGTGGCCAGCAGGCCGCCCTGCATGTGGGCAGTTTCTACCAGGTCGCAGGGCTGCTGCTCGGCCAGCTCGATCTCGCGGTCCACCAGCACCGTGGGGATGGACAGGCCCGCCAGCTGCGTGGGCAGCGTGGCGTCGTGCCCGGTGGAGACGACGATCAGCCCGTCGATGCGGCGTTCGGCCAGCACCTGCAGGTAGCTGCCCTGGCGGTGCGCCTCGTCGTTGGTGTTGCACAGGATGAGGTTGTAGCCCGCTCCGAAGCAGCGGTCTTCCACCGCGTGCACGATCTCGGCGAAGTAGGGGTTGGAGCTGTTGGGGATCAGCATGCCCAGCGTGCGCGTGTTGTTGCTCTTGAGGCTGCGGGCGATGGCGCTGGGCACGTAGCCCAGGGCGCGGATGGCTTTTTCGACGCGCTCGCGCCCCTCGGGGCTCACATGGCGCGTGCCGTTGACCACGTGGGACACCGTGGTGACCGATACGTCGGCATGCCGCGCAACGTCCTTGATAGTAGCCATGGAGAAAATGGTGAGACAGGGAATTCGTGGGGAGATGGAAGGTTCAGGCCGCCGCGCGCCGCTGGCGCAAGGTGTCCACGATGACCGCCGCGACGATCACCACCCCCGTGATGATGCGCTTGCTCGGCTCGCTGGCACCCACCTGCGCCAGGCCGGCCTCCAGCACTGCAATGATCAGTACGCCGAAGGCGGTGTTCACCACCGAGCCGCGCCCGCCCATCAGGCTGGTGCCGCCGATCACCACGGCGGCAATCACCTGCAGCTCCATGCCCGTGCCGGCATTGGGGTCGGCCGCCTCCAGGCGTGCCGACTGCATCAACCCGGCCAGGCCGGCCAGCAGACCGGTCACGGCAAACACGATGACGCGGATGGGCCGTGGGTCCACACCGGCCAGGCGCATGGCCTCCTCGTTGGTGCCAATGCCGACCACGCAGCGGCCGAACACCGTGCGCGTGAGCACCAACTGCGCCACTACCACCAGCGCCAGCGCGATCAGAAAGGCCACCGAGATGCCGCCGAGCATCGGCGCGGACAGCCATGAGATCGCGTCGCCCACGTACTGTGTGCGCGAATCGGTCACCACGTAGGCCCCGCCGCGCACGGCCTCGAGCATGCCCAGCGAGACGATGAAAGACGGCAGGCGCCACGCCACCGACACGGCCCCGGTCACGGTGCCACAAATCAGGCCCGTGGCCAGCGCCAGCAGCGCGGCGGCAGGCACGCTCCATTTCCACTGCACGATGGCTGCGGCCGAGGTGGCGGCGGCCAGCGCCATCACCGAGCCCACCGAGAGGTCGATGCCGGCGATGATCAGCACGAAGGTCATGCCCACGGCCATCACGGCCAGCGCCGGGATCTCGTTGGCGATGGTGACGAAAGTCTCCACGCTCCAGAAGTAGTCGGAAAGGGTGGAGAACAGCGCCACCATGCCCGCCAGCACGGCCATCAGCCCGAGGTAGGTGCCCAGCTGGCTGCGCCAGGCGGGCGTGGGGCGGGGTGCTGCAACAGCGACAGCGGCAGGGGATGCGGGGGCGTTCATACGGTGGCGGGACTGGAAGAGGATGAATGGCCAGGGGCTTCGCGGCCACCGGGCTCGGAGAATGCAGCGGCCAGCAGCGATTGCTCGGACCACTGCCCGCGCTCGAACACGGCCACCAGGCGGCCGGCGCTCATCACGCCGATGCGGTCGGCCATGGCCATCAGCTCGCGCAGGTCGGACGAAACCATGAGCAGTGCACGCCCGCTGGCGGCCATGCGGTCGAGTTCGCCATAGAGTTCGGCGCGTGCCCCCACGTCCACGCCACGCGTGGGTTCGTCGAGCAGCAGCACCCGGCCTTCGCGGTGCAGCCAGCGTGCGAACACCACCTTCTGCTGGTTACCGCCCGAGAGCGTGCCCACGGGTTGTTCGGGGCTGCGGCAGCGAATGCCCAGTGTCTGGACGAATCCCTGCACCAAGCGGTTTTCCTTGGCGCGCTGCAGCCAGCCTGCGCGCGAGATGGCGGACAGGTCGGACAACGTGGCATTGATGCGGATGGACTGGCCCAGTAGCAGGCCCTGGGACTTGCGGTCCTCGGTGACCAGGCCCACGCCGGCCGCGATGGCCTGCATCGGTGAGGCAAAGCCGCGCGGCAGCACGCTCGGGGTGGCGCCTGCCGCAGTGTTCGGATCGGGGTGCAGCATGACGCTGCCCCGGTCGGCGCGGTCCGCGCCGAACAGCAGCCGCACGAGCTCGGTGCGGCCCGAGCCCACCAGGCCCGCAATGCCGAACACCTCGCCAGCGCGCAGCTCCAGGCTCACGTCCTGCACCGCCGTGCCCCGGCCGATGCCCTGGGCGCTCATCACCACCGGGCCGGCGGCGCGGCGCGGGCGGTGCTCCAGGTCGCTGACGGAGCGGCCCACCATACGCTGCACCAGGTCGTCCTCGCTCATGCCGGCCATGGGGCGCGCGTCCACCAGGCGGCCATCGCGCAGCACGGCCACGCGGTCGGCAATGCGGCGCAGCTCTTCCAGCCGGTGCGACACGTAGACGATGGCCACGCCGCGCGCCGTGAGGCGCGCGATCTGGTCGAACAGGTAGCTGGTCTCGCGCGGGGTGAGCATGGCGGTGGGCTCGTCGAGCACCAGGATGCGTGTGTCGTCCTGCAGGTTGCGCGCAATCTCCACCATCTGCTGCTGGCCTATGCCCAGTTGCGACACGGGCGTGGCGGGGTCGATGCTGTCCAGGCCGATCTTGGCCAGTTGCGCGCGCGCAGCGGTATGCAGTGCATCGCGCCGCAACCAGCCCGCGCGGTGCGGCAGGCGGCCCATGAGCAGGTTCTCGGCCACGGTGAGCGTGGGCACCAGGCCCAGCTCCTGCATCACCATGCGCACGCCCAGGCGCTCGGCCTCGCGGCGCGAGGCAGGGGCGTAGGTCTCGCCGGCCAGGCGCATGCCGCCGCGCGTGGCCGATTCCAGCCCGCAGACGATCTTGGACAGGGTGCTCTTGCCCGCACCGTTCTCCCCCGTGAGCGCCAGCACCTCGCCGGCGTTGAGCGCGAGCGTGATGCTGTCGAGCACGGTGGCGGTGTAGTCCTTGCCCACTGCGTCGATGCACAGCAGCGGCGCGGCAGGGGCTTGGGAGGCAGGTCTGTTCATATCGTCCAGCGGCTGGGAGTGGCGGCTGAGAGCGGCCGTTTACTTGCTGCCCTTGGTGACCAGCACCACGTCGGTCTTCACCTCGGCGGGCAACTGGGCCTGGGGCGTCTTGGCGGCAATCGCCTTTTGCGCCAGCTCGATGCCAAACACGGCCTGCTTGGCGGCGTACTGGTCGGCGGTGGCCAGCACGCGGCCATCGGCCAGCATGGGCTTGATGGCGCCGATGTTGTCATAGCCCACCACCTGCACCTTGCCCGCCTTGCCCGCGGCCTTGACGGCGGCGACCACGCCCAGCGCCATGCTGTCGTTGCCGGCCAGCAGGGCCGTGAGGTCGGGGTGCTCGCGCAGCATGCCGGCGGCCACGGTGTTGCCCTTCTCGATTTCCCACTGGCCCGACTGCACGCCCACCACGGTGATGCCGGCGGCCTGCATGGCGTCCTTGTAGCCCAGGGTGCGCTGCTGCGCGTTGAAAGTGGTCGACACGCCCTCGATGATGCCCACCTTGTCGCCCGACTTGAGGGACTTGGCCAGGTGCTCGCCCACCAGCTTGGCGCCGGCGCGGTTGTCCGGGCCGACGAAGGGCACGGTCAGGTTCTTTTCCTTCAGGGCATCGCCGTCCAGCCGGTTGTCGATGTTGACCACGATGATGCCCTTGTCCACGGCGGCCTTGACGGCCGGCACCAGGGCCTTGGAGTCGGCCGGGGCGAGCACGATGGCGCTGACCTTCTGCGCCACGGCCTGCTCGATCATCTTGATCTGCGCAGCCGTGTCGGTCTCGTTCTTGATGCCATTGGCCACCAGCGTGTACTCGGTGGCGTGGGCCTTCTGGTGCGCCTTGGCGCCGTCTTCCATGGTGCGGAAGAACTCGTTGGCCAGCGACTTCATGACCAGCGCGATCTTGGGCTTGTCCTGCGCCCAGACGGGGCTGGCAAGCATGCCGCCGAGCACGGCAATGGTGGCGGCGGTCTGAACGGAACGGCGGGTGAACTGCATGGTGTCTCCTGTTGGAATGGTGGGCAAGGCACGGCCACCGAAAAGCCGCGCGAAATTGCGCGAGAGCCCCGGTGGCGTACCAAGCCAGTGCTGTGTCGCCTGGCAATCATAGCGCCCGCAATCGTTTGCGCAAACGATTGCTAATCGGGGATTACCCTAAAAAGTGCGATGCGCGAAGCGCAGTCGAGGTGCCTCGGGACGCATCCACTGGGCATACCGGGGAGCCGAAAAAAAGGGCGCCGAAGCGCCCTGGAAAATGGGGTGGCCAGCGCCGGCCGAGGTGCTATGCCGTGGGCGCGCGCAGCTCGCGCCGCAGGATCTTGCCCACATTGCTCTTGGGCAGTTCGTCGCGGAACTCGATGTACTTGGGGCGCTTGTAGCCGGTCAGGTTCTCCTGGCAGAAGCGGGCCACGTCTTCCTCGCTCAGGGCAGGGTCGCTCTTGATGACGAAGATCTTGATCGCCTCGCCCTGCTTCTCGTCGGGGATGCCGATGGCCGCGCACTCCACCACGCCGGGGCACAGCGAGACGACCTGCTCGAGTTCGTTGGGGAAGACGTTGAAGCCGCTGACCAGGATCATGTCCTTCTTGCGGTCGATGATGCGCGTGTAGCCGCGCTCGTCCATGATGCCGATGTCGCCCGTGCGCATGAAGCCGTCGGCCGTGAAGGCCTTGGCGTTCTCCTCGGGCTGGTTGTAGTAGCCGGTCATCACGTTCGGGCCGCGGATGCAGATTTCGCCCGACTCACCCTGCGCCAGGCTGTTGCCTGCGTCGTCCTTGATGGCAATGTCGATGCCCGGCAGCGGCAAGCCGATGCTGCCGCTGAACTCGGTGTTGGTCACCGGGTTGTTGGTGCCGATGGCGCAGGTTTCGCTCATGCCCCAGCCCTCGATCATGGTGCTGCCCGTGAGCTTCTGCCATTGCTTGGCCGTGCCCTCCGACGCGGCCATGCCCCCGGCCTGCGACACGCACAGGTGCGAGAAGTCGAGTGTGCGGAACTGCGGGTTCTGCAGCAGCGCGTTGAACAAGGTGTTCACGGCGGGCAGCATGTGGAAGGGGCGCTTCTTGAGCTCAGCCACGAACTTGGGGATGTCGCGCGGGTTCGGGATCAGCGTGAGGCTGGAGCCCTGGCGGATGGCCAGCAGGCACAGCGTGAGCGCGAAGATGTGGTACAGCGGCAGCGCAGCAATGCTGTTGGCGCGGCTGAGGTCGCCGACCTTGGACAGGGCGGGGGTGAACCAGGCCTCGGCCTGCAGCGTGGCGGCGACGATGCAGCGGTGGGTGAGCACCGCGCCCTTGGACAGGCCGGTGGTGCCGCCCGTGTACTGCAGGAAGGCGATCGAGTCGAGCGTGGCCTGGCTGGGCGCCAGCGTGCGGCGCTCGCCCAGGGCGAGTGCCTTCTTGAACGGGACCACCTTGCGGCCGTTGGTCAGCGGCAGCTCGTAGGCCGGCACCATCTTCGCCAGGTGGCGCACGGCAAACGTGATCCAGCGGCCGAACCACGGGCCGAGCAGGTCGCCCATCGAGGCCATGACCACATGCTTCACGGCCGTGTTGTCGATCACCTCGGCCAGCGTGTGGGCAAAATTTTCCAGGATCACGATGGCCGTGGCACCCGAGTCCTTGAGCTGGTGCTGCAGCTCGCGCGCGGTGTACAGCGGATTCACGTTCACGCAGGTGTAGCCGGCGCGCAGCACGGCGGCCATGGTCACGCCGAACTGGGGCACGTTGGGCAGCATGATGGCCACACGGGCCCCGGGCTCAAGCCCCAGGCCCTGCAGGTAGGCGCCCATGGCGCCGGACAGGCGATCGAGCTCGCCGTAGGTCATCCACTGGTCCATGCAGACCGAGAAGGGGCTCGATGCGTTCTTGCGGAAGGACTCCTCCAGCATATGGGCCACAGAGCGGTATTGCTCGGGCTTCACGTCGTGCGGGACGCCCGGGGGGTAGCTCTTGAGCCAGATCTTTTCCATGCGCTTTTCCTTGCTCGCCAGTAAGTGTTGGGCACAGATTGTCAAAGCGCGAGGGGGCAATCAGCTATCGGGCTTGTCCTAGGGTGCGGGCCAGTTCGGTCCCCGAGGTGACAGCATCGCCGTCGAACAGCAGGTGCATCAGTGCCTGCTCGCGCTGCTCGATGGTGGCCAGGAACTGCTCGACCGCGCCGCGCTGGCGTGCCAGCTGGCCGAAGGTGTCGAATCCGGCTTCGAGAAACTGCTGCAAGGCACCCATGCCGGCTGCCGTGGCAGGCCCGCGCATCATGCGCAGCATGGTGCGCAGGCCGGGCGTGCGGGTCAGGCGCGCCAGGTCGCGCCCCATGGCCAGCACCCGCGCCAGTTGCTGCTCGCGTCCGGTGCGCTGGCCCACGGCGCGCCATGCGGCGGCGTAGCGGGGGGCTTCGGGTGCGGCGGCATCGGCCTGCAGCCAGGCGCGGCCCATGTCCTGGTCAAGGTTCTCGGTCTGGGCATGCAGCACGGCCAGCGCCACGGCGGTGTCCACCACGGGGCGGGGAAACATGGTCTGCAGTGTCCCTGCGATGCGGGCGAACTGCTGGTCGCGGGCCGTGTAGTCTTTGTCGCTGTAGAGCTCCTCCAGAAAGAAGCGCGCTGCCGGACCAAACGCGGGCGACGCCATCAGGTCGGCATAGGTGCCGGCAAAGCGGCGCGCCTGCAGCGTTTTGACGGTGGCCACCACTGCCCCCAGGGGCGCATCCCCCGTGCGGTGCAGGCGCAGCGCGTTGACATCGGCAATGCTGTCGCGGATGGTCTGGGCCGCGTCCATAGGTCCGTCTCCTGAGGCCGCACAATGCAGCGACGCCATTAGAACCTGTTCAAAATGGTCTTGCACAGCGTCGTTGACGGGAAACAACTCCATTCAAATCATGATTGCGCACGGGCAAAAAATCCTTCTCCTGATTCTTGCGCTGGCTGAAGCCGCCTGGCTGGCCTGGCAGTGGCCACAATCCCCCGCGCGGGCGCTGGCCGGTGCGCTGTTGCCCCTGGCCTTGTTCTGGCTGGTGATGGCCATCGAGTTCGTGCTCATGCACCGGCTCAACCGGCGCGATCCCGCGCCACGGGCGCGCCTGTCCCAGGTGGTCGGCGCCTGGTGGGCCGAGATATGGGTATCGCTGGCCGTGTTCTGCTGGCGCCAGCCGTTTCGCCATCAGGCGGTGGGGGACTGGCTGCCGGGCCAGGCGACGGGCCGCCGCGGCGTGGTGCTGGTGCACGGTTTCATGTGCAACCGGGGGCTGTGGCTACCCTGGTATGCGCCGCTTCAGGCGCAGGGCCATGCCCATGTGGCGGTGAACCTGGAGCCGGTGATGGGCTCCATCGACGACTATGCCGCGATCATCGAGGACGCCGTGCTGCGCGTGACGGCTGCCACCGGCATGGCACCGGTGTTGCTGTGCCACAGCATGGGTGGCTTGGCGGTGCGCGCCTGGCTGCGCGTGCATGCGGCCGATGCGCGCGTGCACCGCATCCTGACCCTGGGTACGCCGCACGGCGGCACGTGGCTCGGGCGCTTCAGCCGCGCCGTCAACGGCCGCCAGATGAGCCTGGCGGGCGACTGGGTGAAGGGCCTGCTGAGCGTGGAGCCGCAGGGGCGGGCGCAGCGCTTCACCTGCTGGTATTCCAACTGCGACAACATCGTCTTCCCGGCCAGCACCGCGACCCTTGCGGGGGCGGACAACCGCTTCCTCGACGGCCTGGCGCATGTGCAGATGGCACTGCACCCCGAAGTGATGGCCGCCTGCCTGACCGAGATCGG
Source organism: Acidovorax sp. Root217 (assembly GCF_001428645.1). NCBI lineage: Bacteria > Pseudomonadati > Pseudomonadota > Betaproteobacteria > Burkholderiales > Comamonadaceae > Acidovorax > Acidovorax sp. Root217. The sequence goes on from NZ_LMIH01000005.1 coordinate 270,008, forward strand.
CAGGGACTGACTATTCGATCTTGATCTTCGCGGCCCGGATCAGGAACTCGTACTTGCTGTTTTCCGAGCGCACGAACTGCGCGAACCCGTCCAGCGTGAGCTCCTCGGGGGTGATGCCCATCTGCTTGAACTTCTCTTTGCCGGCCGCCGACTGCATGGCGGCCGTGAAGGCCGCCGCGTAGCGCTGCGCATCGGTCTGCGGCAGCGATGCCGGTGCGAACAGCCCGAACCAGGTCGAGACGTTGAAGCCCTGCACGGCATCGTTGATGCTGGGAACCTGCGGCAGCGCGTCGCTGCGGCTCAGGGTGGTCACGCCCAGCGCGTGCAGCTTGCCCGAGCGGATGTGCGGCAGCGCCGACGCGAGGTTGTCGAACACCATCAGCACCTGGCCAGACTGCAGCGCTGCCAGCGCCGGGTTCGAGCCCTGGAAGGGCGTGTGGCCCATCTTGGTATTGGTCAGCGACTTGAACATCTCGGCCGAGATATGGCCGATGCTGCCGTTGCCGCCCGAACCGTACTTGGCCTGGTCGGGGTTTTTCTTGAGGTACTGCACCAGGTCGGGCGTGGTCTTGATGCCCAGCTTGGCTGCCTGCTCCGCGTTCACGACCAGCACGTTGGGTGTGCGGGCCACAAGTGCGATGGGCTTGAAGTCCTTGATGGCGTTGTACGGGAAGTTCTTGTACAGCCAGGGGTTCACTGCATGGGTAGCCACGGCGCCCATCAGCAACTGGTTGCTGCCGGCCGGTGACTTGGCCACCAGGTCGGCGCCGGTGCCGCCGCCGGCGCCGGGCTTGTTCTCCACCTTGATGGCTCCCAGTTGCGCAGCTGCGCCTTCCGCGATGATGCGGGCCGAGGTGTCCAGAGGGCCGCCCGCAGGGTAGGGCACCACGATGGTCATCGGGGCGGAAGGGGTCTGGGCCATGGCGGCGGTGGCCGCCATGGCCAGGGCCACACTGAACAAGGTGCTACGGAGCGACATCGGGATCCTCTTGATTTCCGGAGTGCGCAGTATATGCACGTGTACAGGGTTTACCCTTTGTTACTTACCGAGTGGTCAAACCGCCTGTGCAGGTGGAACGCGCTCAAGAGGCGATTGGCTGTGCCCCGCTTCAGCGGACGGGAATTCCGCCCTGGAGTGCACGCAACGCCAGGGCGGCATCCACGCGCTGCAGTTCTTCCGGCGTGAACAGCTGCTGGCGCAGTGCCTGAGCCGCCGCCTCACCCTGTCCGGTGCGCGCCTGGCTGAGTTCGTCGAGCCGGCTTTGCCACTGCTGCTCCTCGCGGTCCAGTTGCGCCAGGGCATGGGCGGCCTGCTCCCCGAACTGTGCGCTGCGCGCCGTGTGGCGCTGGAAATCGCCCACGCCCTGGGCGTTGAAGGCGGCCGTCTGCGCGGCGGCATCCATGTGGGCCGTGGCTGCAGCGCGCTCGGCACGGCGCTCGGGAGCGAGTTCGGCTTCGGTGGCGCGCAGCGCGCTGTCACGCTGCTGCGGCGTCAGCTGGGTATTGCGCGCGATCTCCAGGCGCGCCAGGGTGTAGCGGTCGAGTTCGGCCTCCTGTGCAAACAGGGCGTCGTACTCTTCGTCCTGGAAGTGCTGCTGCCGGATCTTCTGGCGCGCCTCCATGGCCTCGCGCAATGCGCGCGGATCACCGGGGTCGCGGGGGGCCGACAAGGCGCCCAGTGCCACGCGGTAGTCCACATAGCGCTCGGTCAGGGCCAGGGCGCGCGTGGCCAGTTCGGCGGGGAAATGCTTGCCCACCAGTTGCGCCAGGCGTTGCTTGAGCGCTTCGGGATCGCTGGCTTCGCCGGCTTCGAAGAGGAGGGCCTCCAGCGTGTTGCGCAGGCCGGGCACCAGCAAGGGGTCGGCCCCCCCGGCTGTCGAAGAGGCGGCCGGGGCAGCGGCGAGGGCTGCGGAAGCCGGTGTGAGCGCTGCCGATGCCGTGCGGCCGGGGGGCGCCGCCGCGCCTGCCGCAGGCAAGGCCGCGATGGCGCCAGGACCGGTGTCCTGGCTCGCCTCGGCACGCCAGGCCCGCCACCCGAGCACGGCCGCGACCAGCAACGCCAGCACGATGGCAGCGGTTACGGCAGGGCGGGGGAAACGGTCCATGGCGGCGATCATCGCAAAATCACAGGCCGGCCGCCTTGAGGCGGTTGGCCTGCTGGCGGTACAGCGTGACCGGGTCGGTCGAGAACCAGTCGCGCAGGCCCACGAGCTGGTTCACTTCATCGAGGTGGTTCTGGCGGTAGTCGCCCAGGTGGGTGCCCAGGCGCGAAGAGCAGGCCGAGACCAGGCCGTCGTTGGCTTCGCCGAAGACCAGGCCCAACACGCCCAGCAGCGCGTCGCTGGCGTCCAGCACATTGGTCAGGGTCTTGGTACCCGTCCAGGAGTAATAGCGCACGCCGTTGACCAGCTCGGCGCCATTGCCACAGCCGGCCGTGGGAACGCCCTGCGGGAAGCGGCGGTTGAACGCGGCCGAGCCGGCGGTGGTGAGCGAATCGAGCGCAGCCGTGGGCATCTGCGGCAGGCCTGAGCCGCCCGAGGTCAGGTTGATCAGCGCCACCAGGGCCGATGCCGCGCCGCTGGCGACGGTTTCGGACACCGAACCCGCCGGCGCCACGCCGCGCAGGATGTCGGCCACGCGCGAGCCGCGGTTCACGCCGCCCACCGAGGTCACCGAGGCGATCTTGCCCGGGGCCACGCCGGCCACGTAGCGCGCGGTGGGGCCGCCATGCGAGTGCCCCACCAGGTTCACCTTGGCTGCGCCGGTGATGGCCAGGATGTTCTTCACCTGGGCCAGCAATTGCTCGCCGCGCACTTCGGTGCTGTTGGCTGCCGAAACCTGGGCCACGTAGACCTTGGCGCCGCCCTGGCGCAGCGCGTCGGGAATGCCGTAGAAGTAGTCCACGCCCAGCGCCGAGTCGAAGCCGAAAAGGCCGTGCACCAGCACGATGGGGTAGCGCGTCTGCGTGTACCCGGCCTGTGCGTGGGCACTGGCCCCGAGGAGCAGTGTCGATGCCGTGGCGGCGAGCGCCAGTCGCCGCAGAAGGCGGCCAAAGAAACCTGTCATGTGCTTGTCTCCGTTGATGGATATTTTTGGTTCTCACAAAAAAGAACGACCGTTCGTTTTTGCGGTATTCATTGTTCTTTGGCAGCCCCTGGTGTCACTATCGGGACATACCCGAGTTTGGTGAAGGGCCATCGCGGTCGACGCCAATTTCGTAGAATCCTGCGCCATGACTGCTTTCAACGCACTTGACAAGCTGGATCGAGCAATCCTGCGCCGTTTGCAGGAAAACGGCAGGGAAACCTACGACGTGATCGGCGAGCAGGTGGGCCTGTCGCCCAGCGCCGTCCTGCGCCGGGTCAAGCGGCTCGAAGACAGCGGCGTGATCGCGCGCTATGTGGCCCTGGTGCCGCCCGAGGCCGTGGGCCTGGGGCTCACCGCCTACCTCAACGTGCGCCTGGAAAAGCACACCGAGAGCCACAAGCGCAACCCCATGGACGTGTTCCGCGCGAGCGTGCAGACCTGGCCCGAAGTGGTCGAATGTGCCTCGCTCACGGGCGAGATGGACTACCTGCTGCGCGTGGTGGTGGCCGACATGGCGCACTACAGCCGCTTCATCATGGACACGCTGCTCAAGCACCCCAGCGTGCAGGACTGCAAGACCAGCTTCGTGCTGGACCGTGTGAAGGCGACCACGGCCGTGCCCGTGTGAGAATCCGCGGGCCTGCTCCCATGCCGAGGGAGGTGTTTCACGGATGCCCATGATCGCCATCGACGACCTGCACTTCGGCTACGGCCGCAACGCGCTCTACCAGGGGTTCTGCGCAGAGGTGCGCCAGCCCGGCATCTACGGCCTTTTCGGGCGCAACGGCAGTGGCAAGTCCACCTTGCTCAAGCTCCTGTGCGGGCTGCTCACGCCCTGGGGCGGGCAGGTGCGGGTGATGGGCCAGGTGCCCCGCCAGCGAGCGGCGGACTTCCTGGCCAGTGTCTACATCGTCCCCGAGGAATTCCACCTGCCCAATCTGACCACGGGCCAGTTGGCAGACACGCAAGGCGTGTTCTACCCGCGCTTTTCCACGGCTCTGTTCGGCGAATACCTGGCCGAGCTCGAGGTGCCCACCGCCAGTCGCTTCGAGGCCATGAGCCTGGGGCAGAGGAAGAAGGCGGCGATCGCCTTCGCGCTGGCGACGGGTACGCCGCTGCTGCTGATGGACGAGCCCACCAACGGGCTGGACATCGTCGGCCGCGGCCAGTTCCGTCGTCTGATGCAGCGCCCCGAGCATGCCGAGCGCGCCGTGCTCATCAGTACCCACCAGGCGCACGACCTCGAAAGCATACTGAGCCACATCTGGTTCATTGACCAGGGGCAACTGGCCCTGTCGGCGCGCATGGCCGATCTCGCCGGCGTGCTGCGCACCGGCGTGGCGAGCGGCGCGCAGGATTTGCCTGCCGCGCAGGACCTGCTGTACCAGGAGCGCATCGGCCAGCAGACTGCCTATGTGGCGCGGCATTCCCGATCCGATGCAGAGGCTCCGCTGGCTGGCGGGGCGATGCAGCTGGAGCTGCTCTACAAGGCACTGAGCCTCAACCGCGATGGCATGCTGGCGGCGCTGGTGCCGGCGCAGCAGACGGGCTTGTCCGTGGAGCAGGCATGAACATCGAATTCATCCCTGTGCGCGCCCCGGAATCGCCCACTTTTTCGTGGGCGCGCTGGTGGCGCCTTGCGCGGGCCCAGTGGGCCGAGCAGCGGCCCCAGTACCTGGCGCACCTGCTGGTGTGCGGAATGCTCTACATCGCGCTGCTGCTGTTCTTGCTGGGGGTTTCAGGCTTTTCTGCGTTCCAAACCGCGGTGCAGGTCTCGCTGTACTTTGGGGGCTTGTTTCTCACGGGCTTCGTGTTCGCCGGGCGCTATTTCGGGGCCATGGCGCAGCGCGAGTCGGCCTTGCTGGCATTGATGCGGCCCGCGTCGGTGTTCGAGAAATGGCTGCTGTGCGCCGTGGTGGTGGCCATGGCCTACCCGCTGGCCTACAGCCTGCTGTTCCTGGCGATCTCCTGGCCCGTGCAGCAGATGGTCATCGCAGTGCGCTCGGCCCTGGAGCCGCAGACCTTCAAGCCCGAGGACTATGCGCTCTTCGTGCCGCTGGCGAAGATGGCCGCCCGGCAGGCCATGCCGGTGCCCCAGCAGGCAGGCTTTCTGGTCGCTTTCTGGGCCCTGCAGGCCTTTGCCGTGGCGGGCTCGCTCTACTATGCGCGCGCCTCTTTGCTCAAGACCCTGGCGTTGGGCTTTGCGCTGTTCGTGCTCACGGCGCTGGTGTGCTCCGTGGCGGGTGTGCGGGGTGAGGTGCTGTTTGCCTGGTGGTCTTCGAGCGGGGCCGTGCCCCGGGATGCGGGCGTCCATGCCATCAACGCGTTGCTGTGGATCGGCCTGCCCGCGCTGCTGTGGCTGCAGGCCTATGTGCACCTGAAAGAAAAGGAGCTGCGGTGAGCACCCCCGTGGCCACACGGCGTGCCCCGCCCCGGCGCGGGCGCTGGCTTTTTCTGGGAACCCTGCTGCTGTTCTGGACGCTGCTGTTCACGAGCGGCATGGATCGCTTCAAGAGGCCGGAGCCCACCGCCGTCGCCTACACCGTCGAGGCCCGGGCGCTGGTGGGCGTGAACGGTCTGCGGCTGGAGGAGGCGGGCGACAATGCCTCGCGGTTGTCGGTGCGCGTGGTGCTGGACGATGTGCCCGATGTGCGGATCACAGTGCAGTCGCGCCATGGGGACGGCGATGGTCCGGAGACGCTGCCCGGAAAATTCCCGGGGCTCACCGCCACCCGCGAAGGCGACACGCTGGTCCTGCACTGGACTGACGTGCCGGCGCCTGCCGGTGCGCAGCCCAGACGGCCTGGGAAACCCGCCGTGTGGATGGAACAGATCGTTCTGCCCACCCAGTTCAGGCACCTGGCACTCGCACGCGCCCGTATCGAAGCGCAAGCCCCCGTGGAGCGGCTGGAAGTGGCCGGGCAGGCTATCGCCGTACGCGGCACCGTCACACACCTGGACCTGTGGTCCACGCAGTGCCGGCCCTGTGGCACCTGGGTGGTGCCCGCAGTGGCCGAGGACCCGGCCCAGTGCGCGGAACGCACCCGCCGGGGCACGGCGTCGATGGAGGTGCAAGCGGCCGGCATGCGTTCACTGCGGGTGGACGCCCTCGCCGGGAAACTGGATCTATCGGAGACCCAGGGCCTGCAAAGCGCGGTTCTGCAACTGGGGGACTCCGTCGCAGTGTCGGTCGACCGTGCGAGCGTGCTGGAGAAGGCGCGCGGCAGCGCCAGGGATGATGCCCTTGGCCTGCCTGACGCCTGCGGCGTGCCGGCTGCGGCGCCCAGGCCCGTGCCCGTGTCGTCGGCCTATACATCGCAGGCCGAGGACACACCGGCCCGCCAAATGCCTTGAACGGCGAGCTGCCAACAGCGGGCAGTCCCCGTGTGGCCAGGGGTGTTGCTCTTGCATCCTGTGCGCCACAGGCTTAACGTGGCGCTGCCGGGCGGATGGCTCGCAGGGCTGGTGCGCAACCGGCATGCCGGTCGTTTTGCTATTAAATGGAGAGCATCCCGTGCCGGCTGTGTTTCATGTCATCCCACTTTTCGAAGGAATTCGACGCACCTCACTATTTTGCTGCAATGCAGCAAAAATCACTGGAAATTCCTAGGGAAAACCCTTATATTTGCAGCATGACCGCTACCAAAAACTGGCTCAAGGCATCCTGGGACGCAGGCCGGGGAATGCTGCGCCCGGTCACGGGGCGTCCGCATGAGAGCGAGGACAAAATGTCTCCACCGGTGATGGTTCCCATCCGTTCGCTCGGCCCTTCTTACCGCGAGCGCATCACGGCCCACCTGCTGCAGCTGGAGCCCGCTGACCGCTATCTGCGCTTCGGCTACGCTGCCAACGACGAGCAGATCCGCCGCTATGCGGACCAGCTCGACTTCAACCGCGACGAGATCTTCGGCATCTACAACCGGCGCCTGGAGCTCATCGCCATGGCGCATCTGGCGTTCTCCGAGCACCCTGAGTACAAGCACTGCGCCGAGTTCGGCGTGTCCGTGCTCAAGCAGGCCCGGGGCCGAGGCTTCGGTGCACGCCTGTTCGAGCGCGCCGTGATGCACGCCCGCAACGAGGGGGTGAACATGGTGTTCATCCATGCGCTGTCCGAAAACACCGCCATGCTCAAGATCGCCCGCAATGCCGGCGCTCAGGTGCGCCGCGACGGCTCGGAGTCCGAGGCCTACCTGCAGATCGCACCGGCCAGCCTGGACACCCGGATGGCCGAACTGGTCGAGCAGCAGTTCGCCGAGGTGGACTACCAGCTCAAGCGCCAGGCCAAGCAGTTCTGGGACTTCCTGGCCAGCGTGCAGGAAGTGCGCAGCGGCGTGCAGCATGCGCGCCACCAGTCCGCCGAATAGGCCGGACAGCGTGGGCAGGCGGTCCTGCAACCGCCGATTGGCCTCAGGACGACAGGCGATGTCACAACAATCCGCTATCCTAGGGGCCTGTTCCACTACCGCACGTCCTGCACTCCAAGACAGTGTCTGACCCGCACCCCGGGCGATTGCCCGAAAAGGAAGACAAGCGCACCTTCCTGCAGAAAGTCGCCGAGTTCATCCACCCCGGACCGGACTCGACCGAAGAGCTGATCGAAACGCTGGCCGAGGCCGAGGACAACGACGTCATTGGCGCCGAGTCGCGCGTGATGCTCGAGCGTGTGATCCGCATGGCCGACATGACGGCGGGCGACGTGATGGTGGCCGCGCCCCGCATGGACCTCGTCAACATCGATGCGCCGTTCGATGAGCTCCTGTACCTGGTCATCAACACGGCGCACTCGCGCTTTCCGGTGTACCAGGGCGAGCGCGAGAACATCATCGGCATCCTGATGGCCAAGGACCTGCTCAAGCTGCAGCGGGCGCCCGAGCTGAACATCCGCGCGCTGCTGCGCCCGGCCGTGTTCGTGCCCGAGAGCAAGGGCCTCAACGACCTGCTGCGCGAGTTTCGCGGCAATCGCAACCACCTGGCCATCGTGATCGACGAGTTCGGCCGCGTGGCAGGGCTCGTCACCATCGAAGACGTGCTCGAACAGATCGTGGGCGAGATCGAGGACGAGTTCGACATCCCCGAGGATGCGGGCGACATCTTCGCCCTGGCCGACCGCACCTACCGCGTGAGCGGCGACACGCCCATCGAACGCGTCGCCGAGTCCTTCGAGGTCACGCTGCAGGGCAGCGATGCCGAGGAACAATTCGACACCATCGGCGGCCTCATCGCCCACGAGATGGGCCATGTGCCCAAGCGTGGCGAACAGTTGGAGCTCGGTGGCCTGCACTTCGTGGTGCTGCATACCAAGGGCGGCGCCGTGCGCTGGTTCAAGGTATCGCGGATCGAAGAGAGCCAGGCTGGCGCTTGATGGGGTTGGCGCGCCGAACGCAGGGATCCGGACTTGCCTTGCCCGTGCTGATCGCCGTGCTGGCGGGGCTCGCGCAGGCGGCCTCGCTGGCCTTGCCCTGGAATGGGCAGCCCCAATGGTGGCTGCAGATCGCATCGCTGGCCGTGCTGGCCTGGCAAGTGCGCGCGGGAGTCCCCACGGGGCGCCGTGGCGCGCTGCTGGGTTTTGCCTTTGCCACCGCCTGGCTGTGCGGCACCTTCTGGTGGCTCTATATCTCCATGCACACCTATGGCGGGCTGGCTGCGCCGCTCACGGTGGCTGCCATCCTGGGGCTGGCGGCCTTTCTGGCCAGCTACTACGCGCTCGCGCTCGGCGTCTTCTGCCGGCTGGCCGTGGTGCACCGTGTAGGCGCTGCGCTGCTGTTCGCAGCGCTCTGGACGCTGGCCGAGATGGCGCGCGGCTGGCTCTGGACCGGTTTTCCCTGGGGCGCCGGCGGTTATGCCCATGTGGATGGCCCGCTGGCGGCGCTGGCGCGCTACGTGGGTGTCTACGGCCTGTGCTTCGTCGCGGCCGCCATCGCCATGCTGCTCGTGCAGGCGCGCGCCAGCGATCTGCTCCGCCTGCGCGCCTGGGCCCTGGTGGCGGGCGGGCTGGCGGTGCTGGGTCTGGCCACGGTGGACCGCCACTGCGCCGTGGAGCTGTGCCACACCCCTGCGGCGCGCGCACCGGCCCCGCTGCAACTGGCGTTGTTGCAGGGCAATATCCCGCAGGACGAGAAATTCCAGCCGGGCTCGGGTGTTCCCATGGCATTGCAGTGGTACCGCGAGCAACTGGAGCGTGCCACCGCGCCCCTGGTCGTGGCGCCCGAGACGGCCATTCCCCTGCTGCCGCAGCAGCTGATACCGGGCTACCTCGAAGGCATCGCCCAGCGCTACGCCAGCGGCTCGCAGGCGGTACTGCTGGGCATTCCGCTGGGGGATGAGCGCGAGGGCTACACCAACTCGGTGCTGGGTGCACGGGCGGGGCTGGCCGAACCCTACCGCTACGACAAGCACCACCTGGTGCCGTTCGGCGAGTTCATCCCGCCCTTCTTCAAGTGGTTCACGCAGATGATGAACATCCCCCTGGGGGACTTCAACCGGGGGGGCTTGGGCCAGGCGCCGTTTGCCTTTGCGGGCCAGCGCATCGCCCCCAACATCTGCTACGAGGATCTGTTTGGCGAGGAGCTGGGAGCGCGCTTTGCCGATCCGGCCGGCGCCCCCACGGTGTTCGTCAATTTCAGCAACATCGGCTGGTTCGGCAATACGGTGGCCATCGACCAGCACCTGCACATCAGCCGCATGCGCGCGCTGGAGTTCGAACGCCCGATGGTGCGCGCCACCAACACCGGTGCCACGGCCATCATCGATCATCGGGGCGTGGTCACGCACCAGCTGGAGCGCCACACCCGTGGCGTGCTGCTGGGCGCGGTGCACGGCCGGGGAATGGATGCGCAGCAGGGCTGGGCCATCACGCCCTACGCCTTCTGGGTGTCGCGCTGGGGCCTGGTTCCCCTGGCACTGCTGGCGGCCGCCATCGTGCTGGTGGCGGCCCTCGGGGCGGGTCGGCGTGGCCGGGCGGTGCGGTCGAAAAACGGTGGTTTTCGGGAGTAGCGGGCCTTGATCCTGGTCAGCTGCGGCAGGGGTGCCCCAGTGCCCTGGCAGGCCAATGCGCGGCACAGGCTCGCCGTGCCTTGATAATAGAGCCCGCAAGCGGGGGCTTGTGTTGGATACAACGATGATTTGAAGCGGTGTGGCCGCTGTTCTGGAGCACGACTGAAAATGGCAGATTCCTTTTCCTACGAACAACTGATCGCCTCGGGCGAGGGCCGGCTGTTCGACGCTGACAGCGGGCGCCTGCCGCTGCCGCCCATGCTGATGTTCGACCGCATCACGCACATCGATAGCGATGGTGGCGAGCACGGGCTGGGAAAGGTCCGCGCCGAGCTGGACGTGCGTCCTGACCTCTGGTTCTTTGCCTGCCACTTCCAGGGTGACCCGGTCATGCCCGGTTGCCTGGGCCTGGACGCCATGTGGCAGCTGATCGGTTTTTACCTGACCTGGCTGCGCCTGCCGGGCAAGGGCCGCGCCCTGGGCGCCGGCGAAGTCAAGTTCACCGGCGAAGTGGGCCCGGACGTCAAATTGGTCACTTACGAGATCGACATCAAGCGCGTGATCAAGCGCAAACTGGTCATGGCCATCGGCGACGCGCGCCTGTATGCTGACGGCAAGGAAATCTACGTGGCCAGCGACTTGCGCGTGGGCCTGTTCAAGCGCGAGGAAGCCGGCGCAGCCCCAGGGGAGGCAGCATGAAACGCGTGGTCATCACGGGCACGGGCATCGTCTCGTGCATTGGCAATGACAATGCCAGCGTCACCGAGTCGCTGCGCGAGAGCCGTCCGGGCATCCGCGCCATGCCCCAGTTCACCGAGCTGGGCATGCGCAGCCAGGTGGCCGGCGTGCCGCAGATCAACCTCGAAGAGCTGATCGACCGCAAGCAGCTGCGCTTCATGGGCGATGCGGCGGCCTATGCCCACATTTCGCTGGCCAACGCCATTGCCGAATCGGGCCTCACGCCCGAGCAGGTCTCGCACCCGCGCACCGGGCTCATCATGGGCTCGGGGGGCGGCTCGCCCGCCAACCAGATCGAGGCCGCCGACATCCTGCGCAGCAAGGGCATCCGCCGCGTGGGGCCTTACCAGGTCACGCGCTGCATGAGCTCCACCGTGTCCGCCTGCCTGTCGACCAACTTCGGCATCAAGGGCATCAACTACTCCATCACCTCGGCCTGCAGCACCTCGGCGCACTGCATCGGCGCAGCCGCCCAGCAGATCGCCTGGGGCATGCAGGACGTGATGTTCGCCGGTGGCGGCGAAGAAGTCAGCTGGGGCATGGGCCTGCTGTTCGACGCCATGGGCGCCATGTCCAGCGCCTACAACGCCACGCCCGAAAAAGCCTCGCGCGCCTATGACGCCCACCGCGACGGCTTCGTGCTGTCGGGCGGCGGCGGTGCCGTGGTGCTCGAAAGCCTGGAACATGCACAGGCACGCGGCGCCACCATCCTGGGCGAAATCGTCGGTTTCGGCGCCACCTCGGACGGCGCCGACATGGTCGCCCCCTCGGGTGACGGCGCCATCGCCTGCATGCGCCAGGCCATCGCCACGGTGGACGGCTCCATCGACTACATCAACACCCACGGCACCTCCACACCCGTGGGCGACGTGCCCGAGTTGCGTGCGATCCGCGAAGTCTTCGGTGACGCCATTCCCCCGTTCTCGTCCACCAAGTCGCTCACCGGCCACTCGCTGGGTGCCACCGGTGTGCAGGAGGCGATCTACTGCCTTTTGATGCTGCGCCAGGGCTTCATCGCCGGCTCGGCCAACATCGACAACCTGGAGCCCGCCGCCGAGGGCATGCCCCTGGTGCGCGAGACGCGCGATGCGCCGATCCGCACCGCGCTGTCCAACAGCTTCGGCTTTGGTGGCACCAACGCCAGCCTCGTTTTGCGCCGGTGGGATAACTGATCCGCGCGATCTCCGGCAGCCCGCCATCCTGCAAGGGATGGGCGGGTTTTTTCATGCCCTCTGGTTCTGGGATGACAGGGCTTGGTGCAACAAGCCGGGGAGCATTGCCAGCATGCGCGTGGCCTGCAGGCCTGGGGGCAGGGCGCGTGCGTGGTAGCAGTACAGCGACATGGGCGGCAGTTCGTGCAGCTCCACGGCCACCATGGCCTCTGGGTCGAGTTGGGTGGCGGTGAGGAAGTCGACCACCGTCCAGCCCATGCCCCGGCGCACCAGGTCCAGCGCCAGGCGCGAGGTCTGCACCTGCAGCCCCGGGCCGGCGGGTGTGCCCAGGCGCTGGGCGATCTCGTCGATGGACTGGCGCATGGGATCGTCGCCCACGAGCCGGATCACCGGCACCTGGGCCAGCCGGGCTGCGGGCGTCACAGCGCGCGGCGCACGCGTCCACACCGACTGTGCCACGGCCAGGTACATGCGGCCGCTGACCAGCAGGTCGCTGCGCACCTGCGGATGCGGGTGCTTGTAGAAGCCCAGGCAGAAGTCCACGCTGCGCGTGAGCAGCGCCTGCGTCATCTGGTCCTGGTGGATGGTGCGCACCTCCACACCCACCTGCGGGTAGCGCAGCGCGTGCTCCTGCAGCACCAGGGGCAGGAATTCGTGCGTGATGGAGGGAATGGCCGCCAGGCGCACGTCCCCGGTGTCGCTGGTGCCCAGGTTGCGCGCGGTGCGGCGCAATGCGTCGAGCTGGCGGTGGATGCCGCTGGACTCGGCTGCCAGCACCTGGGCCTCGGGTGTGGGCGTCAGGCCAGCCGGCGTGCGCACGAACAGGCGGTAGCCCAGCTGCAGCTCGGTGTGCGCCACGGCCTTGCTCACGGCCGAGGGGGTGATGCACAGCAGGCGCGCTGCCGCGCTCATGTTGCCGGTTTGCAGCACGGCCTGGAACACCTCGAGTTGGCGCAGGTTCATGGGTATGAGTGAAATTCACAAGGAATGACTGATTATTCCCTGTTGGTGTGCGCAAGTCTCTCATACGATCCGGCACCGCCAACGAGCGGGTGAGGGCGCAGCAGCAAAGTCTGTTGGCAAGCCTCTTCAAAACAACTGTCTGGAGATTTCCGTCATGCGCATTTCCCACCCCATGCACCGCTGGCTTGCCGGCCTGCTGCTCTCCGCTGCCTCGGCTGTGGCCATGGCCCAGGCCGCCCGCCCCCATGTCGTGGTGCTGGCCACCGGTGGCACCATCGCCGGTGCCGGCGCGTCGGCGGCCAACAGCGCCACCTATGCGGCGGCCAAGGTGCCGGTGGACAAGCTGCTGGCCGGCCTGCCCGAACTGACGGGCGTGGCCCGTGTCACGGGTGAGCAGGTGTTCCAGATCGCCTCGGAAAGCTTCACCAACGAGCACCTGCTGCAACTCGGCAAGCGCGTCTCGGCCCTGGCCAAGCAGGCCGACGTGGACGGCATCGTCGTCACGCATGGCACCGACACGCTCGAAGAAACGGCGTACTTCCTGAACCTGGTGGTGCGCACCGCCAAGCCCATCGTGGTCGTCGGCTCCATGCGCCCCGGCACGGCCCTCTCGGCCGACGGCGCGCTGAACCTGTACGACGCCGTGAGCGTGGCCGCCAGCAAGGACGCCGCCGGCAAGGGCGTGCTGGTCACCATGAACGACGAGATCCAGAGCGGCCGCGACGTCAGCAAGACCATCAACATCAAGACCGAGGCCTTCAAGAGCCAGTGGGGCCCGCTGGGCATGGTGGTGGAAGGCAAGAACTACTGGTTCCGCGCGCCGGTCAAGCGCCACACCACGGCGTCCGAGTTCAACATCGACGAGATCCAGGCCCTGCCCGCAGTGGACATCGTCTATGGCTACGGCAACATGAACAGCACCGGCATCGAGGCCTACGGCAAGGCCGGCGTGAAGGCGCTGATCCATGCCGGCACCGGCAACGGCTCGGTGGCCGCGCAGGCCGTGGCCTCGCTGCAGGCGCTGCGCGCCCAGGGCGTGCAGATCGTGCGTTCGGCCCGCGTGCCCGATGGTTTTGTGCTGCGCAACGCCGAGCAGCCCGACGACAAGTACGACTGGGTGGTGGCCCACGACCTGCGCCCACAGAAGGCCCGCATCCTGGCCATGGTCGCTTTGACGAAAACAAACGACAGCAAAGAGCTGCAACGCATCTTCTGGGAATATTGACAACCCCCTGAGCCGCTTCGCGTCTTCCCCCTGGAAGGGGGACGCCCCCAGCGCGGCGGGGCGGCCCTTGCGCGGGGGCGCTGGCTTTCGCCGTGCCAGTTTCGCAGCCTGGGATGTGGCGCGGCATTGAAGTGCTGATACTTGACTTGGCGCACCACGCGTGCGCCGACCGGTCGCCCCAAGGGGCGGCCACCGGTGCGCACCGGCAGACTGCCCGCGCAACTGGTTGGAAAGGCCGGGGCTCCAAAAGGGCCCCGGCCTTTGTACTTGGTGCGGGGTTTTGTTGCTCTGCCGTGGCTTACTGGAGCCTTGTGAGCGAAGGCTTGCTGCAGCGCCGTAAAATCACGGGTTTTGCGCGCATGCTGCAAAGCCCCCCGGGCCTGTCCGCTGCGCCTTCGGCTTTTTCATCCCCCTTTGCCCGGCCCTGGTCCGCCAGCGCCACAGACGCCATGTTGACATTCCAGCAAATCATTCTGAAGCTGCAGTCCTACTGGGACGCGCAGGGCTGCGCCCTTTTGCAGCCCTACGACATGGAAGTGGGCGCTGGCACATCGCACACCGCCACCTTCCTGCGCGCCATCGGCCCCGAGCCCTGGAAGGCCGCCTACGTGCAGCCCAGCCGCCGCCCCAAGGATGGCCGCTATGGCGAGAACCCCAACCGCCTGCAGCACTACTACCAGTTCCAGGTGGTTCTGAAGCCCGCACCGGCCAACATCCTGGAGCTCTACCTGGGCTCGCTCGAAGCGCTGGGTTTCGATCTCAAGAAGAACGACATCCGCTTTGTCGAAGACGACTGGGAGAACCCGACCCTGGGTGCCTGGGGCCTGGGCTGGGAAGTCTGGCTCAACGGCATGGAAGTGACGCAGTTCACCTACTTTCAGCAGGTGGGCGGCATCGACTGCAAGCCCGCCACCGGCGAGATCACCTATGGCCTGGAGCGCCTGGCCATGTACCTGCAGGGCGTGGACAACGTCTACAACCTGACCTGGACCGAGGGAGCGGACGGCTCGAAATTGAGCTATGGCGACGTCTACAAGCAAAACGAGGTGGAGCAGTCCACCTACAACTTCGAGCACAGCGACGCCGACTTCCTGTTCACCGCCTTCAATGCGCATGAAAAGCAGGCCAAGCACCTCATGGAGCAGCAACTCGCCCTGCCGGCCTACGAGCAGGTGCTCAAGGCCGCGCACAGCTTCAACCTGCTGGATGCGCGTGGTGCCATCAGCGTGACCGAGCGCGCTGCCTACATCGGCCGCATCCGCAACCTGGCGCGCGCCGTGGCGCAAAGCTACTACGAGAGCCGCGAGCGCCTGGGCTTTCCCATGGCCCCCCGCGAATGGGTGGAGCAAATGCCCAAGAAAGCCGCCTGAGCCACCGCCGGAGCCCCTGAAAAATGACAACGCAAAATCTTCTGGTCGAACTGTTTGTGGAAGAGCTGCCTCCCAAGGTGCTCAAGAAGCTGGGCGATGCCTTCGCCAGCGTGCTGGCCGAGCAGCTCAAGGCCCTGGGCCTGGCCACGCCCGCATCCGCCGTGACGGCATTCGCTTCGCCGCGCCGCCTGGCCGCGCACGTGACGGCCGTGGCCGGCAAGGCCGCCGACAAGGCCGTGCAGCAAAAACTCATGCCCGTGACGGTGGGCCTGGATGCCAGCGGCAACCCTACGCCCGCACTGCTCAAGAAGCTGCAAGCCCTGGGCGCGGACCTGTCCGACCCGGCAGCGGCCGTGGCCGCCTTGAAGCGCGCCCCCGACGGCAAGGCCGAGGCGCTGTTCTATGACAGCGTGGTGCCTGGCGCCACGCTGGAAGAGGGGTTGCAGAAGGCACTTCTGGAATCCATCGCCAAGCTGCCCATTCCCAAGGTCATGAGCTACCAGCTCGAGTCCGACTGCGAGTTGCCCGGCTGGACCAGCGTGAACTTCGTGCGCCCCGCGCATGGCCTGGTGGCGCTGCATGGCAGCACCGTGGTGCCCGTGAAGGCGCTGGGCCTGAAAGCCGGCAACAGCACCCTGGGCCACCGCTTCGAGGCGGCCGTGTCGCCCGTGGTGTTCGAGGACGCCGACAGCTATGCCGCCACGCTGCACAAGGACGGAGCGGTGATCGCTTCGTTCGCCGAGCGCAAGGCCGAGATCGCGCGCCAACTGGCGGCCGCCGCCGCCAATGTGGGCAACGGTGCCCGCCCCATCGAGGACGATGCGCTGCTCGACGAAGTGACCGCCCTGGTCGAGCGCCCCAACGTGCTGACCTGCGCGTTCGAGCGGGAGTTCCTCGACGTGCCGCAGGAGTGCCTGATACTCACCATGAAGGCCAACCAGAAGTACTTCCCGCTGCTGGACGCCGCAGGCAAGCTGACGCACCAGTTCCTGGTGGTGAGCAATATCAGCCCCGAGGATGCGAGCTTCGTGATCGGCGGCAACGAGCGCGTGGTGCGCCCGCGCCTGGCCGATGCCAAGTTCTTCTTCGACCAGGACCGCAAGAAGACCCTGGCCTCGCGCGTGGACGGCCTGTCCAAGGTGGTCTACCACAACAAGCTCGGTACGCAGGGCGAGCGCGTGGAGCGCGTGCGCGCCATCGCCAAGGCCATTGCCGAACAACTGGGCGATGCCACCCTGGTGGCGCAGGCCGACCAGGCCGCGATGCTGGCCAAGACCGACCTGGTGACCGACATGGTGGGCGAGTTCCCCGAGCTGCAGGGCACCATGGGCCGCTACTACGCGCTCAACGACGGTCTGGGCGAGGTAGTGGCCGATGCCATCGAAGACCACTACAAGCCGCGCTTTGCCGGCGACACGCTGCCGCGCAATACCGCTGGAGTGGTGGTGGCCCTGGCCGACAAGCTTGAAACCCTGGTCGGCATGTTCGGCATCGGCAACCTGCCCACGGGCGACCGCGACCCGTTCGCGCTGCGCCGCCACGCGCTGGGTGTGATCCGCATGCTGGTCGAAAAGAATCTGCCGCTGGACCTGAACGCCCTGCTGGCCGGCGCCGTTCCGGCCTTCGGCGACAAGATCACCTATGCCTCGGCCGCCCTGGCCGACTTCATCTATGACCGCCTGGCCGGCAGCCTGCGCGAGCAGGGTTACAGCGCCCAGGAAGTCGACGCCGTGCTGGCCCTGCGCCCGCAGCGCCTGGCACTGGTCGAAAAGCAGTTGGCCGCCGTGCGTGCCTTTGCCGCGCTGCCCGAAAGCCCGGCCCTGGCCGCCGCCAACAAGCGCGTGGCCAACATCCTCAAGAAGGCCGGCGAGGTGGACGCCCACGTCAACCCCGAGCTGCTGCAGGAAAAGGCCGAGCAGGATCTGTATGCGGCGCTGCAGCGCTTCGTGCCCGAAGCCAACGCGCAGTTCAACGCGGGCGACTACACGGCATCGCTGCAGACCCTGGCCGTGCTGCGCGCCCCGGTGGACGCTTTCTTCGACGACGTGATGGTGAACGCCGAGCAGATGGACCTGCGCCTGAACCGCCAGGGCCTGCTCAAGAGCCTGCACGATGCGATGAACCGGGTAGCCGACCTCTCCCGCCTGGCGGCCTGACCTGCTAGGCTGGCGTCTGTCACAAGGGGACCCCCATGAAACTCGCCATCCTGGACCGCGACGGCACGTTGAACCCGCTGGGTGAGGACTTCGTCACTTCGCCCGAGGAGTGGACGGCCGTTCCCGGCGCGCTCGAGGCCGTTGCACGCCTGAACCACGCCGGCTGGCATGTGGCGCTGGCCACCAACCAGCCGGGTCTGGGGCGCGGGCTGTTCGACGTGGTGGCGCTCAATGCCATCCACGCCAAGATGCACAAACAGCTTTCGGCCGTGGGTGGGCGCATCGACGCCGTGTTCTATTGCCCCCATGCCCCCGACGAGGACTGCGCCTGCCGCAAGCCCGGCCCGGGCCTGCTTGAGCAGATCAGCGACCGCTATGGCGTGGAGCGCAATGACGTGCAGGTGGTGGGCAGCTGCCTGGCACACCTGCAGGCCGGCGCCGCGCTCGGTGCGCAACTGCACCTGGTGTGCACGGGCAGCTCCGCCGGCGTGGTGCCGGGCCAGGCGCTGCCGCCCGGCTATCCCCCCGGCACGCAGGTGCATGCGAGCCTGGCGGCCTTCGTCGAGCAGCTGCTGCCGGCCGCCATCCCTTTGATGGCGGTCTGACCCTCAGCGCCCCTTGGTGCCTGCCACACGCCTTTGCTGCGGCGGCACCCATCGCAAGACCTTTTCACCATGGCCCTGATCCGCTCCATCATTCACCTGCTCTGGATGGCGACCACCGTCATGCCCTATGCGCTGGCCATCATGCTGGGCACGCTCTTCGGCGTGCGCGGCCTGCCGCTGTACCGCATCGCGGCCGCATGGCTGTCGCTGTGCATCAGCGGCGCACGCGTGCTGCTGGACATCCGCACCCGGGTGACGGGCATGGAGAACCTGCCGCAGGGCGAGCACGAGGGGGCGATCCTGCTGGTCAAGCACCAGTCGACCTACGAGACCTTTCTGATGCCCACGATCATGCCGCACCCGCTGGCCTACGTGTTCAAGAAGGAGCTGCTGTACGTCCCCTTCTTCGGCTGGGCCATCGGCCGGCTGGACATGATCCACATCGACCGCAGCCAGCGCGCCCAGGCCTTCAACAAGGTCGTGGAGCAGGGCAAGGACCTGCTGGCCAAGGGCATCTGGATCATCATGTTCCCCGAAGGCACGCGCATCGAGCGCGGGCAGAAGGGCACCTACAAGACCGGCGGCACCCGCCTGGCCATCGACACCGGTGCACCGGTGGTGCCGATTGCCGTGACCTCGGCCAAGGTCTGGTCGCGCAAGGCCTTCGTCAAGCGCCCCGGTGTGGTGGATGTGTCCATCGGCAAGCCGATCTCCAGCGTGGGGCGCGAGCCGGAAGAGCTGATGCGCGAGGTCGAGGACTGGATCGAGGCCGAAATGCGCCGCCTCGACCCCGAGGCCTATCCCGCAGCCGCACTGACGGCGCCCTGATCGGACCCCATTCCCATGATGCAGCGGCTCGTGCAACTGGCGTTGGACTTCTTCGACACTCCGCCTGCCAGCCCCGCACCGGCGCCCAAGGCGGTCGAGCCACCGCCGGCGGCCAGGGTTCCCGTGGCCGCACCGCCCCGGCCCGTGGGTCCGCCTGCGGTCCCGCTGCCTTCGCTGCTGTCTCCCGCCGAATTCCGCCACCCCGAGGCCAAACGCGAACTGCTGCTGGGTGACGCCGTGGTGGCGTATGCGCTGCAGCGCGCGCGCCGGCGCACCATCGGCTTCAGCGTGGGCCCAGACGGCCTCTCGGTGCGCGCCCCCAGCTGGGTCACCCTGGGCGCCATCGACGCGGCGCTGCGCGAAAAGTCCGAGTGGATCGTGCGCAAGCTCGGCGAGGCGCGTGAACGCCAGCAGCGCATGGAAGGCGGGCGCATCGTCTGGGCCGACGGCGCCGTGCTGCCCTACCTGGGCAGGCCGGTCACTGTGGTGCTGGACCCCGCGCACGGCTTCAGCGGCCGTGGTGGGCAACTCAAAACCATGGCCGCGGCCGATGACCCGGATGCACCGATGGCCTCACGCCTGCACATCGGCCTGCCGCACAGCGCCGGGCCCGCGCAGATCCGCGATGCCGTGCAGGCCTGGCTGATGCGTGATGCCAAGCGCCATTTCACCGAGCGGCTGGAGCACTTCGCGCCGCTGCTGGGCGTGCGCTGGACCAGCTTGCGCCTGTCGAGCGCGCAGACGCGCTGGGGCAGCGCCAAGGCCGACGGCTCCATTCGCCTGAACTGGCGCCTGCTGCACTACCGGCCTGCGGTCATCGACTACGTGGTGGCGCACGAGCTGGCCCACCTGCGCGTGATGGACCACAGCCCGCGCTTCTGGGACACGGTGGCCACGGTAGTGCCGGACTACGCAACCCTGCGCAACCACCTGCGCGACGAGCCAGCACCGCTCTGGGATTGAGCGCGCGCAGGGCGGGGCGAAACCGGGCGCGGCAAAATGGCGGAAACCACCGCATTCAGGCCCACCATGATCCCCCTGCAGCTCTTCGATCCCGCCTCCAGCACCTATACCTACGTGCTGCACGACCCCGCCACGCGCCAGGCCGTCATCATCGACCCGGTGGACGAGCAGCTCGACCGCGACCTGGCCGCGCTGCAGTCCCTGGGGCTCAGGCTGCGCTGGACGCTGGAGACGCACACCCATGCCGACCACATCACCAGCGCGGCGCGCCTGGCCGAGCACACGGGCGCGCAGACCGCGGTGCCCGCAGGCTGCGACATCGGTACGGCGGTCGTGCAGCTCCAGCATGGCGACGCGCTGGCCTTCGGCGGCGAGACGCTGGAGGCCCTGCACACGCCTGGTCACACGTCGGGCAGCATGTCCTACCGTTGGCGCAACCATGTGTTCACGGGCGATGCGCTGCTCATCAACGGCTGCGGCCGCACGGACTTCCAGTCGGGCGATGCGGCCGAGCTGTACCGCAGCATCACCGGCGTGCTGTTCGCACTGCCGGGCGACACCACCGTCTGGCCCGGCCATGACTACCAGGGCCGCAGCCACAGCAGCATCGCTGCCGAAAAGGCCGGCAATGCGCGCGTGGCGGGCCGCAGCGAGGCCGAATTCGTCGCGCTGATGGACTCGCTCAACCTGCCGCGTCCGCGCCGCATGGACGAGGCCGTGCCCGCCAACCAGCACTCGGGCCAGCGCCAGGACGCCGATGGCGCCGCGCTGCAGGCCCCGCGCGTCGCCGATGGCTATGCCGGCGACGTGTCACCAGCGCTGGCCTGGCAGTGGGTGCAGGACGGCCAGGCCGTGCTGGTCGACGTGCGCAGCGATGCCGAGCGCGAATGGGTGGGCCAGGTGCCGGGGGCCGTGCCCGTGGCCTGGAAGCAGTGGCCCGGCATGGCCATGAATGCCGATTTCGATGCGCAGATTCGCCTGGCCGTGCCCGAAGGCGGGCGCGTTGTGTTGCTGTGCCGCAGCGGCGTGCGCTCCGTGGCGGCCGCAAAGCGTGCGACGGA
This sequence comes from Acidovorax sp. Root217, assembly GCF_001428645.1. Lineage (NCBI taxonomy): Bacteria > Pseudomonadati > Pseudomonadota > Betaproteobacteria > Burkholderiales > Comamonadaceae > Acidovorax > Acidovorax sp. Root217. Next base: position 291,169 of record NZ_LMIH01000005.1, read on the forward strand.
GCTGGGCATCACGGCCTACAACATCCTCGAGGGCTTCGAGGGCGACGCCGACGGCCAGGCCCACCGCGGGCGCAAGGGCGGCTGGCGCTACCGCGGCCTGCCATGGCGTCAGGGCTGAAGACAAGGCGCCATGAAAAAAGCGGGCCATGTGGCCCGCTGTTCGTTGGGGAGCGCTGTGCGCTCAGAGTGGCGGAATGCGCAGCTTCTGGCCGGGGTAGATCTTGTCGGGGTGCGTGAGCATGGGCTTGTTGGCCTCGAAGATCTGGGGGTACTTGTTGGCGTCGCCGTAGAACTTCTTGGCAATGGCCGAGAGCGTGTCGCCGCGCACCACGTCGTGGTACTGGGCTTCGGGCTCGGGGTTGGTCACGTTCATCAGGTTCTCGACGCTGGTGACGCTGGCCACGTTGCCGCAGCACAGGGTGATCTTTTCCTTGGCCGCCTGCGTGGGGGCGTCGCCCTTGACGGTGACCTTGCCCTGGCTGCCATCGAACGCCACCTGCACGTTGGTCGCGCCCAGGTTCTGCGTGCCGATGTAGGTCTCGATGGCCTTGGCGGCCTTGGCGTTGAGTTCGTCCGGCGATGGAGCGGCGGCCGTGGCGGCCTGTGCTTCCTTGCCACCGAACAGCTTTTCGCCGGCTTCCTTGATGAAACTGAAAAGACCCATGTCGTATCTCCTAAGGTTGCAGAAACAGGAAGGGCCACTGTAGCGGCAAAGTGCGACACCCTGGTGTAAGACGGGCGCGCGACACGATTTTTCACATTGGCAGGTACCGCTGTCGCCGGGGCGACGAGCTGCGCTGCTGCCTTTGGCAAATGCGCCAAGTGCGCATGGCCAAAACTCGGGATAATCCGCCGCATGACTTTTCTGGCCATCGACGTTGGCAACACCCGTCTCAAATGGGCGTTGTACGACGCCCACCGCCCCGGGGCTGCGCTGTTGGCGCATGGCGCCGAGTTCCTGGACCATATCGAGAAGCTCGCCGAAGGCAGCTGGGCAGCCCTGCCAGCGCCCGAGCGCATGCTGGGCTGCGTGGTGGCGGGCGATGCCGCCAAGCGCCGCGTGCAGGAGCAGATGGAACTGTGGGACGTGGGCGCCCAGTGGGTGGTCTCATCCGACGAGGAGGCGGGGCTGGTCAACGGCTACGACCACCCCTCGCGCCTGGGTTCGGACCGCTGGGTGGCCATGATCGGTGCGCGCCACCATGTGCTGGCCCAGGGGCCCGCGCGGCCGCTGGTGGTGGTGATGGTGGGCACGGCGGTCACGGTGGAATGCATCGATGCGCACGGGCGCTTCCTGGGCGGTCTCATCCTGCCGGGCCACGGCATCATGCTGCGCGCACTCGAAACGGGTACCGCCGGCCTGCACGTGCCCACGGGCGATGTGCGCATGTTCCCCACCAACACCAGCGACGCGCTCACCAGCGGCGGCACCTACGCCATTGCCGGCGCGGTGGAGCGCATGGTGCAGCATGTCATCCAGCACTGCGGCGAGGAGCCGGCCTGCATCATGACCGGCGGCGCCGGCTGGAAGATGGCTCCGAGCATGACCCGGCCTTTCGAACTGGTGGACAACCTGATCTTCGACGGCCTGCTGGAGATCGCCTCACGGCGTTTCGCCAGCTGAGCGTTGGGGCGTCGCCCGGCGGCGTCAGTCCTCCAGTTCTGCGCGCGCCATTTCCACGTCCAGGCGTTCCATCGCGTCGGCGGACTCGCAGGCGGCGGCCTTCTCGTAGAGCTGGGTGGCTTCCTTCATCTTCTTGTCGCCTTCGAGCATGACCAGCGCATTGGCGTACTCCACCATGGCGATGGCAGAGCCGGGGTTGAGTTTCAGGGCCTCCTGGAACAGCTTGAGCCCCGTGTCCTTCTTGGCGCCATAGGTCATGCCGCCGATCAGCGAGCCCACCTTGTCGATCACCTCGGCGTGGAAAGCGCCCAGCGCAATGCGGGCGTCGGCATGCTTGGGTGCCAGGGCAATGGATTTTTCCAGCGATTCCTTGACCTTGCCGCCCAGGCCCTGGGCGAGGGCCTTGGCCACGCTGATGCCCTGGCTGTAGCGGCCCAGGGCATAGGCATGCCAGTACCAGGCGTTGGCGTTGTTCGGGTCTTCGCCGGCCTGGGCTTCGGCGCGCTCGGCCACCTGGGTGAACAGGTCCAGGCGGGTCTTTTCCTTTTGCTCCAGGTAGTTGGCGTAGATGGCCGTGGCCTTGTTGGCCACGGTGATGCCGGGGCCGCCAGCGGCCAGGCCGGCGGCCGTCGCCTTCTCGAAATCACCGCTGTGGAACAGCGCCCAGGCCTGCAGCACGGCCGGATCCTTGGGGCAGGGTTCGGCGTCGCCGCTGTGCAGTCGCGCCCAGTGCTTCTTCACGCTCGTGGCATCGAAGCTGTAGTCACCCGCATGGGGAAAAGGGGTCCATTTGGCCATGGTGTGTCTCCTGTGGTTCTTGGGGTCGGGTGTAGGGTGTGGACAGGGCGCCCTGGCGCTTAGCCCGGCGCGGTGGCATAGGCGCCGACGAGTTCCAGCAGGTGTGCGCGCTGCCCGCTTTCCAGGTAGGGCATCAGCAGGTTGAGCACGTGGTGGGCTCCGCGCAGCAGGGCTGCCTGGGCGCTCTCGGGCTCCAGCGCGCGGCGCGGGTCGCGCACGTACTCGAAGCTCAGCCAGTAGGTCAGCACGACCACCATGCTGGTCGCGGTGGCCTCTAGCTCACGCGTGTCGATGTGCAGCGCGTCTGATCGGCCCATGCCGTCCAGCATGGCGCGCACGGCCCGCGTCTTGTTCTTGAGGATGGCCTGGAAATGCGTTTCCAGGCGCCGGTTCTTGGACAGCAGGTCGTTCAGGTCGCGGTACAGGAAGCGGTACTGCCAGATCAGCTCGAACAGCGTGTGCATGAAGAACCAGGCGTCCTCCACGTTGCGCACGCCATCGGCGGCAGCCAGCAGCTCGGTCAGCGACTGTTCGTAGCGGTCGAACAGCGCATTGATCAACTCGTCCTTGGCCGGGTAGTGGTAGTACAGGTTGCCGGGGCTGATGCGCAGCTCGGCCGAGATCAGGGTGGTGGAGACGTTGGGTTCGCCAAACCGGTTGAACAGGTCCAGCGTGACTTCCAGAATGCGTTCTGCGGTGCGTCGCGGCGCTTTCTTCACCATGTGTGCGGGCCCTCTTCGCGTCGTTTTGGATCGGTGTTGGTATGTCTCTGGGGCCTACTCTAACCGAGCCGCAGATGCTGCACTGCATCAATATTGGCATGTCCTTGGAACGTGTTGACGTTCCGGCTGCGGCCACCCGCGCAGAGAGCGCGGCCCATGGCCCGAAGCGCTCCACAACGCAAAAGCGGCTGGCACGCACAAGGCGTGTCAGCCGCTTGCCGCAGCGGGCGGGCCGCTGGCAGAAGGTCAGTTGGAGGCGGCGGGTGCCGAGGCGGAAGCTGCGGCCTTGGCGCTGGCCTTCTTGGCAGGGGCTGCTGCGGCCTTCTTGGCGGGCGCGGCCTTGGCTGCAGGCTTGGCGGCGGCCTTGCGGGGAGCGGCTGCCTTCTTGACAGCGGCCTTCTTCGCGGGGGCTGCTGCCTTCACGGCGGCCTTGGCAGGTGCCTTGGTCGCGGCCGCTTTGCCGGCGCCCTTGGTGAGTGCGTCCACGCGGGCCGTCAGGGCTTCCAGGTCACGCGCCGAGGGGACACCGAGCTTGGACAGGGCCTTGGCCACTCGGTCTTCGAAGATGTTCTCGAGCTTGTCCCACTGGCCCTGGGCCTTGGAGCCGATGTCGCTGGCCATGGTGGTCACGCGGCTCGTCGCTTCGGAGATCTTCTCTTCGGCCACGGCCTGGGTCTTGCGCTGGATGGACAGGCCTTCCTTGACCAGGGACTCGAACACCTTGCCGCCTTCTTCCTGGGCCTTGGAGAAGGCACCCAGGCCCGCCAGCCAGATCTGCTGGGCCGAGTCCTTGACGGTGCTCGACAGCTGGGCGTTGCTCTTCTTGTTGTCGGCGCTGAGTTTCTGCAGTTTCTTGACCATGGGGCCTCCGGTATGCGGGTGGGTAGTGGGGGTTGCCAGTGCCGGTTGGCTTTGGCGCATGGCCGAACTGTACGCCGCGCGGCAGGCCAGGTGTAGGCGCGCGCTCCTAAAAACGTAGAGCGCAGCGTCTAAGGCTGCGCGGGTTTGTGCTGAATCGGTCGGCGATGCGCTTGGGCAAGAATGAACAGATCTCACAGGAGTTTTTCATGCAGTATTTCGTGACGGGAGCGACGGGGTTCATTGGCAAGCGGCTCGTAAAGAAGCTGCTGGAGCGAAAGGGCGCCGTGGTGCACTTCCTGATCCGGCGAGAAAGCGCGGACAAGGTGGCCGACCTGCGCAGCTACTGGGGCGTGTCGGCCGCACGGGCCGTGCCGGTGTTCGGCGACCTCACGGCCAAGAAGCTCGGCGTGGCCTCCGAGGACGTGAAAAAGCTCAAGGGTCAGATCGACCATTTCTACCACCTGGCCGCGGTCTACGACCTCGGTGCCGACGAAGAGACCCAAGTGGCCGTGAACATCGAGGGCACGCGTAACACGGTCGATCTTGCCAAGGCCATCGACGCCGGGCATTTCCACCACGTCTCGTCCATCGCGGCTGCCGGCCTGTACGAGGGCGTGTTCCGCGAGGACATGTTCGAGGAGGCCGAGGGCCTCGATCACCCCTACTTCCAGACCAAGCACGAGAGCGAGAAGATCGTACGCCAGGACTGCAAGGTGCCCTGGACGGTGTACCGCCCGGCCATGGTGGTGGGCGACAGCACGACCGGCGAGATGGACAAGATCGACGGCCCCTACTATTTCTTCAAGCTGATCCAGCGCCTGCGCCAGCTGCTGCCGCCCTGGATGCCCACCGTGGGCCTGGAAGGCGGGCGCGTGAACATCGTGCCGGTGGACTTCGTGGTCAACGCGCTCAACGTCATCAGCCACCAGAAGGACATCGGCAAGAAGTGCTTCCACCTGGTGGACCCGGTGGGCTACCGCGTGGGCGACGTGCTGGATATCTTCAGCCGCGCCGCGCATGCGCCGCGCATGAACCTGTTCATCAATGCCGCGCTGCTGGGCTTCATCCCCAAGGGCATCAAGAAGAGCCTGATGGCCATGGCGCCGGTGCGCCGGGTGCGCAACGCTGTCTTGAAGGACCTGGGCCTGCCCGAGGACATGCTGACCTTCGTGAACTACCCCACGCGCTTTGACTGCCGCGAGACCCTGGCGGCGCTCAAGGGCTCGGGCGTGACCTGCCCCAATCTCAAGGACTACGCCTGGCGCCTGTGGGACTACTGGGAGCGCAACCTCGACCCCGAGCTGTTCATCGACCGCAGCCTCAAGGGCACGGTGGCCGGCAAGGTGGTGCTGGTGACGGGGGGCTCCTCGGGCATCGGCCTGGCAGCGGCGCACAAGTTCGCCGAGGCCGGTGCCACCACCGTCATCTGCGGGCGCGACCAGGACAAGCTCGACGAGGCTTGCGCCGAGGCCCGGGCCAAGGGCTACGAGTTCATCGCCTACGCCGCCGACATCGCCGACATGGCCGATTGCGACCGCTTCGTGCAACTCCTGGTCGACAAGCATGGCGGCGTGGACTTCCTCATCAACAACGCGGGCCGCTCCATCCGCCGCGCCATCGAGTCGAGCTATGACCGTTTCCACGACTACGAGCGCACCATGCAGCTCAATTACTTCGGCTGCCTGCGCGTGACCATGGGCTTTTTGCCGGGTATGGTGGCCAAGCGCAAGGGCCATGTGGTCAACATCAGCTCCATCGGCGTGCTGACGAATGCGCCGCGCTTTTCGGCCTATGTGGCCAGCAAGGCGGCGCTTGATGCCTGGACGCGCTGCGCGTCGAGCGAGTTCGCCGACCAGGGCATCACCTTCACCACCATCAACATGCCGCTGGTGCGCACGCCCATGATCGCGCCGACCAAGATCTACAACAACGTGCCCACGCTGAGCCCCGAGGAGGCGGCGGACATGATCGCCCAGGCCTGTATCTTCAAGCCGGTGCGCATCGCCACGCGCCTGGGCATCACCGGCCAGTTACTGCATGCCCTGGTGCCCCGCGTGGCGCAGATCACCATGAACACCAGCTTTCGCATGTTCCCGGATTCCACTGCCGCCAAGGGCAGCAAGGACGCCAAGCCACAGCTGTCGGCCGAGGCGGTGGCGCTGCAGCAGATGATGCGCGGTATCCATTTCTGATGGCCTTTCAACCCGCCCCGGGGAGCCCGTGTTGAACTCTGTTACCGGGTAACCGGGCAGGGTGGGATAATCGCGGGTTCTGCCGAGCAGGCATTTCACACAGCCCACCCTATGATTCTGGTTACCGGCGGCGCGGGTTTCATCGGCGCCAACTTCGTTCTTGACTGGCTTGCTGCCTCCAGCGAGCCTGTCGTCAACCTCGACAAGCTCACCTACGCGGGCAATCTGCACAACCTGGACAGCATCCAGGGTGATGCACGCCATGTCTTCGTGCAGGGCGATATCGGCGACAGCGCCCTCATCGCCCGCCTGCTGGCCGAGCACCAACCCCGCGCGGTGGTCAACTTCGCGGCCGAATCGCATGTGGACCGCTCCATCCACGGACCCGAGGATTTCATCCAGACCAACATCGTTGGCTCGTTCCGCCTGCTGGAGGCCGTGCGTGCCTATTGGAGCGCGCTGCCCGAGGGCGAGCGCGAAGCCTTCCGCTTCCTGCACGTCTCCACCGACGAGGTTTACGGATCGCTGGCACCCACCGACCCGGCCTTTGCCGAGACGCGCGGTTTCGAGCCCAACAGCCCCTACAGCGCCAGCAAGGCCGCCAGCGACCACCTGGTGCGCGCCTGGCACCACACCTACGGCCTGCCGGTGCTGACCACCAACTGCAGCAACAACTACGGGCCCTACCACTTCCCCGAGAAGCTGATCCCGCTGATGATCGTCAACGCCCTGGCCGGCAAGAACCTGCCGGTCTACGGCGACGGCATGCAGGTGCGCGACTGGCTGTACGTGAAGGACCACTGCAGCGCCATCCGCCGCGTGCTGGAAGCCGGCACTGCCGGCGAGACCTACAACGTGGGCGGCTGGAACGAAAAGCCCAACATCGAGATCGTGAACATGGTCTGTGGCCTGCTCGACGAGTTGCGCCCGCGTGCCGACGGCCAGAGCTACCGCACCCAGATCACCTATGTGAAGGATCGTCCCGGCCACGACCGCCGTTACGCCATCGATGCGCGCAAGATCGAGCGCGAGCTGGGCTGGAAGCCCGCCGAGACCTTCGACACCGGCATCCGCAAGACGGTGCAGTGGTACCTGGACCATGCCGACTGGGTGGCCAGCGTGCAGACCGGTTCCTACCGCGACTGGGTGCAGACCCAGTATGCGCAGGAGCCTGCAGCCGTGGCGGATGCCAGCGCATGAACATCCTGCTCTTTGGAAAGGGCGGCCAGGTCGGCTGGGAGCTGCAGCGCAGCCTGTCGGTGTTCGGTACCGTCACGGCGCTGGATTTCGACAGCACGGAACACTGCGGTGACTTCGCCAACCCGGCCGGCGTGGCCGAGACGGTGCGCGCCCTGCGCCCTGACGTCATCGTCAATGCTGCCGCCCACACCGCGGTGGACAAGGCCGAGAGCGAGGTCGACTTCGCGCGCACCCTCAACGCCACCACGCCCGGCGCCATTGCGCAGGAGGCCGCGAAGCTCGGCGCCTGGCTGGTGCATTACAGCACCGACTATGTGTTCGATGGCAGCGGCAGCCGCCCCTGGGTGGAGACCGACGCGCCTGCGCCCCTGAGCGTCTACGGCCGCACCAAGCTCGAAGGCGAGCAGCTGATCGCCCAGTCGGGTGCCAGGCACCTGATCCTGCGCACCAGCTGGGTCTATGCGGCACGCGGCGGCAATTTCGCCAAGACCATGCTGCGCCTGGCCCAGGAGCGCGAGCGCCTGACGGTGATCGACGACCAGTGGGGCGCCCCCACCGGCGCGGACCTGCTGGCCGACGTGACGGCCCATGCCATCCGCCACCTGCAGCAGCGCCCCGAAGATGCGGGCCTGTACCACCTGGTGGCGGCTGGCGAGACCAACTGGAACGAGTACGCGAAGTACGTGCTGGCGGTGGCCGCCAGGCACCCGGTGGCTGAAAAGATCATTGCCAAGGAAGTGGCGCCCGTTCCGACCAGCGCCTTCCCCACCCCGGCCGTGCGCCCCCACAACTCGCGCCTGGACACCACCAAGCTGCGCAGCACTTTCGGTCTGACCCTGCCGCATTGGCAGACGGGCGTGGCGCGCATGCTCACCGAGATTCTCTGAGAACGACCACCATGACGGCACGCAAAGGCATCATCCTCGCCGGAGGCTCCGGTACCCGGCTGCACCCGGCCACCCTGGCCATCAGCAAGCAGTTGCTGCCGGTGTACGACAAACCCATGATCTATTACCCGCTGAGCACCTTGATGCTCGCGGGCATCCGCGACATCCTGGTGATCAGCACGCCGCAGGACACGCCGCGCTTCGAGCAACTGCTCGGCGATGGCAGCCAGTGGGGCATCAATCTGCAGTACGCGGTGCAGGCAAGCCCGGACGGCCTGGCCCAGGCCTTCGTGATCGGCGAGTCCTTCCTCGGCGATTCCCCCAGCGCGCTGGTGCTGGGTGACAACATCTTCCACGGCCATGACTTTCATGAGCTGCTGGGTAGCGCGACCGAGCGCCAGAGTGGCGCCAGCGTGTTCGCTTACCATGTGCATGACCCCGAACGCTATGGCGTGGCCGAGTTCGATGCCCAGGGCAAGGTGCTGTCGCTCGAAGAAAAGCCCAAGGTCCCCAAGTCGAGCTATGCGGTGACGGGCCTGTACTTCTACGACAACCAAGTGGTGGAGCTGGCCAAGGGGCTCAGGCCCTCGGCCCGCGGCGAGTACGAGATCACCGACCTCAACCGTCTGTACCTGGAGCGCGGCCAGTTGAATGTGGAGATCATGGGCCGGGGCTACGCTTGGCTCGATACCGGCACGCACGAGAGCCTGCTCGAAGCCGGCCAGTTCATCGCCACGCTGGAGCACCGCCAGGGCCTGAAGATCGCATGCCCTGAAGAGATCGCCTGGCGCAGCCAGTGGATCGACAGTGCCCAACTCGAGCGTCTGGCCCAGCCGCTGACCAAGAACGGGTACGGCCAGTACCTGATGCGCGTGCTCAAAGAAAAGATCTACTGATTTCCTGAAATTCACTCCATGCAAGCAACCCGCCTGGCCATTCCCGATGTCGTGCTGATCGAACCCAAGAAGTTCGGCGATGCGCGCGGCTTCTTCTTCGAGAGCTTCAACCAGCGTGCCTTCAACGAGGCCACCGGTACCGACCACCAGTTCGTGCAGGACAACCACAGCCGCAGCGCCCGCGGCGTGCTGCGTGGACTGCACTACCAGGTCCAGCAGCCCCAGGGCAAGCTGGTGCGCGTGGTGCGCGGTGCCGTGTTCGACGTGGCGGTGGACATCCGCAAGGCCTCGCCCACCTTCGGCCAGTGGGTCGGCGAAGAGCTGAGCGAAGACAACCACCGCCAGCTGTGGGTGCCGCCAGGCTTTGCGCACGGCTTCCTCGTGCTCAGCGAGACGGCGGAGTTCCTGTACAAGACCACCGACTACTACGCGCCGGCGCACGAGCGCTGCATCATCTGGAACGACCCCTCCATCGGCATCGAGTGGCCCGACATCGGTGCCAACCCTTTGCTGTCGGCCAAGGACCAGCAGGGCCTGACCCTGGAGAATGCGGAAGTCTTCGCTGCTGTCGCCGCCCGCTGACGGCGGGCCGTGGCGCACCTGAAAAGTCCGGCATGACCCTGCATGTGCTCCTGTGCAGCCACAACGGGGCACCTTTCATCGCACAGCAGATTGCCTCGATCCGCGCCCAGTCCCGGGCCGTTGACGTGATCCACGTCTTCGACCATGCATCGGAGGACGGCACGCGTGAAGTGCTGGCGCAGCTGGCGCAGGATGCAGGCGAGGCACCGCTGGAACTGCACTGGGTCGACAACGCCCCCGGCCCCGCCTTGTCCTTCTTCAATGCCATGGCGCAACTGGCCCCCAAGGTGGGCGCAGGCGATTGCATTTTCCTGGCCGACCAGGACGATGTATGGCTGCCTGGCAAGGTGGCGGCCATGCTCGATGCCGCCGCCGGGCTGCCGCAGCCCTGGGCGCTGTTCCACGACGTGCAGGTGGTGGACGAGGCGCTCGCGCCCCTGCAGCCCACTTTCTACACCGGCAACCCCTATGCCGTGCCCCGTGACCTCGACGCCCGGCGCCTGTTGCTGGTCAACCCGGTGATTGGGCACACGCTGGTGCTCTCGGGCGACATGCTGGCCTGCGTGGCCCGCCTGCTCGAGCCTTCGGCCTATGTGATGCACGACTGGGCCGTGGCGCTGGTGGCGCAGCGCATGCAGCGCCTGGCATGCGTGCCGCAATGCCTGTCGCTGTACCGCCAGCACGGCGCCAACCTGCTGGGTGCATCGCGCCAGCGCTCGCTGGGCGAACAACTGGGGCGCGGCATGCAGCTGGCCGAGCGGGTGCTGGTGCAGTCCATGGCCTGGGCCCGGGCGCAGCAGGGTGGCGCACTGCCTGGGGCGTCCCCGGCGGCCCAGGTGCCCGGCTGGCTGTCGATGCCCTGGGCTGGCCGCAGCCGTGTGCGGGTGGCGCTGCACCTCGCATGGCACGCGCTGGTGTCGGGGCCCACGCGGCGGCGCCGGGCCATGGGGCTCTTTCTGGTGCTGCAGGCGCTGCGCCCGTCGGCCCAAGGCACGCAGCGATGACCGATTCCTCCAGGGGACCGCTGCGCATCGCGGTCATCGGTACCGATGGCCTGCCGGCACGCTATGGCGGCTTCGAGACCTGCGTCGATCAGCTTGCCCCCCGGCTGGCGCGGCGGGGGCATGCCACACTGGTCTTCGGTTCCTCTGTGGGCCGCACCGCATTGGCGGCGGATGGCGAGCGCCTGGCGCACCGCTACCTGCCATTGCGTGCCAACGGCCTGTGGTCGGTGCCCTATGACCTGCTCAACTTCCTGGTGTGCTGGCGCAGGGTGGATGCCATGCTGGTGATGGGCGTGTCGGGCGGCATCTTCCTGCCCCTGCTGCGCCGCATGGCCGGCCCACGGCGCATCATCGTGAATGTGGACGGGCTGGAGACCCGGCGCGACAAATGGACCGGGTTCAAGCGCTGGTTCCTCGAGCGCAGCGAGGCCCTGGCCGTGCGCCACGCCCATGTGGTGGTCAGCGACAACCAGGGCATTGCCGACATGGTGCTGGGCCGCTATGGCCGCACCAGCAGCGTCATCGCCTATGGCTGCGACCATGTGCTGCAGTTGCCTGCGGACCAGGCGCACGCGCTGCTCAAGGAACGCTTTGGCCTGGCGCCCGGCGGTTACCTGTTGACCGTGGCGCGCATCGAACCCGAGAACCACATCGCCGAGATGCTGCAGGCCTTTCTGGCATCGCCCCAGCCGCTGTATGTGCTGGTGGGCAACTTCAGCGCCACGCCGCTGGGGCGTGAGCTGCTCGCGCGTTACCAGGGCGAGCCGCGCGTGCGCTTCATCGATTCCCTGTTCGACCCCAAGGCGCTGGCGGCCCTGCGCGCCGGTTGCCATATCTATTTGCACGGGCACAGCGTGGGGGGCACCAATCCCTCGCTGGTCGAGATGCTGCCGTACCAGCGGCCGCTGCTGGCCTTCGATTGCGTCTTCAATCGCTACACGCTGGGGGACGGGGGGGGCTACTTTGCCGACGTATCCATGCTCACCCGGCAGTTGCAAAGCCCGCAGGAGAGCGCGTGGGTGCCAGGGCCATCGCTGGCGCAGCGCTATCGCTGGGAGGCCATTGCCGACGCCTACGAGGCACTGTGCAGCGGGCCAGGTGCCACGCCATGACGCCGCGCGTTCTGGCCTGCGTGGTGGCGTACCACCCGGACAGCCACAGGCTGTCGGCCTTGATTGCGCGACTGCTGCCGGATGTGGCGCAGGTGCTGGTCATCGACAACGGCCAGACCATCGACCCGGCGGCGGGGCCCTGGTCGGGCATGACCGCCGTGCAGTGGCACTTGGCGCCAGGCAACCTGGGCGTGGGCGCTGCGCTCAACCTGGCGCGCCAGCGGGCGCTGGATGGCGCCTTTGACTTCCTGCTGAGTTTTGACCAGGATTCCCTGCCCCCCGCCGGGTACCTGACCGGCCTGCTGGACATCTGGGCGCGGGCCGGTGAAGCCGCTGGCGGCTGGGCGGCGCTCGGCCCCGCCGTGCACGACGAAACCACGGGACGGGCACTGCCCGTCCAGCGCGTGGATGCGCATCTGCGCCTGGTGCCGTCTGCAGACCCCTGGTCCGCGCAGCAGGCGGTGGCGGTGGACCACGTGATCACCTCCGGCTGCCTGTACCCGGCTGCAGCGTTGTCCGCCGTAGGCCCGTTCAGAGGGGGCTGGTTTGTGGACATGGTCGATACCGAGTGGTGCTGGCGTGCGCGCCACCGGGGATGGGCGGTGATGCAGACGGGGGCGGTGGTACTGCAGCACACCATTGGCAAGGCGGGCGTGAAGGTGCTGGGGCGCCAGGTGCTGGCGCATCCGCCGCAGCGCATCTACTTCCAGGTGCGCAACACGCTGTGGCTAATGCGTTCCCATGACGTGCCCCGTGGCTGGCGCCGCAAGCTGCTCGCCCCGCTGGCGCGCAAGCTGCTGCTGCAGCCACTGCTGCCCGAGCGGCGGCTGGCGCGCCTGCTCGCCGCAGTCCGGGGCGGGGTGCACGGGCTGTTGCAACGCCCGCCTGGGTAAGGCCGTGCGCCGAGGGAGATGCCGCCGGGTGTGACCGGTGTCGCACCAATGCGCAATATTTTGGACGCAAGAGGGCCGTGTGGTGCAACAATCCGTTGCCATTACCAGGATAAGCGCATGATCGTGGCTGCATACGACAGAATATAGAATTGCAGACCTGTTCTGAAGGCCGCTGCGGCGGGCTTCAAGCGAAAAATCCCACAGACCTGGTCTCTGCCTGGCATCCACGGCGGTCCTTTTCGTTGACGAGGGACCGGCCCTTGCCGTGCCTGCGTCTTTTTTTGCGGAAGCACACCGGTTTCCATGCGCCACAGACCGTTCCCACGTTCCTTTCCTGATCTGAATGCACAACATGCACCCTAGCGAGGCTGAGATCATCCCCTACCACGCCTCACCCGTGCCTCCCGCCCCAGGGGGCGTACTCGTCCTGGCGCCCCATCCCGATGACGAAGTCTTTGGATGCGGCGGGGCCATCATCGGGCATGTTCAGGCGGGGCACTCTGTGCACGTCGTCCTGCTGACCGCAGGCGGGCATGGCGAAGAAGGTGCGGCCAAGGGGTATGCAGACACCCGCCTCTCCGAAAGTACCGACGCGGCCCGTGTGCTGGGCCTGCCGCCGCCCCAGTGCTGGGGCCTGCAGGACCGTGAAGTCACCTATGGCGAAGCGCTGGTGCACAGGATCATCCAGGCGGTGGCCGATACCGGCGCCGACGTGGTGTACGCCCCGTCGCCCTGGGAGCTGCACCCCGACCACCGCGCCACGGCGCTGTGCGCCATCGAGGCCGTGCGCCGGCTGCAGGGCGTGGGCCTGCACCTGTACGAGGTGAGCGCGCCGCTCAGGCCCAACCGGCTGCTGGACATCACGCCCGTGTGGGCGCTCAAGCAGCAGGCCATGCAGGTCTTTGCCAGCCAGGAGAAGAAGCTGCCGTATGCGAGCTTCATTTCCGCGCTCAACCGTTTTCGTGCGCTCACGCTGTTCCCGGCGTCGGAATATGCCGAGGCCTTCGAGAGCTATACCTCGGCCGATCTGCGCGCTGGCGGCCCGCTGCTGATCGAGGGTGAAAAGCAGCGCCTGCTCGGGCGCGGCGTGGCCGTGCTGCCGCAGGACTTGCCGCTGGTATCGGTCATCGTGCGTACCATGGGCCGGCCCACGCTGGCCAAGGCGCTTGGTTCCGTGGGACTGCAGACCTACCCGCACCTGAACATCGTGCTGGTGGATGCTGCCGGCGATGGCCTGCCTGGTACGCAATGGGCCGAAGGCCCCGTGCCGGTCACCCTGGTCTCCCAGGGCAGGAAGCTCAATCGCGCGCTGGCGGCCAATGCCGGCATGGCAGCGGCCACGGGCGACTACCTCATCTTCCTGGACGACGACGACTGGTTCTACCCGGACCACATTGCCAAGCTGGTGCTGGCCGTGCGCCAGAGCACCACGGTCAAGGCGGTGCACACGGCGGTGGAGTGCGTCGACGCCCAGAGCGAGCCCGTGGGAGAGATCTTCCAGTTCCCCTATGCCTCGGGCGAGCTGCGCTACGGCAACTTCATGCCCATCCACTCGGTGCTGTTCCATCGCAGCCTGGTGCAGGCCGGCGGGGCCGCCTTCGACGAGCGCTTCGATCTGTACGAGGACTGGGATTTCTGGCTGCAGGTGGAAAGCCGCACGCCGTTCCAGTTCGTGCCCGGCGTATCGGCTGCCTACCGCATCCATGCCGGGGCGGGGGAGGGCGTGCAGGCCGACCGCCAGCGCGCCGCCGATGCCACTGCCCAGCTGTATGCCAAATGGCAGGTGCTGCAGTCCAAGCAGACCTTCGAGGAACTGGTCACACGCTCGTTGTCGCGGCGCAGTGTGCTGTCGCAACTGGTAGAGCGCAGCAAGGATGTGAAGCGCCTGGCGCAGGACCTGGTGGACCAGCAGCAGCGCGCCATGGATGCCATGCAGGCGGCCGACAAGGCCCGTCAGGATGCTCACCACTTGGGCGAGGCGCATGACCTGGCCTGCGCCGCGCGCGACGTGGTGCAGCAAGAGCGCGATGCCACCATCGTCGAACTCCATGCCGTGATGCGCGAGCGAGACCTGGCCCACCAGCACGGCGCGAACGTGCTGGACCTGTACACCGACGCCCAGGCGCACATCGGTTCCCTGGAGGCTTCTGCCGCTGCCCTCTCGGCCGAGATCGCCTTGGCGCGCAACCACGCGCACAACCTGCAGACCATGCTCGATGGCACGCAGCACCAGTTGCGCCTGGTAACAGGGTCGCGCTCGTGGAAGATCACCCGGCCGTTGCGCCTGGTGGTCCGGCTGCCGCGCTACGCCAGGAGCGTCGTGGCGGCCTATTCGGTGGCCCGCAGTCGGGGTCTGGGCCTGTCGCACCTCGCCAAGCGCACGGTATCGGTGCTGCGCACCCAGGGGGTGCAGGGCGTGCGCCAGCGCCTGCGCCGCATGCTGCATGGCTCCGAACATGGCCTGGAAGCCCTGGATTCCGGCGCACCTGTGCTGGACACCGTGCCCGGTGCCACACCACGCAGCTATGCCGACTGGGTGGCGAAATACGACACCATGGACCCCGTCAAGCTCTCGCGTCTGGTGGCCGAGGCGGCCGACCTGCCGCGCAAGGCGCTGGTTTCCATCGTCATGCCGGTCTACAACCCCGACCCGCAGGATGTGGGCCGTGCCATCGCATCGGTGAAGAGCCAGGTCTACCCGCACTGGGAGCTGTGCATCTGCGACGATGCCTCGACCAAGGCCGGTACGCGTGAATTGCTGGAGGCTGCAGCCGCCGGAGAGCCGCGCATCCGACTGGCCTTTCACGACAAGAACCAGCACATCTCCGCGGCGACCAACACGGCCATCGCCCTGGCCAAGGGCCAGTACATCGCCCTGCTGGACCACGACGACGAACTCACGCCCCATGCGCTGCTGCGCGCCATGCAGGCCTTTGCGCGCCACCCGCAGGGCAAGGTGCTGTATTCCGACGAGGACAAGATCGACCAGACCGGCCGGCGCTTCGATCCGTATTTCAAGCCCGATTTCAACCTGGGCCTGCTGCGCTCGCACAACTACATGTGCCACTTCGCGGTCTATGACGCCGACTTCATGCGCCAGCTCGGTGGCCCGCGCGTGGGCTTCGAGGGCGCGCAAGACTACGACCTGGCGCTGCGCGCCATCGACAGCGTGGAAGCCGCCGCTGTGCTCCACGTGCCGCAGATCCTCTACCACTGGCGCACGGCAACCGGCAGCACGGCCTCTGGCCATGGCAACAAGAGCTATGCCTTCGAGGCCGGCCGGCGTGCGCTGCAGGAGCACCTGCAGCGCCGTGGCCTGCAGGGCGAGGTGCTGGAGGCGCCCGAGGCCTCGGGCATGTACCGCGTGCGCTGGGGCATACCGGCCAACCCGCCGCTGGTGAGCATCGTCATCCCCACCCGCAATGGCGAGAAGATCCTGCGCCAGTGCCTGGACAGTCTGGTGCAGACCCGCTACCCCAACTACGAAATCATCGTGATGGACAACGGCAGCGACGAAGCCGCTTCGCTGCAGCTGCTGGCCGAGCGCACGGCGTCGGGGCAGATCCGGGTGCTGCGCGACGATGGCCCGTTCAACTTCTCGGCCATCAACAACCGTGCGGTGCACGAAGCCACGTGTGGCGAGTTCGTACTGCTCATGAACAACGACATCGAGGCCACCCACCCCGAATGGCTCGACGAGATGGTGGGCCCGGCCCTGGAGCCCGGCGTGGGCTGCGTGGGCGCCCGGCTGTGGTACCCCGATGGCCGCATCCAGCACGCGGGCGTGGTGCTGGTCTGCGGCGTAGCCGGCCATGCGCACAAGCTGCTGGCGCGCGGCCAGCATGGCTACATGGGCCGCGCGGTGCTGGCGCAGGACTTTGTGGCCGTGACGGCGGCCTGCCTGCTGCTGCGCAAGTCGGTCTACGAAGAGGTGAGCGGCCTGGACGAGAGCCTGGCCGTGGCCTTCAATGACGTGGACTTCTGCCTGCGCGTGCGTGAGGCGGGCTACCGCAACCACTGGACGCCCTATGCCGAACTGATCCACCACGAGTCCGTCTCGCGCGGCTATGAGGACACGCCCGAGAAGCAAAAGCGCTTCAACTCGGAAGTGAAGATCCTGCAGACCCGTTGGCCTGCCTTGCTGGCCAACGACCCCTGCTACAACCCCAACTTGACCATCGACGCCGAAGATTTTTCGCTGGCCTGGCCCCCCCGGGTTTCCTGAAACGGCGCTTGTCGCCGTCCTCACTTGCCTGACCGTTTCCTTCCTTGAATCCACCGTATGAGCCGACTTGACTCCCTTTTGCCCCTGCTGGCCTGCCCGCGTTGCGGCTCCAGACTGATCCAGCACGAGAGCCGGGTGGTGTGTGGCGGCTGCGAGGCGGCCTACCCCCTGCGCAATGGGGTGCCCGTGCTGCTGCCGGAAACCATCGAGGAGGCGGGAACGGGGGAGGCCTCGGTGGACGATCCGGTATCGCGCCACCCCTACAGCCAGGAGTCGCTCAGGATCATCGAGGAGCACCGGGACGAATGGGTGCTCGACTTGGGCGCAGGCGGCAAGCTGCAGCGCTGGGACAACGTGGTGCAGATCGACATCTTTCGCTACCCCATGACGGACGTGGTCGGCTCTGCCGACCGGCTGCCGTTCCGGGACAACAGCTTTGGCGCGGTGATCAGCCAGGCGGTGTTCGAGCACCTGCAGTACCCTCAGGCGGCGGTGGAGGAGATTCGCCGCGTGCTCAAGCCGGGCGGCGTGGTCAAGATCGACACCGCCTTCCTGCAGCCCGAACACGGCTACCCCCACCATTTCTACAACGCCACCGAAACCGGCCTGCGCGAGTGGTTCCGCGAGTTTGACCTGCGTTGGAGCGGTGTGGAACCCCACCAGCACCCGCGGTGGTCGCTGAGCTGGTTCCTCGGGGTCTACCTGGACCGCCTGCCCGCCGATGCGGCAGCGCTGCTGCGCACCGCGCCGCTGGGCGAGGTGGTCGACGCCCTGCAGCGTTCCGGCACGGGGGCGGCCCAGCCGCAGGACGTGGCCATCATGGATGCCCTCGGCGCGCTGCCCGAGCACCACCTGCGCACGCTGGCCGCGGGGGTGTCCATCCGGGCGGTCAATCCTCCCAAGACCTTGTCTTCGACATCGATGCCATCCCTGGCGGGGGCGTCTCCCGTCGTGGCGACTGACCTGGACCGCAAGCTGGCGGCTGCGCGCATGGACCTGGAGTACCTGCGCTCGGAGCTGACCACGGTGCATGAGCGCCAGTTGCTCGCCAACGACCAGGCGCGCTACATGGCGCAGTACTACCGCCTGATCGCCGATGCTGGCGAAGAGGTATCCCTCGGGGCTGGGCGGCGAGTGCATGCCTTGTTCCACGCCAAGAACATGGTGCGCGCCGTGGTGCCGCCAGGCATGTGGCGGTTCATGAGGGATGGCTGGCGCACATTGTCTGGCGCAAGCGCCGCGCAGGGCGCGAAAACAGTCCCCTCTCAGGCGGTGGCCGCGCCGTTCGTCTCGGCCGTGGTGCAGCCTTTTGATGTGGCGGCGCTCACCGCCACCTTCTTCTCGCTGGTGCACCAGACCTACTCGGGCTGGGAGCTGCTGCTGCTGGGGCACCCCGACCAGTCACCTGCAGTGCGCAGGGCCATGGAAGACTTTGCCCGACTCGATTCGCGGCTGACCATCGTTGCGCGGACGGATCCCGAAGGCGACTACGATTGGCGCGGACAGTATCGCCTGGTGCTGCAGGAGGGCACCACGCTCTCCTTCAACGCGCTGCAGGAGATATTCACCTTGGCCAAAGTGCGCCCCGATACCTGGGCCATCATGGCAGACTACGACGCCTTCCTGGGGCGCGATGACGTGATGCCGCCCATGCGCTGCCTGAGCGCCCCGGTGCCGCAGACCGACAGTTCGTTTGCTGTCTTGGCGCCTTGCGTCCTGCTCGCGGGTGACGCATTGCGCCGAAATGGTGGCCGCAGCATCATTGATGTGAACTATCAGCAGGTCGCCCATATCCCATTGGTGCTTTTTCACACGCTGCAAGAGCCCTCATCCCTGCGAGTCGCTCCCCCGTGATTCGTTGAACTTCCACACTATCTTGAGACACGCATGAAGAATTTTGCACAAAAGATCACGCTCGCCGCTGCCATGGTCGCGGTGTTGCCATGGCTGGCCGGCTGCGCGACCTCGCAGACTGCAGGCAGTGCAACCGCCGCACCGAGTACGGTTTCGAAGGAGTCCAAGCCGCTGAACCTGGTGTTCGCATCGCCTGCGCTTGAGCCCAAAATGGCGCAAATTGGCGTGCTTACCAATTTCAAACGCTATTGGCAAGCCCATGTGGACCGCAACTGGGGCGTGCGCTACGATCTGGAGCACGGGATCGACCCCAAGCGGACGGATTCCAAGTTCTATGCCGATTACCATGCGAAAGCATGGATCCTGAAATCCATCAAGGTGCATGATGTCACCCAGGATGGCAAGAATGCCAATGTGGAAGTCGAACTCACACTGGTCGATCCGACCGGGAAGAAGTCTGACTCCAATTTCCGCACCTCCGATATCTGGGAGATCGTGGATGGGCAGTGGAAGCACGTCAATCTCGACGCTGTTCTGAAGTCTCGCTGATGAGGGGCCGTGGCAGCGCCGCAAGGGTCAGTTGGGTACGCCCGCTGGCTCTCTGGCGACTTGCCTCTGGCCCGCTGTGCCGCAGCAGGGCAGGCCGCAGGCTTGCCGTGTCGGGCGCAGGAAAAGGACAACGGGCGCTTGTTGCTGAGGTGCAACATCCTTCGCCCTAGTTGTGACACCAAACACATTTTATCTACGCACCCCTGCGCAAACCGGGGGGCGATTGTGTAGGATGCGAATCAACAGTCCATAGAGTCCGCTTGTCTAGATTGTGTACGCGGGGCGGATTGTTGAAGTATCTGGTGTAAACTTGTAAAGCTATGAGTGTGGGCTTGCTCAGGTGCTTTTTTTAATTTTTATGGAGAAATCTGTGATGAAGAAGAAACTTCTTGCTGTAGCAATGGGCGCCATGCTCGCTGCTGGTGCTGCAAACGCTGTGACCGTGAATCACGCTGGTTTGGGTGATTTGCTGGTCGCTCCCTCGTATTTCATCGGTGGGGGATGGCAAAGTGAGTTGAAGGTTATCAACACTAGCCTGACGCAATCCGTCGTCGCCAAGGTCGTGATTCACGACAATGAGCGCTCCGAAGAACGTCTTGACTTCTTGATCTACCTGTCGCCTGGCGACGTGTGGGTCGGTACCCTGGCAAGCCAAGCTGCTGCCGCCAACGGCCAAACGACGCGTTCGGTTGTGACGTCCAGCGACGACTCGATCCTGCTGCCTAACTCCAACACCTTCGCATCCGCTGCTACCCCAGCAGTGATCGTGAGCGGTGCTGGCGAAGGCCGCTCGCCACTGACCAACATCGGTTACATCACGATCATCGAATCGCAAGCATTCGACCTCGCTCCTAACCGTCCTGGCGTTGCCAAGGCTGCCATCAAGGCCGCATTTGACGCAGCTCCAGCTGTGGTCGCTGACACCAACACGCCTAACGTGCTGGCCGGTTTCCTGACCATCTCGAACTCGCTGAACGGTCAGAACGCTTCGCTGCCTACCCTGGCACTGGCTGACTACAACAACCGCATCAAGCAAAACATCGGTGTTGACTCCAGCCTGGGCGCTCCACGTTCGCAAGCTACGGTTGCTGACATCGAAGACGCACTGTGGAAGACCTCCTTCGTCGTGCCTTACGTGGTCGGCGGTTCGCAATCTTCGCTGGTGTCCTTCACGTTCCCCACGAAGCTGACGTACCGTAACGTCATCAGCGGCCAGTACCCCTTCCAACAGAAGGTGCAGATTGCTGCTGACGTGTTCGATTACAGCGAAAACACCATCGCCGGTCCAACGTTCAACATCTCGCCTCTGCCACCAGCATCGTCGACCAGCGTGTTCGAACACGACTGGCTGGCCTTCGGTAGCCAGATCAGCGTGGGCACGTTCACCGCTGGCTGGGCTAACGTTCGCTACGCAAACCCAACGGTCTCCGTTGGCCAAACCTCGGCTCCTTCTGTGAACCTGGGCAAGTCGGGCGGTCCTGGCGTTGTTACCTACATCAACACGATTGGCCCAGAAGTCACGTGGCACTACGCTCCTTCTAACTAAGAAGTTGCGACTTTAGTAAAAAGGCCGCCGGCGAGAGCTCGCGGCCTTTTTTTTTTGGGCGGATGCAATGCGGTATCTAATTGTTATTTTTTTGGCTGCAATGGGCACGTTTGCACAGGCTGCAAATTTTGTTTCGATGCACCAGTCAGCACACAGAATTGCCCTGTCTCTGCCGTCCGGCAGCAGCAGCTATACCTTTGACACCAAGGTCGGCTTCAAGGAGCAGTACGCGCCTACCGGCGTGACGGGTTGTGCCATCGGTTTTGGCACCGGCGGCTGTGCCTTCCCTGGCGGCGGATCGCTGTCCCTGCCTGAGTTCACCGGCTTTCAGATGCAGAGCCAGGAATTCAAGATCTTCATTCCTGCAGGCACGCGCTCGTTCCTGTTCTCGGGCTACGCGGCCCAAACTACCCAGTCGGCCTTCGTGCTGCGCTACGGCAAGGAGCCGACCCGTGTCGCTCCCCTGAGCGGCGCAGAGTACCAGGCTGCACAGACCGGCGAGCGCATCGACTCCTCGTTCACACGCCTCATCAATGAAGACGTCGACCATTTCGTCGTGCACGACGGTGGTGGCACCCTGCGCTTCGTGGGCGGCCAGCTCGATGCCAACCGCAGCAGCACTGACCAGGGTAAATGGCTCTATGTGCGCCAGCTGAGCGGCGCCGGGCTCTATGACTACCAGGGCGCCCTCGACGTCGACATGCCCAAGTATGCGGCCGGTTACGCCAAGATCTCCTGGACGACCAGCCCCTTCCCGGATCCCGTGGACGCTGCTTCGCCTACGACCCCGACGACCCCGACGACGCCCACCACGCCGACGACACCTACTACGCCGACGATTCCGACCATCCCCACCACACCGACCGCGCCCACCACGCCTGGATCGGTGACCACCAACGTGGTGTCCACAGCAGGCCAGCCTCTGAAGCTGGATATCACGTTGACGCAGACCACTGCAGACGTCGCTGCCAGCGAGAAGACCAGTGTGTGGATCGCGGCGCGCATTCCAGCCAATGGCCTGTTCTTCACGACCGATGTGTGGTTTTTCCGCAAGGTTGACAGCTGGGTTCAGCTCGGACTGCCAAACCCCGAAACCGTTGCTTACTCCAGTCAGATCACCAATGCAGGAACCCTCAAGTTCACACCCACCATGGATCTGACGGCTGATGACCTGCGTGCGTTCAACGTCGAAATCTATTTCGGCTTCAAGAACAGCAACGGGTCCTTCGTCAACAAGGGCAAGATCTGGTAAACACCAGCCAGCGCTTTGCTCATACGTAAAAAAGGCCCCGAGGGGCCTTTTTTTATTCCATGAAGTGATCGCGCGGCGGGTCGGATCGATTGCTGCGATCTCTTCGCCACCGCTGCTGGTCCCGCGCACAGCGCCGGGGCCAAGACGCCGCGGGGCAGAAGGAGCAACGCCCGACAAACCGGTTCCTCGGTTGTGAACCGTTTCGCTTCGATGCTTTCTGCCGCGCAGCCTCCTAAGTGGGCTTCATTGCCGGGGTGCGCTGGGAACCTGGAAAGGGTTGGCACCCTGGTTCTGCTGCATGTTGGCATTGTTGCGTGCAGCATTCAGTGCCTCGGACAGGCTGTTGAACACCGTGTTGGCTGCGTTCGGTGAGTTGGCTGCCGGTGGGGCCGCCGGGGCTGCCGCTGCCTGCTGCTGGGCAACCTGCCCGGCATTGGCCCCTGGTGGGGGCGCGACCGCTGCGGCGGCTGCCTGCGTGGCGGCTGGATCTCCGGCTGGCGCCTGCACTACCGGCGTCGCGCCCTGAACGGGGGCCTGGCCTTGCGCCACAGGGGCCGGTGCCCCCGGGCCGGCGGCCCTGTCCGTCTTTTTGGTGAAATAGATGCTCTGCTGCCCGCCGGGTGCTGACAGCACCACGTGGGTAGGGTGCACCTGTGTCAGCGTGAATTCGCCCAGTGTCTGCCCCTCGCGGAAGGTCGAGAAGGGGCGCCCCTCGGTGGCCGAGCTGGCAAAGCGCGGCCCCAGGCGCACATTGGCCATTTTGACGCTGCCTGCAATCACCACACCGTACAACTGCAGGTCCTGGTCGGTAACCACGGCGGGTGGCGGCGGTGGTGGTGGCGGCGGGACGGGTGGGACGCGGTCCGGCCATGCCTTGCGCTGGGCGTCGAAGGGGTTGGCGCCCCCCGCCTGGAGGGAGGCGGCCGCAGGAGGCGCAGTTGCGGGCGAGGGGGCAGCCACCACAGTGCCTGGGCGCGCGAGCGCGCCAGGAGCGGTACCCTGGGGGGCGGTCTGCGCCAGTGCTTGTCCACCCAGGGCGATGCCGGCGACGGCCATTGCCAACTGCATAGCCATGGCGCTGGGCGACGGCTTGTCCGGCGGGGGTGAAAGGAAACCAAGAGTAGACATGTACTCACTCCCAAGAAGTCGAAATGCCGGGCAAGCCTGGCGGGGAAAAGTGCTGCTGGCACGGCCTGACGGGGCGGTCAGGACATGAAGGCGGTGGGTGGCAAAGGTGCCTCGGGCGGCTTGTCGGCATGCCCTATCGGGAGTGATTTTCGCAGAGTGGCGGGTGCACATCGCGCTACAGGATGTGTCGGGTCCCGGGCCAGTGACGCACCGTTCAACCTGTGGAACCTGTTCCTGTCTCCCGTGGGGCGGTATGTGGCGGCTCCAGCATGGCCATCACTTCGGGTCCATCGCCGTCATCCACCCGGCTGCTGCGCAAGCGCACAAACACGGTGCCGGAGCCGAAATGCCCCAGCGTCTGGTATGAGGCCGATGCCCGTGCCCCGGTTCCCAGGTACCCGACACAGATCTGCCGCAAAGGATCGGGGCTGAGCTCCAGCACCCAGCCTGCCTGCAGAGGTGCGGGCACCTCCAGCTCTATGCCTTCGAGGGTGCGTCGGCTTGGCTGGCTAAGGTCCCCCAGCGGCCCGGGCGGTACCTGCTGCAGCCGGTGGGCCTTGTGCAGCCAACCGTCGTCGGCATGGTGTTTGGCGAAGTAGACGGCGGCGCCGGCCTCCATCAGGCCCTGCTTGTGGGGGGCGTTGCGCCAGGCATGAATGGCCTGCGCCTCCGGCGCCATGGCCATGCCCAAGCCCTGCCGGCGCAAGCGCAGGCAGAGGTCGGAGTCCTCGAAGTACATGAAGAAACGCGGGTCGAACAGGTCTCCGCCTGCGTCCAGTGCACGGCGGTGCACCATGACCGCGCCACCGGACAGCGCCCGCTGGCGCAGCGGTGCATGGCGGGCTTGCCAGTAGCGCAAGGCCTCAGCCCCCGTGGCGTGGCGAACCCGATCCCGGATGGGGGGCTCCCTGCGGGCGCGCTCGGTGGCCCATGCGCGCACGGCCGTGGGCAGCCAACTGGGCGGCAGACGCCACTGCAGGTCCGCATCAAGAAACTGACGAGGGGCGATCGCCCCCAGCATGGGGTCGTGGGCCAGCCCTTCGATCAGTGCCGCCGTGCAGCCCTTGACCAGGCGTACATCAGGGTTGACCAGGAGAAAGCAGTCGGCCGAAGAGGCAGCCACAGCCAGATTGCAGCCCCGGCCGAATCCGATGTTCCCCTCGGCGCGATGGCAGTGGACTGCCTGCGGGAGCAGTGATCGCAGCAAGGCCCATTCGGCATCGTCATCGCTGTTGTCGACCACGCGCACCTCGATGCCCGGCGCATCCGCCAGCACCGACGCCACTGCCGCCGCAACCTCGGCGGCATCCCGGTAGTTCACCAGAACGGCGCAGCAGCTCAAGCCCATGGGCCCTCCTTGAGCGGGGTGGCGCGCACCAGGAAGGCATAGGTATTCCAGCTCACCGGATCCGCCTTCAGGCGCGGGGTGTGCGCCCAATGGCTGGCCCAGTCTGCGGGGGCAGGTACCTGAACGCGTTCCAGGTGCTCCACCGCAAATCCCGCGCTGGCCAGCAAGTCCTGCAGGGTCTTCCAGGTGAAGAAGCGTACATGGGTGACGCAGTGGATGCCCAGCGGGCAGTAGTCCCAACGCCCCTCGATCAGGTCGGCCATCACGCCCCAGTGGCCCACATTGGGAATGGAGATGAGCACCGATCCGCCCGGCGCCAGCAGGCCCCGGGCCCTGGCCAGCCAGGCACGCGGGTCGTTGGCATGCTCCAGCACGTCCAGAAAACTGATGCAGTCGAACGCGCCCTGGCCTTGCCCCAGCAGCCCGTCGAACGGCTGCGTGAGAAAGTCGCCCTGCCACACATGGTCCACCTGGGTGCGTGCGGTGCGGCAGGCCTCTTGCGAATACTCGGCCAGGTGGGTCTCGCAGCCGCGCAGTTCCTTGACAGCCTGCAGGAAGCCGCCCTCACCACCGCCCACGTCCAGCACACGGGCCACGCCGGCAGGTAGCAGGGGCAGCATGTCCTCGCGCCGCGCCTGGTGGTAGCTGGCAAAGTCGTGCACGAAGGCACCGGGTACCCAATGGGCGCTGCTGCGCACGGTGCCGGCGCGCACGGCGGCCACCGTGGTCAGCGTCACCAGCGGTACATGCTGGCCACTGTCGGGGAGGAGGGGGAGCTCGCGCGCACCCAGTTGCTCCAGGTAGCGCTCCATGCCGCGCACCGTGCAGTAGTCGGGTGCCAGGGCCGGGGGAAAGCCCGGGTCGAAAGCGTGCACCGCCGTGGGCGCATCCTGTGCATCGTCGAGCGCCTGCCCCAGCCGCTCCAGCACATCGGGGTCGATCATGGCGTGGCCATGGCGCAGCAGCAGAACGCGGGCGTTCCCGTCCAGCGGGGCCGCGGCCGGTGCTTGCTCCAGGGCCTGATGCCATGCCTGCGGGCTGGCCAGCGCCTGCGTTTCCAGCCACACGGTGGGTGGTGGCAGCACGCGGTGCAACTGGTCCCAGCCATGGCGAAATTCTTCCGACGACAGCGGGCTCGACGCGGTGGAGACGATGACCAGGGCAATGGGGGTCATGGGGCTGCCTTTTCCAGGGGGTCAACACCGTCGCCCAGCAGCGACTGCGCCATGGCGCGCACGTCGCCGCGCTGCTGAATCGCCACACAGGTGGTCGTCACAGGCAAGTGGGACTCCCACTTGGCTTCGAAGGCCGTGCCGCTGTGCGCAATCCGCTGGGCCGTGGCGCGGGGTAGAGGGGGCTGCGAAGGCGTGTCCGACCAGTGCTCGCAAAAAGCATCCACTGCGGCCGCTTGCTGGCCTGCATCCTGAGCCTGCAGCACCAGGTCGGTGGCGTAGAAGTCCCATCCCAGCGCGGGATCCATGCGCAGGCCGCTGTCGCTGCGCACCGCCACCAGGAGTTCATCAAGGCTGTCCACCAGGCTGGGCAGTTCCGCAGGGCCGCGCAGCACATGGCCGCGGTCAAGCACGTGGCCTGCATGGCGTGCCTGTACGCCGGCGCCGATGACACCGTAGGCGCCCACGATGGAAAGCCGGCCCAGTCGCTGCTCGGCCTGCGCGATGGCCTGGCTGAACAATGTGTCCCAGCCCTCAGGCAGCACCACATCCTGGTGCAGCCATACCACCCAGCGTTGGGGGGGGCTCGCATCCATCACGTCGTTGAAAGCCTCTGCCGCTGAGCTGGCATTCCAGCGCAGCCAAAGGGGGCGCTTGCCCGCCTGCAGGCAGGGCGAGGTCAGTAGCCGCTCGCGGGCCACCTCCCAGCGGCTGACACAGGCCAGGAAAAGGAATTCATCATCATCCACGCAAGAGGTCATGGTTGGAGGTGTCTTTCAGCAGGCCGGGTACAGCGGTAGCAAGTGAGATCCCCACCACCGCGCAGGGTTCACGCGGATGTGTTGCTCCATGAACGCAAAGGCCCGTGCATAGGTGGCCTGGGCATCGTCCTGGGGGTCCCACAGCGGCGACAGGGCCACCGAATGCCGGCGGCCACCGTGGGCATGGCAGGCAAAGGCCGCCAGCAGGCTGCCCGACTGCGTGGCCAGGCGCAGCGCGCCCTGGGCTACCTTGCGTTGCGCGCCCAGAAAAGGCAGGCACACGCCGGGGCCGTCGGGCGGTGCCGGGGCATCGGCCAGCACCACGACCACGTCGCCCTGGGCCAACATGCGGTAAAAATAGCGCATCGAGGTTTCCGCATCCGCCAGCTTGCCGCCCTGCAAGTGGCGCTCCAACCCGCTGTACTTCAGCCGGAAATGGGCCCTGATGGCAGGGTGCACACGCGGGTCTTCCGACACGATGGACATGACAGGGTGGACGCGCGTGCCGCGGCTGGCCAGGGCCGCAATACCCAGCACGAAGGTTTCCAGATGCGGTGTCACCAGCACAAGGCCGCGCCCCGGTGGGCGGGTGGCCAGCGTGTCCAGCGCTTGCGCCGCCTCGATGTCGAAATGCGAAAGGCCCCGCAATTGCAATGCCCGCGCTTCCATTTCTTCGCGGGCCACGGTTTCGAAGCGCTCCACCACTGCGTCGGCCACTTGTTCGGGCGGCAGGAGCTGTGCCAGGCCCTGTTCGACCATGGCCGCCACATGCCGGTGACCCAGGCTCAGCGAGACCCAGTCGCGGTCGTGGTGGGCATTGATAGCGCCGCGCCAGCGGGCCATGGGATAGGCCAGGGCATCAGGCAACCGTGCCATGGCGGGCACCAGCCAGCCGTACTCGGGCGCCTGCGCCCTGAGACTCCATGGGGACAATGCAGCGGCTGCCGACATGCTCAGCGAAAGTCCGTATCGCCACCCGTCAGCCACCAGGGCTGGTTACGCAGGGCAGCAGGCACCGCTGGTGCAGTGCGTTGTGTCACGCAGTAGGGGCAGGCGGATTGTTCGGATGCCTGTGCGCCATCCGGCGGGGGCGCGAGCGCCTGCAGGTGGCGTACCAGAGGCTGGCTCAGCCAGCTGTTCAAGGCCCTGGCCCCACCGTGCGCGGCCAGCTCGCGGGCGGCAGCCAGCAGGGTGGGAGTGTCCTGCACGGCACCCAGCCAGTCCAGCAGCTCCCAGTCCGCCGCCGGGCCCTGCCCAGGTCGCAGTACCACAGCGCCCAGAATGCGGCGCGAAAAGCGGCCGCGCACCCACCAGCACCGGTACGGTCCATCAGGATGGTTGGCAAAGCGGTGGCGCCACCAGCGCGCGTCGCGCTGGGGTAGCACGAAGCCCTGCGCGGTCTGGCGCAAGGCATCCCACAAGGCATCAAGGCGGGCGTCGGTGTGCGCTGCACTCCAGTCCACGGGGGCGCAGACCCAGGGGCGTTTCCAGAATGGAGTGGGGCAGGAGGGCGTGTTCCAGCGCACCTCCAGCACCTCGCCCAGCGGGGTGTACAGGCCGAGCTTTTCACCCAGGCGTGTGTGGCGCGCGCTCGGAAAGCCAAACCCCAATGCAAACCCGCCGGGCGAGCCGATATGGTCGTGCAAAAATGCCTGGGTGGCTGTGGCAAACGGCCCCTGGCGCGACAGAATGCCGCGCGCCTGGACTTTCACCATCACATCGCCCAATTGCACGGCCTGCAGCGGTTGCCCCTCGCAGACCAGCGTTCGGGCTGTTCCGCCGTAATGGGCTAGCAGGGCGCCATCTTCGTCCCGCGTGCCGGTGGCGCACCCCCGTCCGCCGTCGTATTTCCAGCGCCAGAGCGCTTCGCTCATGGAATGGCCGAACACCTGCTCAAACAGGGCGCGGGTCTCGCCCATCTGCGATTCGCCCAGCTCGACGGCATGCCATGGCCGCACGCTCACGCACCGGCTCCGCTGTTCCATTGGTGGGGCAGGCTGACCAATCCCTGCTCCAGCCCGGTCTGCACCACGCGCAGCGTGATCGCGCGCTCCACGACTTCATAGACATGCAGGCCGCGCTCGCACGCCAGGATGATGGATACCGTGTAGTCACCCTTCAGGAGCGGCAGGCGCGGCAGCGTGAGCACGCCCATGCCGGCGCCCGAGGCGTTGCGGGACAGTTCCACTCCATCGTTGGCGCTTCCAGCGCTGGCCACCACGGTGCCATTGGCGTGGGCGATGCCGATGGCCACCGAAGGGCAGGGCAATGCCGGGTCGCTGGCAAAGCGGATGCGCACCTCCAGCGTGGTCACCCCGGAGTGGATGGCCAACTCGCTGGCAGCAACGCCATCGGCCAATGCCTCGATGCCGGTGAGCACGGCGGTGCCGTCTGGCGCCTTGCGCACCAGGGCGCCATCGGCCTTCATGCGGGCTTCAAAGCGATCGGTGTCACTGGATCGTGCGTCGCCATCCGTGGCGGGCGATGCCGGCTCGGCATCGTGTGCCCCCAGGGTGGACTGCTGGCTGGGAGGGGCTTCCATCACCAGCGAAGTCTCGTAGGCCGCTGTTACCCGTGGTGCATCGTCCCACATGCGCATGCGTCCCCCTTCCAGCCACAGGGCGCGGGAACACAGGGCCTGCACGTGGTACATCGCATGCGAGCAGAACAGGATGGTGGCGCCCTTGTCCTTGAGGTCCATGATGCGGTCGAACGACTTGCGTGCAAACGCGCCATCGCCGACCGACAGCGCCTCGTCGATCACCAGAATGTCGGGCTCCACGCTCGTCGCCACGGCAAACGCCAGACGCACGAACATGCCGCTGGAATACGTCTTGACCGGCTGGTGGATGAACTGGCCGATGTCGGCAAACGCCAGGATGCTGTCCAGCCGCTCGTCCACCTGAGCGCGCCCCATGCCCAGGATGGCGGCGTTCATGTACACGTTCTCGAGCCCGCTGAAATCGGGGCTGAAGCCCGCACCCAGCTCCAGGAGGGCTGCCACACGCCCGCGCACTGCCAGCGAACCCGTGGTTGGGGCCAGCGTGCCACACACCATCTGCAGCAAAGTG
Organism: Acidovorax sp. Root217; assembly: GCF_001428645.1. NCBI lineage: Bacteria > Pseudomonadati > Pseudomonadota > Betaproteobacteria > Burkholderiales > Comamonadaceae > Acidovorax > Acidovorax sp. Root217. The sequence continues at coordinate 320,846 of NZ_LMIH01000005.1, forward strand.
GACTTGCCGGCGCCATTGCGGCCCACCAGCCCGACCACCTCGCCGCGGCGGATGTCGAAGCTCACGTCCTGCAGCGCCCAGAAATCGCGGCTGTACTGCTTGTAGCGGCCCCAGAGCAATTGCTTGAGCCGGTCGCTGGGTTGCTCGAACAGCGAAAAGCGCTTGCCCACGCCACGGGCCTCGATGGCCAGCGCCGGGGCGGTGTCTGCGGGGGTATCAAACGACATCGGAGAACCCCGTGCGAACCTTGTGGAAGAAAGCGGCGCCCGCAGCGGCGATGACCGTGCAGGCCGCCAGCAGCAGCGCCAGGGCCTGCCAGTCGGGCCAGCGGCCATGCAGCAGCACTTCGCGCGTCCCCGTCATGATCCAGGCCAGCGGGTTCAGCAGCAGCCAGGGGCGCACTGCCTCGGGCAGGGCCTCCACCGGAAAGAAGATGGGGCTCAGGAACATCAGCGCGGCCACTACCATGCCCAGCAACTGCCCCACATCGCGCACGTAAGTGCCCACCCCGGCCAGAAGCCAGCCCAGGCCCAGCACCAGCGGCAGCAAGGGCAGCCAGACCAGCGGCAGCGCCAGCATGGTGACGGACAGCCCATGGCCGCTGAGCAATGCCAGGCCGACCAGCAGCAGTCCAGACACCCCCAGCCCCACGGATGCGCTGACCGCATTCACCCAGGGCATGATCTCCAGGGGAAACACCACCTTCTTGACCAGGTGCGGCTGCTCCAGCACCAGGTTGGGCGCGCGGTTCACGCACTCGGCAAAAAAGCCGAAGACCGCCAGCCCCGCGTAGATGCGCAGTGCGAAGGCCATGTTGCCCTCATCCACCCCATACCAGCGCACGCGCATCACGTGGCGGAACACCAGGGTGTACACCCCCAGCATCAGCAGTGGGGTGAGCACCACCCACACCATGCCCAGCCACGACTGGCGGTAGCGTGCATGCACTTCGCGGCGTGCCAGTTGCATCACCAGCGACATGTGGCGCCAGGGCCACAAATACGACAACAAGACTCTCAAGGGCGGTAACCGTAAAACAGGGAGGAAGGCCACCAGGGTTTCCTGCGGAAAGACCCGTGGCAAGAGGTGTCAGGCTTTGGGCGGATCGGCCCGGCCCTCGGCGATATCGCGCATCAGTTCGGGCTGCATCAGCTTGAGAATGTTGCCTTCACGCACCAGAACCTTGTGCAGGAACAGCACCTGAAACGCGCGGGTGACCGTCTCCCGGCTGGCATTGATCATGATGGCCAACTCCTGGTGGGTTGGGGCCTGGGCGACCTCGGCCACCCCGTCGACCGGGCGCTGCGGTAATTGTAAAAGCAATACGCAAAGCCGTTGAAACGGGTTGGGAAGGCTCAGCAGCGTGCGCTGCGCCATCACCGTACGCACCCGCTGCGCCAGCCGGGCCATCACCGCCTGCGCCAGCGCAGGGTGGCCCAGGATCAGCTCGCGCGCCGCTGCGCCATCGAGAAACGCCACCGTGGACTTCACAGCGGCGATGACGAATTCGGACGGAGGCTTGCCATCCACCAGCGCCAACTCGCCGAAATAGTCACCGGGATCGACGAAGTACATGCCCACGCTGCGGCCATCCACGGTGAAATCCACCCCCTGAAGCCGTCCTTCCACCAGAAAACCCAGTTCCTGTGTCGGGTTTTCCTTGCCCATCACCATGGCCCGGCGGGGAAACGAGCGCAATGCCATGCGCGCCGACAGTGGTTCCAGGGCTTCGCGCGCCAACGGCTGCAGCAAAGGAAACTGGCTCAACAACTGAACGGAAACGGGCATAGATAGGGAAAAACGCGGCTTGAGCCGATAATACGAAGCCGCTGAAACACGGTGCCAAACGGGCGCCAGAAGGTGTCGATCCGCTGCGGATCGCGCCATGCACCAGTAGGAGTGTGCCGGGCTGCGCCAAGCAGCACATGGCGGCATTACACCACTGGCAACGCTCCCAGCATATTGCCAGCGCTGCGGCAAGTGGTGTGTGACCGCGCTCACACACTGTGAAACAGACATGAGCGAAAATACAGCGTCAGAGCCATTTCCTGGCCTTGCGCCCCTCTTTGGCGCCGCCAGGCATTCTCTGCTGTCCGAAAGGCACACCATGAACCACCGATTGCTCCCCATTGCCGCCTGCCTTGCCTTTCCCTTGATGGGGATGGGTGGCGCTGCGCATGCCTCCACGCCCGGGCAACCCTTGGGCGCCGTCGTGGGCGAAGCCACGTTTGTCATTGGCGCGGCCTCCATCCTCCAGGAAGACGGCAGCAGCCGTGCCCTGGACCGCGGCGCCGCCGTGCGCGTGGGCGACCGCATCGAAACCAAGGCTGGTGGCCATGTGCACCTGCGCTTTGTGGACGGTGGACGCCTGAGCGTGCGGCCGGCCAGCCGTCTGCACATTGAAAGCTACAGCCATTCCGCCCAGCAGCCACAGTTGGGTGCCATCAAGTTCCGCCTCGATGAAGGCGTGGTGCGCTCCATCACGGGCAGCTGGGGCGAGGCCGCGCGCGAGCGCTTCCGTCTGAACACGCCCGTGGCCGCCATTGGCGTCAAGGGCACGGACTTCGTCGTGCGCTCCGACATGGAGCGCACGGCTGCCTCGGTCTACACCGGCGCCATCACGCTCACTCCGCTGGCCAACAACGGCTGCGGTGCCAGTGTCGGCCCCTGCATCAGCGGCCATGAAAAGCTGCTGTCCGACGACATGAAGGGCCAGATTCTTGAGTACAGCCGGCGCGACGCGACGCCCCTGCTGGTGGCCACCGACACCGTGACGCGCAATGCCCGCGCGGTGGAAATGACGGCGGCACGCACGGACAAGACCCAGTCCCAGGCACTGGACGACCTGCGCGCCGAGCCCACCCCCGTCAAATCGCTCACCAGCGAGCAGAAGGCGGTGGAAGTGGCTGTCTACACGCCCCCGGTAGCGCCTGTGGCGCCACCCCCTCCTCCCGCGCCCGAGCCTCCAGTAACGGTTGCACCCACACCCGTACCGCCCGCGCCGGCGCCTCCTCCTGTGGTGGTTCAGCCCCCTGCACCCGTGCAGCCGCCCCAGGTGACACAGCTGGCATGGGCGCGCCAGTCCTGGACCTCGCGTGTCGAGGGTGATGGTTTTGTGGTGGACTACGAAGCTGCATTGAAGTCGGGCTGGAATCGCGTGGTGGGCAACGTATCCAATGTTCTCTTCCAGGCGCCTGACGCCCAGGGCAAGCTGCCCCAGGAGGGCATTGTCAACTTCCGCCTGGCCAACGCCAGTGCCCAGTTCTACAAGGACGCCCAAACCGCCATTGAATCGGTGGCGGTGCAGAGCGGTGCCTTGCAGGTGGACTTCGGCCGCTCGCTGTTCCAGACCTCGTTGTTCATGGCCAGCAAGAGCGTGGGCTCGCAAAACATACAGGCCTCGGGGAATGTGGGCGCGACGGGGCAGTTCGTCCCCACTGCGTCCAACGCCAACATCACTGGCGCCCTCAATGCGAGCGGCACTGAAGCCGCCTATGGTTTTGAGAAAACCCTGCCCCAAGGTTCGCTCAGTGGCGTAACCCTCTGGGGGCGCTGATTGACGCCACGCCAGCCGCCAGCGGACAGACGTCCGGCAGGACGACACCGGGCGCTGCTGGCAGGTCTGGCAGCCGCTGCCATTGTCAGCCTGTTGCTCTCGCTGCTTTTTGGCCCTGCACTGCAGGCGGTTGAAGAGCGGGCGGGCGACTGGGTTTGGCGCCTGGGTTCTCAGAAGACCGAGGAGCGCCGTGTCCTCGTTGTCGACATCGATGAAAAATCGCTCGCCGAAGTCGGCCCCTGGCCCTGGCCGCGCAGCACGCAGGCACGCCTGATCGAACAGATTGCCCAGTTGGGTGCGCGCGAGCAGATCCTGGACGTGGTCTTCACCGACCCGCGTGACGACGACGCCTCGCTGCTTGCCGCCGTGGCCGAGCACCGGCCGGTGCTGGCGCAGGTGTTTGCGCTGGGCGCATCTGGTCCCGGCACGGGTCTGCCGCAGCTCAGCGAACAGGCCGCTCCGCGCGTGGGTCAGCCCTCGGGCGCGCTCGACTGGGCCAGCTGCCCGGCACCTTTCTCCGAGGCGCTGGGGCACCTGTCCAACTTCCCGGCGCTGGCCGCGCTGGGAGACATGCCGCAAGGGCGCACCGGCCACATCAGCCCCCGCATTGCGGACGATGGCGTGGTGCGCCACCAGCCGGCCATCATCTGCTGGCAAGGCAAGTCCTACCCCTCGCTGGCCATTGCCTCGCTGCTGCGCGCCACCTCCGAAACCAGCCTGCTGCTGCAGCGCGGCGGCTGGTGGGACGCGCCCTGGACCCTGGGCAGCGCCGGCCAGGCGCTGCCTGCGCTGCCCCTCGATGAGCGGGGCAACATGCGTGTGGCCTGGCGCCTGCACCCCGACAGTTTCGTGAGCATTCCTGCCGCCGACGTGCTGGCCGGCCGGGTGCCTACCGACATCATGACCGGCGCGTGGGTGCTGGTGGGCGCCAGCGCCTTCGGCATGAACGACACCATTGCCACCCCCTACAGCGGTGCCAGTGCCGGGCTGCTGGCGCATGCCCAGATCCTGAGCGCCCTGGTAGACGGGCACACGCCCTACACCCCTCGCGCAGCGCTGCCCCTGCAGGCGGTGGCGGCAGCACTGGGCGCGCTGCTGTTGTGGCTGCTGGTGCGGCTGGCCGGGCAGGGCGGCAGCGCCGCCCGCGATGCCCAGGCACTCACGCCCTCGCCCATGCTGCGCATGCCGGTGTACCTGCTGCCCCTGGCAGCCCTGGCCTTTGCCCTGGCACTGGTCGTTGCGCATGCCCTGGCCCTGTGGCTGGCCGATGTATGGGTGGGCTGGCTGCTGCCCGCACTCTTCGTGCTGCTGGCGGGGGTGTTTGCCGGCACCATCGAGCACGCCCGCAGCCGCAGTGAGCGTGACCGCCTCTACCAGCACCTGGCCAGCTATCTGCCGGCACCGGTGGCCGCGGCGTTGGCGCTGCAGCCGCCATCAAGCGCCATCCGCGCCAGCACGCGGCAGGTCAGCGTGCTGCTGGCAGACATTCGCAATTTCTCCGCCTACTGCGAAGCCCGCCCGCCCGAGGAAGCTGCAGCCGTGCTGCACGCCTTCTTCTCTGCCGCCAGCCGCATCGTGCAGGCGCACGGGGGCGTCATCGAGTCCTTCCAGGGCGATGCCGTCCTTGCCGTGTGGAATGGGGCAGACGACGTCCCCCTGCCGTCGGCCACCGACGAGCAGCACGCCCAGATCCACTCACGGCAGGCAGTCGCCGCCGCGCTCGACCTGCTCACGGAATCCCTCAAGCTGCTGCCCGACCCCGCGCCTGCGGGCCTGGAACCTCTGAGCCTGGGGCTGGGTCTGGAGACAGGCCCTGCCATGGTGGGCTCCTTCGGCCTCGCCAGCCGCCGCACCCACACGGTCATGGGCCGCACCATCACCATTGCCAGCCGCCTGGTCGACCTGACGGTGGACCTGGCGCACCCCATCCTGGTCGGCGAAGGCATGGCCGCGCAGCTGGGCGGGCAGTTCTCTTTGGGCGCACGGGCCGGTGGCAGCGGCACCCAGGAAACCCAGCACCTGCAGTCCATGGGCACCTTCCTGCTCGAAGGCCTGCGCGTGCCCCACCATATATATGCAGTGCCCCTGGACACCCTGGTGGCCGAGCACCCGCCTGCACCGGGGGATGACCAGGCGGACCAACCCACAGCCCATGGCACAGCGTAGGCGGCACTTCCATTTCTCTGCCGAATCCTGCGCAGCATCCACCCCCCCGGGTTCAATGCCCCGCACGGTGTGGATGCTTGCCATGGCCCTGTGCGCCGCCGCGGCGGCGCACGCACAGCAGCCTCGGGCACCTGTTGCACAGGGGCAGGGCAGTGCCCTGCCTCCGCTGTCGGCACCGGCGCAGGAGATGGCGCCTGCGTTCAACGTCCCCCAGGTGCCGCCAGCAGGTGCAGAACCCAGCGCCGCGCAGGCCGCTGCGGCTGCCGTGTGCGTCCCCGTGCCTGACGGCACGCCTGCCGACCGCCTGACTCCTTATGTGATCACCTGCCAGCGGGTGCCCGAATGGCTGGCCCAGCTGGGCGCACTGCTCAACAAGGAGGGCCGCTACGACGAGGCCGCCGAGCACCTGGAGCGCTCACTCATGCTGGAGCCCGACCAGATCCAGGCCGGGCTCGACTACGCCGTGGCCCTGGCTGGCGTGGGCGACCTGCTCAGCGCCACCCAGTTGCTGGGCCAGTGGCTGGCCCGCCCCGACCTGCCCGACACCTTGCGCGCCAGCCTGGCCCAGGCCCAGCAGCGCTATGCCGCCGCAGGCCGGGCCAGCACCGGCTGGCAGTGGCGCCGCCACGCCGGCCTGCGGCTGGGGCGCGACAGCAACCTCGCCGGCGCCCCCGGCATCACCAGCCTCACGCTCACCCTGCCCACCGGCAACGTCACCCTGCCGGTGGAAGAAGCCAGCCTCCCGCGCCCCGGCATCTATACCCGCGCCGACGTGCGCATGGACCTGGCGCGCCAATGGGCCGACGGCCAGCGCGTGGAAGTGGCCGCTGCCGTGCTCTCCCGCTCCAGTCCCCGTGCCCCGCAGACCGAAACCACCCAGGCCGAACTGGCGGGCGAATACTCCCGCGTGGCCGGAGAAATCGGCTCTGCTGGCGACACCACCCTGCTGCAGCACTACACAGGTGCCGCCATGGCCAGCCTGCACACACGTGGTGGCACACGTTACGCAAGCTTTCATCTGGGCTCGGGCCTGCAGTTGCAAGACAAATACATGCCCAGCAACGGCCCAGGCCTGGCTGGCAAAACTGAAATGTCGTCCATCTGCAACACCCGCGTGGGGGCTGAGGCGCAGTTGCGCAACCTGTACAGCAACCCTGTGCTGTCGGGTCGCTATGCGGGCCTGGCCCTGCAGTGGAGTTGCAATGCGCAGCCCCAGCAGGTGCTGGCAGACAGCCTGGGCCTGAGCGTCAGCCAATGGCAGATAGGCCTGCGCGCCGGGGTGGACATGCCCACCGACGCCACCCGCCCCGGCGGCCGCCAGCAGCAATACAGCCTGCGCGCTGCCGCCCACCTGGGGCCCCGCTGGTACGTCGACGCCGAGCTGGGCCACAACCGCGACACCACTGCCTACAGTGCCATCCTCGACAACGGGCGCGTGCGCAACACCACCCGTGTGTCCATGCGCGCCGAGTACCAGCACCCCCTGCGCCAGCTGGCGCCGGGCGCCGTGGCGGTATTCGGCTTCGAAGGCTTCCGGCAGACCGCCAACCTGCCCCTGTTCGCCATCCGCAGCAGCGGGCCGTATATCGCCATCCGCGGGCAGTGGTAGCTGGCAGGGGCGGCTTGCGTGGTGCCCCCTGCGTGCCCTGGGTCCCTGGGTAATGGCCGGCGCGTCTGGTTACTCGGGCGTTGCCGCCCATGCGTGCTCTGCCGAGCCGCCCCTGGTTGTTGGCCTGCTGCAACATAGAGGGCCGCGCAGCGGCGTCGCCCACAAGCGCACAGTACTTGTGATCCGCGTCACGCCCCCTCTGGTGGGTTGCTTGCTACACTTCATCCCAAGTTGGCTAGGCATTGCTCTTGATTCGCTGGCATTTTTTTAAAAGTGCGTGTGATAATGCCAGAGCAAACTTGTAAAGATGGGGCTGAACTGGCACGCACGGCAGACAAGCGTGGTGCACTAGACGGGCTGGCCTTGCTTTAGCAACTTGTTTTCATTTTTCAACTGTTAATAGGAAGTTTCAAATGCCTAAGCAAATTTTTGGTGTCGATTCGGTTGTCACCTCGCTGAACCGCGCGTTCAACGACCAATCCCCTGCCAACGCGGTTTACAACAACCAAGTGACGCAAGCCACCTCGGTTGGCAACAATGCTTTCGCTCTGTCTTTCGGCTCGAGCTTCGTCGGTCTGACCGAAGACGCTCTGTCCACCAAGATCCTGGGCAACCTGGGCGTGCTGCCAAACACCGGCCTGCAAGCCGCAGTCAAGGACTACCTGGTTTCCGTGGGCAAGGCCAACGTTGGTATCGTTGCTCTGCAACTGGCTGACATCCTGTCCGGCCTGGAAAACGCCACGGGCGACCAAGCTGCTTTCAACGCCGCTGCTGTCAAGTGGAACGCCGAAGTGACCGCTTCGTACACCTACTCGGCCAACCCAGCCAACACCAGCGCTTCGCCTGTTGGTACCGATGACGGCGCTGTGACCGGCGTGACCCTGGCCCTGACCACGGCTGACGACTTCCTGTCGCCCCAAGCTGCTGAAGCCAAGTTCAAGACCACGGCCAACAACGACACCATCGTTGCCACGACCGTTGCTACCCTGAAGAGCGGTGACGTGATCGACGGCGGCGCTGGCACCGACACGCTGCGCGCTACGCTTGATATCGCTGCCACCCAAGCACCTACCGTGACCAACGTCGAAAACTTCTTCATCAAGGCCACGGCTCTTGCAGTGGATTTTGACCTGAAGAACGTGACCGGCATCCAGCAATTCTGGAACGAAGAATCCGCCGTTGCCCTGACCGTCAAGAATGCTGCCCTGGGCACCACGATCGGCGTGAAGGATACCGGCCAAAACACCATCGTTGAATTCGCCAAGGCTACCGGTACGGCTGACGCTGCTACCGTGGTTCTGAGCGGCTCCACCGGCGGCAACGTGCAAGTGGACTCCATCGAAACGCTGGCGCTGCAAAGCACCGTGAAGGCCAACACCACGACCATCGTGGGCAACACCCTGGAAACGCTGACCGTGACCGGCGACAAGGGCCTGACCCTGACCGCTTCGGGCCCAGCCGCTGCTTCGCTGAAGACCATCGACGCTTCGGCCCTGACTGCTGCTGCCACGATCACCGCCACCGGCGCTGTGAACGCACTGACCATCAAGGGCGGTACGGCTGCTGACACCATCGTTGCCACGGGCGCTACCAAGGCCGTGACGGTCGACGGCGGCACCGGTGCTGACACGATCACGCTGACGGCCAACAAGGCTCACTCCATCACCCTGGGTGCTGGCGCTGACGTGCTGACGCTGGACGTGGGCTCCAAGGCCGCCACGACCGGTAGCCTGACCGCCACCGATCTGACGACCGCTGCCAAGCTGATCGCTGCTTCTGTCAAGATCACCGACTTCGCCGCTGGCGACACGCTGATCCTGAAGACCGCTGACCACACGACGGCTGCCAACGTGACCAAGCTGACTGGCACGATCGCTGAAAACCTGGCTGCCACCGGCGACCTGCTGAACATCATCTCCGATCTGACCGACACGGCTCTGCCTGCTGGTGCTGGCACGACGACGACGATCGCTACGCAGATCGGTGTGAACCAAGCCGTGAGCTTCACGCTGGCTGGCAATACCTACATCTTCGTGAACAACAACGTTGCAACCTTGGATGCTGGCGACGTGCTGATCCAGCTGACCGGTGTGGCTGCTCCTGCCACCATCACGTTCGCTTAATCACAGCGCTTCGTTGCCGGGGTTTGCTCCCCGGTCACCAAAAGGCCGCCTTCGGGCGGCCTTTTTTATGGGCATTCAGAATGCCTCCCCGGCTCGCAGTTTGTCCTTGTCTGGAGCATGCGCAGTTCGCCATGCACCTTGTGCGATGGCTGAGCGCCGTTGACCACGCAAGCCATCGGCTCGATTTACCATTGCGGCGTTTTTAGGCGGCTTGCGCCAAAACGCCCTACCTATGACGAATGAACTACTGAATCCCCTGGGTCTGAGCCAGCTCTATGCGTCCCGGGAATACGCGGGCTGCCTGGCCGTGGCCCAGCAGGGGCTGGCGGGCAACCCGCGCGATGTTGCGTCGCTGTTCTGGGGGGGGCGCAGTGCGCTGGCCCTGGGGCAGGCGGCATTGGCACGCCAATGGGCGCAGCAGTGCTGTGAGGCCCATCCGGGCGATGCGCAGATGCATCTGCTCCTTGGAGACTGCCTGTTGCAGTTGGCCGACCAGACAGGGGCACTTGCCGCCTTCGAGCAAGCTCTGCTGCTGGCCGATGCCCATCTAGCAGCCTCCGGGCAACATGCAGAACTTGTAGCCTTGCTCTGCAACAAGATCGGCGACGTGTTCTACCAACTGGATCGCTTTGCACAGGCCCAGGCTGCTTTTGCGCGCGCCACCGCATTGCACCCCGGCCTGGGACAGGCATGGTTCAACCAGGGCATCACCCTGTTAGCGCTGGGCCAGGGCGAGCGTGCAGAACCTGCGTTGGCGCAGGCGCTGCAGCTGGGCCACAGCCCGCGCGACACCTTGTCTGCGCTCGGGGTGAGCCTGATCGCGCAGCGCAAGTGGCACCAAGCCCAGGGGGCGCTGGCCCGGGCGCTCGCATTCGACGCCAGCGACACCATGGTCCTGAACAACCTGGCCCTGGCCCACCAGAACCTGGGGCAGCTGGCACAGGCCGAGGCCCTGATCCGCCGCAAGCTGGAGCTCGAAGGGCGCAATGCCAATGCCTGGGTCCATCTGGGCAATGTGCTGCGCGAACAGGGCCGGGCCGCCGAGGCGACGGCGGCGTTTGGGTCCGCGCTGCAGCTTGATGGCCGCCACTTCGGGGCACTGCTGGGCCTGGCCGTACTCCACCGCGAAGCGCAGGCAATTTCGGATGCGATTGCCTGCCTGGAGCAGGCCTTGCAGAACGCACCCCGCAACCACCCCCAGTACCCCGATGCGCTGGCCGAGCTGGGCTCGGCCCATGCGTCGCTGGGCGTGCATGCACCCTGTGAGGCGCTGTTCCGCCAGGCGCTGGCGCTGCGGCCCCAGGACCGGCAGATCTGGAGCAAGTGGTTTTTCGTGCTCAACAACCACCCCGACAAGACGGCAGAAGACATCTTTGCCGAGTACCAGGCCTTCCAGGTCCGCTTTCAGCCTGCCGGGCAAGAGGCCTTGCAGGCCCCCGTCCCCGCCGGCGGGGGAACTGCCAAGCCCCGCATCCATATCGGCTACGTCTCTGCAGACTTCACGCCCCACGCGGTCAGGCACTTTCTGATGCCCTTGCTCGCCCACCATGACCGCACCTTCTTCGAGGTGTCGGCCTTTGCCGGCATGGCCGGCCCGGACGCGGTGTGGGCGCCCTACCGCAACCTGGTGGAGCACTGGCATTTCACCAAGGGAATGACGGCCCCGGAGGTGGCGGCGCTGGTACGGGAGAAAGGCGTGGATGTGCTGGTGGACCTGTCCGGCCACACGGCGGGCAACCGCCTGGACGTGTTCGCGCTCAAGCCCGCCCCGGTGTCCGTGAGCTGGATGGGCTTTGGCTCCACCACCGGCCTCGGTGCCATTGATTTCTACCTTTCCGATGCCCAGGCACTACCCGAACAGGACGCCCCCTTTTTCGCTGAAAAGCCCTGGCGGATGGACAGGCCCTATCTGGCATACCGGCCGGCCACCGGGATGGGCGAGGTCGGTGGCTTGCCCGCGCTCGCCAAAGGGCATGTGACCTTCGCCTCGTTGAGCCGCGCCATCCGCTTCAACGAAGGGCTGCTGGCTGCATGGGCCCATATCCTGGAGCGGGTGCCTGGATCTCGGCTAGTGCTGGACTGCAAGAACATGCAGGATGCGGGTTTCGCCAGGCGCATCGAGGCGCGGTTTGCCGCGCTGGGGATCGATGCCGCGCGCGTCGAATGCGGATTCCACAGCCCGCCGTGGGACGTGCTCAGGCAGGTGGACATCACCCTCGACTGCTTTCCGCACAACAGCGGCACCACCCTGATCGAATCCCTGTACATGGGCGTTCCCTATGTCACGCTCAGCGGCCGGCCCGGCGTGGGGCGGTTAGGCGCTGCCGTTCTGCACGGGGCCGGCCATGCCGAATGGGTGGCTGCCACGGAGCAAGAATATGTGGAGAAGGCCGTGGCCCTGGCCAGCAACCTGCCGGCGCTGGCCGCGCTGAGGGCCGACCTGCGCATGCAGATGGAGCAAGGGCCCCTGATGGACGAAGCGGGCTTTGCGCGCGCGGTGGAGGGGGCTTACGTGGGCATGCTGGCCCAGGCGCGCAAGCGCACACACTGAACGCCTGCGCCAGCCATGGCTGGCGGCAGATTCCTGGCAAGGGCTGCAGCAGGCGGTTGTCAGCGCCATGTCAAAATGCGGCACCTCAACAAGGAGTTGCTCTGCATGTCTGAATGGACCGCCGGCTATGTGGCCGACATTGGATACACCTACGGCTATTACTCCGAGCTCAACCCCTTGCGGCTGCGCCTGGCATTCCTGAACCAGGGCCTGGCTTTCCCCGAGGTGGGCGCGGCCTGCGAGCTGGGCTTTGGCCAGGGGCTGAGCGCCAACATGCACGCCGCAGCCTCCCTGGTGCAGTGGCATGGCAACGACTTCAACCCTGCGCAGGCCGGCTTTGCCCAGGAACTGGCCGCCGCAGCGGGGGCAGGGGCACAACTGACCGACGAGTCCTTCGCCGAATTTTCGGCGCGCACGGACCTGCCGCAGTTCGACTACATCGGCTTGCACGGCATCTGGAGCTGGATCAGCGACGAGAACCGCGCCCTGATCGTGGAGTTCATCCGCACCCGCCTCAAGGTGGGGGGCGTGCTGTATATCAGCTATAACACCTTGCCGGGTTGGGCGGCCTTTGCGCCCATGCGCCACTTGCTGACGCTGCATGCCCAGGTGCAGGGGTCCGAGGGACAGGGCATCGTGGGCCGCATCGACGGGGCCTTCGAGTTCGCAGACAAGCTGCTCGAAGCCAACCCGGGCTACACCCGTGCCAACCCTGGGGTGCCTGAGCGCTTCAAGAAGGTCAAGGAGCAGAACCGCCACTACGTGGCCCACGAGTACTTCAACCGCGACTGGGAGCCCATGCACTTTGCCACGCTGGCCCAGTGGCTGGAGCCGGCCAAGCTGCAGTTCGCCTGCTCGGCCCATATCCTGGACCATGTGGACCCGCTCAACCTGACGCCCCAGCAGCAGACACTCATCAACAGCACGAGCGACGTCACCTTGCGTGAGACCACGCGGGACTTCATCGGCAACCAGCAGTTCCGGCGCGACTACTGGGTGCGTGGTGCGCGCAAGCTCAGCCCGCTGGAGCAAAGCGAAGCACTGCGAGCGCAAAAGGTGTTGCTGACCACCCCCCGCGCCGATGTGACCCTCAAGGTCACGGGCATGCTGGGTTCGGCGGAAATGAGCGAGGCGGTCTACACGCCCATCCTGGATTTTCTGGCCGATCACAAGCCGCGTACGCTGGCGCAGGTCGAGCAGGCGGTCAGGGACAAGGGGGTTCCCTTCATCCAGGTGCTGCAGGCCATGCTGGTGCTCAGCGGGGCGGGCCACCTCATGGCCGTGCAGGACGATGCCCTGATCGCCAAGGCGCGCAAACACACGGACAAGCTCAACGCCTACATCATGCAAAAGGCGCGCGGCAGCCACGAAGTGGGCTACCTGGCCAGCCCTGTGAGCGGTGGCGCTGTGGCGGTGACGCGCTTTCCCCAGTTGTTCCTGGTGGCCCTGTCGCAGGGCAAGAAGCAGCCTTCAGACTGGGTGCCTGTGGTCTGGGCGCTGCTGCAGGCACAAGGGCAAAAACTCATCAAGGACGGCCAGGCCCTGGAAACGCCCGAGGAGAACCTGGCGGAATTGCTGTCCCAGGCCACGGCGTTTGCCCAGAAGCAGTTGCCGATCCTGAAGGCCTTGATGGTGGCTTGAGAAGCGCAAGTCAGCGCGCCGCGCCCTTGCCGGGGCCTGCTGCATATATGCCAAGCCTTTCCCGCCCTGGCCGTCCCGTGGACATTGCTGCCACGGGCAATCTGCCCGGGCAAATGGGCACGCAATGGCCCGGGGAAAGGAAGTACACCATGGGACGTCATCTCGTACCAGGCACGGACGCGCTGAACCAGGCGGTATCGGTGGTGGCCGAAACAGCACTGACCGCAGGGGACTATGCAAAATTGGGTGCAGGGGGCTTGGTGCGGCGGGCGGCTGATGGCGTGTCTCTGGCGCTGCAGAATGCGCCGGCCGGGGTGACCGCCCTGGTCCCGGCGGCTACCGTTGAGAGCAGTGGGAGTGCTTGGGGGCGTTCAGCCTTTAATGCACAGATTTTCCGGGCATTACTGGCGTTGGACAATGGCAGCTTTGCGGTTGTCTACAGCGGCAATGGTTCGCAGTCTGACACCGGCGCCAACCTGCGGCTCTACGGCCCGATGCGTGTGCCGCTGTTTTCGAGGATTTCGGTCACCAGCACCAGTGGGGTGGTGGGCACCCGCCTGGCGCGGGCAGGCGGTGACGGCATCGCCATTGTCTGGCTGGAAAGCGTGAGCCTCAAGCTGGCCATCCATTCCGCCGTGACGGGTGCCCTGGTGGTGCCGGAATCCACGCTGGCAACGCTTGCCAACAATGACAACCAGAGCTGGAACGTGGCGACCCTGGCCGGCGGAGATGTCGTGGTGGCCTATGCCAAGAATGGGTCGAATGACCTGGCCTTCAAGCGCTTCAACGTGTCGGGGGTGCTGCAGGGCAGCGAGGTGGTGGTGGAGGCGGGCGCCAACCCGAGCTGTGTTGGCGTGCTACCCCTGGCCGCAGGGGGCTTTGTGCTGCACTACTACCGCAGTGCTGCGGCCACCGCCTACCGATTTGCACGCTTCAATGCCGCAGGGGCCTTGCAAGGGGCGTTGACCACGCTGGCGGCCGTGACCGCCAACCGCAATGTGACTCCTGCGGAGCGCAATGCGATGGAATTGGGCAATGGCAACCTGGCCTTTGTCGACCCGTCCAGCAGCACCGCCGCAGCCGTGCGCCTGTACGACGCCGCAGGCAATTTTCTCACTACGGTGTTGGCTGCCACGGGGGGCGCAGGCATGCCCAACACCGTGTGCATCTGCCCTCGCCAGTTTGGCGGCTTCTGGCTGGCGGTGGGAGGGCAGTTGTACGAGTACGACAATGCGGGGGTCAGCCTGCGGCAGTCGGTGGTGGCCGGTTTTGCACCGTTCATGCTGATCGACCGTGCGGGCAATGGGCCGGTCATGGTGTCGCACTTGGTGGGCGGCGGGTTCACCGTCGTGCTGAGCAGCTGGAGTGCCGACCTGTCGGCCGTTGAAAACACGCTCACCTTGAGCACATCCAGTTCATATCCCTTGTCGTATGCGTGGACTGAGGTGCTGTCCAATGGCATGCTGGCCAGCGTGGTGTGTGGCCAGCCATCCACCGGTGCGGCAACCATCCATCTGTCCGTTCCCCAAGCAGCCTCCATTCTGGGCATTGCCCAGGAGGCTACTGCTGCGGGCGCGATGGTGCGTGTAGCGACGGCCGGAAAGTTCGTGTCGACACAGTCGTTCAGCGGCCCGGCCTTCGACCGGCGAGCTGCCACTCCACCGGGAACGCGTGGGGTAGCGGTTGGCAACACGGCCATCCTGGGAGGGTTGGCGGGTTAGCGAAGTAATCGGCCCGCCCGCGCCGCAAACCGTTCCGAAGAAACACGTGGCGTTGGCCTGCTGAATGTGGCAAGGTGGAACGCGGCACCGGCGAAGACCGACATAGCAATGGTGCACATTGCCCGCGGGTTAGCGTGGTCATGGGCTGCGTCATCGACATTGGTGAGCCTGTAGCGGGCCTTTTGGTCCGATGCAGACATCCCGTTTGAGAGAGTGATCAAGACGACGTACCCGAGCCGGTGCCACGTTCCACTTCTCATGATGGAGGATGCCATGGCACAACGCAAGCGGCCCACCACACAGTCGGCCATCTCCCTGACCCACCCCAACGCCGCCGGTATCGACATCGGCAGCGCCGCGCACTTCGTGGCCGTGCCGCCGGACCGCGACGATGAACCCGTGCGCGAGTTCGCCAGCTTCACCACCGACCTGCACCGCCTGGCCGATTGGCTCGACGCCTGCGGCGTGGACACCGTGGCCATGGAGTCCACCGGGGTCTACTGGATACCCTTGTACGAGCTGCTCGAATCGCGCAGCTTCTCCGTGCTGCTGGTCAACGCCCGCCACGTCAAGAACGTCTCGGGCCGCAAGAGCGATGTGCTGGACTGCCAGTGGCTGCAGCAGCTCATGAGCTTTGGCCTGCTGCGCGGTGCCTTCCGCCCGGCCGAGCAGGTCTGCGTGCTTCGCTCGCTCAGTCGCCAACGCACCATGCTGCTGCGCAGCCAGGGCCGCTTCGTGCAGCACATGCAAAAGGCCCTGACACAGATGAACATCCAGCTGGCCAATGTCATCTCCGACGTGGCCGGCGAGACAGGGCAGAAGATCCTGCGCGCCATCGTCGCGGGCGAGCGTGACGGGCAAGCTCTGGCCCAGCTCAAGAACGCGCGCATCCGTGCCAGCAAGGACGAGATCGCCAAGAGCCTGCAAGGCAGCTGGCGCGCTGAGCATCTCTTTGCCCTGAAGCAGGCCCTGGATGCGTTTGACTTCTGTGGCACCCAACTGGCCGAGTGCGACGCGCAGGTTCAGGCGCAGTTGCAGGCCCTGCATGTGCGCGAGGACGCCCCGGCCAAAGGCAAGAAGCGCGGGCGCTCGCGCAATGCCCCGAAGTTCGATCTGCGCACACAGCTCTTCCAGATGTGCGGCGTGGACCTCACTCGCATCGACGGAATCGATGTGACCACCGCGCTGGTGGTGGTCTCCGAGGTGGGTGCGGACATGGGCAAGTTCCCCAGCGACAAGCACTTCGCTTCCTGGCTGGGCTTGTGTCCGGGCACCAAGATCACCGGGGGCAAGGTCATGAGTGGGAAGACCAAGCGCTGTGCCAACCGCGCGGCCCAGGCGCTGCGTCTGGCGGCGGCGGCCTTGCGTTCGAGCCAGTCGGCGCTGGGCGCGTACTACCGGCGCATGTGCGCGCGCATGGACAAGCCCAAAGCCGTCACGGCCGCGGCCCACAAGCTGGCTCGACTGATCTACGCCATGCTGACCCACGGCCAGGAGTACACCGACCGGGGGCAGGATTACTTCGAGGAGCGCTACCGCCAGCGGGTGTTGCACAACCTCGCCCAGAAGGCCAAGGCCATGGGCATGCAACTCGTCCCCTCCGACAACGCCGCCTGAAAACACCAGAAAAATCAATCAGTTATCTGGTGTTTCTTGAGAGGTCATAGCGGGGGGGGCAGGATGGAGCATCCACAAAAGCCCAACACCAAAGGGTAGGGCCACTACGAGGGAGAATGTCCATGCCCCATATTGGCGAGCAATGTTTTCTTGAAGCCACTGGCACATAGGCTCTATGCTCTGCACGTTTCACTATTTTTGGAGCTGTTTGTGGCCGTTGTCCTCTCTGCCGAACTCGAAGTCAGCATTCTGAACCGTGCGTTCAACGACCAGTCCCCTTCGAGCACGATTTTCTACCAGCAGAAGATGGCTGCTGGTGCCACGCCGCAAAGCTGGGAGGCCTACGCCTTCCAGTTCGGCGCCAACTACCAGCACCTGTCGTCGGGGGCCCTGGCGCTGAAGATCGTGACCAACATGGGTATGTCGTACGACATTGGCCTGCAAGGCGCGTTGGTCTCTTACCTCGACGCCATAGGCAAGGAGAATGTGGGCATCGTGGCCGTGCAACTGGGCCATGCCCTGTTGGGCCTGGAAAATGCCACCGGCGACATGGCCGTCTACAACGCCCCCGCTGCGGCCTGGGCCAAGGAGATCGCAGAGGCCTACATGTACTCGACCAATTCGGCCAACGGCGTCCCTTCGCCCAAGGGTGCGCCTGCAGGCGCCGCAGCCTGGAGTTCGGCGGCGGAGCACCAGCCGGTCGACGCAGCCATCGTGCAGTTGGTGGGCGTCGACGCCGGTGCTTTGCTGGTCTGAGGACGGCACATCGCTGCCGGGCCGCTGGCCTAAGGCCGTGGGCAGCCGGCCCTCGTCAAGCAGTGGTCGTCGCTTGCAAGCCCAGCAGCTCCCGCGCCTCCTGCGGCGACGCCACGCTGCGCCCCGCGCCGCGCGCCATCTGGGCCAGTTGCTCTATCAGTGGCCCGTTCGAGGTGGCCTTGCTGCCATCGGGTAAATAGAACGTGTCCTCCAGCCCCGTGCGCAGGTGGCCGCCCAGCTCGGCCACGCGCTGGTGCACGGGCCAGATCTCCTGGCGGCCGATCACGGTGGCCTGCCACGGTGCATTCTTGATCTTGAGCTTGAGCAAGATGGGCAGCAGGTCCGGGTCGGCCGGCATGCCCGACTCGACCCCCATCACGAAGTTGTATTCGGGCAGGCGCTCGGTGTACATGCCGGTCTGCACATACATCTCCACGCAGCGCACGATGCCCACGTCGAAGCACTCGAACTCGGGCAGGGTGCCTGTCTCCAGCATCACATCGATGAAGTCCTTCACCTTGGCGGGCTGGTTGTCGAACAGCATGGGCGGCCAGGCCCAGGTGCCGTTGCTGCGCACTTTCAGGTAGTTGAGCGAGCCGGCGTTGCAGGCCGCCATCTCGGGCCGGGTGGCGCGCAGGCAGTCCAGCGGGCCCTGGTAGTGCGGCCCCACCACGCCGGTGGTCTGGTTGATGATGAGGCCGGGGCACTCCTCGCGCATGGCCTGCACGCAATCGCGCGCTACCTGCGGGTCCCACGAGGGCAGGTGGCCCTTGCCGGCCTCTTGCTGGCGAAAGTGCACGTGCACCACGGCGGCGCCGGCATCCACGGCGCGGCGGGCTTCGCGCGCCAGTTGCTCGGGCGTCACGGGCACGTGGTGCTGTGTGGGGTCGGTCAGCACGCCGGTGATGGCGCAGGTGATGATGGCTTTGTCTGTGGTCGTCGTCATGGCGATGTCTCTTTCAGATACCCAGTTGCCGGGCCGCCAGGTCCTTCATGATTTCTTCGGCGCCGCCGCCGATCATCATGACCTTGACCTCGCGGTAGATGCGTTCGCTGACGGTGCCGCGCATGTAGCCCATGCCGCCCAAAATCTGCACGGCCTGGTCTGCGCAGAACTGCATGGTCTGTGTGGCGTGGTTCTTGAGCAGGCAGACCTGGGCCACCCACTCGGCGCCGGTGTGGCCCGCATCGGCCTGCGTGGCCACCGATTCGAGCCAGGCGGCTGTGGAGTGGATGCGCATCTGCATGTCCACCAGCTTGTGGCGTATCACCTGGTGCGCCACCAGCGGGGCGCCAAAGGTTTTGCGCTGGCGCGCCCAGGCCAAAGCCTCGTCGTAGCAGGCCTCGGCAAAGCCCAGGGCCGATGCCGCCAGGCCAAAGCGCTCGGCGTTGAAGTTGCCCATGATCATGCGAAACCCGTCGCCTTCGGCACCCAGCAGGTAGCGCGCGGGCACGCGTACGTTGTCAAAGCGCAGGTGCGCCGTGTCCGAGCACAGCCAGCCCATCTTGGCCAGTGCGCTGCGCGACAGGCCCGCGCTGTCGCCCGGCACCAGCAGCATCGATAGGCCGCCACTGCCCCGGCTGCCCGCCTCGCCCGTGCGCACGGCCACGGTGATCCAGTCGGCGCGCATGCCCGAAGTGATGAACACCTTTTCGCCGTTGACCACGTATTCGTCGCCCTCGCGCCGCGCGGTGGTCGCCAGCTGCGCCACGTCCGAGCCGCCACCGGGCTCGGTAATGGCCAGCGCGGCAATGCGCTCGCCCGCCAGCACCGGCGGGATCACCTCGTTGCGCACTGCATCGCTGCCATGCACCAGCACGGGGGGCAACCCGATGTTGTGCGACAGCAGGCTGGCCAGCACGCCACCGCTGGTGCCGTAGCGGCACAGGGCCTGCCACAGCGGCAGGCGCAGCGCATAGCTGGCGGGTGTGCCGCCGTACTGCTCGGGGTAGCCCAGGCCCAGCAGGCCGAGGTCGCCCGCGCGGCGGTATAGCGTGCGGGGGAATTCACCCGCCGCGTCCCAGCCGTCCACATGCGGGGCGATCTCGGTGCGGGCAAAGCGCGTGACCGTGTCGGTCAGCGCCGCCCTGTCAGCGAGCAATTCGGTATTGGCGGGTGATGGGTTGCTCATCGGCTCATGCCTCCTACATGGCAAAGCGCGCCAGCACCTGGCCCGGCGCCACCTGCTGGCCCGGCGCCACCAGCAGCTCGGCCACCGTGGCTGCCGTGGGGCAGGCCAGGCTGTGTTCGAGCTTCATGGATTCGAGCACCACCACCGTGGCACCTGCCTGCAAGGCCTCGCCAGCAGAGACGGGCACCGCCACCACGCGCCCGTTGAAGGGGGCTCGCAGCTCGTTGGCACCGCCGGCCGTGCCTGCGCGTGCGGCGGGTTCGCAAGAGGCATCTTCCACCCAGCCCTCCACACCACCGGCCTGCCAGTGCCAGCGGTGCGGGCCCACTGCCGCCGTGCGCACGGCGCGTGTCACGCCCTCCATGGCGCATTGCACGCGCCCGTCGGGCAGCGGCGTGAGGTACATGCCGACGAATTCCGGCTCGGTACCTTGTTGTTCAACGCGCAGCTGTCCAGGGCCCAATTCACGCACGGCCAGCGGCAGCACCTCGCCCTGGTGGCGCAGCCGCATGGGGCGCGCAAAGCTGCAGGGCAGGGTGGTGGTGCGGGGCGGGAACAAGGCTGCCATGGCACTGGGCAGCAAGGCGGTCTGTTCTTGTTGGCGCAGTGTGGCGCGCAGCGCATCACCCTCGTGTGCGAGGAAGGGCACGCGTGCCTGCCCGGCGCGGAACTGCGGGTGGCCCAGGCACGCTGCCAGAAAGGCGCGGTTGCTGGGCAACCCGAGCAGCGCGGTTCCCTCCAACGCACGCACCAGTGCATCGATGGCCTCGCCGCGCGTGGCGGCATGCACGATGAGCTTGCCCAGCATGGCGTCGTAGTGGGGCGTGACCTCGGTGCCTTGCTCCAGCGCATGGTCAAAGCGCAGCCTGCCCAGGGCGGCGCGCTCAAATGCCGTCGCCGGGGGCGCGGCGAAGTACAGCACCTGCCCCGTGTGCGGTGTGAAGTGCGCGTCTTCCGCGCACAACCGCACTTCGATGGCGTGGCCCTGCAGTGCCACCTGGTGCTGCACCAGCGGCAACGGCTCGCCACGTGCCACGCGGATCTGCCACTCCACCAGGTCCAGGCCCGTGAGCGCCTCGGTCACGGGGTGCTCCACCTGCAGGCGGGTGTTCATCTCCATCAGGTAGAAGCTGCCTTGCTGGTCTGAATCGTCGAGCAGAAACTCAACGGTGCCGGCACCCACGTACCCTGCCGCCTGGGCCAGCGCCACGGCACAGGCGCCCATGCGCTCACGCAGGGCCATGTCCACAGCGGGGCTCGGCGATTCTTCGATCAGTTTTTGGTGGCGCCGTTGCACCGAGCAATCGCGCTCGCCCAGGTGGATGCAGTGGCCCTGCGCATCGGCAAACACCTGTACCTCCACATGGCGCGGGTTGAGTAGCGCTCGCTCGATCAGCAGGTCGCCATTGCCAAAGCCCGCCAGCGCTTCGGAGCGTGCGCTGGCCAGGGCTGTGGGCAACTGGGCGGCTTCGGTCACCAGCCGCATGCCGCGCCCGCCGCCACCGGCCACGGCCTTGACCATCAGGGGAAAGCCGATGCGCGCAGCTTCCGCCGCAAAGCGCTCGTCGCTCTGGTCGGCCCCCGCGTAGCCCGGCAGACAGGGCACGCCCTGCGCCTGGGCCAGCGCCTTGGCGCCGGCCTTGCTGCCCAGTGCGCGTATGGCGCCGGCCGATGGGCCAATCCAGACCAGGCCCGCATCGGCAACAGCCTGCGCGAACTCTGCGCTCTCGCTGAGAAAGCCATAGCCCGGGTGAACGGCGTCCGCACCGGTGGCGCGTGCTGCCGCCAGCAGCTTGTCGATGCGCAGGTAGCTGTCGGCACTGGCGCTGCCGCCCAGCGCCACGGCTTGCGTGGCCTCGCGCACATGCAGGGCCTGGGCATCGGGGTCGGAGTGCACGGCCACGGTGGCAATGCCCATGGTGTGTGCGGTGTGCACGATGCGCCTGGCAATCTCTCCGCGATTGGCAATCAGTATTTTTTTCATGCCGCAGGGTTCCAGGGTGGTGCCTTGCGGGCCGTGAAGGCGGCCAGCCCCTCGGATGCCTCCGGTCCACGCAGCGCGCGGGCAAACTGGTGGGCGGCATCGTCGAGCAGGGCGGGCAGCGGCAGGGCGCTCTGTACCTGCAGCAGCAGGTGTTTGGTGGCCGCAATAGCCTGGGGTGCGGTGGTGGCCATGCGCTGCACGGCGGCCTGCACAGCGTCATCCATCGCGCCCTCGATGACTTCATCTACCAGCCCCGCCTGCAGCGCGGCAGCCGCCCCACTGCGCGCGCCCGACAGCAGCCACCGCCGGGCCGCCGCAGGGCCGAGCCGCCGCACCACGAACGGCGCAATCTGCGCGGGCACCAGCCCCAGCGTGACCTCGGGCGCGCCGAACTGGGCGCCCGCATCCGCCAGCACCAGGTCGCCGCAGCAGGCCAGGCCCAGGCCGCCGCCCATGGCCGGGCCTTCCACCGCGACCACCAGCCACTGGGGCAGGCCGCACAGCGCCTGCAGCAAGGCACCGAAGCGGCGGTTCAACGGCACCAGCGGGTCGGTCATGCCCGCACCGAGCGGCTGGCCGATGGCCTTGGCAAAGCCGCCCAGGCTGCCGCCCGCGCAGAAGTGGCCGCCCGCGCCGCGCAGCACCACGCCGCGCAGCGCGGCATCGCTCTGCGCGCGCGTGCAGGCACCCAGCAGCGCGTCCACCATGGCATCGGTCAGCGCATTGCGGCTGGCCGGGTCGTTGAGGGTCCAGGTCTCGCAGAAAAGGCCGGTACCCAGCGGCGCGCGGTCGATCAGCAGGGCGTCGTGCATGCGGTGTCCTGGCTCAGTGGGCGGCGGGCCGCTTGGCGATGCCCATGGTCTTGGCGAGGATGCCCAGCATCACCTCGTCGGCGCCGCCGCCGATGGAGGCCAGGCGCCCATCGCGGTACATGCGCGAGACCTTGTTCTCCAGCGTGAAGCCCATGCCGCCCCAGAACTGCAGGCAGGTATCGGGCACCTCGCGGTTCAGGCGGCCGGCCTTGAGCTTGGCCATGGAGGCGAGTTCCAGCACGTCCTGCCCGCCCACGTAGAGCTCGCAGGCGCGGTAGGTCAGCGCGCGCAGGGCCTCCACCTCGGTCTTGAGCTCGGCCAGCTTGAACTGCACCCACTGCTGGTCGGCCAGCGCGCCGCCAAAGAGCTTGCGCTCCTGTGCCCACTCTATCGTCCAGCCAATGCAGTTGTTCAGCGCCTCCAGCGTGCTGGAGGCGCACCACAGGCGCTCTTCCTGGAACTGCTGCATCTGGTAGATGAAGCCCTGGCCTTCGGCGCCAATGCGGTAGCGCTGCGGCACGCGCACCTCGTCGAAGTAGAGCAGGCCCGTGTCGCTGCTGTGCATGCCGATCTTGCGGATCTTCTGTGCCACTTCCACGCCCTTGGTGAGCTGGCCGCCGGGGCCGTCGCGCAGCGGCACCATCACCAGGCTCTTGTTGCGGTGCACGGGGCCTTCGCCGGTGTTGACCAGCATGCACATCCAGTCGGCCTGCAGGCTGTTGGTGATCCACATCTTCTGGCCGCTGATCACGTAGTCGTCGCCATCCTTGCGCGCCGTGGTCTTGATGCCCGACACGTCGCTGCCCGCAGCAGGCTCGCTCACGCCGATGCAGCCCACCGTGTCGCCCGCAATGGCAGGGGCCAAAAAGTCGCGCTTGAGCTCCTCGCTGCCATGTCGCGCGAGGGCCGGCGTACACATGTCCGTCTGCACGCCAATGGCCATGGGCACGCCGCCGCAGTGCACATGGCCCAGCGCCTCGGCCATGGCCACGGAGTAGGAGTAGTCCAGGCCCGAGCCACCGTATTCCTCGGGCTTGCACAGGCCCAGCAGCCCGAGCTTGCCCATCTTCTTGAAGACCTCGTGCGCGGGGAAGATCTCGGCCGCCTCCCACTCGTCCACATGGGGGTTGATCTCCTCGTCGATGAAGCGCTTGAGGGTCTTCTGGATCTCGCGGTGCTCGTGCGTGAACTGCATGGTTTGTCTCCGTTGATTTTTGTGTGGACCAGTGCAAAAAAGAGGGATGGGTGTCTACATTCGGGCCACCCCGAACTGCATGGGGTGAAGGCCGCGCGCCTGTGCGTCGGCGCAGGTGGCCAGGCACAGGGCCAGCACGGCGCGCGTATCGCGCGGGTCGATCACGCCGTCGTCCAGCAGCAGGCCGCTGGTGTAGAAGGCATCGGCCTGGGCCTCGAACATGGCCACGATCTTGTCGAACTGGGCCTGCGACTCGGCCGGGTCGGGCGTGATGCCTTTGCGCGCCAGCGCTGCCTCGGTCACGATCTGCATGGTGCGCGCGGCCTGCTCGCCGCCCATCACGGCCGTCTTGGCGCCGGGCCAACTGAACAGAAAACGCGGTGCATAGCCGCGCCCGCACATGCCGTAATTGCCGGCGCCAAAGCTGGCGCCGCACTGGATGGTGATCTGCGGCACCGTGGCGTTGGCCACTGCCTGGATCATCTTGCTGCCATGCTTGATCATGCCGCCCTGTTCGCTGTCCTTGCCCACCATGAAGCCCGTGGTGTTCTGCAGGTAGACGATGGGGTGGCCCAACTGGCACATCCACTGGATGAAGTGCGCAGCCTTGTTAGCGCCGGCCACGTCGATGGGGCCGTTGTTGGTGATGAAGCCCACGGGGCGGCCATCGATGCGCGCCTGGGCGCAGACGGTGGCCATGCCGTAGCGTGCCTTGAATTCGAGCAGCTCGGAGCCATCGACGAGGCGCGCGATCACCTCGCGCATGTCCACGGGCTGGCGCAGGTCGTCGGGCATCAGGGCCAGCAGGTCATCGGCATCCAGTGTCGGGCCTGAGGCCGTGGACGCGCAGGGCTGGCTCGCCCAGCCAGATGCCGCCACCACGTCGCGCGCCATGCCAATGGCCTCGCGGTCATCCAGTGCCAAGTACTCGCCCAGGCCCGAGATACTGGTGTGCATCTCGGCGCCGCCCAGTTCCTCCTCGGTGGCGATCTCTCCCGTGGCGGCCTTGAGCAAGGGCGGCCCAGCCAGAAAGGCGCGCGAGCGCCCCTGCACCATGATCACCACGTCCGACAGGCCGGGCATGTAAGCCCCGCCGGCTGTTCCCGAGCCATGCTGCACGGTGATCACCGGAATGCCGGCCGCCGACAGCCGCGCCAGGTTGCGGAACAGGCTGCCGCCATGCACGAAGCCCTCGACCCGGTAGCGCATGAGGTTGGCGCCCGCGCTTTCCACCAGGTGCACGAAGGGCAGGCGATTCTGTAGCGCGATCTCCTGCACGCGCAGGATCTTGTCCAGGCCCATGGGCTGGATGGCACCGGCCTCGATGCCTGAATCGCTGGCCACCACCATGCAGCGCACGCCCGACACCATGCCGATGCCTGCGAGGATGCCTCCGCCGGGGACGGATTGGGCCGGGTCTTTCGTGTCCTGCAGGTAGCCGGCCAGCGTGGCCAGGGGCAACCAGGGCGTGCCGGCATCGAGCAGCAGGGCCACGCGCTGGCGCGGCAGCAACTGGCCGCGCTTGTCGAACTGCGGTTGCGAACGGGCCGAGGCAGCCGCGGCGCGGTCTTCGAGTGCCCGCAGGGCTTCTAGGCGCGCCAGTTGGGCGCTGCGCCGCCGCTGCACGTCGGGCGCCAAGGCATTGAAACGCGAGGCGAAGGCCGTCATGGCGCTGCCTCCAGAGGCTGCTGTGGCTGCTCTGCAAACACGCGCGGCACCTGCGCGCGGTGAAAGCCCTCGAATGGCCGCACGGCAGGCCGCTGCTGGGTGGCCGCATCGGGCACCTGCATGGGCCAGCCCAGGCGCGCCTGGGGCCGTGCGCCATCGACGCGCAGGGTGGTCCCGCTGATGAAGCTGGCCGCAGGGCTGAGCAGAAAGACGATGGCTGCCGAGACCTCGGCCTCGGTGCCAAAGCGCCCCTGCGGCACCGTGTGGCGCATGGCGCGCAGCATGTCGGCGGCGGCGGGCGGGTAGTTGTCCATGCCGCTCGATGCGATGTAGCCGGGTGCCACGGCATTCACGCGCACACCACTTGCTGCCCATTCAAGGGCGGCGGTTTCGGTGAAGCTGACCATGCCGGCGCGCGCCGCGCCGCTGTGCCCCATGCCCGGCATGGAGCCCCACATGTCGGCCACGATGTTGACGATGGCGCCGCCCTGGGCCTGCATCCACTGCCGGTGGCACTCGCGCGCCATCAAAAAGCCGCCGGTGAGGTTGGTGTTCAGCACGGCCTCCCAGCCCTTGGCGGAGATGCTGGCCAGCGGTGCCATGAACTGGCCGCCCGCGTTGTTCACCAGCGCGTCGATGCGGCCATGCTCGGCCAGGGCCTGCTGCACCACGATGGCCACGGCCTCTTCGGAGCGGATGTCGCAGGCATGCCAGGAGGCCTGCCCGCCGTCGGCCGCGATCTCGGCCTGCACCGCCTGCAGCTTGTCGGCCTTGCGCCCGCCCAGCACCACCTGCGCACCCAACCGGGCCAGTTCGTGCGCCGTGCAGCGGCCGATGCCCGACCCGCCGCCGGTGACGATCACCACCTTCCCCGCGAACAGGCCGGGTGCGAACACGCTCTGGTACATGGCTCAGGCCTCCCGTATGAACAGTGCGAGCGCCTCGCCGGTCAGCTCGTCCAGCGACTTGCCGCCCTTGGGGGCAAACCACTGCACGGCCCAGTTCAGTGCCCCGAAAAGAAACAGGCGTGCCACGCCGGGGGTGGCCTGCAGTGCGCCCTGCCGTGACAGGGCGTCGAGCGTGGGCATCCAGGCGGCCTCGTAGGCGTCCTTGACGCGGGCGATCCCCTTGCGCTGCGCGGGCGTCAGTGAGCGCCATTCGTACAGCATCACCGGAATGAAGCCGCTGCGTGGGCCGAGCAATATCTCGAAATGGTGGCGAATCAGCACCTGGAGCTGCTCGCGCGGCGAGGCGTCGAGGGGCAGGGCGGCCAGCGCCTGCTGCTGGCTTTGCAGGGCCATGACCATGCCTTCGTTCATGACCGCATGGAGCAGGGCACCCTTGCTCTCGAAGTGGTAGAACGGCGAGCCGCTGTGCATGCCCGCCGCCGCAGCGATGTCGCGCGTGGTGGTGGCCGCAAAGCCCTTGGTCAGGAACAGCTTGGCCGCGCCGTCCATGAGCTTGCGGCGGCGGTTGCCGTCATCCACTTCTTCGGCGGTCTTGCGCGGGCGGCCGCGCGGGCGCCGGGGTTCCTCTGCCACCCCGACGGCGGTTTTGCGGATGCGGGCGGCAGGTGTGGGCGGGGCTTCAGGGGGGCGGGGGGGCGAGGGACGTTTGCGCCGGACAGCGGGGGTTTCCATGCTCTGCACGATAGCAAAACACTTTATTTTTAGCAAGCAAGTGCTTTGTAAAAATAACGGATCAGGTTGTTGGCGTTCGTGGTTCCGGTGTATGGACAGAGTGCACGGACGACGCCCACAAAATTGTTCCCAATCGTTGATTCATCCATCAAGTTGAAACAGGCCGCGCTGCAAAAATGGCGGTTTTTGCGAAATCTGTCACGCTTTGTCGGTTTAATGTTCGTAAAAGTGTTCTTTTGCGCATTGGCGGTGATTTGGCACGGCGGCAGTTATCTCCTACGCTCCGCGATCCATTCAACGAGAGGCTGGTTTCATGAACACATACGGCATTGCCCGCTGGGCGCGTTGCGCAGTGGTCGCCGCGTCCGCCGCCCTGGCGCTTGGTGCGCAGGCACAGGTCATCGATTTCTCCGGCACGCGTGGCGCGGGCGTCAACCAGACGGACGTGCTGCTGGAAAACCTGCGCCTGCTGGTGCCGGTTCCCAACCCGCAACAGCCGGGTACCACGACCACGGTGGAATCCAACTACAACATCCTGTTCCGCTTCGACCCTGCCACCTTGCACCTGGTGCCGGTGGGCCTGCAGCAGACCGGCGGGTCGGGCTCGGTGCAGTGCGCCACGGCCCAGGTGACGGTGTTCGATGCGCTGCGGGGCGCGAACCAGCCCCTGGCCAATGCGTCGGTGACGCTGGGCACGCGCTCGGCCACCACCAATGCACAGGGCGTGGCCTCTTTCGCGGGGCTGGCGCAAGGCTTCTTCACCGTGACCACGACGGCGCCCAACTACTCACCCGCCAACCAGACGGTGCTGCTCAACTGCTCCGCCCCCAACCAGGTGGCGGTGGCCCTGTCGCCGGCCAGCGGCAGCGCGGGCGGGCTGGCTGCCGGCCAGTTCCGCACCATCCTGACCTGGGGTGAGAACCCGCGCGACCTGGATTCGCACCTGACGGGCCCTGCTGCAAGCGCCAATTCGCGCTGGCATGTGTACTTTGGCGCCAAGACATCCGGCGACATGTGCGCGCTCGATGTGGATGACATCTCGTCCTATGGCCCGGAAACGGTGACCTGCCCGCCCACGGCCAGCGCAGCCAGCGCGCTGCGCCCGGGCGTCTACCGCTATTCGGTGCACCACTATGCGGGCTCTGGCAACCTCGGCAC
This sequence comes from Acidovorax sp. Root217, assembly GCF_001428645.1. Classification (NCBI taxonomy): domain Bacteria; kingdom Pseudomonadati; phylum Pseudomonadota; class Betaproteobacteria; order Burkholderiales; family Comamonadaceae; genus Acidovorax; species Acidovorax sp. Root217. The sequence goes on from NZ_LMIH01000005.1 coordinate 349,175, forward strand.
GTCGAATGCCAACGTGCGGCTGGAGCTTTCCAATGGCCAGGCCTACACCTTCACGCCGCCAGCAGCACCCTATACCGGCTCCAACAATGTCTGGACGGTTTATGAGCTGACGGTGCTGGCCGATGGGTCGGTGGGCGTGGCGCCGGTCAATTCGGTGATGGCGAACGTATCGTCGAGCAGCGTGGCCCGCGAACTGCCGATTGCCGAAGGCACCGGCCTGGGCCAGGCGGAGAGCCCTTCAGTGTTCCGGAACCTGGCGAAATAACTGCGCAGGCAGACGCCGCAAGGCGCTTGAAGTGTCCGCGTCCTGCCCAATTCGAGCCCCGGCACCCAAGGTGCCGGGGCTTTTTGCATTGCGTCGCGATTGTCTGAGGGGTGACAGATTGTTCTTCGCAACCATGTGGCTCTTCGCCAGGTTTGCAATGCTTTTGATAGCGATGGAGGCAATTTCGGCGAAGTCTTCCAGCAATTTGGCCCTGCTTTTGAGCCCTATGGGTTAGCCTGGCTCACAATCCGTAGTGCCCGTTTAACAGAGACATTTGCAGGGTTAATGCGGCGGCACGCTGGCCACGGTGATAACGTAAGCGCATGAATACACCGAACCAAACCCCTACGCCTTCGCCCTCCGGTCTGGACCCCCAAAAGGTACGCGCAGATCTGGAGAACCTGTTTCGCCAGGCTGTGCCGCAGCCGGGCAAGCCTTCTGCCGACAAGCCCGCAGGCAAGTAAGGCACCGAAAACCGCATTCACGCCGCCCATCCGCCTTGCGGATGGGCGGCGTTTGCTTTGGTGGTCTGCACTCCGGTGGGTGATAACTTCGCTGCACCACCGGATGGTGATCATTGGTTTTCTGTATCAACGGCGTGTGGGCACCGGTGATACAGTGGTGCAGCGATTCACCCTGCGGCCAGATCCTGCCTTTTCACACTGACTTGCTGCCTGCTTCACGGCGGGCTGGGGCGGTTTTGGAAGGAGATGACCACACGCAAGAAAGCCCTGCCATGGCCAACGTCTCCGATCTCCAGCGCATCGTGTACTCCGGCAACCCGCAGGCCGATGCCCTGCTGGACAACCCGTCGCCGTGGAACTTCTTCCCCGATGGCCGCAAGGTGCTTTACTACACGTTTGACGCAAGCCCCGGCAGCGTGGCGGCTTCCGATGCGGGGCGTCCGATCACGGCATTCAACACAGCGCAGCAGCAGGCCACCCGGCAGATACTGCAGCATGCGGCGGCGGTCACGGGCATCGTGTTCACCGAGGTGGGCAGCTCGGCCCAGGCGGACCTCCATTTTGTTGCGACGAATATCCCGGGGGCATCGACGGCGGGATTGGCATCGACGTTCTACAACTACAGCTACAACGGCAGCCAGACGCTGACCCAGCTGAATGCGGAGTCGGTGGTGTACCTGGACAACGTGGAGCATGCCGGCATCAACAACCAGCCCACGGCGGGCGGTGCCGGCTACGAGGTGCTGCTGCACGAGGTAGGGCATGCGCTGGGGCTGGCGCACCCGTTCGACTCCTCGCGGCCGTTGCCATCGGCGCAGGACAACACCAACAACACCGTCATGTCGTACACACGTGCTGGCCCCTACAAGACCACGTTCCAGGCATTTGATCTACTGGCGCTGGACTGGATCTACGGGCGCGATGGCCTGGGCGGGACCTGGGGCATGAATTCCACGAACGGCCCGACGCTGAACTTCGCCAGCCAGCCCAGTGGTACTGCGGGGCCGGACGTGCTTACCAGCACGCAGGCCAGCGAGACATTCAACGGTGCGGGAGGTGTAGACACCTTGGTGGCCCACGGCGCGCGCAGCGGCTACTCGCTCACCCGCAAGGATGGTGGCTGGCAACTGGTGGATGGCACTGCGGGCCGCGATGGTACGGACACCTTGGTGCAGATCGAGCGCGTGCGCTTTTCGGACCGCTCGGTGGCGCTGGACCTGGATGGCGCGGCGGGCACGACGGCGCGCCTGCTGGGGGCGCTGGTCGGTCCGGCAGGGTTGGGCAGCCGCGAACTTGTGGGGGCGGTGCTCGGTGTGGTGGATTCGGGCACGTCGCAGCTGCAACTGGCGCAACTGGGCCTGAATGCGGTGCTGGGTGCTTCGGCAACGCCGGAGCAGGTGGTGGTACTGCTGTTCGGCAACGTGGTGGGGGCGTCGGCCGACGCCGCCACGGTGCAGTCGCTGGCCGGCCTGATCAGATCGGGTACCTACACCAATGCCTCGTTCACGGTGGCAGTGGCCAACCTGGACATCAATGCGACCCATATCGACCTGGTGGGGCTGAGCACACGGGGGCTCGACTACGTCTGACCACGCCGGTCGCCAGATGCCCTGACGCTGGGTTTTTCTCCGCCCAGGGTGGCGTGTGCCTGGGCTCCATCTTGCGCTGACTGTGATTCAAATCACTCCGACGAGAAGGTGCCTTCGCTTGCGGTAAAAAATTCATATAGGAACTGGTACACTCCGTTTCCTATATGAATTCCCTACTGCGCATTCCGCTCGAAGCGACGCCTGAACAGGTGGAGCGGCTGCGTGCGTTGCAGATGGGGTTTGCCAAGGTCTGCAATGCCATTGCGCCTGTCGTTCGGCAGACCAGGGTGTGGAACAGGGTGGCCTTACACCACCTGACCTACCGGCCGTTGCGAGAGCAGTTTCCTGAGATGGGCTCACAGATGGTGTGCAACGCCATCTATTCGGTGTCCCGCACCGGGCGCCTGATTTTTCAGCACCCCGCCAGCCCATTCAATCTTTCGCGCCTGGGGGACAAACCCCTGCCTCTGCTGCAATTTGCAGATACCTGTCCTGTGTACTTTGACCGCCACACCTTGAGCGTCAAGGCGGGGCAGCTGTCGATGTTCACCCTGGACGGTCGCATGCGCTTTCAGCTGGCGCTGCGCACGGAGGACGAAGCGAGCTTCCATGAAAAGAAGCTGCGTGAGATTGTGCTGTCCAGACGAGCCGATGGCGTCTACGAGCTGTCGTTTCTGCTGGGAGATGAGCCCGACGGCAAGGACACCCGGCCGGACACGCCCATGCCTGACGGCGAAATTCCTGAATACATCATGGTCCAAGAGACAGTATGAAACCCAACGCCCCTCCTTCTGAACTGCGCCAAGCCATCTCGTCCTTGCGACCTTATTTTGTCCGCGCCGGCTGGTTCAGCGTCTTCTCCAGCCTTTTGATCCTGGCACCCTCGGGCTACATGCTGGAGGTGTATGACCGCGTGGTGAACACGCGCAACCATACTACCTTGGTGATGCTGACCTTGATTGTGCTCGGTGCCTATGTGTTGATGGAGGTGCTGGAGTGGGCGCGCAGCGAAGTCATGCGAGCCGCGAGCGTCGAGCTGGATCACTCGCTGAGCAATCGGATCTTTGGCGTGATATTCGATGCGAGCCTGCGTCGCCTGCCGGGTGGCTCGCAGCAGCCGCTCAATGACTTCCGTTCCGTGCGGGACTTTCTGTACTCGCCGGCGCTTCTGGCCGCAATGGAGGCGCCCATTGCACTCGTGATGGCGGTGCTGCTTTTCATGATCAGTCCCGTGCTGGGCTGGACTTCGCTGGTGTTCGGCGTGGTGCAGGTGGCGGTAGCGTGGTTCAACGAGCGCGCCACCAAGCCGCCGCTGATGCAGGCCAATGGCAGCTCCATCGCTGCCCAGCAGTATGCCGATGGCGCCTTGCGCAATGCCGAGGTGATCGAATCCATGGGCATGCTGCGCGACACGCACAAGCGCTGGCTGAACAGGCAGCGCGACTTTCTGCGGCTGCAGGCACTGGCCTCCGAGCGCGCTGGCGGATTTCAGGCCCTCTCCAAGCTGGTGCAGAACATCCTGGGCTCGCTGCTGCTCGGGCTTGGGTGCTGGTTGCTGTTGCGCAATGAACTCAACGGCGGTGCGGGGATGATGATCGTTGCATCCATTCTCGGGGGGCGCATGCTCGCCCCGCTGGTCCAGGTGGTCGCGCAGTGGCAGTCAGTGGTAAACGTGCGGGATGCATGGATGCGACTGGACCAATTGCTGACCGCGCTGCCTGCGCCAATGCAGGGGATGGCCCTGCCCGCGCCGCGCGGCGTGCTGCAGGTGGAGCAACTCATCGCTTCGGCTCCCAACTCTGCCGGCCACATTCTTCGGGGTGTGGGGTTCGCACTGACTCCTGGTGAGGCGCTCGCCGTGGTCGGCCCCTCCGCCTCGGGAAAAACCACACTGGCTCGTCTGCTGGTCGGCTTGTGGCCTGCCGCCGGCGGCAAGGTGCGCCTCGATGGTGCCGACGTTTATACCTGGGCCAAGGCGGAACTGGGCCCTTATATGGGGTACCTGCCACAGGGCGTGGAGCTCTTCGAGGGTACGCTGGCGGAGAACATCGCCCGGTTCGGCGAGGTGGACATGGCCAAGGTGGAAGCCGCTGCACGCGGTGTCGGCCTGCACGAATTCATTCTGTCCCTGCCGCACGGATATGACAACCCAGTAGGGCCGGATGGGGCAAGGCTTTCGGGTGGTCAACGGCAGCGTGTGGGCCTGGCTCGGGCGCTGTATGGGGATCCCGTATTTGTCGTGCTCGATGAACCCAACTCCAGCCTGGACGAGCAAGGAGATGCCGCGCTGAACCATGCCATCGCGGCGGCCAAGGCCCGCGGCACTACCTTTGTCATCATGACCCACCGCATGAGTGTCCTGGCCGTGGTCGACAAGTTGCTGGTGCTGCGCGATGGCACCCAGCAGGTCTTCGGCCCCCGCGATGAGGTGCTGGCGGCGCTGAACAAGGCCGCGCAGCAGGCGCAGGCCGAAGCCCAGGCGCCTGCAGCACAACCTGTTCCAGCAGCACCTGCACTGGCTGCATCCTGATACCCACGCGAGTTCACATTCATGAAGAAAACGGGTTTTTTCCACCGCAGCGAGCTGGCTGAGGTCTTGTGGTCCTTTCGGCAGGAGTTCATTGTGGTCGGCATCTTCAGCATGGTGGCCAACCTGCTCATGCTGGCGCCCACGATGTACATGCTCCAGATTTTTGACCGTGTCATGGCAAGTCGCAGCGACCTGACGCTGATTGTGATGTCGCTGATCACGCTGTTCCTGTTCCTGGTGATGGCCTTTGCCGAATGGATGCGCTCTCGCGTTCTGGTGCATGCAGGGGTGCGGCTGGATGGAGTGCTTGGCACGCGCGTCTTCAATGCCAGCTTCGAGGCACGCCTCGGCCAGACCGGGGCTTCCGTTGCACGGGCATTCAGCGACCTCATTCAGATCCGCCAGTTCCTCACGGGCAATGGCATCCTGGCGTTTTTCGACATTCCCTGGGCGCCCATTTATCTGGCCGTGTTGTTCTTCCTGCATCCTGTGCTGGGCTATGCGGCGCTGGTCTTCGCCGCGATCCAGGGCGCCCTGGCATGGTTTGGCCACCGCCACACCGTCGCGCCATCGGAAGCCGCGTCCAAGGCGACCGCAGAATCGGGCATGTATCTGCAAAGCAAGCTGCGCAATGCAGAAGCGCTGGAGTCGATGGGCATGGTGCACAACCTGCGTCCCCATTGGAAGGCCCGGCATGACAAGGCGCTGGAGCTGCATGGCAAGGCTCAGGCGCTGTCGCACCGGATCAGTGCCTGGAGCAAATTCATCCGCTACAGCCAGCAGTCCCTGGCGCTGGGTCTCGGTGCGCTTCTGGTGATCGATGGCCAGCTGTCCCCAGGTGGGATGATCGCGGCCAACGTGCTGATGAGCCGAGCGCTGGCTCCCATCGACATGCTGGTCGGAACCTGGCGCGGCTTCATCGGTGCAAAGGGGGCCTTCGAGCGGCTGGAGTCGCTGCTGCAGGCCCATCCCGAGCGCGACCCGGCACTATCTCGTGTGGCTCCCCAGGGCTCGGTGACTCTGCGCGATGTTGTCGCAACGGCTCCAGGCCGGCCCATGCCCATTCTCAAAGGTGTGAGCACCTCCGTGCAGGCCGGGACGGTGACGGTAGTCCTTGGGCCCTCGGGTTCCGGGAAATCCACATTGGCGCGTTGCCTCATGGGCATCTGGCCGGATGTGTCGGGCGAAATGTTGCTCGACGGGCTGCCCATTGATGGCTGGGACCGCAATGAACTGGGCCCCCATCTGGGCTACTTGCCGCAGGATATCGAGCTGTTCGAAGGCACGATTGCCGAGAACATCGCCCGTTTCGGCAAGGTCGAGCCCGAGAAGGTCATTGCCGCAGCGCGCAGCACGGGTTTGCACGAGATGATCCTGCGTTTCCCCAAAGGGTATGACACGCCCATTGGTGAGGCCGGAAATCTGCTCTCGGGCGGTCAGCGCCAGCGCGTGGGCCTGGCCCGCGCTGTCTATGGGAATCCTGTGCTGGTGGTGCTGGACGAACCCAATGCCAATCTGGATGACGTGGGTGAAGCAGCTCTGGTGCAGAGCGTGCAGCAACTCAAGGCCCGGGGGTGCACGGTGTTCCTCGTGACCCACAGGCCGGGGATTCTGGCAGTTGCTGATCGCCTACTGATCTTGCAGGACGGCGAGGTACAGGCGGACGGCCCGCGCGATGCAATTTTGAATGCCTTGCGTGCAGCACAGGCTGCTGCGCAATCGCCGCCGCCCGCCGCTGCCACGGGCGGGCTGCAGCCCACGACCGCCTGAGCCCACGCTCTGATGGCACGCACTGTTTTATTGAACCCTCTTTCTGTCGGGTACTGACATGGTCAAATCACTGTTTCCTTTGAATAAAAAGCCGGAGGCTTCGTTCGACGCCGACAAAGCGGCCACGGATTCGCCCGGGGGCTCTTCTCGGCCGGGCCGATTGGGCCTGTGGGCCCTGGCCATTGGCTTTGGTGGCTTTCTGCTATGGGCCGCTTTTGCTCCTCTGGACGAAGGCGTTCCGGCCGCAGGTATTGTTGCCATCGACACAAAGCGCAAGGCGGTGCAGCACCTGAGTGGCGGCATCGTCAAGGAGGTGCTGGTGCGCGAAGGTGATGAAGTCAAGGAGGGGCAGTTGCTGATCCGTCTGGATTCGGCTGTGGCAAAGGCCAACTACGAATCCGTGCGTCAGCGCTACCTGGGTCTGCGCGCGATGCAGGGGCGATTGCTGGCAGAGCAGGGTGGTCTTGCCAGTATCAGCTATCACGCCGACCTGCAGGCTGCGGCATCGGACCCGCTGATCCGTCAGCAGATGCAGAACCAGGAGCAGTTGTTCATGACCCGGCGCAGCCTGCTGCGCTCTGACCTGCAATCCATCGAAGAAAACATCCAGGGCCAGGAGGGTCTGCTGCAGGCCTATGACGGCATGCTGGCCAGCCGCAAGAGCCAGTTGTCGCTGCTCAATGAGGAACTGGGGAATTTGCGTGGTTTGGTCAAGGAAGGCTATGCACCACGCAACCGCCAGTTGGAGATGGAGCGCATGGTCGCGGACTCCAGCACCGCGATTGCCGACCTGGTGGGCAATACGATCCGGGGTCGCCGTGCCATTGGCGAGTTGCGCCAGCGCGCCCTGTCACGCCAGCAGGAGTACCGCAAAGAAGTGGAAACCCAGTTGGCCGAGGTCAGCCGCGAAGTGCTGTCGGACAACGAAAAACTGCATGCTGTCACTGATGACCTAGGGCGCACCGAAATCAAGGCGCCTGCATCCGGCCAAGTGGTGGGCCTTGCTGTCCAGACTGTGGGCGGCGTTATTTCGCCGGGGCAAAAGCTCATGGACATCGTGCCCAAGGATGCCTCGCTGCTGCTGGAGGCGCATGTGGCTCCGCACCTGATTGACCGCGTGCGTTCAGAGTTGCCGGTGGATGTGCGGTTCTCGTCCTTTGCCCATTCGCCCCAGCTGGTGGTGGGGGGCAAAGTGGTGTCCATCTCCGCCGATTTGCTGGTCGAGCCGCAAACCAATGTCAGCTATTACCTGGCGCGCATCCAGGTGACGCCCGAAGGCCTCAAGAAACTGGGTACGCGCCAACTGCAACCGGGCATGCCCGTGGAGGTCATCTTCAAGACCGGCGAACGCTCGATGCTGACCTATCTGCTGCACCCGCTGACCAAGCGGCTGGCGGCGTCCATGACCGAGGAGTGATGCAATGACTTTGCAATATGCCATCCTGCCTGCGGGCTGCGCCCGGCGCGGATATGCATCCCGCCTGACCTGCATGGCCGCTGCCGTGGCCGGGCTGCTGGCGGCAGCGCCCGCCTGGTCCATCGACCTGCGCCAGGCCTATGAAGCCGCGCTGGCCAACGATGCGACCATCCGCTCCTCCCGTGCCGCGGCCGATGCCAACCGCGAGCAATTGCCCCAGGCGAAAGCGCAGCGGCTGCCCAACGTTTCTTTCACTGCGGGCCGCAACAAGAACGACCTCACCAGCGAAACCCAGAACATTCTGGGTCAGCCGGTCACAACAGATAACAAGTACTACAGCGGCAACCAGGGGCTGACCATTCGCCAGCCGCTGTACCGCCCGTTCATCGGCGCGCTGGTCAAGCAGGCCGAGGCGGTGGTGAAGGATGCAGATGCCACGCTGGAAAGCGCCGAGCAGAGTCTCGTGGTGCGTGTGGGCGAAGCCTACTTCGAAGCCCTCCTGGCCGAGGAGCAACTCGCTCTTGTCAGCTCGCAGAAAAGCACCTACACCACCCAGCTCGATGCGGCCAAGAAGGGCTTTGCGGCAGGCAGTGGCACGCGCACCGACATCGACGAGGCCCAGGCCCGGCTGGACCTGACCTATGCGCAGGAGCTCGAAGTCCAGCAGAACGTGGAGTTCACCCGCCGCAAGCTGGAGACCATCACGGGGCAGCCCTTGGGAACCCTAGCGCGGCTGGATCTGGCGCGTTTCACGCCAGGGGCGCCCACCCCCAGCCTGGTGGAAGACTGGATTGCCCGTGCCGAGCAGGCCAGCCCTGATGTGAAGGCCCTGCGAGCGCGGCTGGAGGCAGCGACCTTCGAGATCGACAAGGCCAAGGCAGGGCACAAGCCTACACTGGATGCGGTGGCGCAGTGGTCGCGCAACAGCAGCGACAGCGTGACCAACGTGAATTCGCGCTATGACAACAAGTCCGTAGGCTTGCAACTGACCGTTCCGATCTATTCCGGTGGCTATGTCAACTCCACGGTGCGCCAGGCGGTCGCCAGTGCAGAGCGGGCCCGTGAGCTGCTGGAGGCCACGCGCCTGGACCTGAGCGTGCGGGTGCACCGCGAATTCCGCGGCATGACCGAGGGCGTACTGCGCATCAGTGCCCTGGAGCAGGCCGTGCGCTCGGCCGAGCAGGCCGTGCTGTCCAACCAGATGTCGTTCAAGGCCGGCGCCCGCACCACGCTCGACGTGCTGAACGCCGAGCAGCAAAAGACCACAGCGCTGCGCGATCTGGCCCAGGCCCGCTATCTGTACGTGGCCTCCCGCCTGCGCCTGCAATCTCTGGCGGGGGACGAGCGTGCGGCCAGCGTATCGGAAATCAATGCCTGGCTGGCCCTCTGACCCGCAGCCGTAGCCCCGCAAATGCCTCTCTTGCCGGTGGTCGCTGGCAAGTGGGAGGGGTTCCTCGCGGCGTGCCTCATCCGAAGCGAGACGCATTTCTATTGTCTGGTGCCCGGACGGATTGTGTGACCGGCGGCACGCCGGGGTACATGAGGTTACGCAACGACACGGTCCCTGCAGTTACGATTGGCGCCTCATGATCTGGTTGTCCGTGGTGGGTTTTCTGGTGGCGGCGATGGCTGCAGGGTTCGTCGTACGCTGGGTGCGGGGTCATGCATCTGCGTATGGCAATGGCATGCCCCAGCGTTTCCACATGGGGGACGTACCGCGCCTGGGGGGCGCAGCCTTGCTGCTGGGCCTGGCAAGCGCCTGGGGCCTGGGCATGCTGCAGTCTTTCCTGGGCGACCCCGGCTCCCTGCGGCTCGGTTGGTGGGTTGGCAGCTGGTTGCTGGTGCTTTTGCCCGCCGTGCTCGGCGGCATTGCCGAGGACATGACCCAGCGGCTGGCCGTGCGCTACCGCCTGGCGCTGACCGGCGCCTCGGGGCTCCTGGCCATCTTCCTGCTGGATCTTTCCGTTCCCCGCATCGGTTTGCCCTGGGTTGACATGCTGCTATCGGCCTGCCCCTGGCTGGGCCTGGCCATCGTGGTGCTGGCCGTGGCGGGCCTGCCCCATGCCTTCAACATCATCGACGGTTACAACGGCCTGGCCGGCATGGTCGCCATCATCGTCTGCCTGGCCCTGGCGCACGTGGCCCTGCAGGTCGGGGACCGCTCCCTGGCGGCGCTACTGGTCACAACCGCCGCCGCCACAGGGGGCTTCCTGGTGTGGAACTACCCGCGAGGCATGCTGTTTGCCGGCGATGGCGGGGCCTATGTATGGGGCGTCGTCATTGCCCTGGCCAGTATCTCCCTGGTACAGCGCAATGCCGATGTCTCTCCCTGGTTCCCCATGCTGCTCTTGATCTACCCGGTTTGGGAGACCGTGTTCTCGATCTACCGCAAGGCGGTTCGCGGCGTTTCGCCCGGGGTGGCCGACGCCCTGCATTTCCACCAACTGATCTACCGGCGCATCGTGCGCGGGGTGTTCCACGACGACGAGTCGCGCCGCGTGCTCATGCGCAACAACCGCACCTCGCCCTATCTGTGGGGCTTCACGCTGCTCACCGTGGTGCCCGCTATCCTGTTCTGGAACAACACCTTGGTGCTGATGGGTTTCTGCTGGCTTTTCGTCATCAGCTACGTGGTGGCCTATCTGGCCATCGTGCGCTTCAAGGTACCTGACTGGCTGCGTAGATAGCCGGCTGGCCCCTGAGACGCTTCGCGTCTTCCCCGGGGGCTTTGCAAGGGGTGTGGCATGGGCCGCGCCAGTTCCTTGGACGGCGCGCAGGCACTGCTTGCCAGACCGGCCCGCGAATGCGGCACAATTTGCGCATCCTCGTTTTCTCTTGATGGCACGCCCCCATGACCGATCTTCTCTCGATTGCGCCCCGCGACAAGGCTGAAATACTGGCCCAGGCGCTGCCCTATATCCGCAAGTTCCATGGCAAGACCATTGTCATCAAGTACGGCGGCAACGCCATGACCGACCCGGCCCTGCAGGCCGACTTCGCCGAAGACGTGGTGCTGCTCAAGCTCGTGGGCATGAACCCTGTGGTGGTCCACGGTGGCGGTCCCCAGATCGAGACGGCCCTGAACCGCCTGGGCAAGAAGGGCGAGTTCATCCAGGGCATGCGCGTGACCGATGCCGAAACCATGGAAGTGGTGGAGTGGGTGCTGGCCGGCGAAGTACAGCAGGACATCGTGGGCCTGATCAACCAGGCCGGCGGCAAGGCCGTAGGCCTCACCGGGCGCGATGGCGGCATGATCCGCGCGCAAAAGCTCAAGCTGCTCGATACCAAAGACCCGAGCATCGAGCATGACGTGGGCCAGGTGGGCGACATCCTCTCCATCGACCCCAGCGTGGTCAAGGCGCTGCAGGACGATGCCTTCATCCCCGTGATCAGCCCCATCGGCTTCGGCGAGAACAACGAGAGCTACAACATCAATGCCGACGTGGTGGCCAGCAAGCTGGCCACCGTGCTCCAGGCCGAGAAGCTGATGCTCCTGACCAACACCCCCGGTGTGCTGGACAAGCAGGGCAAGCTGCTCACCGACCTGACAGCGCGCGAGATCGACGCACTGTTTGCCGATGGCACCATCTCCGGCGGTATGCTGCCCAAGATCGCCGGCGCGCTGGACGCGGCCAAGGCCGGCGTGCATGCGGTGCACATCATCGACGGCCGCGTGCCCCATGCCATGCTGCTTGAAATCCTGACCGACCAGGCTTACGGCACGATGATCCGCAGCCATTGATGATTCTGGTGACGGCATGAGACTGCTGCTGGTCGAAGACGACGTGATGGTGGCCAGCGGCATCAAGCTGGGGCTGTCCGACGCCGGCTACGCGGTGGACTGGGTTGGCAGCGGCGAGCGCGCCGAAGAGGTGCTGCGCGTCGAATCCTTCGATGCGGCCATCATCGACATCGGCCTGCCCGCCATGGACGGGCTCGAACTCACGCGGCGCCTGCGCCGCCCGGACATGGCCAGCCCTTCGATGCCCGTGCTCATCCTCACCGCGCGCGATGCCCTGCATGATCGGGTGCAGGGGCTGGATCTGGGGGCCGATGACTACATGGTCAAGCCCTTCGAACTGCCCGAGCTGCTGGCGCGGCTGCGCGCCCTGCTGCGCCGCTCGCAGGCTGCCACCACCGCCGTGCTCAGCTTCGGGCCCCTGGAGCTCGATACGGCAGGCCGGCGCGCCAGCATCCGCTCCGATACCGGTGAGCAGGTGATCGAACTCGGTCCGCGCGAATGGACGGTGCTGGAGTACCTGCTCATCAATGCGCCCAAGCCCGCCAGCAAGGACAAGCTGCTGCAGGCGCTCACCGGCTGGGACAAGGAGATCACGCCCAACGCGGTCGAGGTGTATGTCTCCCGCCTGCGTGGCAAGCTGGAGCCGCATGGCGTGGCGCTGCGCTCCATCCGGGGGTTCGGTTACCGGCTCGAACTCCAGGCCGGCTGAACCCCTTCTTTCACAGCCCCGACCATGGAACCCCGGATCCCTCCTGCGCGACGGCCCGGGCTGCGTGCCATGACCTCGGACCTGCGCAACCGCTTGCTACTGCTGCTGGTGCTGCCCCTGTGCGCGCTGGCGACCATCGGCGTCTGGCTGGACTACCGCTCGGCGGACGAGGCCGCCGGCCAGCACGACCAGCGCCTGCTGCGCCTGTTGCCCGCCCTGTCCGATTCGGTGCTGGCCCCGGCCATTCGCGACAACGATCCGCCCCTGCTGCTGCTGGCCCCGCCGCTGGAGGACTTTCTGCGCCAGAACGCTGGCTTCTCGGGCTACAGCGTGCGCGACCCTTCGGGCAAGCTGCTGCTGGGCGACGACTGGGTGCACAGTGCCGTGCCCACCACCCAGGCACCCGAGTTCCACAGCATGGAGTACGGCGGCGTGACCTACCGCGTGGCCGTGCAGCGCGGGCGCACGGGGGCCGGCGAGATGGTGGTGGCCCTGGCCGATGGTTCCGACCCGCGCCAGCAATGGGCCCAGCAACTGCTGCTGCGCGTGCTGCTGCCCAACCTGGTGCTGGTGGCCGCCGCCGCGCTGGCCATCCACTGGGCTGTGCGCCAGGCCTTCAAGCCGCTGGTGGACCTGGCCGAAGCCGTGGAGCACCGCTCGCCGCGCGACCTGAGTCCCATCGACGAAGCCTCCTCGCCGTCCGAGGTGCGGCCGCTCGTGCACTCGCTCAACCGCCTGTTCGCCCTGGTCAATGCCCAGGCCGAGGGGCAGCGCCGCTTTGTGGCCGACGCCGCACACCAGCTGCGCACGCCGCTCGCAGGCCTGCAGGCCCAGGTCGAGGCCTGGGCCATGATGGCCAAGGCGGCTGCGCCCCAGCGGCAGCCATCGACTGGCCTGGACAAGAAGGGCCCCGTGTCAACCGACGGCCGTACCCAGGGCGCCATCGTGCTGGGCGTGGACCAGATCGAGAAGCTGCGCAACGCCACGCGCCGCACCTCGCAGCTGGCGCACCAGTTGCTCGCCCTGTCGCGCGCCGATGCGCGCAGCCTCGATGCCCAGCAGCCGCAGCGCGTGGACCTCAAGGACCTGTGCGAGACCCTGCTCGAAACCTTTCTCGACCCCGCCACCGGCAAGGGCCTGGACCTGGGCCTGGAGGTGCAACCCGTGCACGTCACGGGTCACGGCTGGCTGCTGCGCGAGTTGCTGTCGAACCTGGTGGACAACGCCATCAAGTACACCCCGCCCTCGGGCATCGTTACCATCCGCTGCGGTATGCGCCAGGGCAAGAGCGGACCGCCGCGTGTTTTTTTGCAGGTGGAAGACGATGGCCCCGGCGTGCCCGATGCCGAGCGCACCCGGGTGATGCAGCGTTTTTACCGGGTGCCGGGCACGGTGGGGGAGGGCACGGGCCTGGGCCTGGCGATTGCCGACGAGATTGCCCGCGTACACCGCGCGTCGCTGACCCTGAGCACCGGCGCGCAAGGCCGTGGTCTGGTGGTGACTGTGGTGTTTCCGCTCTAGCGGGGCTGCTGGCCTGGGGCTCCCCAGGGGCTGTGCGAGAATCATTTCCATACATGATTTACGCCCTGCCGCAGACTGGGCATGCTGTTACCCCGGCATGCGTTCCAGGTGGTGGGGACCACAGGCCCCAGGGCTCTGGGGCTGCCAGCCCCGGGGCGTACTCACTTCCTCTTTGCGCATGTCCGATCTTTTCACGCCTCCCGAGCCAGCCAGCACCGCCGATGCAGAGGACAGCCCTGCCACGCGCAAGCGGCCCAAGCCCGGCGAGCGCCGAGTACAGATCCTGCAAATGCTGGCCACCATGCTGGAGCAGCCGGGGGCGGAGCGCATCACCACCGCCGCACTGGCGGCACGGCTTTCCGTCAGCGAGGCCGCGCTGTACCGGCATTTCGCCAGCAAGGCGCAGATGTTCGAAGGGCTGATCGATTTCATCGAGCAGTCCGTGTTCACACTCGTGCAGCAGATCACGGGTCGCGACGTGCCCGATCCGGACCAGCCGGCCGAAGTGGGCCTGCGCCAGACGGCCCGCATCGTCGCGGTGATTTTGCAGTTCGGCGAGCGCAATCCGGGCATGGTGCGTGTGATGGTGGGCGATGCGCTGGTGTTCGAGCACGAGCGCCTGCAGCAGCGCATGAACCAGTTCTTCGACCGCATCGAGTCCACGCTGCGCCAGTGCCTGCGGCCGGCCAGCGCAGCATCCGCCACGCCCACGGTCGACGCCCAAGTGGCCGCCAGCGTGCTCACCGCGTTTGCGCTGGGGCGCCTGCAGCGCTATGCGCGCTCGGGCTTTCGCCGCCTGCCCACCGAACACCTCGACGCCAGCCTGGCGCTGATGATCCAGAAGTAAGCGCCATTGGCGCAGCGCCCGCAGGTCGCTGCGGTGCAACAGAGTTTTGGTGCGGTCTCCCTATTTTTGGAGAGGCTTTTGGCGGTGGGGCGAATTTGCTGCAGAATAGTACGAACGTTCGTTTTTATTTGCACGCATGCCCGCCACCTCCGACTCTCCTGCGGTCACCCGCATCCCCCGCGCCCGCAGCGGTACGGGGCGCGCCCTGCAAAAAGGCCAGCATACCAAGGCGGTCATCGTCGAGGCGGCGCTGGGTCTGGCCACGCACATCGGGCTTGAAGGCCTGTCGATTGGCGCACTTGCCGACGTGACGGGCATGAGCAAGTCGGGCGTGTTTGCCCACTTCGGCTCGCGCGAGGAGTTGCAAATCTCCGTCATCCGCGAATACCACACGCGCTTCGAGCAGGAAGTGTTCTACCCCGCCATGTCGGCGCCGCGCGGCGTGGGCCGCCTGAGTGCATTGTTCGACAACTGGATGAAGCGCACCTCGATCGAGATCGATTCAGGCTGCATCTACATCAGTGGCGCGGTCGAATTCGATGACCGCAACGGCCCCGTGCGCGACGCGCTGGCCAGCTCGGTCCTCACCTGGCTGGCCGCCATGCGCCGGGCCATCGAGCAGTGCAAGGAGTGCGGCGAGCTGCGCCCTGACACCAATGAAGAGCAGATGCTCTTCGAGATTCACGGTCTGATCCTCGCGCTGCACTACGAGGCGCGCTTTCTGCGAACCCCCGGCTCCATGGCGCGCTCCGTCACGGGCTTTCGCAACATCCTGTCGCGCTACAGCGCGCAGGCATCCGCACCTGTGGCCGCAGCACCCGCTGCGGCACGCCGCAAAGTTTCCAACCAAACCACCATATCCAAGGAGTAACCCCCATGCCCAGCTATACGCCGCCCCTGCGCGACATGCAATTCGTCATGCACGAAGTGCTCAAGGTCAGCGACGAACTGAAGGCCCTGCCGGCCCATGCCGAGGTGGATGTGGACACCATCAATGCCGTGATCGAAGAAGCCGGCAAGTTCGCTGCCGAGGTCATCTTCCCGCTCAACATCAGCGGTGACACCGAAGGCTGCGTGCTGGACAAGGCCACGCATGAGGTGAAGACCCCTACGGGCTTCAAGGACGCCTACGCCAAGTACGTCGAAGGCGGCTGGGCGGCTCTTTCCTGCGACCCCGCCTACAGCGGCCAGGGCCTGCCGTTCGTGCTCAACCAGTGCCTGTACGAGATGATGAACTCGGCCAACCAGGCCTGGACCATGTACCCCGGCCTGTCGCACGGCGCCTATGAGGCACTGCACGCGCACGGCACCGACGCGCAAAAGGCCCTGTACCTGCCCAAGCTCACCAGCGGCGAGTGGACCGGCACCATGTGCCTGACCGAACCCCACTGCGGTACCGACCTGGGCCTGCTGCGCACCAAGGCCGAACCCCTGGCCGACGGCAGCTACAAGATCACCGGCAACAAGATCTTCATCTCGGCCGGCGAGCACGACATGGCCGCAAACATCGTCCACCTGGTGCTGGCACGCCTGCCCGATGCGCCCAAGGGCAGCAAGGGCATCAGCCTGTTCGTGGTGCCCAAGTTCAACATCAATGCCGATGGCTCGCTGGGCGAGCGCAACCCGATCTTCTGCACCGGCCTGGAGCACAAGATGGGCATCCATGGCAACGCCACCGCGCAGATCGCCATCGACGGCGCCATCGGCACCCTGGTGGGTCAGCCCAACAAGGGCCTGGCCGCCATGTTCGTGATGATGAACGCCGCCCGCCTGGGCGTGGGCAACCAGTCGCTGGGCCTGACCGAAGTGGCCTACCAGAACGCCCTGGCCTACGCCAAGGACCGCATCCAGATGCGCAGCCTGTCGGGCACCAAGGCCAAGGACAAGGATGCCGATCCGATCATCGTGCACCCCGACGTGCGCAAGATGCTGCTCACGGCCAAGGCCTATGCCGAAGGCGGCCGCGCGCTGCAGATCTTCTGCACGCTGCTGCTGGACAAGGCCCACGGCCACGCCGACGAGAAGGTGCGCAAGGACTCCGAGGAGCTCGTGGCCCTGCTCACGCCCATCGTCAAGGCCTTCATCACCGACAACGGCCACATTGCCACCAATGCGTGCATGCAGGTCTTCGGCGGCCATGGCTTCATCAAGGAATGGGGCATGGAGCAGTATGTGCGCGACAACCGCATCAACATGATCTATGAAGGCACCAACACCATCCAGTCGCTGGACCTGCTGGGCCGAAAGATCCTGGGCAACAACGGCGCCTCGCTCAAGAAGTTCGGCAAGCTGGTGGGCAAGCTGGTCGAGGAAGAAGGCGTGAACGAGAAGATGGCCGAGTTCATCAACCCCGTCGCCTATCTGGCCGACCAGATGACCAAGTTCACCACCGAGATCGGCTTCAAGGGCCTGCAGAACCCCGACGAAGTGGGTGCTGCCGCTGTGGACTACCTGCGCGTGGCTGGCCATCTGGTGTTCGGCTACCTGTTCGCCCGCATGGCCCAGGTCGCCCTGCGTGAGATCGCTGCCGGCAACACCGACCCGTTCTACCAGGCCAAGCTGCAGACAGCACGCTTTTACTTCGCCAAGCTCTTCCCCGAGACGGCGACGTTGATGCGCACGGCCCGCGCCGGCAGCAAGGTGCTGATGGACACCGACCTGGCCCTGGCTTGAGTCGCTGGCCTTCGGATCCCGACCTCTTGAACTACGGAGCAGCGTCCATGTACAAAGCAGCAACAGCCGCCCTTGCGTTCGTCGCCCTCGCGGCACCGGCCTGGGCGCAGATGACGCCCGAAGGCCTGTGGCGCAACGTTGACGACAAGACCGGCGAGGCCAAGGCCGAGATCCGCATCCGCGACGCGGGTGGCGGTGCCCTGACCGGCGTGCTGGAAAAGCGCCTGGCCAAGGACGCCAAGCCCGACGAGGTGTGCGCGGAGTGCAGCGATGACCGCAAGGGCAAGCCGCTGCTGGGCCTGGAGCTCATCCGCGGCGCCAAGAAGGCCGATGGCAAGGACGTGTGGGAGGGCGGCAAGATTCTCGACCCAGAGAACGGCCGCAACTACACGCTGCGCATGGCACCCATCGAGGGCGGCAAGAAGCTCGAGGTGCGCGGCTCCATCGGCCCCTTTGGCCGCACGCAGACCTGGGTGCGGGTCCAGTAAGCAAAGAAAGACAACCGCACGCACCGGCCCCTGCCGGCGTGTGCAACAACGGAGGCGCCACGACGCTGCCGCCCCCCAGGAGAAATACCGATGTCAAGATTCCAAGTGAAGAAAGTCGCCGTGCTGGGCGCGGGCGTGATGGGCGCGCAGATCGCTGCGCACCTGGTCAACGTCAAGGTGCCCGTGGTGCTGTTCGACCTGCCGGCCAAGGAAGGCCCGAAGAACGGCATCGTCACCCGTGCCGTCGAAGGCCTCAAGAAGCTCAAGCCCTCGCCCCTGGGCGTGGCGGACGACGCCGCGCTGATCGGCCAGGCCAACTACGAAGAGCACCTGGAGCAACTGCGCGACTGCGACCTCATCATCGAGGCCATTGCTGAGCGCATGGACTGGAAGCTCGACCTGTACAAGAAGATTGCGCCCTTCGTCGCGCCGCATGCCATCGTGGCATCGAACACCTCGGGCCTGTCTATCACCAAGCTTTCCGAGGCCCTGCCCGAAAGCATCAAGCCACGCTTTTGCGGCATCCACTTCTTCAACCCGCCGCGCTACATGGTGCTGGTGGAGCTGATCAACACGCCCACGACCTCGCCCGAAGTGCTCGACCAGCTCGAAGCCTTCGTCACCAGCGGCCTGGGCAAGGGCGTGGTGCGCGCCCACGACACGCCCAACTTCGTGGCCAACCGCGTGGGCATTGCCGGCATGCTGGCGACCATGAAGGAAGTCGAGAACTTCGGCCTGACCTATGACGTGGTAGACGACCTCACGGGCAAGAAGCTCGGCCGCGCGTCGAGCGGCACCTTCCGCACCGCTGACGTGGTGGGCCTCGACACCATGGCCCACGTCATCAAGACGCTGCAGGACAACCTGGACGACAAGAGCGACCCGTTCTACGCCAGCTTCGGTACGCCCGCTGTGCTCAAGAAGCTGCTCGAACTGGGCAACCTGGGCCAGAAGGCCAAGGCCGGCTTCTACAAGAAGGTCGGGCGCGACGTGCTGCGCTTTGACCTGGAGAGCGAAGAGTACGTGCCCGGCGGCCAGAAGGCCGACGAGGTGTACGGCCGCATGCTCAGGAAGCCCGCCGCCGAGCGCCTGCGCCTGCTGCGCAACGCCGAGGGCGCACAGGGCCAGTTCCTTTGGGCCATCCTGCGCAACAGCTTTCACTATGCAGCGGTGCATCTCGGCACCATTGCCGACAACGCGCGCGACGTAGACCAGGCCATGCGCTGGGGCTTCGGCATGAAGCAAGGCCCCTTCGAGCTCTGGCAGGAAGCCGGCTGGCTCGACGTGGCGAAGATGATCCAGGAAGACATCGACGCCGGCAAGGCGCTGTCCAAGGCGCCGCTGCCCGAGTGGGTGTTCAAGGGCCCCGTGGCCGAGGCCGGTGGCGTGCACACCGCACAGGGCTCGTGGAGCGCATCGGCGCAGAAGTTCATCGCGCGCCGTGCGCTGCCCGTGTACGAGCGCCAGCACTTCCCCGAGAAGCTGCTCGGCGAGGCGCTGCCCGACTTCGCCACCGCCGGCACCACGCTGCACGAGGACGATGCGATTCGCCTGTGGACGCTGGAGGGCGCTGACCGCGCCCCTGGCACCGGCATCGTGATCGCCAGCATCAAGACCAAGATGCACGCCATCAGCCCCGACGTGGCCGAAGGCCTGGCCCAGGCCGTGGACATCGCTGAGAAGGACTACGAAGGCGTGGTGATCTGGTCGGGCGACGAGCCCTTCAGCGCCGGAGCCGACCTGCAGGCCATGCTGCCCGCCTTCATGGTGGCGGGCGTGAGCGCCATCGAGGGGGCAGAGGCCGAGCTGCAGAACACCATGCTGCGCATCCGCTATGCCAACGTGCCTGTGGTCGCTGCCGTGCGCGGCCTGGCACTGGGCGGTGGCTGCGAGCTGGCCGTGCACTCGGCCCGCCGTGTGGTGCACATGGAAAGCTACATCGGCCTGGTCGAGGTCGGCGTGGGCCTGGTGCCCGGCGCCGGCGGCCTGACCTACATCGCCCGCCGCGCGGCCGAGAACGCGGCCACCTCCACGGGCAAGGACATCCTGCCCTTCCTGACCGAAGGCTTCACCGCTGCGGCCATGGCCAAGGTGGGCACCAGCGCGCTCGAATCGCGCAAGCTCGGCTACCTGCTCGACAGCGACGTGATCGTGCCGCACAAGGATGAGTTGCTGTTCGTGGCCATCAACGAGGCCAAGTCCCTGGCCAAGGGCGGCTGGCGTGCGCCCGCCAAGCGCTTGTTCCCGGTGGTCGGCCGCAGCGGCATCGCCACCATCAAGGGCTCGCTGGTCAACATGCGCGACGGCGGCTTCATCAGCCAGCACGACTTCCATATCGCCGGCCTGATCGCCGAAGTGGTCTGCGGCGGTGACGTGGATGCCGGCACCCTGGTGAGCGAGGAGTACCTGATGACGCTGGAGCGCAAGGCGTTCTGCGCGCTCATCGAGCACCCCAAGACGCAGGAGCGCATCCTCGGGATGCTGTCCACCGGCAAGCCCGTGCGCAACTGATTGACCAGGCCAGCCACGATGAGCGAGACCACCACCCGCCCGCCGAACAAGCTGCAGCGCTCGCTGATGCGGCTGGACGAAGCCCCGGCCTTCATGCGCGGCTTCGTGCAGAACATCATCCTGCGCCGCGCCGTTCCCTTCACGGGAACGGCCGGGGTGAAGTTCGTGTCGCTCACGTCCGAACGGGTCGAGGTGCACCTGGCCAACGATCACCGGGTGCAGAACCACATCGGTGGCGTGCACGCCTCGGCCATGAACCTGCTGGCCGAGACGGCCACCGGCATGGTCGTGGGCATGAACGTGCGCGACGACTGCATCCCGCTGGCCAAGGAGCTCAGCATGGCCTTTCGCAAGCGCGCCACGGGCGGCCTCAAGGCCGTGGCCGTGCTCAGCGCCGAGCAGCGCGCCGCCATGCAGGCCAGTGACAAGGGCGAGGTCCAGGTCACCGTCACCGTGACCGATGAGGCCGGCGCCGAGCCGGTCGAATGTGCATTTACCTGGGCCTGGATTCCCTCCAGCCGCCCAGCCAAGAATTGAAGGAGTTTCACCACCATGGCCAAACAAGTCCAGGAAGCCTACATCGTTGCTGCCACGCGCACGCCCATCGGGCGTTCGCACCGCGGCTTCTTCCGCAACACCCGGCCTGACGACCTGCTGGCGACCACGCTCAAGGCAGCGCTGGCCGCAGTGCCCGGCCTCGATCCCAAGGCCATCGAGGACATCATCTGCGGCTGCGCGATCCCCGAAGCCCAGCAGGGGCTGAACGTCGCGCGCATCGGCGCCGTGCTGGCCGGCCTGCCCACCAGCGTGGGCGGCATCACCGTCAACCGCTTTTGCGCATCGGGCCTGTCGGCCGTGCAGATGGCGGCAGACCGCATCCGCGTGGGCGAGGCCGACGTGATGATCGCCGCCGGCGTGGAAAGCATGAGCATGGTGCCCATGATGGGCAACTCGCCCTCGCTGTCGCCCTCGATCTTCGAGCGCGAAGGCGACGTGGGCATTGCCTACGGCATGGGCCTCACGGCCGAAAAGGTCGCCCAGCAGTGGAAGGTCAGCCGCGACGCGCAGGACGAATTCGCGCTGCAGTCGCACCTGAAGGCCCTGGCCGCGCAGAAGGCCGGCTACTTTGCCGACGAGATCACACCCATCGAAGTGACTGACCGCACGGCCAACCTGGAAACCGGCGAGTCGATCGCCAAGAGCCGCACCGTGAGCCTGGACGAAGGCGCACGCCCCGACACCACGCTCGAAGGCCTGGCCAAGTTGAAGACGGTGTTCGCCGCGCGCGGCTCCGTCACGGCCGGCAACAGCTCGCAGACCAGCGACGGCGCCGGTGCGCTGATCCTGGCCAGCGAGGCCGCCGTCAAGCGCTTCGGCCTGACGCCGCTGGCGCGCTTCGTGAGCTATGCCGCCAAGGGCGTGCCGCCGCACATCATGGGCATCGGCCCGATCGAGGCGATTCCTGCGGCGCTGCGCTACGCCGGCCTCAAGCACGAGGACATCGACTGGTTCGAACTGAACGAAGCCTTTGCGGCGCAGTCGCTGGCGGTGATGAACACGCTGGGGCTCGATGCCTCCAAGGTCAATCCGATGGGCGGCGCGATTGCGCTGGGGCATCCGCTGGGGGCGACGGGGGCGATCCGCTCGGCCACGGTGGTGCATGCGCTCAAGCGCAACAAGCTCAAGTACGGAATGGTCACGATGTGCGTAGGCATGGGACAAGGCGCCGCCGGCATCTTCGAGGCTGTTTAACTGGCTACCGAGCGGGCGATCTGCGTCGTTGGGCGGTGCTCGCCATCCTCACGTACCTCCAGTACGTTCCGGTGGCTCCGCTCCGTCCGCCTAGCAGCTCATCCCGCTCGCTACGCCCTTGAGGGCGGGGTTTGAAGAGCGGGATTGTTTGAAGTGTTTTCCATTGAACCGGCGCAGATCGGTCTTCACAGGAGACGGACATGGACAAGCAGACTTTGCAGGTGGTTGGCGGGGTGCCGTTGGCGCTGCGCGTGTACGAGCCCGAGGGCGGTGTTGCCGCTCGCGCCAGCGTCGTGATTGGCGGGGCCATGGGGGTGCGGCAGGCGTTTTATGAAGCGTTTGCGCGCTGGTTGGCGCAGCAGGGGTTTCGGGTCACCACGTTCGACTACCGGGGGCATGGGGATTCGCTGCAGGGTCCTATGCGGGCCGTGAAGGCGGATCTGTTCGACTGGGCGCAGGACTACGAGGCCGTGATTTCGGCTGCCAAGGCGGCGCTGCCTGCGTCGCCGCTGTACCTGCTGGGGCACAGCCTGGGTGCACAGTTGCCGGGGCTGTTGCGCAACCCGGCGCAGGTCGATGGGCTGCTCAGCGTGGCGGCGGGCAGTGGGTACTGGCGCGACAATGCGCCGCAGCTCAAGCGCATCGTTCCGTATTTCTGGTGGGTGCTGGTGCCGCTGGCCACGCGGCTGTGCGGTTATTTTCCGGGGCGCACGCTCAAGAAGGTCGGCGACCTGCCGGCCGGCGTGATCCTGCAATGGCGCCGCTGGTGCCTGAACCCGGCCTACAGTGTGGGGGCCGAAGGGGCTGCCGTGGCACAGAGCTACGGGGCCGTGCGCTTTCCGGTGCTGGCCCTGTCGATGAGCGACGACGAACTCATGACGCTGCGCGGCACGCACAACCTGGTCAACCTGTATGCCAACACCGAGCGCCGGGTCGAGAGCATCACCCCTGCGGATCTGCAGGTGCGCCGCATCGGGCATTTCGGTTTCTTTCGCGACCAGTTCAGCAGCAGCCTGTGGCCGCGCGCGGCGGCGGCCTTGCTGGCGGGGCTGGGTGCGGCCACAGTCACCGGCACGACGGTGTAGTCCCGTAATTCGCGGCACACTCAGCGCATGACCAGCACCAAGACCCCGCACGTCAGCGACCACGCTTCGGCAACACCCGCCGACCAACACCGCCACCCGCTCGACGAAGCGCTGCAGCTGTCCACCAGCGCTGGTGCCCTGGGGCGGTACCAGGGGCAGACCCACCCCGGTTACTGGAACATGGTCGGTCCGTTTGGCGGCATCACGGCGGCCAGCCTGCTGAATGCCATCCTTTTGCACCCGGACCGGCTGGGCGATCCGCTGTCGCTCACCGTCAACTACGCGGGGGCCTTGGTGGAGGGCGCCTTCACCATCCAGGCCGTGCCCGTGCGCACCAACCGCTCCACCCAGCACTGGACACTGTCCATCCTGCAGGCCGATGCCGAGGGTGCGCTGGTGGTGACCACCACCGGCACGGCGGTGACGGCTGTGCGCCGCGAGACCTGGAGCGTGGGGGACCTGCCCATGCCCGAGGTGACACCGCCCGGCGAGCTGGCGCCCATTGCCCGGCAAGGGGTGGAGTGGATCAACCGCTATGAAATGCGCCCGTTGAAAGGTCCCATCCCCAACACCTGGGATGGCAGCGGAGACCACAGCACCACGCAGTTGTGGATGCGCGATGCGCCACCACGGCCGCTGGATTTTCTGTCGCTCGCAGCCCTGGCCGATGTGTTCTACCCGCGCGTCTGGCTGCGCCGCGCGCGCCGCGTGCCGGCGGGCACGGTGTCCATCACCGTGTATTTCCACGCCAGTGCGGAGCAATTGCAAGCCACCGGCACCGGCCACCTGCTGGGCCAGGCGCGCGGCCAGGAGTTCCGCAACGGCTTCTTCGACCAGACCGCCCAGTTGTGGAACGAGGCCGGCACCATGCTGGCCACGAGCCACCAGATCGTTTATTACAAGGAATGATGGATGGATGCGAGGCAGCACCCAGTATCCTGCGCCCACCGCATCTGCCCTTCGATGCCCCACTCACCCCGAACCCCGAGATTCCAGCCATGACCGCCTCCACCCAAGACATCCTCGTCCACACCGAAGCCGGTGTCACCACCATCACCTTCAACCGGGTGGACAAGAAGAACTCCATCACCACCACCATGTACGCGGCCATGGCCGATGCACTGGTTGCGGCCGAAGCGGATGCTGCCGTGCGCGTGGTGGTGTTCCAGGGCGATGTGGCGATCTTCAGCGCCGGCAACGACATCGGCGACTTCTTGCAGCAGCCACCGGCCACGCAGGATTCGCCCGTGTTCCGCTTCCTTCATGGCATTGCCGCGTTTCCCAAGCCCGTCATCGCATCCGTATGCGGCCCGGCGGTGGGCATCGGCACGACGATGCTGTTCCATTGCGACCTGGTCTACGCGGGTGACAACGCGGCGTTCTCCATGCCCTTCGTGAACCTGGGCCTGTGCCCCGAGGCGGCGTCGAGTCTGCTGGTGCCGCAGATGATGGGGTACCACCGTGCCGCAGAGGCCTTGCTGCTGGGCGAGCCCTTCATGGCCGAGGCTGCGCTGGAAGTGGGGCTGGTGAACCGCGTGGTGCCGCCGACGGAGTGCAATGGCATCGCGCAGGCGCAGGCGAAGAAGCTGGCTGCGAAGCCCTTGTCTGCGTTGATCGAGACCAAGCGGTTGATGAAGATGGGGCAGATTCAGCCGGTGCTGGAGCGCATGGCGGAAGAGGGCGCGAGCTTTGGGCGCATGCTGCGCGAGCCTGCTGCGCGCGAGGCGTTTTCGGCGTTCATGGAGAAGCGCAAGCCGGATTTCAGCAAGGTTTGATCCCTGATTCTGCCTCGCGTTTGTTGAGCTAATGGTTGCTGCCTGCCTTGATTGAGGGCGGAGGCCGGGTCTCGGCCCGGCGGCCGAGGTACTTGTTCTTTGCTTCGCCAAAGA